>JAQURG010000052.1 GCA_028715725.1 Methylococcales bacterium
CGCCGTCTCCCTCCACGCCCAGGACCTGCCTCATTGCACTGGCCACCGTTGCGGATAAAACGGGTCCGCAGCTGGCATGCCCATCCCTTCGAAACACCGAGCAACCGGGCCGTTTGCTCCAGGGATATCCCCAACTCCAGCGGTAGCACCACCGCCTGGTCCTGTCGCAACTCATTGACCGTCTTCGCCTTTGCTAAACAAGCCTTGGCTTGCTCCAGAAATTCTCTCCCGCTAGCCGTTCTCGCCATCGCCGCCCCCATGATAAAGCACGGCTTATTATTTCATCTATGAAGTAGAAATGGAATTAGAGACAAAATGAAAATGCTCTAGCTTCGAAGTGGAGTTAAAGAATCTTCTGTCTTAACCTTGGATAGATTTATTATTGTTAATGAATTAAATCAGAAAAAAATTAAATATCAACTGAGCCTTTTCACTATATTAAGAACAAATAAACTGTCCGGGTTTATAGACATTATCTGTCCGGTTTTCATACTGTGCCAAGGAGAGATGAAGGAGCCAGAATGGTTACAGGAGACTCGGAAGATGAGGTTAGAAGAAGCGTATGGAGGATGGCAAACGACCGTTTGACGCAAGAAAAAGCGGCTCAATTGTTTGGTATCGGTGGACATTCCAACATTATATTGATCGATATGAAGACATTGCGTAAGTATAACTGTCGATATATTTTTGATTTCTTATACTCCAGACAAGGAACTTGACAGTATTATTCAGAAAGTTACTGCTGTCGATCCTAAAATTGAGTGGGTTGGTTAACTCACACGAATATGCTTTATAACCCAGCAACACAGCAATCTGTTATGATTGCGCCCCTGTTTTAACTATTTTTCCATAGAGGAATACATGCCGGAATTTAATAACGTTACCGTCGTCAAAAAAGCCAATGTCTACTTCGGCGGCAACGTCAGCAGCCGCACAATTCGTTTTGCGGATGGCTCTTTAAAAACACTAGGGTTTATGTTGCCGGGTGAGTATACCTTCAGCACAGGGGATAAAGAACTGATGGAAATCATTGATGGTGACCTTGATGTATTATTGCCTGGAACAGAACAGTGGCAAAAGATAACCGGTGGTAAATCGTTTAATGTTCCGGCTAATTCAGCGTTCACGGTAAAAGTCTATACGCCTGCCGACTATTGTTGTTCTTTTATAAAATAACTCATGGACAAAGTCGCCATTTTCGTTGATGTGCAGAATATTTATTACACCACCAGGCAAACTTATCAAAGACATTTTAATTACAATGCATTCTGGACTCAGGCAACTGCCGATAGAGAGGTCGTTGCAGCCTTTGCTTATGCCATCGATAAAAATGACAGCAAGCAATTGAACTTTCAGCAGATATTGAGAAATATCGGTTTTGAAGTCAAGCTGAAACCTTATATTCAACGCAGTGACGGGTCTGCGAAGGGCGATTGGGACGTAGGCATTACGCTGGATATTATCGAGTATGCAGCCAAATGTGATGTGATTATTCTATTATCAGGAGATGGCGATTTTGATTTGCTGCTGGATAAAATTCGCAACCATTGCAACGCCATAACCGAAGTGTACGGCGTATCTGCATTAACCGCTCCAGCGCTGATCAATGCAGCCGACCGTTTTATAGCAATTGACGAGAAACTGTTACTGTAAAACAATCATTACCGAAGGAATAAAAAAAGCCGATCCCAGCAATATTGAGACAGGCTTTTTTAATAGCTGAGATTACTTCTTCATGATGCTGATGCCTTTTAATAAGTTCAGCGCCTCATGTAAAGCATAATCTTCCATATCCAGGCCGACCTTGGTTTTATCCATATCCACCTTCTCCTCAATGACAATCTTTTTGCCGTTTTGCAGATGATGCGACAAATCAGACTCTTTAACTGATATAACGTCAGCCTTATCCAGTGACTCCAGTTTCACTCTGGCCAACGTAACATCCGGCTCAATACCTTCGGCCTGTATTGATCTGCCGGAAGGCGTGTAATATCGCGCTGTCGTTAATTTAACCGCAGCGCCGTTACTGGTGGGCAATATCGTTTGCACAGAGCCTTTTCCGAATGATTTTTCTCCCATAATTACCGCACGCTTTTGGTCCTGCAAAGCGCCGGCTACAATCTCGGAAGCCGACGCAGAACCGCCGTTGATCAATACGACTATCGGAGCGCCGTCAATCAGGTCGTCAGGTGCAGCATTAAAGCGCATTTCGGAGTTTTCTATACGTCCCTCCGTGTAGACAATAAGCCCGCTTTTTAAGAAGGCATCACTGACTTCAACCGCCGCGTTCAAAACTCCGCCGGGATTATTTCTTAAATCCAGCACCAGACCTTTTAGCATGCCTGCGTTTTCTTTTTTTAGAGAGGCGAGAGCCGCTTTAAGGGCATCCCCTGTGCCGGATTGGAAGCTGCTAATGCGGACATAACCATAACCTTTTTCCAGCATCCGGCTCTTGACACTTTTAACTTTTATAATGTCGCGGGTGAGCGATAATTTTAAAGGCGCCTCTTCCCCTTCCCGCACAATGGTAAGGAGAATTTTACTGCCGGGCTCGCCGCGCATCATTTTCACGGCATCGGTCAAAGACATACCTTTAATCGGCTTGTCATCGAGCTTGATAATAAGGTCTCCGGTTTTTATTCCCGCCTTTTGAGCCGGCGTATCATCAATAGGTGAAACGACTTTAATATAGCCGTTTTCCATAGTGACCTCTATGCCCAGCCCGCCAAATTGTCCGGTAGTGCCTTCTTTGAGCTCCTGGTATTCTTCCGGGATCAGATAGGCTGAATGGGGATCCAGGCCGCTTAACATGCCTCGAATCGCATCTTCCAGTAATTTTTTATCGGTAACAGGCTCCACATAATCCCTTTTTATACGTCCAAAAATTTCTGTAAATGTTCGTAAATCTTCATAGGGTAGTGTGTCGTTATCAGTTACGGCTCCGGCATTATTACGTTCAGCAGAAACGCTGCCGCAAACCCCCATAAAAACACCCAACATGATGCCAAGCGATAAAATAAAAATAGCTTTCTTTTTTAGCATGTGTCTAAAAACTCCGGATTCTTGATTCTTTAATATCTTATCATTTAACGCTTGATTCATTAAAGCCTGTTTATCTTCTACACCATGCAAGCGGATCAACCGGTACACCTTCCTTACGTATCCCAAAGTATAACCCCGACTGGGCCCGTCCACCGCTTTGTCCGACTGAAGCTATAATTTCCCCTGCTTTAACGGACTCTCCGGCTTTTTTATAAAGGCTTTGGTTGAAAGCGTACAAGGTCATATAGCCTTCCCCATGATCAAGAATCATCAACAAGCCATAACCCCGCAACCATTCGGCATAGACTACCTTACCCTTGGTTACCGCCTGAATTTCCATACCTTCATTGGCATCGATCAGCACGCCATCCTTGAGACCTTCTGATTGAGATTCTCCAAATCTTTGTGTCAATCTGCCTTTAACCGGCCAAGGCAGTTTACCTTTGAGCGCAGGAAAAGCGGTTTCAAGTTCAACGGAATTCTCCGTAGAAGTGGATAATTCGTTGGCCTGATCGGTATCAACAGCAAGTTCCTCTTCTGTAACAGGCAGTGAAGCCATCAAATTCTTCAGCCTGTTTTCGCTTATCTGTAATTGGCTGAGCTGCTCTTCGTGTGATAAGACATCATCGTTGATTTGCACCAGTAATTTATTTCTTTGCTTTTTGGCTTCGTCAAGCGCTGCCTGCTCTGATTTCTTGCGAACCAGATTTTGCTCTAACAGTTCAGTTTCGACTCGTTTTTGTTTATCCAGATGATCAAGATGCTGAACAGAAGCATCCATATCAGCAAGTCTTGATAAGCGGGCCTTATTAAGATAATCGTAATAGACCATCATCCGGCTCGACAAGACAGGGTCTTGCTGATTAAGCATCAACTTCAATTTGTCTTTTTGACCCATGGCATAGGCTGACCTTACCTGGCCAGCCAGTTCTTTGCTCAGCTTCTCTATTTCGGTCTGGTAAATTTGAATTTCATGCCGGATATTATCGAGGCTTTGACCCTTTTTTTCAATTTGCGCCTGCAAGGCTTTCAATGAAGCGGCAGTTTCACCATAGCGTTTTTCAATGTCCGCCAGCAGATTCAGTAAAGAATCTTTTTGCTGTGCAAGACGCTGCATGTCCTGCCTGACTTCATCAATATCTGACTCGACTTTATTGAGGTCATTACCGGTCTGTAAATCTTCCCCGTGGACATTATTGACCAATACACCTAACAAAAAATAAAAAACCAGCTTTTTTCTCATTCACAGATTTAAGCAGCGGCATTAATAAGCGATCTACCGGTCATTTCAGAAGGCTGCTCGACACCGAGGATAGTCAGTATTGTTGGCGCCAGATCGGATAGCCCCCCACCGGAAGCTAATGGCTTATCTCCGCAAATATAAACCAATGGCACTTTATTGGTCGTATGCGCGGTGTGCGGCTGTCCGGTTGTTTTATCAACCATTTGCTCGATATTGCCATGATCGGCAGTCAGCAACATTTTTCCATCCACCGATTTCAGAGCGTCGACAATACGCTGCAACGACTTATCCACCGCCTCAACTGCCTGAATTGCGGCGGGAATGACGCCGGTATGCCCAACCATGTCGCAATTGGCATAATTGCAAATAATAACATCGTATTTGCCGCCGGTAATGGCATCAACCAGATGATCGGTCACTTCCGGCGCGTTCATTTCGGGCTGTAAATCGTAAGTTCTGACTTTGGGCGATGGCACCAATATCCGGTCTTCTCCCGGGAAAGGAGTATCTATGCCGGCATTAAGGAAGAAAGTGACATGCGCATATTTTTCAGTTTCCGCCAGCCTTAATTGTTTCATGCCCAGATGGGACAAATATTCTCCAAGACTATTTTTGATATCAACCGAAGGGAATGCAATATCGTAGTCGAAATCCTGGTGATATTCCGTTAAGGTGCAAAAATAGCCGGGATGCGGCTCATGATGTCTGTCGAAGGAAGTAAATCTGGGTGATGTTATTGCCTGAGAAATTTCACGAGCGCGATCGGCCCTAAAATTCATGAACACGATGGAATCTTCCGGATCAAGAGCAACTGGATGGCCTTTATCATCCACAACCGCAGTCGGTAAAACAAACTCATCCGTTTCGCCTCTGTTATAAGAGGCTTCAAGACCCTTTATCGCAGAGTCCACATAAAAACCGGCTTCGCCTTTAACGATCAGGTCATAGGCGTGTTTAACACGATCCCAACGGTTGTCTCTATCCATCGCATAAAAGCGGCCTGTTATCGATACGATACGGCCTACGCCGAGCTCGGCAAATTTGGCCTCCAGTAATTTAATGGAATCGCCTGCACTTTTAGGCGGAACATCCCGTCCATCCAGAAAAGCATGCACATAGATTTTATTTAAGCCGCGCTTTGCGGCTAACTCGATCATCGCCATGATCTGCTCTTCATGGCTGTGTACTCCGCCGGGCGATAATAAGCCCATCAAATGCAAGGCCTTGCCTTTTTCTTTCGCAAGGTCGACCGCGCGGCAAAGCACCGGATTGGTAAAAAAGCTGCCATCTTCTATAGCATCGTTAACTTTGGAGAAATCCTGCGGCACATAACGACCGGTCCCTATATGAATATGCCCAACCTCTGAATTACCCATTTGATCATCAGGCAAGCCTACCGAGCGTCCGGAACAATCCAGTAAGGTCATTGGGTAGTCTTTTTGCAATTGATCCCAACACGGTGTATGAGCCATCGCAATGGCGTTATTTTCCCGTTCCAATGAGTATCCGAACCCATCAAGAATCAACAACACTACAGGCTTTGGTCTATTCAACATCTTTTATTTATCTCCAAATACTAAAACAAATTCCGCGTTAAACTGCGGATACAAACTGATTCACTTGCATTCTTGTATTATCCATTACCCAAATTGACTGAAAATAAGGTATCATTTCGCAATATTGTCGGTTTGATAAACAGGCAAAATGCCTATTATATTAATACACGTTAGCAACAGTTGTGTATAAATAATTCCTCAGGGGTTGGTTTTATTTAAGCCCCAATAAACCAGTAGCATCAAGTAGCCTATGGACACTAACAACGAGCACAGTTTATATGACGATAATGACATAGCCAAAGCGGCGCGCTGCATAAAAGCCATGTCTCACCCTTTACGGCTAAAAATTTTATGCGTCCTCGGCAATAATTCAATTAGTGTACAAGACATTGTCGAGCAAGTCGGCACCAGCCAGAGCAATATTTCCCAGCATTTATCCATTCTCAGGGAAAAAAATATTCTCGGCTCTAAAAAAGAAGCCAACCGGGTCTATTACTTTATTGATGATGACCGTATGCTGATGCTCATTAAAATGATGAAAGACGTTTTTTGTTCCAAGCTCTGATTTACTTTTTACTATTCAACCTTAACTTACACTGATCCATGGACCGTTACCTAGATTTCATTTTAAATCACTATATCCTCTCTCTCTCGTTGGCAGTTGTTACTTATTTACTGATCCAGGAATTCTTCGATACCGCTTTTAAAAAATTCGAAGGCATTTCGCCCCTGCTGGCGGTCGCCAAAATGAATGACGCAGACACGCTTGTTATCGATGTGCGCGACGAGCCCGAATTTATTCACGGTCATATTGAACAAGCCTTAAATATTCCTTTAGGCAAATTGCCTGAACGTCTGCCATCCATAGAAGACCATAAGAAAAAACCGGTTCTTATTGCCTGTCAAACCGGCACCCGCTCAGCTTCCGCCGGTAAAATTTTAACGAAAGCGGGATTTGAACAGGTTTTTGTTATTACCGGAGGCATGCAAGCCTGGGTAAATGACTATAAATTACCTGTCAAAATAACCAGCAAAAACAGAATTAAAAGCGGAGCTTAACTGCCGCTCCAGGCAATCATAAAGTTCCTGCACCTCTGACACATTCAACACTCCAATCATAAAATATCATCATGGCTGAAGAACACAACGCTGTAGAAAAACAATTTTCTATCCAAAAAATCTACATAAAAGACATGTCTTTTGAAACGCCCAATTCACCCAGAATTTTCACCGAAAAATGGGAGCCTTCCGTAGACTTTAACCTGGGGTCTCATGTTGAATCCTTGGAAAACTCACTCTATGAAGTAGCGCTTACTGTTACCATCACAGTGAGAAGCGCTGATACAACGGCCTATCTTGTTGAAGTTAATCAAGCCGGCATATTCGTTTTGAGCGGTTTTACTGACCAGGAAATGGGGCCGATGGTCGGCAGCTTTTGTCCGAATATTCTCTTCCCTTATGCACGCGAAGCCGTTTCTGATCTGGTCGCGAAAGGTGGATTTCCTCAACTGCTTTTAGCTCCGGTAAATTTTGATGCGTTGTATGCACAGCACCTGCAACAAGCACAGCAAGCTCCAGTTTCAGAAACCATTAATTAATTCAGTTGATGAACAGGAAAATAAGTATCCTGGGAGCCGGCTCCTGGGGAACTGCTCTTGCCATTCTGGCCGCCAGAAACGGATGCCGAACCCTATTATGGGGACATAATCCCGAACATATCGCCGCTCTGGCACAGGATCGCCAAAATAAGCGCTACTTGCCTGAAATAACCTTTCCTGAAGCTCTTGCCGTTAGCGATGACTTGGCTGAAGTTGCTGCATTCAGCGACTTGTTGCTGGTTTGCGTGCCCAGCCATGCCTTTAAAAATACGCTGATACAACTTAAACCCTATACATCGGAGCGCGTAAAAATAGCCTTGGCGAGCAAGGGATTTAATCCTGATGACGGCTCACTACTGCATAAAGTAGTCGCCCAGGTATTTTCCGAACAAACTCCGGCTGCAATTATTTCAGGACCCACATTTGCCCGCGAGGTTGCAATCGATTTACCAACCGCCATCACCATTGCCTCATCTCAGGCGGATTTTTCCATGCAATTAGCCGGAATCCTACATGGCGGATGTTTCAGGACCTATACCTGTCCGGACATGATAGGCGTAGAAGTGGGCGGTGCTGTAAAAAATGTATTGGCTATCGCTGCGGGCATTGCCGACGGGATTGGCTTTGGCGCTAACGCGCGCGCGGCATTAATCACTCGAGGCCTTCATGAAATTATCCGGTTGGGCGTTAAACTGGGTGCTAAACAGGAAACCTTTATGGGTTTAGCCGGCCTTGGCGATCTCATTTTAACCTGCACCGACAATCAGTCCAGAAATCGGCGTTTTGGATTGGCCCTGGGACTCGGTAAAGGCGGGGCGATGGCCAGACAGGAAATTAACCAGGAAATAGAAGGTATTTCAGCAGCAAAACAAACATTCTTACTGTCCAGGAAATACGCTATCGAAATGCCTATCACTGAACAGACTTATAAAGTTTTATATGAGGACTTGGCGCCGCTGACCGCAGTACAAAATTTATTGGCCCGCGAGCAGAAAGCTGAATCTTAACTACCTCGTTTCTTCGTGAATGAGGACAATTCAATATAAGGTCTGTTAATGATCACAGAAATTCCTGTCACCGCGATTGCCCATGCCATACAGCTTGCTGTGGCGCCAGTATTCCTGGTGACCGGCGTTGCCAGTATCTTATCGGTATTGACTAATCGTTTGGCTCGCATTATTGATAGGTCGCGATTCTTGCATAAGAGCTCGTTGCCGGATAGCGAAATAAATCAAGCTGCTCAGACTGAGCTAAAAATCTTGAAGAAACGCGCCCGCCTGATTCATTGGGCGATTGGCCTGTGCACGACCTGCTTGCTGCTGATTTGCTCGGTCGTTGCGGTATTGTTTCTGGGAGCCTTCATCGGTCTCGATATGGCGGTGATTATAGCTTCGCTATTTGTTGCCGCCATGCTGTGCTTAATTATGGCCTTGATCAATTTCATTTGTGAAATTTATCTGGCGACAGCTCATGTCCGTGGCGGTCCATAATTTACAGCCTCAAGGCTTGTAAAAAGATCAACGGCTCAAAAACATCGCATCGCCATAACTGAAGAATCGATAAGATTGACCGATAGCGTGTTGATAGGCGTTCATAATGGAATCGTAACCGGCAAATGCTGAAACCAGCATCAACAAGGTGGACTCGGGAAGATGGAAATTAGTCAGCATGGCGTCGACTGACTTGAACTGATAACCGGGGGTGATAAACAAGTCCGTATCACCAAAACCGGGCTCAAGCTGTCCACTTCCGAACGCCGATTCCAATGCTCTCACCGCGGTCGTGCCGATAGCGATTACCCGACCTCCCCTGTCTCTGGTTAACCTCACCGCATCAACAGTTGCCTGAGATACGTCAAAATATTCCTTGTGCATCAGGTGTTCAGATAAATTTTCCACCCGGACCGGCTGAAACGTGCCGCTGCCGACATGCAAAGTCACGAAAGCGGTTTGCACGCCTTTGGCCTTGATCTTATCCATCATCGCCACGTCAAAATGCAAACCTGCCGTCGGTGCAGCTACAGCACCCAACTCTCTGGCAAACACAGTTTGATAACGGGTCAGATCGGACTCATCATCGGCACGGGTAATATAAGGCGGCAATGGAATATGGCCGATTTGTTCCAATAGCGCTAATAAATTCACTCCCGTAAATTCCAGCTCAAACAAATCATCCGCCCTGCCCTGCACCTTACAGTGATAGCCTGCCTCCAGTTCAATCAAAGCCCCGGCTTTTGGCGATTTACTGGCTCTAACGTGTGCAATGGCATGTTGATCATCAAGAATACGTTCAACCAGAATCTCAACCTTGCCGCCGCTTTGCTTCTTGCCAAACAGCCGGGCGGGAATGACCCTGGTATCATTAAAAACCATTAAATCGTCTTTATTTATTAACTCAATAAGGTCAGTAAATTGTCTGTCAGCTATTTGCCCTGTATCCCGATTCATGCACAGCAGACGGCTTGCGTCGCGCTCCGCCAGGGGTTTTTGAGCAATTAGCGCTTCGGGTAATAAGTAGTTAAAATCACTTTTGTTCATAGCCGATGATATTATCAGGTTAAGCTGATGAATTCATCTTAAAAATAACTGGCATTTCTGGAAAAGTGTTCTTATAATATGCGTTCTTTGCCGGGGTGGCGGAACTGGTAGACGCGCCGGATTCAAAATCCGGTGATGGTGACATCGTGCCGGTTCGATTCCGGCCCTCGGTACCAAATTTAGGTTCAGAGCCGTGTAAAGACGTACATAAACCCGCAAGTCATAAGGCTTAGCGGGTTTTTTATTGTCCAATGACATACAACGATGATCAGTAACATTCGACAATCTAAGCAGTAAGTTTTACAGTAGTTCCGAAGCAGTAACAAAAGTTACTGCATTATTACTACACTGGATTTACTGCAATGGCTACAAACATACTCAAACCTTCAACGATTCAGAACGCCAAGCCCACCGACAAAGACCAACGCTTAAGTGATGGAGGCGGCCTTTATCTTCTCATCAAGTCGAGTGGCTCTAAATGGTGGCGACTGGATTACAGCATCTATGGAAAGCGCAAAACTTTATCGCTGGGTGTTTATCCTACCACCGGCTTAGCGGATGCCCGGCGCAAGGCTGAGGAAGCCCGAACAGAAATCAGTAAAGGCATAGACCCAAGCAATACCAGAAAAGATTCAAAGGCCATTAAACAATTGGCGGCTGAAAACAAAAGTCGTCTTGATGCTGGCTTACCCATGCTTAACAGTTTTGAGCATGTAGCACGTGATTGGCTCGCTTCAATCGCTCACACTGTCAGAGATATTACTCACCAAAAGAAAATCAGACGTTTTGAGCTGTATGTATTCCCAGTTATCGGAAGCATGGCTATCAGTGAGATTAAGTCACCCGATATTTACAGACTGATTAAACCACTTACCGCAAAACTTGAAACTGCACACCGGGTACATAGTGAAATAAGTGCGGCGTTTAGTTACGCAATCGCTCATGGCTTTACTGATTATGACCCGGCGCAAGCAGTAGCTGCACAGATACCTGCACAAAAAGTAAAGCATAGAGCGGCATTGACTGAACCTAAAGAAGTAGCGCAATTGTTGAGAGATATATACAGCTATCATGGAACTTTTGTGGTGCAATGCGCATTAAGATTATCCCCCTTACTCTTCCAGCGCCCTGGTGAAATCAGACAAATGGAATGGAAAGACGTTGATCTGGAGGCTAAAGAGTGGCGTTACTTTGTAACCAAAACCGAAGTATTGCATATCGTACCCTTATCAACTCAGGCCATGGCGATACTGGAAGAAATCAAACTACTTACCGGCTCAGCACGTTATGTATTCCCTTCAAGCCGTGGCGATGGCAGACCTATGTCAAATGGAACCATTGCCACCGCCCTTAAAACATTAGGCTATGACAGTGATGTAATGACCGCTCACGGATTCAGAACCACAGCATCGACACTACTCAACGAACAAGGCTGGAGTCCGGACGCCATCGAGCGGCAATTGTGCCACATGCCAAGAGATGCTGTAAGAGCCGCCTATAACCGGGCGCAATATCTCGATGAACGGCGAAGCATGATGCAATCGTGGGCTGATTATCTGGATGGATTGAAGAATGGGGCGCAAGTAATACCGATTAGAAAGCAAGGTTAAACTACGAGTATGTTTCGTTTTTGCCTTCGGTTATTGCTAGGGCGGCATTACCCGTTGAATTTCACGTCTAATTCAGCCCATTTCGTAGCGGCATCACCAATCAGCTTATCGTACCGGTTGAAATCTTCGACTAAACTGGCATTAACCAATGCTTGCGCCGCTGCTTCGATTTTATCCATCAGCCCCATTAGCTCGTCGTTGTCGTTTCTTCCATCGATTATGTTTTGCAGGATAGCTACGTGGGCTGTGACTGACTCTTCAGTATTGTGTTCGGACTGATCAATGGTTTCCTCCAAAACTGGTTCGCTCTGATCCGAATCAGGCTCTTCGCTATCCAATGCATTCTCGATTTCACTCAGTCTCTTTTCCCAGTCCCAGACCATATCGTTTTGCAAATTTCGAGCAATAGACTCAACGATTTCCTCAAACGTATAGCTATCTTCTGACAACTCAAACGAGTCGTCGGGCTTGTTATCGGACACATAATCTTCTATGTAACCGCAGTTACTAAACCACAGAGCTAGCTTGTCAGAGCGGCTTAACGCTTCTATCTCACAGGCAACAGTCAGTTGTAATTGATGGATACCCATATCTAAAAGCAAGTGGGTGCCGTCAAGCACCATCGCACCCAGCTCTTGCCATTCGGTCTGGCATTCATCACCAACCATGCCATTGGCAGGCCTTGACTTATATATTTTCCTGACTGCCGCCTGGACTTTTTGCTCAATAGCAGGGGCGTATTCTTTTGTCATATCCAGCGTCAAGGCCAAGTAAAAAGCCCTTGCGTTTTCCGCATTTTCTAAGTCAGCCTCTTGCTCAGGTACATAGGCCGAATTACAGCTAATCCTCTCGATTAAAGCCAGCGAGTGTTGAGTAAACAGCCCAAACTCACGCGCCGCGTCAACTCCATCCAATGCTGTGACCCACTTCTCGGCGACAGACAACAAACTCTGCCATTCAAACGGATCAGAACGATCTAGTAAATGCCTGGGAATATAGTGATCAATGGGCTTATAGAACAATGGCTCACCTACAGCTGCAACCGCAATCACATAATGACTACCGTCAAATTCCAGCACCACCGAAACTATCTCATCACGTAATAAATTACTGAACCGGATGCGTAAACCTGGTAAAAGCTCCAGTCGCTCCGGCACGAGTTTATTAACCTGGCTTTCAAGAAAATAAAAAAAGTGGTCGGGATGAAAAGTGTGATTATGCATTTTTAATTTCCTGGTAGTTTTTTCCACTTTAGGCGCGGTGTCTGCTGAGTCTATTTCCGACATTGCGGGTATCATTAAACCCGCTGTTAGCCCTTGGCTCAAAGTCTCCCGAGCTGGGTCTCCTTAGCCACATTCGATAAGACTGATTTCTTCAGGCTTCAGTTTAAATAAGGCATAGACGGCGGTGTTTATTTGTTGCTCTAAGCTATTAATGGTTTGAGTATAATCCTGCCAATCTTTGGTATTGTCTTTGAGATATTTTTCCCAGGTATCTTGTTGAGCAGGATCAGTTAAATCAATTTTTAAGGTTTCAGACTTTTTTAACTTAAAGGCTTTTTTTGCTTCGATCACTAATTCAGTGATTGTTGACAGTTTCCACCATTCAGTTAGTTTTGTATTCAGCGGTTCAAGGTTATTTGTTGGGCGTAGGTTTTCTATCAAGCGGCGTTGTACTTTTTGCTCTAATTCATAGCGATATTTAGCGTTGGTTTGGCAATTTTCGGCCAAATCAGCGATAGTTTTTTGTTGTTCGGGTGATGCTTTAGGAATGGGTATGCGCTCAATATTTTGAGAAAATAAACGGATTCGCCATTCGCCACCTTTAATTGCGTCTGAAATACCTTTTAAGAAGAACCATATAGGTTTTGAATTTAGTAGAGCCAATAAATATTTATCGCCACTAGATATAAAATATGCTGTATTGGGAAATAAACTACCTCCTTCGTCAAAATGAAATTTTGGTCCTTGCGATAAGTCTGGGTACACCATCTTCGATTTTTCAAACGCACCATAATAAGTGCAAGACCTCATCTCCCACCAAAAATAGCCTTTATCGCCTCGCTTGCGTCCTTGTATAGAATAAGAACTCAAATGTTCGGCTACTTTAGGATAGTGACTTTGTAAATAATCCCATGCGTCAGCTTCAGTTAATCCTTCATCACCTTCTGGATAGTTTAATTGTTGATGCGTCCATCCTTTTTGGAACAATATCAAATACAAATCCCTACTTTCAGCCCGCCAGCGGTTTAAATCCTTGCCTTCCAAAAATGGCTTTAAAATCTTTCCGTCCGGGTCATCCTGCTTTAATAGCTCGTATTGCTGTTGATTGATAACAAAGGCTTCATTCAATCCTGTTTTTATGCCGTATAAAGGCGAACCATAAACTTCTTTGAGAGTTTTGAAGCCTTTGGTGATTTTTTGCCGCACATTGGCAAAGCGTTCATCTTCTAACTGCCACGCTTCGGCTTTCAGCGCGGCTTGTTTCATAACACCGGAATCAGATTGTAATTGCTGTTTTAATGCGCTTTTCTGTGGGTCTTTTTTGGCGGTAATGTTTAAAAACTTAAAGTCTGATTTAGGCGCTTGCTTACGTTGCTTTCGTTCCGGTTTTTCCATGATTAATATGGCCGGATAAGTAGTTACACCTTCAAACACGGGATAATCGTTAAAGTTAATCACGGTCAATAAGTTGCTATGCGCTTTTAAAAATTCACGCAAGGGTGTGCCGCTGTTGGTTCTAAAAAACGTGGACGAGGAGATGTAGCCCAAGCGACCACCTTTCTTGAGCAAGTTAAGCCCAAGCTCAAAAAAATAAGTGTAGAGATCGGCCACGCCATGAAAGGTTTGATAGTGTTCCTGTAAATACGGTTTTATCTCGCTCAAACGTTCTTGTCGCACATACGGCGGATTGCCCAGAATGACATCAAAACCGCCCGCTTGCATGATCTTATTAAACTGCACATTCCACAAGAATGCCTGCTTGTCGGCGTGTTTGTGATGAATAATACTGTTGCCCTGCTGAATATTTTTATCGAGCGGCTTAAGTTTTTTGCCTTTTTCAGCGGTTTCCAGCCACAACGCTAATTGAGTGATTTCTATTGATTCCGGGTTAAGGTCAACGCCAAACAGATTGTTATTTAATATATCTGCGTCTAAATCCAAACCAAACAAATCAGAATGTTGTGGTTCTAGCTCATTCATACGGCGATTAACAAAATCGTATTCAGCCTTTAAATATTTAAAGGCACCAATTAAAAAAGCGCCACTTCCGCAAGCAGGGTCTAGTACTCGGGTATGGGCTAAAATGCCTCGATAAGCTAACCAGTAAGCCGCGCTATCTTGTTCATAAGAAATGTTAGCTTGCTGCTGTTTTAAATAATCACCTAAAGTATGTTCGATAATGTAGTCAGTGATAAATTCCGGGGTGTAAACAATGCCGTCCTGCTTGCGCTTGCCTGATGTTCCAGTAGTGGTTTTGGCATTACCTTGTAATTCTTGTTCTTCATTAATGGTATCGTAAATTTCGTCTAAATCGGCAATGGATTGTTCAAAAATATGCCCTAACACCGGCGTGCCAATGTCATTATCAAAATCATAGTCGTATAAGGTTTTAAACTTTTTTAACAGCTCGTCGTTAACTATTAGTTTTTCCAGTTCTGGATCAGGCGCAAAAAGACCGCCATTGTAAGCCGGGATGTCGAGCTTAGGATTGCCCTTATCTATGTCGATAAAGAGTCTTTTTATCACATCCCATATACTAAAACCTGGATTAGGCAGCGTGAAAATCCGAGTCTGCAAGGTGCTTCTAGGCAACAAGCCCCGATCTTCGGCAAAGGCAATAAATAGCATGCGATCTAACAGCTTTTGGCTAAGCCTAACCATTGCTTTACGGCGAATGCTGTTGTTGTCTTTCTTTAAGCCGTTAATCAAGTCAATTCGTAATTGACGATAATCAAAGTAGAGTTGTTTGGTTATGTCCTTTTCTGTTTGCTCCGATTCATTAAACAGTCTTTCTGTTGCACCGCCTAGCAGGTTGTCTTTATTCAGTAATAATACAAAACGGGCATATTCATCAGGCGTATCAGGTCTTCAATAAACCACTGTTCATATTTTATGGTTGAATCGGGGAATTTATAGAGACGAAATTCAATACAGTTTGACACTAAAAACCATTTTGCCGTGCCTTGGCTATTGAGGGCATAACGGGTTGCCTGATCAACAGTAGATTCTGCTCTGCCTTTCATAGGGCGGGTTAGATCGTAGGTATCAGGACCTTTCAATTCAAACGGTACCAGCACTGTTTTTTTTGCCTTGGAAAACTCACCCAGAGCGTAATCAATACCTTTGAGTTCAGTGCGTACATCCCATCTTTTTGCATTATTCTGGTCACCAACTGACTTGTAACCCAATAATTCTTTGAAGAAACATAGAAAATCATGATTTTGTGTGCTTTCTTTAGCTTTTTTATTGTGTGCGTGATTACTTAAGCGTCTTTCAATAATCTTTCTTTGCTGATCAGGAATTTCACCATTTTTAAGAATACAGTTAGCGATTATGGTTTTCTTGATAAATTTACGGTTAAACAAAGGGTTTTCATTTTTTGGGGCTGCCAATCGGATATCAGTCATGTTTTTTAGGTGATAAATCTTTTAGTCTAATAGGTAGGGCCACATTGAGGCCCATGCGGCATGAAGTAGTTTAACTGGCATCTCAGAAAATCCAATAAGATACAGCTCATTAATTCCATTGCTAAAGCTTACTTATTCAAATATCCCATGCCACTTGATGATAAAGGCCGAAAAAGGCGCGCCATTAAGGCCGCGAAAGAACTCGCAAAGATTAGAAAAGCACGAACGTTGGAACGTGATAAAGACATCTATCTGGCTTATCTGCACTTATCAGGCGGCTTAATGAAAAAACAGGACCGGATAAAAGCAATTATGTTTTTAACTGAAACATCAGGCAGTCCTAATTTGCAATATCAACAAACGGTACTCCGCAAACTGGCCGATTGCACAGGTCTGACCCGGCAAAGGATTCACCAAATCGTTAAGAATGCTAAAAAATAGACTTAGCTCGCTTTACGCTAATTAACTGGGTGTAATCATTTTTCAGTTTAATCCGGCGAAAAATACATAAAATTATTCATAATAAAGTCATAAGGTTATAAAAATCGTTTTTCTCCAATTCAAATTCGGAAAACAGCGCAAAAAGGCTTAAAAGGCCAATGGATACTTGTTACGTCTTAATTAGCACAAAGGAGTGCATCAAATGACAGCAACATCCAACCAAGCTTTTGCGCTTGGATACTTGAGGGTCTGGCAAATTGTCGGAGATCGTAAGCGTGGTATTGAGGCGATACTGCCGATAGGCAGATCAACATTTCTAGCGGGCGTTAAATCAGGCAAGTACCCAAAGCCCGTAAAATTGGGCGAGAGAACAACCGCATGGCGTAAAGCTGACATTATGGCCCTACTGGAACATATGGACGGTGCGGGCATCATCAAAAAATCGCATCTATAAACCGCAACCAGTTACTTGACCGTGAGTTGTTGCGTCACTGCTTCCATAAATAAGATAACTATTTATTGTTTCGTGGATGGTTGCAACTCCCGCTCCGGGGAGAAATCAGATGGAAATTCGAGAAGTTGAAAATCAGTTCATTGGCACTATGGCCGACGCTGGCATGACTGTCAGGGAGGCTATCATCGCCGACGGCAAATTGCACCGTGTTTACGTTGAAGGTGATAGACGCGGTACTAAAAACGGCGCTTATGTTCTTCATGCCAACCATAATCCTGCTGGCTGGTACTTGCATTTTAAGACCGGTATAACTGGAAAATGGACACCCAAAGGTAAATGCGTACCGATGTCTTTGGATATGCGAATAAAGACAGAAGCCGTGTGCAAGCAGCAAGCAGCAGAACAGCAAGAACGCCAAACCGAAGCAGCAACCAAAGCCGTGCTAATCTGGAGTAAGGCAAGTCCGATTGCAGAGCAACACCAACATCCCTACCTTATTAAAAAAAGCATTCAACCGTACCGGGTACGTATGTATCGTGGGTCATTAGTTATTAGGATGTACGACTCAAACAAGCAAATCGTTAATTTGCAATTCATCGATGCCGAAGGCAACAAGCGCTTCTTGTCAGGCGGCAAAAAAAAATGCTGTTTTTCAGTTATTGGCGACAAGTTAGGCAAAACCCTATTGATTTGCGAGGGTTACGCCACGGGCGCTAGTCTGCATCAAGCTACTCGCTTGTTTATCGTGGTTGCCCTGGATGCAGGAAACCTTGCACATGTTGCGCTGGTTATGAGAAATCTGTACCCAAATGATCAGATCATAATCGCAGGCGATAACGACAAAAGCGGTACCGGCCAAAAAGCGGCCAGATCGGCGGCGCTGGCCGTAGGCGGTAAATATATTCTGCCTGATAAGATCGGTTATGACTGGAACGATATGCTGAATGCCACGGAGGTAGCTTGATGATTGGCTTACATGATGAATCAACGAAAGACTTGTTTGACAAGCTGGCTGAAGAAGTTGATTCGCAATCGGGTACGCAAAAACATGTACTTATCGAAAACCTAGATGATGTTGAAAGCGCCGTTATTGATTTGAATCTTGCACTTGACCCAATGGATGACGGTAACGATGATGCCGCCATAAAACGTTTAGCGGCACTTTCGCCAATGGACTATGACAGGGTGCGTAAAGCTGAAGCCGAGGCTTTAAAGATTCGCCCCGGTACACTTGATAAATTGGTCTTTGCTGATCGCAAAGGCAACAACAGCACCGGTTTAGAAATTGACAGCGTTGAGCCGTGGCCCGAACCGGTAGACCCGGCACAACTACTAACCGATATTGCCGCTTGCGTCCGCCGCTTCATCGTGTGTGAACCGGACACTGTAAATACTGTTGTTTTATGGGCGGCAATGACGCATTTTATTGATGTAGTCCAGGTTGCGCCGCTGGCAGTGATTACGGCACCAGAAAAACGTTGCGGAAAATCGCAGTTGCTTTTTCTAATGGGCCGATTGGTAAATCGGCCATTAACCGCATCCAATATTTCACCAGCCGCTTTATTTCGCGCTATTGATGCATGGCAGCCGACATTGCTGGTAGACGAGGCAGATGCTTTTATGAGAGAAAATGAAGAGTTAAGAGGTCTTATCAATTGCGGACATACCCGTGATAGTGCCTATATCGTCCGCGTTGTTGGCGAAAACTTTACACCTACCAAGTTCAATGTATGGGGTGCTAAAGCTATTTCCGGCATAGGTCGCTTGGCTGATACGCTAATGGATAGAGCTGTAATTCTGGAGTTACGCCGAAAACTGCCGCATGAATCCGTTGAACGTTTACGCCATGCAGAGCCTGACTTGTTCAATATGCTGGCATCAAAACTGGCACGATTTGCAGATGATTATCGATGCCAAGTAAGAGTTGCACGTCCACAGTTACCCGAACAGCTTAATGATCGAGCGCAAGATAATTGGGAGCCACTACTGGCAATTGCAGATACTGCCGGTGGACAGTGGCCCCAATTGGCGAGATCGGCGGCATTAAAGTTATCTGGCTCTGAATCTGATGCCATGAGCGTCGGAGTTGAATTGCTGGCTGATATTCAGGAAATT
The DNA here is from genome assembly GCA_028715725.1 of Methylococcales bacterium. Lineage (GTDB taxonomy): Bacteria > Pseudomonadota > Gammaproteobacteria > Methylococcales > Methylomonadaceae > JAGXGJ01. The sequence continues at coordinate 19,227 of JAQURG010000052.1, forward strand.
CTTGATACCAAAAAAGTAGATAAAATATTCACCGCCCACTTGATTGAAGCGCTTTGTGAAGATGACGAAAAGACTTGGGCAACTTACAACAGAGGCAAACCGATTTCACCCCGGCAGATATCCAGTCGGTTGAAGGGGTATGGCATTGAGTCGAAAACGATCAGAATCGGATACGACACCAAAAAGGGTTTTACCAAAGATCAATTTCAAGAGTCTTTCGAGCGCTATCTCCACTCTTCAGAAAACCCATGGCCTGAATCTTCCTTTTCATCCGTCACAGCGTCACACCCTAGGCTTGGCGGGACTTCTAGCGTTGCAGATGCAAAAAACGTTAACGGAACAGAGGAATTAAAGCGTAACAACGGCACAAGTACCGGCACCGGTGATGTGACGGATAAAACGACACGTTACGCTAGCCAGAACTTATCCGTCACACTACAGCCCACGATTGACGTAGGTTGTGGCGCTGTGACGGATAGAATACCCGTAACGATCGAAACATTGTTAAATGATGATGTGGAGGTATTTTGATGAAGTCCTTGGCTAATATCCGAGAGGCCGGGTTTAATGTCAAAATTAATCAAACTGGGTTTGAAATCAGTCCTGCATCAAGACTTACCCAGCAACAACGCGACTTCCTGAAAAATCATCGAGAGGAAATCATTGCGGAATTAAATGCTGAACAAGACCGGAAGCGCTTCTTGCACTGGCGGATTATTAGCAAGGGCAAGGCTCAGGTATTAAAGATCACGCCGCCTCATACACTGGATGAAATGCAGCACGTTTACCGTGGGGCTGATGTAATTGAACCGCTTGCAGAATCGCCTTTAGGGTTGAAAGCTGGATAGCAAGTGAGTAAGTCGATTGCTATTAATGGCTAATTACGGGAATTAATGAAAGCCAGGTATAGCAGAGCTTGCAGCCTATTTATTTAGAAAAACAACCTATAGTTTTCGGAGCCCATATAGAATGAATCAGTTACCAATAAAAGTAAAACATCCAGGTGGGAGACCTACAAAATACCGTGTCGAATATTTACAGTTAGCATTCAAATTTTGCGTGTTGGGTGCGACCGATAAGGAATTGGCTGAATTTTTGGGTGTGTCTGAATCTACCCTCAACCTTTGGAAAAAAAAGTATCCTGAATTTAGTTTATCGGTTAACCGCGCTAAAATGAAGGTCGATGCGAGAGTCGCCGAGACCCTGTATGAACGCGCCCTTGGTTACTCTCATCCAGAAACGCAAGTATCCAACTGCAAAGGTAAAATTGTTTATACCAAATTAGTAAAGCATTATCCGCCAGATGTTAAAGCTCAAATTTTCTGGCTAAGAAACCGTCGACCTGATTTATGGGGTCGATAAGAAAACTTGTAAAAACCAGGGTAGTAAATGCCCGGAAATAGAGCAATTACGGATGACGTTGGATTTTTTTTGATAAAAGCCGGGGCAGCCATTGCGGGTGTTTTAAGATTATTTTTTTGTATGACGACTTTTTTGTATAAAAAGCTTAACCATAACTAAAAAGTGCAGTAACTTTTACAGTAACTTTGCTTTACAGTTTTTCAATGCCTTTATTGTCAAGGCATGCAGAGGCAATTAGAGATCGGCCCTCTACCAAAGATAAGTCAAGGACTTAGTAATTTTTACTCAGTCCTTTTTTTATGCCTAAAATTTCTCATGTCACACTCACGTCACAGTTCAAAATAAATACCTATAAATAATCCGCAATAATTGCCAGAACTTTAGGCGTAAAAAGCCCGAGTTCAGGCTTAAAAAAGCCGGAGCTACCCGGCCTTGATTATTTATTATCACATCGGTTTTAATAAGAAGCATGACGCTATATTTTTGCTCAGTAATTGCGCTCAATTAGGCAATTGGAGTTATACGCTCCCTAGATTAGCTCGAAATGGGCTATTAATGCCGATAACATGAGTATTACCAAAAAAGCCCAAAAACGAGGTTAGCGGAGAGTGTAAAAATTTCCGTGTAAACCGCCGATAAAAAAATTTCTGGAAATCGATCCTCATAGAGAATCATAAACTGATTGAGGGCGGACTTCCAGTCACGGATCGGCATCGACCCTTTCTTGCCG
>JAQURG010000053.1 GCA_028715725.1 Methylococcales bacterium
GCTTCCAAGGCAACCTTGGCTTTTTGCGCTCCGGTAAAAATCTTCCGTTTCTTTTCACTCATTTTCGGTCTCTAATTTAGCTCAGAGCATAGCTTAAACTACTGTCCGGATTTCGGGGTCCACTTTACTCTTTCTGGCTCACTAACCTTAGTTGTTGTAGAAATTAGACTGCTGTATAAGTCGGCATGTGCTTTTGCCATATGCTCAAGACTATAATGATTGATAATTTTATCCCGCAAACGCTTACCACGCCGAGTCGCTTCCGCATAATCGTTAATAACGTCATCAAGCACGCGATAAAGCTGGGACGTTTCTACTAAATAACCGCAATCACCATCCAACACAGCGGGTAAAGCTCCTACGGGCGTGGCAACGACCGGTAATCCCAAAGTACCTGCCTCAAGAACAGCCATTGGCAGACCCTCCCACAGGGAAGACATAACAAAGCAATCCGCCTGTAAAAACAGCTGAGGCACATCATTCCGAATACCCAGTAAACGTACTCTGTCTTTAATACCTAATTTGTCGATTTCGCGCTCTATATCATGCCTCATAATACCGTCGCCAGCCATCCAAAGTTCACAGTTCTTATGCTGCATAGCTGCAAAGGCTTGAACAAGGGCGATCGGATCTTTTTGGAGCTCTAACCGGCCAACAAATAAAAATACCCACCGCGCCGCGCCCTCCTTGACAACAATATTTTTTGCTGGCTCTACAGCGACCCCATTAGGAATCACAACCGTATTTGCAGCATTCATGTTAGCATGCTGCCCAGCCACGAAAATAATATCGACATCACGCATTGCCCTTGTCATACGAATTATAGTCCGGCGCAGCCATGAAAATCCCTCTGTATTATGACTTGTAAATACTATCCGTAAATCTGGCCTAACTATCTTAGAGATAAAAGCAAATGGAAGCGAATGAAACATATGTGCGTGTATTAAGGAAATTTTTTCATTATGAAGAATACGGACAAGTTTAATAACCCCATTCATAAATGACCATGGATTTTTTCGCACCATAAGGGCATAAACAGGGAAGGCTACCTCTGAATATTGTTCAAGCATAGAGAACATACGAGGGTCAGCGCTAATCGTAACTACAACCGGGCGAATTCCTGAAAAGGGCAGACGTCCCGCTAGCTCCAAAACCACTCTTTCTGCGCCACCAGTGCGCAAATCGGTAATAAGCTGTAAGACAGCGGGCTTTGATGAATTACTTTGGTTATTCATTAACTTCATAAGGTAGTCTTCTATCCAGTAATATGCCTTGCAACTTCAAGCTAAAAATAGGTAATTGCTTGTACCTGCAATTCTACGAGAAATTTCAAGCGACACGCCCACGTTATCATAAGGATTTTGAATTCGCTCAACATATATACTATGGTCAGCCTAAAAACTTTAATGACATAACTATTGCTGCCAAATTTAATTAATTCTTCATTAAGAGTGTTGGATTTTGAACTTACCATGGCTAATCCAAATATATTGATGATGTATAATAATTTCAAAGAATAACTCCAACTTCTGCAAATAATGCATCCCATTGCTTTAACACAATAGCCAAGGAATAACGTTCTATAACGGACCTACGTGCCTGACTACCTAGCGTTATTCTTAAATCAGCATCTACCATCAATCGCTCCAGTGCACGTTCTAATGCTTGTTCATCATTCGGCGGTACTAATAATGCCACTTGCCCGTCCAGGCTTAATTCCCGTGGACCGCTGGGGCAGTCAAAGCTGACGCAGGGCAAGCCAACGGCCATTGCTTCTAATAATGCCATAGGAAATCCTTCATACCTTGAAGTCAACGCGAAAATATCTGCTTCTACCAGCTCATTTATAACAGCCGATACTATTCCAGGTAACTCAATGCGAGAATCGAGTCCAAGATCTACTATCTGCTGTTGCAAATCAGTCCTTAAAGAGCCTTCGCCTAAAATCCGAAGCGACCAATCAGCATGACGGCGGGCAAGATTAGCGAATACCTTAATGAGTACATCAAAATGCTTTTGCTTCTCTAATCTGCCTATCCCCAACAGCCGCTTCTTAGCTGCATCATTACTGCTGTAATGTACAACATTCATCAGTTGTTCAAAGATAGGATTAGGTACTACGAATATTTTTGGTAAGAACAAACCATGAGCGGCATACTTACTAGCAATACCGTCCGTTAATACCATTAATATGTCTGCGAAAGGGTAAGTCAATTTGCAAGCCAATCGTAGTAAAAGCGGATGAGGCTCAGCAAAGGGATCATTGTGTTCGCAAACAATAACAGGAACCCCTAAACCAACCGATGCGATAATTGCAGCCACGTTGACATTGGATAAAAACGAAATTATGACATCCGGTCGTTCGGTTGCAATAAATCGGCGTAAAGCGCGTAAGCGATCAAGCTGATTAACCCAAGTTCGCACTCGGCTTGATACTAAATCTGCCAGATAAACAAGGCGAACTTCTGGTGATAATTCGTAAAAACATTCTCCACCACCTGAAAAGGTCGGCATTAAGGTAACTTGATTACCACGATTAGTCCAAGCGTTTGCGAGTGTAGCTGCTACACGTTCCGCACCGCCGCTGCCCATCGCTGAAACGAGAAACAAGATATGCATCAGAAATTCCTAACCCAATATAGATACTGAATAATTTGATAAACAAACATACTCCCTATCAATGACGCTTTTACTGGTGTCTTATGCAAAGTCATCGAGTACAAAAGAATTGGGAAACATAAGGCTACGAATCTTACACTATTTCCACCAAAAAGACCCATTACAAAAGGCAAAGTCAACATGATTATTGAATAATAGCTGGTCCAATAATCCTTAAAGCCGTTATCAAATCTCTGTATGGATGGCAGAGCTATTACTAGCGCTAGCAGCATCCAGTAACTTAGATATAAAAATGAAATTGGCACTACGTCGTAATCTGGCGCAAAGCGGCGATCACCTGTGACACTCAACAAAAATGCTTTTCCACCACCCATGAAGCTGGCCAAAACAATACCAAAGAAGAGAGCTGCAATTCCTGACTTTTTATAATTATAGCAATCCCTTTTAAATTCGATAAAGTTAGCAACAATATAAACTAAAAAAAATACAAAAGTAAGTGTATGTATCATACTCGCAATTGCGATTACAAGTAGCCTGATCAATTTATTGTTTATCATCAGTGCTACTAAAAATAATGCCATCGCTAATGCGCTTCTGACTTGCGCCATCACAAGATCATTAATCATTGGATTAAATAGAAAAAACGAAGCTAAAAATAAATTAACTCGTCCACACAGAAAAAAAGCATATATAAATATTACACAAAATGATACCAAAATAAGCCCATCAATTGGTTTATTAAAGGTTTCACCTATAAGTATCAGGATATAACGCCAAACTGGCTCAGAAAATAGATACGTGATTAAACCCATGCTATCAACATCAGTATCAGTTCCAGCCAAAAGATTTCCAATACGCATAAGATACTGTTCAACGTCACCATTGGTTTTCAACACTAATTGATTCCAAGGAGCCGAAATAAATAGCAAACTAAACAGTAATGCAAAAAAGAAGCGTAATATTACTGAGGTATGATTAACTCTTAATTTATTAGACATTTGTAATGAGTCCGATTTATTTTCGTTTATCTACCATGAAAACTGATAGCCCTACTGGGGTACATCAATACCACGAAAAGGTCAGGAAAAACCGTGTAAGGCCAAAGCTTATTATCGTGATTCTTCCTTAAATGGAAATGATAACACGTGTAAATAGACCACCAATTTTCAATTGAAAAGAACGCAGGCAGTCCTGAATAACGCTTACTTAACAGCAACGTCAGGATAATACAGTTGCTTACGAAATACACAAGCTGGCTGAAAACTTAGGGAAAACCGCCTAAAACCGAAAAATACGAGAGGAAATCGGAGGCTTTCATCTGCCTGCTACTTGACCTGATCATGACTCACTGATTTTATAGCGTATCAGCTTAAGTAAGTGCCATTCGGGCAGCCTTTTTTTGTTTCGGGTCAATTGATAACGAGAAAGAAAACTGATATATTTAAAATACTGGCGGTTCAAGAGGCGTTCCTGGTTCTAAAAACTTTGATAAATCCATTGGATTTCTGCTTGTGGTTATAGAATTTCATAAATTGCTGAAAGTAGGCAATTGTTTCCTTCAAACCATCTTCAAGCATGGCTTTAGGTTGCCAATCAAGCTTTTCTTTTGCCATCGTGATATTGGGCTGACGCTGTTTAGGGTCGTCTTCAGGCAATGGCATAAACACAAGCTTGGATTTGCTTTTGGTTAACTGAAGCACTTTTTCAGCCAATTCCAACATTGAAAATTCATTGGGATTCCCAGGTTTAATGGTCCGGTGAAACCCCTTTCAGTATTCATCATGCGCACGAATCTTTCAATCAAGTCATCCACATAACAAAAACTACGCGTTTGGCTGCCTTCACCGTAAATGGTGATGTCTTCCCCCTTCAGGGCTTGAACAATAAAATTTGACACGACTCGGCCGTCATTCGGAAGCATTCGTGGGCCGTAGGTATTGAATATTCTAACAAACTTGATATCCAATTTGTGTTGACGGTAATAGTCAAAGAACAGTGTCTCTGCGCAACGCTTACCTTCGTCATAACAAGAACGAGGACCAATGAGATTGACGTGGCCCCAATAGCTTTCCGGCTGCGGATGCACCACTGAATCGCCATAAACCTCGGAAGTAGATGCTTGAAGTATTCGTGCTTTCACTCGTTTGGCCAATCCAAGCACATTGATTGCACCATGCACGCTAGTCTTGGTGGTTTGCACCGGATCGAATTGGTAATGCACCGGGGAAGCAGGACAAGCCAAGTTGTATATTTCATCGACCTCGATATACATTGGAAAAAGTAACATCGTGCCGCATGAGCTCAAAGTAAGGTTTGCCAATTAGATGGGAAATATTTGTTTTGCTGCCAGTAAAAAAGTTGTCCACACACAAGACATCATGACCATCTTTGATTAGCCGATCGCAGAGGTATGAGCCAAGGAAACCAGGGCCCCAGTGACAAGCATACGTTTCATAAGTTTATTTTCCTTAAAAAGATTCATTTGAGATTTTTCTTTACAAGCTTAGAAGCCATCTATTTCAAAACATTCAACAGTGTCAAATCAGTCAGCAGTGAGTAGCTATATGGCGTTCATACTTAAATATTTTACATAAAGATACTTATATGGATGCTCGCTTCTGATTTGATAAAATATTTTAAATCACAATTATTTTTTACGCTTATCTAGCTGATAAACTAACAGCCCTACTGGGTACATCACCACCACAAGTAGGCGAGGAAAAAAACCATGCAAGACCCAGCGATTGATAACGTTATTTTTCTGTAAATGCAAAACATAACGCGTGTAATTAGCAGCCATTTTCAAAAACCATGTGGGGTAGTAGAAAAACCATTGTAAGTCATTGCACAGCACGTCCCTAGTCCACAAGGCATGACCATCTGCGTTTTTTTCGGCTACAGTACGCATAAGAGAATCGGTCTGCTCCATATAGTAAATTCGCAATGCTTTGTTAATAAAACGAGTTTTATAATTTCTTGCAATCGCAGACCAAACAATATTTTCAGTAACCAGCCCTTGCACATCTTCGGGAAACGGAAATTGCCGTAAGACATCAGTACGTTGGCATCCCCATTTTTCACCCATCACTTTATAACGATAAAAAATTTCCAACGTATTTGAATCAAACACATCTTCTGGAAATTTATCACCGACAAGATTTCCCCTCTCATCTAGACAAAGACTCCATACCGCCGCAAATCCATCCCGTTCCTCCTCTGGAATATTGCGCCAATGCTGATTGAAAATTTCCAAGGCTTCAGGTAGAGCCGCATCGTCACTATCCCAACAAAAAAATAATTCACCTCGCGCTTCTTTAACACCTCGGTTGAAGGCAACTTTTTTATGTGCATTTTTTTGCCAAAAATAACGAATGGGGAAGCGATTTTCTTTTTGCCATACTTCCACCAATTCTTTTGTGTTATCGGTAGAACCGTCATCGACAATTAACCATTCAAAATCCCGAAAGGTTTGCTGCTTGAGGCTTTCATACACGCGTGGCAGAGTGTGAGCGCGATTATAGGCGGGTGTAAACACCGTAAAACGATAGGACATGGCGACAATCCTTAACTCAATTCACAAGCGATAATTCAGGTAGTAACTCATGATCTTCTTTTGTATTGTTATCATTAGATGAATTGATGTATCTAGTTGTGAAGTATAGAGATGGCACATAAAGTAGTTTCTAGCAATTTTTTAGCAATTTTTATTGGAAGGATAATTGTTGTACCCATGACTTAATTAGTAAGTTCATAGATGAAGCTGACATTTTTACTAAATAGATGAATGTATTTATGAGTTTCTTTGGAGTGACAGCTAACTTTATTGAGATTATAGTTAGAGTCGTAACTCTTTTTCTAATATGATTTAAGATGATTATCGCGATTTTAATTTTTGATATTGTTTTTTTTAAGTTTTTATCATCAAAAATTTTGCTTATAAAATAATAAAGTATTTCAGATTCATCAATTATAACGTCTAAATCTCTTACTTTCCGCGTAGTATTATATTTTTGAAAATTTGCTATTATTTTGTCAATGACAATGACTTTTCCATGCAGAGTAACTTCATTAGAAAAAGCAATGTCAAAAGCATAAATTACTTTTTTATTCAAACAGATGTCCATATTCTTTATATAATCAGATCTTATTAATGAGAAGACATAGTAATTGTTTTTTAGCTCTAGGGAGTCGTATATTTGGCGCTCTTTGTTTACATAATGTATGTGATTCTGTTCGCCCAATTGTTTAAATTCTTTATCTATATAGCGCCACTGGCCGCAGATGCAATCCGAATCTGGATTTTGTTGCAGGGCATTAATTAAAACTTCAATCGCATTTTTCTCAATAAAGTCATCAGAAGGAAGTATAAAGAGGTAATCACCGGTTGCATTCTGAATGGCCTGTTCGAAACTTTCCCTCATACCTACTGTGGACTCATTTGTGGATATTTTTATTATTTTTCCACTCTCTTCCGATAAAGATTTTAAATAGAATAAGCTTTCATTGGTTGTGTTGTTGTTATTTATAATAATTTCTATATTTTTATAGGTTTGCTGAATTGCACTCTCAATACATTTTTTTAGAAAAGTTGGATTTTGATTGTGCGTCGGTATGCAAATGCTAACCAATGGATTAAGTTTCATAAATTAAAATTTAGCCTTACATGAATAGATTTGAAAGAACTTCGAACAAATGGTGTAGATAAAGCACTTGTAATGACGCCGATTATTGATACAGTAGATAGCCATAAAACCTGCATTAAATTAGTCGTTGGGTAAGGAACCAGCCAAGAAATTAACAACACCGAAAAAGTTGACCACCATAGTGGGATTAATGTGTCTTGGAAATACCAACGCCATTTTTCACCCGATAAAATTTTACGAAACATAAACTGATAACCAATAAAAAAAATACCAGCATTCAAAACTACCCAAATGCAAGCGACTCCTATTGCGCCATATAGCGGTGCCACCCAAAATATAGCAGGAACGATGACGGCAACACAAATAATTTCGACTTTAATAGTAAAGCTGGTCCAACCGTAAGCGAGTTGTGCTTGATAGGGTATCCAGGTCAGTCCATTTAGCAGGTTGCCAAGCGCAAGTAGACTTACTAGTGGGGCGGAACGTAGCGCCAAAGTAGCATTGTGAGTCCATAGATGTAATATTGGTTCCGCAAAAACCATCAAGATGATAGCGGCACTGCCCATAATAACTGTCGCCAGTTGAGTGCTCTTGTGGTAAATGCGGATCAATTGAGTTTGATTTTGGTTGGCAACAATTTTGCTAAAGGATGGAAAGAAGCCTTGAGTAATAGGGAAGACAAGAGTGAACAAGGCACCTGCTACAATTGCTGCCAATGAATAGTAGCCGAATGCTTCAAGCGGCAGTAATTTAGAAAGCAGGATTTTATCGACTTGCGTAAGTAATAAAGATAAGAAAGCATGACCGACCATTCCTGCAGCATAACGCCGGATCCCCTTCAGGGCTGGCAGGGAAAATCGTCCCTTCTGATCTGTTGTAGGTAAAGTATGGTAAACAATGTATATGAACATACCTAGCGTCAGAATTGATATCATCCCTTGCCACAGGAAAAATGCTTCGATAGTAGGCGATACCCAGATTAAGATACCTACAGCACCCAACCCTTTTAGGGTAGCCATGATGCTATTGATAATGTTTAGTGCAACCTGTTTCTGTAGTCCGACGATACAGCTCCGGTAAATGTTCTCAATAAAGCGCAAGGCGCTGATCACACCCATGATAGTAAACGCTTGAGCAACAGTACCCATGGGTAATTTTTCTACCTTTAGCCAGTCCGATGCGAGCCAACCCGAGGCCGCCCAGATACCTGAAGCGACTAAAACAGCCATGCCAAGTACGACAATTTCGATGCTGCGTAACAAATCGCGTATGGACTGCGCGCTATGCGCACCACCGGTAAAAAGTGCCATTTCACGGCTTAATGCTGGAGTCATACCTACATCCAGCAGCCCAAGCCACACTTGAAGCAGGGCAAAAATGCCAATCACTCCATAGGCTTCAATCCCTAGGTATTTGATATATAGAGGGATGAAAGCCAACCCCATCAGGGCGACCCAACCCTGACCCAGGTAATTGGCGATAACGTTTTTTTTCAGTGACATTACTGTAGCACCCTCTTCAAATACCCATTCGTCGCAACAATAATCAGCAGCTTGTAATTCATCTGCTTATCAATCTCCAAATTCAGGATGTGTTTATAAGTATTCCCGCACTGCCGTTTTCGGGATATCACCTTGATTCCAAAGGAGGTTGGGGAACCTGTCGGCAGGTATGTGTTCAATGATGATGTCGAAAACAACACAGTAGATACCTGCGCTAGTGAGTGGAGCATAAGCTTCGAGTTTGGCCAGCACATGTTCATGTGTTTGCCTGGAGTCGAGGCGGGTAAGGATACGATTGTGGCCTTGAGCGATGCTTGACCTGTGCAATACTTTCTGGGGTAACACTGGAACCTTGGATTATCTGGATTCTGGAGTACATTGGTTAAGCTTCAAATGGTTGGGTGGGGTTTTCTCTAAATGCCAAATCAAATTAGTGGCTTCTTTACATATATTGCAAGCGAGATTTAAAGGCTTGGTCAATAAATTCCCTAAATAATGGACTTAATCAAAGCAATAATTCTTAATTGCTCATCTTCTAATATGTCATGATAAGAAGGCAAGTTGATTGCTCTATCACTAATATCTTTTGCAATCTTACCAGGTGTTAAGCTCCACTCTGAGAACGGTGGCAAAGAACTTAACGGCCAAAAAAACAGTCTTGCATCGATATTCTCTATTTTAAATGCATCTTGCAAACGTTCTCTGCTAATTTTCAATGCTTTTGAGAATACAACTGTTGGCATCCAGGCACCAATTATTGTTCCTTCAGGTTCTGGATTCATCGATATGCCAGGCACTGATTCAAGGTGCAAACGATAGTTGTCTAATATTTCTCTTTTACGTTTCACTAACTCTTCAAGTCGCTCCATTTGGCCACATCCAATGGCAGCTTGTACAGTCGATATTTTGTATTTAAAGCCTATAATATCAGGCCAAAATTGCTTGGTTTGTGTCAGTGCCCGTCCATGGTTCGATAGGGTCAATACTTTTTCATAAAGATCACTATCATTGGTAACAAACATACCCCCTTCGCCAGTAGTCAGGGTCTTTGTGCCATGAAATGAAAATGCCCCAAATTTTCCCATCGAACCAGCCCGTTCTCCATGATAAACAGAGCCAATTGCCTGGGCAGCGTCTTCAATGATTGGTATTCCGTGGTGTTCGCCGATTTTTAGTAAGCTATCCATGTTGCACAGATTGCCATACAGGTGAACTGCAATGATGGCTTTAGTCCTTGGTGTGATAGCCGCCTGTACCAGTTCAGGATCGATGCACCAACTATCAGGCAGGATATCCACGAACACTGGTTTAGCCCTTAAATGCACAATGGGAGCAGCCGTGCCAATCCAGGTGGTGTCCGTCACGATTACTTCATCTCCAGCACCAATGCCTAGTGCGGCAAGTCCCATATGCAAAGCCCCCGTGCAGCTTGATGTGGCGATGGCGTATTTCACCCCTAAGTGTGTTTTGAATGCTTCTTCAAAGCGGTTGATATATTCGTGACAATGTTCTCCCCATCCATTACGGGCGGCATCTGTGGCGTAGCCCACTTCTAATTCGGTGATGGAGGGTTTGGTATAATGGATGCGTGGCTTCATACAACCTCCATATTAGGCACAGCAGTCACAAACTGCCCATTCCAAGATCTGATATATTCAAGCTGCTGCATCACCTCTTTCTTGAGGTTCCACGGAAAAATAACCACATAATCAGGCTTAGCATTTTGTAGCCGGCTTTCATCGACAATAGCTATCCGGCTGCCGGGCATGTACGTACCCTGTTTGGCAGGGTTACGGTCAACTACAAACGAAATCAGGTCAAAGCGAACACCGGCATAATTCATCAAAGTATTACCTTTAGCCGCAGCGCCATAAGCGGCAACAGTTTTACCTTGGCGCTTGGCCTCCAGCAAAAAGCTCAGAAAATCATCCTTTACTTTATCGGTTTTAATTTGAAAGCCGGTATAAAAGTCAAGCGACTTGATACCTGCAAAGGCTTCACGTTGCAGCAATTCATCCACTCTTGTACTAACCGAATGTTGACCGCTATCGGCACGTTGCGCAAATACACGAAGGCTACCGCCATGTGTGGGGTGTTCTTCTACATCAAACACCTTCAATCCATTGGCTGCAAAAATACGATTAACCGCTGTCAATGACAGATAAGAAAAATGCTCATGGTAAATAGTATCAAACTGGGTTTCCTCCACCAGCTTCAACAAATGAGGAAATTCAAAAGTTGATACACCCTGCGGTTTAAGCAATAGCCTGAATCCTGATACAAAATCATTGATGTCCGGCACGTGCGCCAGTACGTTGTTGGCCGCGGTTAGATCAGCCTGTTTCCCTTGCGCAATTAATTCTTCCGCCAGACGGACACCGAAAAAATCTTCCACGATGGGAATACCTTTGGTACGGGCAGCAGCGGCAGTGCTTGACGTAGGCTCTATCCCTAAACAAGGAATATCGCGGGCTTTTGCAAACTGCAATAAATAGCCGTCATTGGCGGCAATCTCTACCACATGTGAATCTCTGGTTAAACCAAAGCGCGTAACCATGTCGGCAACATATTGCTCAGCATGTTGTAACCAGGTGCTGGAAAACGAACTAAAGTAGGCATAGTCGGCGGCAAAAAACTCTTCGGCCTCGGCGTAATCTTCAGTTTGCACTAACCAGCAATCAGTACAAACAAGCACGCGCAACGGATAATATTTTTCCGGTGCATGCAAGGCCTCCTTACTCAGATAAGCATTAGAAGGTGGAGCTGTACCTAAATCAATAAACAGCTCGTTTAAGTTGGCCTGACAATGGCGGCATTTCATAATTTAAGTCCTAAAAAATCAGCGCCAAGCATGGTATGTTGGCGATCACGTTGTGATAGTTCGGTTACAGGCAATGGCCAGGCAATATTTAAAGTAGGATCGTTATAAGCTACCCCGCCTTCTGCTTCAGGCCGATAAGCAGTTGTATGCAAATAAAGTAATTCGCTGTTGGCTTCCAAGACCTGAAAACCATGGGCACAACCTTCCGGGATAACCAGCATCCGAGCATTATCGGGCAGTAGCTCTCCGGCATGCCATTGCAGAAAAGTTGCAGAGCCGGCCCTTAAGTCAACCGCCACATCCCAAACTCGCCCTTTCAGGCAGCGCACCAGCTTCATTTCCGCATGAGGAGATCGTTGGTAATGCAAACCACGTACTGCACCTACTGCATGCGTGCGAGAATAGTTTATCTGCACTATTCTACGTTGCCCGATAACTTCAGCTAGTTCGTTTTCAGAATACAGTCTGGCAAACAAGCCACGTTCATCACAGAAAGGCGTAGTTTCAACAACACTCACCCCATGGATGGAAGTTTGTAAAACATTCATAGTTTTTATCTATGGAAAATCCTGTTATTTGAAACAATTGCCTGACCATTCGAGCGTGTCAGTCAATAGACCTGCTTTTTTCAAATGAGTTAATACATTTAAACGCATTAACGAAGATGTGCGGAAATGAATATCATCAAAATTCATCGAGTCGAGTTTTTCTTTCAATTGGCCGATAACCGAAGCAAGAGCGCATTCAGGCTGATATTCGGCAGCAACCAGGCTATTAAAAAGATCAAAATTAACCCGGTACGAACGTTTATCAGGTGGGGCGTTTTCATTAATGAAAACTTCTGTACCTGGGATAATCTGGGCTACTGCATTTGCCAGATCACGGACCTGATAATTCCAGTTATTGCTTCCTGCATTAACCGCAAGGTAAGCGCCGCCATTATCTGAAGTCCTGCTGATTGCCCAGTCCATTGCTTTAGCCATATCAGGAACGGCGATCAAAGGCCGCCAAGGCGTTCCATCACTCATAACAGTTATTTTTTTCTCAGCAACAGCTCCTGCGACAAAATCATTTAACACTAAATCCAAACGTAAACGATCGCTTGCACCACAGGCTGTAGCAAAACGCAAACAGGTAACTACAAAATCAGGCGATGCCAGTTCTTTCACTTCCTGCTCTGTCGCCAATTTAGAGCGCGCATACGCAGTCAGCGGATTCAGTGCTGATTGCTCGGTACGCGCCTCATCATCTGCAAAACCATACACGCTGCAACTGGAAGCAAAAACAAAACGGCTAACGCCCGCTTCTTTGGCTAATTTAGCAAGCCGAACACTGGCGCGATAGTTTATCTCTTCTGTTACCGCCTCATATTGATTACCCATCGGATCATTAGAGATTGCCGCCAGATGAACAATCGCATCAGCACCTTTTAATAAATCAGCAGTCAGTGTGCGGACATCCTGAAAATACTGAATATCAAGCATTGTTTCAGGCAAAACCTCAGGCTGTGTCAGACAATGCGCAAAAAAGCCTATGTCAAGCCCGGCTAGTGTAGCGTCAGGATAAGACTGCCGGAGTCTTTTAACGACAACCAAGCCAATATATCCCATATTACCCGTAATCAATATTTTCATCGTCACCCTTTAACTTTTAGTTTAATTTTTTCTGAATGTAATCGCACACATAATTCGAAAATGACAGTGCACAAGTGAAAGCAGGAGATACTGCATTTAGAATATGTACCGATTTGCCATCTCCCTCCAGTACAAAATCCATTTCCAGGCGCTGTGTTTCAATATCCAGTAATTGCGCCCTGATACCCGGCCTTCCCCAGCGCTGATATTGCTTGATATTTATATCGCTGACCAAGGTAGTCGCTAAATTTACCAGATGAGCTTTGGAATATTTTTGCATTTCTTCCCAGGCCAAACGCTTGAAATCAAACTCGGACGACCATAACAAGCGCGCTTGCCTTGACAGAATATCCAAAACCTCCAGACCCTGAAAATGACTGAAGCCTTCGTATTGTTCGCGCCAAAAAGCAGGAATTGCTGTAGGACCAATTTTAATCTTACCTTGCGAAGTAACGGTAAAATGCACGCCTAAAAATGGATTACGCATATCAGGTACCGGATAAATATTAGTGCGAATTGCACCGACGGGCTCATCCGAATAGATGTATAAACCTTTGAATGGCAGAATTCGATAGCGTGTCGAAAAGCCGAATTTCCTAGCAACACTATCTGCATATAAACCTGCGGCATTAATAACATAAGCAGTACGGAACTCACCCTGAGAAGTTTCTACACCATTATCGGTTCGACCTTTGAATGCCACTCCACAATGAAATTGAATCCCCTCGGCTTCGGCATCTTTACGCATGGAGTTCATTACAGTAACCGGATCAACCGATGCGGTCGTAGGCGAGAAAAGAGCGCGTTCAAAGGTTTTAGCTCGCGGCTCAATACGTCGGGCTTCTTCTGCACTTATTTCCTGCAATTCAATGTCATTAGCATGCCCGCGCTGTAAAAGTAAATCCATCCCTTGCAGATCGGCAGCATCTTTAGCTACAACCAGTTTTCCGCAAGCGTTAACTTGAATTTGACGCTGTTCACAATACTCGCGCATTGCAAAATTGCCGTCTCGTGTCAATTTAGCTTTTAAACTATCGGGGGCGTAATAAAAACCGGCATGAAGTACGCCACTATTACGACCGCTTGCATGGAAGCCAACATCTGCCTCCTTTTCCAGCAAAGAAACAGCCATTTCGGGATAACGCTTTTTAAGTTGGCGAGCGACACTGATACCAATAACGCCGCCACCAATTACTAAAAAATCGGTCTGATATTTAGCCATTAAAATCACCAGGGTAAAAGCAGGCTATAGCCCAATAGCCTGCAGAAAATGAAATCGGAATACTGTTATTACCATATCTTCCAGGGTGCTTTGCCCGATGACCAAAGCTCCTCCAGATGCGTTTTTTCACGTAGAGTATCCATAGGCTGCCAAAAGCCTTCATGCTCAAAGGCCACTATTTGCCTCATCGCGGCAAGCTGATTAAGTGGACTTTGTTCCCAGGTTGTACGATCATCTTCGATCAGGTCGAGGCATTTCGGCGAGAGGATGAAAAAACCGCCATTAATCAGGCTGCCATCACCATGCGGCTTTTCGGTAAAGCCTACAACTTGCCGCTCATCCATCTGCAATACACCATAGCGTCCCGGTGGTTGAACTGAAGTGATGGTTGCCAATTTGCCATGTTGCTTATGAAAGGCGATTTCGGCCGTAATATCAATATTTGCCACGCCATCACCATAAGTAAAGCAGAACGCTTCCTCATCTTTTAAATAAGATGCCACACGCTTAAGACGGCCGCCAGTTAGTGTGGTTTCACCCGTATCGATTAGCGTAACTTTCCACGGCTCGGCCTTTTGATGATGAACTTCCATTTTGTTCTCAGACATATCAAATGTGACATCTGACATATGCAGAAAGTAATTGGCGAAATACTCCTTGATGAGGTAGCCTTTATAGCCGCAACAGATCACGAAGTCATCCACACCATGGGCGGAATAAATCTTCATAATGTGCCAGAGAATTGGTTTTCCGCCAATTTCGACCATGGGCTTGGGTTTAAGGATAGTTTCTTCGGAAATGCGAGTTCCGAAACCGCCGGCGAGAATGACCGCTTTCATCTTATGTCCTTTCGTATAAAGCCATTATAAATTTGAATCCTGTGTAATGCTGTGTGCGCATACCTACCCCGAAAAGTCTATCAATCAATGCTGGCGTTCTATTCTTTACTTTATTTGTTTGTTAGAACGTCAATTAACTTTTTGTTATGCCTCAGCTATGTAGTTGCTGAGGCTCAATAGTAGCTCCGCCTCATCTCACCGTATTTTTCAAGGCGCGAATTATTAACTATTAGAAAATTAGTTTACATAGAGCAAACGTTCTTCTTTATCAATTTATCAAGCCTAGGGAGATACTAGATATTAGTCTTTGCGGCACATAATTTTTTTCGAATTTATCTACTTGGTTACAAACATACTCAGGATGTGCAACTCGATTATGATTTATAGCATTATTGTATGAATGCCCAAAATCAAGTGTAGTTCAAAAACATCATGCATGTGTATTAATCAATATTCCTTGCTGATCTTAGACCTCGGCCTTCAGGCCGAAAGGAGCGCCCCGCAACAAGCGAAGCGAAGTTGCTTTCTCGGGCGCGGATTGGGGAGGTGATGCAGACCCCTTCCCAATCATTGGCTTCATCCCGCAGGGATGTTTCCTTATTGTTTCATCCGCTTCTCAATTGAAGTTTTAAAATTATGGGCGTCTCGTGTGCTTGGCATAGACTTTAAGAAAATTGATGTATAAAAACCAATCAATGTTTTTGAAAAAAATATACTTATATCTGACGACATAAAGCCAACGAAGAAACACGATAATAGCACCAAGTTTTTTTAAAATCAATTCTATAAAATGTAGTCTTGAGAGCGAATAAACTGTCCTGGTTTGTAATACATTATCTATCCGGTTTTCATACTGTATACCGGCGGTACAGAGATGAAATAGTCAGAATGGCGCCAGGAAACTCAGAATGGGAGATTTGAAGAAGTCTATTCCGGTTGACAGGAGAGTCGATTAACGTAGGGAGAAGCGGCACGGTTGCTTGGCACTTGTGAAGACTTTTTGGCGTTATATTGACCGTTACGAGGAGGGAGGCGCCTAACCCCACCAAAATAGCCTACACATTCCTTAGAAACCATCTGAAAAGTATTATCATGCGGCCAGTCGGCGGAATTAGGCGGGTCATAGCGAAATAGATGAAGGTTTCAGCAGTTTCCGGCAAGACTTCGACACCATGCTGTCCATGTTCGACAAGCTTTCTTCGCGCACCTTGCAGCTGGCTAAAGAAGTGGCGGAACGCCGGAAGACCGAGCAGAAAAGTCAGGACGCCTTAAATCGCTTCCAGAAAATCGCCAGCCAGGTTCCGGGAATGGTGTTCAATTTCAGCTTTTTCCTGATGGACATTCAGCCTTGCATCCTGATGATCTGGATAATTTCAAAACTTTCATTAGCCTATCAGCGCGAGACTTGACGCTGCGGAGGCAGGAGTATCGCTTGAAGTTTAACGATGAACCCGTATGCTGGCTGCTGGGCAATGCAATACCACAGCGATGTCGGTAATTCCGTGCTATGGCATGGATTCATTACCGACATCACTTCGCGCAAAGCTGTAGAGGAGGAGATCAAACAGCTGGCATTCTATGATCCGCTGACTAAATTGCCTAATCGGCGCCTGTTGCAGGAACACTTGAAACACAGCATTGAAATAAGAAATCGTGACGGCAAGCAACCGGCGATACTGATACTTGATCTGGATCGTTTTAAAGCAGTGAGCGACAGTTTGGGGCACTCGGCAGGCGACGAGCTACTGCAACAGATTGCCGGACGTATCTCGGCAAGACTGCGTAAAGTAGATACAGTGGCGCCTATCTGAAGAAGGAAAGATAGATACAGTGGCGCGTCTGGGGGTGATGAATTTGTCGTATTTGGAAGAAATAGCGCATAGAGAAGATGCCGCTCAGGTAGCCTCAGCAATCATCTACGCTTTAAGCAAATCTTTTCAGCTAACCCAAAGCAATGACGTGAAAATTGGCGTAAGCATAGGCATCAGTCTGTATCCGCAACATGGCTCCAACTGTGAAATACTCATGGATCACGCCGATATCGCACTGTATCAAGCCAAGGATCAAGGACGCAGTTGCTATGCCTGTTTTAATGAAGCTCAATCGCTTGTAATACGCCTTGGTTGCCGCTGTATTGATTGAAACCGGGTTTCCGGCACGGTACCTGGAATTGGAAATTACCGAAAAAGGTTTAAAGGAAAATCCGGGCAATATTATGGAGCTATTGAATAAGCTGGATTCTCAAAGCATCTGTCTTGCTATTGAACATTTAGGCACTGGTTTTTCTTCGCTCGCTTACCTCAAACATTTTCCTCTGGATGTTCTAAAAATCGACAAAAGTATCATCAATGATCCATCTCTCCGGCAAGACAATATGGAAATTGCTTCCGCTATTATTGCCATGGGGCATATTCTGGGTTTTAAAGTCCATGCGGAAGGAGTGGAAACGATGGCGCAGTTGGCGTTCTTGCAGAAAAAAAGTGCGATACTTATCAAGGTTACTTCAAAAGCCCTCCAATCACAGCGGAAGCTTTTGTTGATCTGATACACACTGAAGGATTCAGGTAAAATTTAAGAAAACAGGAGACTGCGAAATGAAAATGCCCAAAAGAAACTATTATTTATGGCAATGATCCAACTGTGCGTTGCCAATTAGAGGATAACTTTTTCCAGGCTCGTCTTCAGATAGTGTTGGGTTGGTGCATTAAAACCAGGGAAAAGAATTAACAGTCAGCCACGAGTTCCTCATCTATTAGCATCAGATAATCTTTTTTCAATAAAAAGGCTACCCCATTAATAAAGATCATTTAAAAATCGATATCAAAGGCTTTGTCCAGGGCCTGGGATTTCGTCCGTTTATTGTCAGGCTTGCGAGGGAATGCCAGCAAAAAGGCTGGATTGCAAATACTGCCAGCGGCGTAACCATTGCTATTGAAGGCTTTTCCGAACAACAGCGGCAGTTTCTGGACTCTCTTAACAGCCAATTGCCGCCTTTTGCGGAAATCAAATCACTGCTCATCACTCGCCAACCACTGGCTGATTTTCATGACTTCCAGATTAAATCGAGTATCGCCGACGGGGAGCGATCGATATTTGTATTGCCGGATATAGCCACCTGCCCTCACTGTATTCGGGATATTTTCGATCCTGCCAGCCGATGTTATCACTATCCATTCACCAGTTGTTGCCACTGCGGCCCGCGCTACAACATCATGACGCGGCAGCCTTATGACCGGTCGTACACCAGCATGGCTCAATTTAACCTCTGTCATGAGTGCGAGCAAGACTATCAATTCATAGATAATCGGCGTTTTCATGCCAATCCATCGCCTATCCCAGCTGCGGCCCCCAATTAAAGTTACTTGATGGTTCAGGTTTATTACTCACTGAAAACACGCTGTCTTAATCGCCGCAATCGGGTATTTGAATGCCGGAAGAATTATTGGCGTAAAAGGCATTGGCGGGTATCAATTACCAATGCCGTTAAGTTAAGCCTCACTTGTATGGCGCCGCGGCCTCGGGTTGGATCTGAATTTGGGGCGAGGCGCGGAACGGCCGGGCCTCTGCCGTTCCAGGGTTTTCCCGATCAGGGTGAGCAGACTGAGCACCTCGCCCGGCGTTGCCTGCTGGATGAGCCATCCGAACAATCGCAGGCGGAGCCTGGCCATGGCGTAGGCTAAATTCGGCCGGTAGCGGGTGGC
>JAQURG010000054.1 GCA_028715725.1 Methylococcales bacterium
AATTGGCTAAGCGCTTATTGAAACGGTTTTTAACTAAGGGTGTACCGCTTCCCCCGTTTTGTTCGTTTTCCATTATGAAGTTGTAACACATCGATTAAATATATATATATTTATACGGTAAAAGTGTGCGGTAGTGAAATGCTGACTAAATCGCTGGTCGCCATCCGAAGGTAATCGACTCTATTTAGCCAATTCCGGCACAGGCTCACAAGCTAACGGGTCTGCTTGCCGAAGATACAGCGGCATGGCGGTCGATAGCCACCGTAATAATACATCAACCTCCCGGGTATTGAGGTCAAGGAGGGTCCCAGGATGATTATAACCACGATCAACCCGCCCGACATCACCGCTGGCAAAACCCTATCGGTTCAGGCTTTCGCCTTGATCGGTACCGGTCACATGGACTTCATGAAGCGTCATGCTTACCCAATCCAACGTCAAATGCAGACGAAAGTTGGTACCTTTAGCGCCCGGTCCTTGAAGAGATGAGCCGTCGACGACCAAAAGCCGTAGCGATGTTGAAGCACTTTTTGGTGGGGAAGCAATTTCATTAGCAGCGCCTTTAACCAAGGTTCGCACGCTTTTAAGCGCTTGTGAACAGCGCTGTCCGTAATTCATTCTTCCTGGAGCGTGAACACCCCCGCCGTTTCTCGAAGCACATTGTCCAATCCGCCATAAAGCATGACGACTTGTAATAATTGGGCTGGCGTTTTAATCTTACGGCTTCGCGTAAACGCTTTGAATTCATAAGCCATTTCCTGACACTCGGCAGGTAACTCTTTCAGAAACGCTTCAAAGGTGATGTCTTGTGAGTTAGGTGGGATTACCCTGTTCCATTACAAAATCACCTGTATGCGGCTACTTATTGATCTTTCAAGTGCTTTTTCTTAAGTTGGCGCGTATGGGGTATATACCCTATCACGCGCAAAATTTAAAAGGCTTATTGTATACTTACAAACAGAGGTGCATTATTCGAACGGTTAAGCTAAAAAGCCGGTTTTCACTTCTTAGCCGTTTTTGCTGTTTATCTCCAGATGATTCAGCTCAACAATGCGCTGCTAAAAATCGATCCAGTGCATTGGCGAAGGCTTGTTTATCACGCTGCCCTAATGCTGAAGGTCCACCGGAAGCTTGCCCGATATCACGCAGTTCGGTCATAAAATTACGCATTGCCAGATGTTCCCTTATATTTTCATGAGTATACAACTCGCCTCTGGGATTTAGAGCGAATGCCTGTTTGGCAACCACTTCGGCAGCTAGAGGAATATCCGCGGTAATTACCAGATCATTGGCCTGACACTGCTGCACAATATAGCAGTCAGCCACATCAAAACCGCCGCCGACCTGTACGGCTTGAATGAATTGGGAAGGCGGTGTCGCCATTAACCGGTTTGCGACCAGTATTAATGGTAATTGTCGGCGCTCTGCAGCACGAAATAAAATATCCTTGATAATATTAGGGCAGGCATCGGCATCGATCCATATCTTCATGGCTTTTTTACGACTAGGAATTGTGAAGGCTTACACGCTTTGGCTGTTCAGTTAAAACAGGCACCTTTACATAAGTTATTGAACCTGAAACCTTACCTGAGGTAGATCTTTTCCAGCAAGGTCCTGTCGGAGCATGACGGGCAGCCGAAAGCATCTGGAAATTCGCCTGTTACCTTTCAATGTTATTGCATTACCTCACAAAGCCGGTCTTCCAGATCAACTCTTTTTGCCAGACTTTCACCTAAAGCCGATAAATCATGCTCCAGATCCTCAAAAGAATTTATTTTTTCGATATTTTCATATTTATCATTAAATGTAATTGCCGCATCGGTCGTTGTCGAAAATTCAGGGTAAATGGCATTTGCGACGGATAATATGCGTTGTCTGCGTTCTTTGCCGGCAAGCAAACGCTCATATACGCCAAAGTGGCCAAGAGATACATAATCAACCAGTAATTGCGAGAACCGTGTTAAAAGATTTTTTACTTGTTCATCGGCTGGAAAAGGTTTTAAGTCGACAACATGAGAATATAAAGACCAGACTTCCTGTCTTTCTTTTTGTAGCTCGGTAATAAGTTGGTGAGTCTGCTGTCTTCTTTCTGTATTACTTGGGGTTGCAAAAGACATAAAGTCCTCCTCTACATATTTGAATGAGTGGCTTAATTTATGCCAGTTATTAAGGGAGTGCAATAAATAACATAATTATTATTGATGTCACATTCTGTATGCGAATGTATCTGGCGAAGCTCCAGCGGAACAGGATGCTGGAGCTTCGCCATATCTGGATGTTTACTTTAAAAGCCTATCGCTTGCCAAGGCAGTGACGGCAGGATAGTTGACCTTGCCCGTTGCCATAACCGGAATGGCGTCAACGATCAAAATTTTCTTGGGTAAACTGATAGGGGCAACTCCCGGAGATGCAGTAGCCAGGTCGTTAACTGTTGCCTGTTTCTGTGTGGTGACCAGAATAACCTGTTCTCCTTTTTTTGCGTCGGGCAGGCTGATGGCAGCATGATAGGCGCTCGGCCAAGCGTTAGCCGCCAGTTGCTCTACAGCGGTTAAGGAAATCATTTCACCGCTGACTTTGGCGAAACGTTTGCTACGGCCACGGATACTGATGAAACCCTCATCGTCGACATAGACAATATCGCCGGTGTCATACCAGCCTTTACCATAAATGGATTCAGGCGGAACCAGTTTGCCGGGATTATCGGCCAATAGATAACCCAGCATGATATTGGGGCCGCTGACGTGCAGTTGTCCTGCATCATTAATGCCTGGAACAGGCTCCAGCTTGTGTTCCATATAAGGCATAAAGCGGCCTACCGTACCCGCTTTATAATAGATCGGAGTGTTCACCGAGGTTATCGGCGAGGTTTCGGTCGCCCCATAGCCTTCCAGAATACGAATGCCGAATTTATCAGACCAGATCTGACGAGTGCTTTCTTGCAGCTTTTCCGCTCCGGCAACTACATAACGCATATTATAGAAGTCATAGGGGTGAGCTTTTTTAGCATAAGCCGCATAAAAAGTATTGGTGCCGAACATGATAGTGGCATCGATTTCATAAGCAATTTCAGGGATAACCGTGTAATGCAGCGGTGTCGGATAAAAAAAAGTCTTCATGCCGCTGATAATCGGCAATATGGTGCCTACCGTAAAGCCAAAGGAATGAAACATGGGCAGAAAGTTGAGTATGACATCCCGGCCATTAAAACTGATACGGGCTTCGAGTTGTTTAAGGTTACCCAGAATATTGGCATGTGACAGAACGACGCCTTTGGGTGTGCCTTCCGATCCGGAAGTGAACAAAACGACGGCTGGACTATCCGGGCTGAACCGGTCATGTTGATACCAGAGTCTGGCGGTGATGCCTTGCAGCATCGCTTTAAGTTTAGCGGGCCTGGAGATGGATTCTGCCAGATCTTCCAGGTACACCAGCTTGACGTGTTGCCTTAGCAGTTCTGCTTCATCGTTTAACTTGCCTTTTTCTATAAAGCGCCGGGACGTTAAAACAGTCCTGACGAGTGCCGTTTTACAGGCAGAAAGCATGCCTGATGAACCGGTTGAATAGTTCAACATGGCGGGAACACAGCCGTATACTTGCAAGCCCAGAATGACGATGACGGTTTTGGTCGAATTGGGCAGAAAAACGCCGACATTCTCTCCGGCTGCCGTAATGTCCTTTAATTCATTGGCTATGGCGATAGCGCGCATGATTAAACTGTTGTAGTTGAGCGGGATGGCATCCAGGTCGTCGATGATAGTATGTTTTCCGCCATGTATCTCACGCGCCTGAAGCAGGCTTTCAAAAATAGTTTGGCGGTAAGTGCTGGTGGCAAACATCATATTAGTCATAATATCGGCTAAAAGATGGCCGCAATAAGTGCGGCGGGTTTTGCCTTTGAGGTTGGCAGGAGCGGAAATACGGGTAGGCGGTAAAATATGTATAGAAATTTTAGGGAATATACGTAGACGAAGGATTCTGTGCAGTTTTGAAAAATGGGTATATTGAGCGCCTTTTATACGCACAGGCAAAACAGCGGCTTCAGACTTATCGGCAACCCAGCCGGTGCCATCATAAATCTTCATTAAGCCACCGGTTACCGTAATGCGGCCTTCGGGAAAAATAACGGTCTTGATGTTATCTTGCAGATGATGAATCAGATCCTTTAAAGATAAAGGATGGGTAGGGTCCATCGGGAATACACGCGACAACCCCAGAAACGGTTTTAACCACCAGCGCCGGGAAACCTGTGTATTAATCGCAAAAGTTATGTCATCCGGTAAAAATACGCCCAGTAGTAGCGGGTCCAGAAAAGAGGTATGGTTGGCTATAATCAATACCCGTTTTCCTGCTTTTTCATAATTGTCCAGCCCCGTTATTTCAACTCTGTACAGCAAGATCAGGAGCCAGCGTAAAATCTTTTTTAGCATAAGTTTTCCTTACATAGCCTTGGCTGGCTCAAAATTTATTTTGTTATGGGTTTGTCAGGAGTGGGAACAGGGACCGGAACAATGTCTTGAGAAACCGGCGGCTTTGCAGCTTGCTCCAGTTTGGCGCGTCGAGTGCCTTCTCCGTAAAGTGTAAAAGTGATCATGACCAGGATAGTCGTTATGACAACAATTATAAATCTGTCCGGTTTTTTCAAAAAGAACAGCGGCCATTGGGGCTTATACATGCCGACAATGAAAAACAGGATTGTCCATATTCCCAAGTCGAAGGCGTAATTTACCATTTATATTTACCTGTCAATGTTCATTTAGGTGGATTTACATTATTATTGGGATGAGTGGCGTTTTGCAGCGCCCGGCCTATTTTAACGGTTTTGTCTGAATAAAGTTTGAATTTCGCATAGGCTTTTCAGGTAATTGATAAGTTGTTTTTTTACTTTTAGCTATT
Organism: Methylococcales bacterium; assembly: GCA_028715725.1. Classification (GTDB taxonomy): domain Bacteria; phylum Pseudomonadota; class Gammaproteobacteria; order Methylococcales; family Methylomonadaceae; genus JAGXGJ01. The sequence goes on from JAQURG010000054.1 coordinate 4,894, forward strand.
ATTAAATGGCGGTGCTTGGCGTCAAAGAAGGCTCTGTTCGAGCTTATTCATATAAAAAATCAGGAGGCCCTATGGGCGGCTTTGGTGTATTTGTCTTGGTATTGTTTGTTTTCGCTGTCGTGCTGGTGTTTATGAGCGTTAAATCCGTTCCTCAGGGTATGGAATATACGGTCGAGCGTTTTGGTAAATATACCAATACGCTAACGCCGGGTTTGAACATTATCATGCCGATTATTGATCGTATCGGCAGGAAAATGATTATGATGGAGCAGGTCATGGATGTGCCGTCTCAAGAAGTCATTACCAAGGATAATGCCATGGTGACGGTGGATGGGGTGGTTTTTTACCAGGTCATGGATGCCGCCAAAGCCGCTTATGAAGTCAGTAAGCTGGATTGGGCCATTCTGAATCTGGTGATGACCAATATTCGTACCGTCATGGGTTCTATGGATCTGGATGAATTACTGTCCCGCCGGGATGATATCAATGCCCGTTTGCTTACTGTTGTAGATGATGCGACAACCCCTTGGGGAATCAAGGCAACCCGTATTGAGATCAAGGATATTGCTCCACCCAAAGATCTGGTTGAGGCAATGGGCAGACAAATGAAAGCCGAGCGCTTAAAACGAGCATCCATTCTGGAGGCTGAGGGTTTACGCCAGTCTGAAATTTTGCGTGCGGAAGGGGCTCAACAGGCAGCCATCCTAGATGCGGAAGGCCGTAAGGAAGCAGCCTACCGCGATGCTGATGCACGCGAGCGTCTGGCTCAGGCCGAAGCGAGGGCGACATTAATGGTTTCGGAAGCGATAGGAAAAGGCGATATACAGGCTGTTAATTACTTTGTTGCGCAAAAATATATTGAGGCGCTAAAAGGCATTGCATCGGCAGAAAACAGTAAACTGATTTTTATGCCGCTGGAGTCATCCGGCGTTATTGGCGCTTTGGGCGGTGTTGCCGAGTTGGCTAAAGAAGCCATGATCAAGAAGAGTTAGAAGTTATGGCTGAATTGGAATTTGTTTTTTGGTACTGGTGGGTGTTAGCCCTTGTTTTTCTGGTCATAGAAATACTGGCGCCGGGCTTCTTTTTTCTATGGATGGCGATATCGGGATTTATAACCGGGGCTATGGTATGGTTAATGCCCTCTATCAGTATGAATGTGCAAATTTTTGTTTTTTCAATCCTGTCAGTTATAAGTATCACCACATGGCGGTTTTATGGAAAAAAACATCCTATAGAAACCGATCAGCCATTATTGAATAAGCGAGGGGCTCAATATATAGGAAGGGTTTTTAATTTATATGAGCCTATAAAAAATGGCCAGGGCAAAATAAAAGTGGACGATTCCATCTGGAAGGTCTATGGAGAAGACTGTGATATTAACACCAGAGTGAAAGTGATTGCTAGCCGGGGGACTGTGTTTGATGTTGAGAAGGTTAATTAGGTTTGGTTGCGAATAATATAGAAGTAGCTTCGCAGTGAGCATTAGCCGTTATTCTAAGCCGTCTCCGATTCAATATTGTATTTTATACACAATTGATCCTGCCTGATCAGTTATTAAGCTGATTCCGATTTTTTAATTCTTTAATGATCTCGATTATTTCCGATGCTGAAATGCCCTTGGAAAGGTTGCGTCTGCCTTTTCAGAAAGTCTTTATCACTAAAAGTAATAAATATAGAATAATATGCCATTAATAATTATGGGACTTCCCTGTTATAGTAGCGGGCTTTTAAATGCCTCAAACAAAGGTTAGTTTTCATGAATTTTGGATATACGTTTTCCGGCTTCGCTGTAGGATTGTTAGTAGGGCTTACCGGTGTAGGCGGCGGCTCACTGATGACGCCCTTGCTGGTGTTCCTGTTTGGTTTTAAGCCTGCTGTCGCGGTAGGTACGGATCTTTTATTTGCAGCAATCACTAAAACCGGCGGCGTATGGGTGCATCACGGCAAGCATGGATCAGTAGACTGGAAAATCGTTGGCTGGCTGGCGCTGGGCAGCTTGCCTTTTGCCGTCACGACATTATTCATACTTAAACATTTAAGCTCCATCGGCAAGGAAACGACCGGGGCGATTACGTATACGTTGGGTATTGCGTTGCTATTGACAGCCTGTTCGCTATTGGTGCGCAGCGTCTTGTTACATAAGGCCGCAAAGCTTAAGCCTATTGATGATGAACACAGTAATGCCGCGAACGCCGGCCGATTCAAGCACTTGCAAATCCCGGCCACAGTGCTCATCGGAGCAGTATTGGGAGTGCTGGTGACGTTGTCTTCTGTAGGCGCAGGCGCGTTAGGTACGGTTGCCTTGTTATTTCTTTACCCCAGAATGACGACCTTGAAAATTGTCGGTACCGATTTGGCTCATGCCATTCCGCTGACCGCTGTTGCGGGAATCGGTCATCTTAGCCTGGGGAATGTGGATGTGATTTTATTAGCCAGCCTGCTGATAGGGTCTTTGCCCGGTATCTGGATTGGCAGCCATCTGAGCGCAAAAATTCCGGAAAAATTTTTACGTCCTGTTCTGGCGTCTATCCTGATGCTGATCGGCCTTAAGTTTGTCATGCAATAGGGCTGAATATCAGATAGCCGGTCATTTCCAGCCATTATGGCCGGCGGTTTTCTCTGCAATATTGAGTAATGGATTACATTTTAAATAACGCAACGTATTTGCTGAGCGCCTTTAAATCGTCTGACGTTGCATTTTTACCATAATGCAGTTTTATAAAAATTTCAGTGATTTGATCTATGTCTCCTTTGCTTTCAGGAAACTTAATTTTTATTCTCTCGGCAAAATCTTTCGCCCCTTCACCTGAGCCTCGCAATAGTCCCCTGTTGGAAATTTTCTTGCAGAACCGGTTATAGATACGCAAGGCTCGGTCGGTATTTTTTTGTTTCTGATGTAACAGAAACCAGCTCAGCACCAGAGTCAATAACGCTGTAATAACAATCATCCAGTAAATCATGGTTTTGATATCGGGTATGCCTAATGAAGATAAAAATCTGGCCTGGTTTCGGTTGTCATAATTGATGACCCAGCGCTGCCAGTTATAATCAACATTGCCCCATAATTGCCGGGCCTGTTTTAACCAGTTAAAGACTTCCTGAGCAGTATTGCTGGTCGGCGCTAAACTAAAGGCGTTCCCTGACACAAACCGCTCCATGTTGATATTCCGCTCAACTCTTTCAGGCGCAACGGCGGCAGTCGAATCAACCCGGGTCCAGCCCCGGTTTTTTAGCCATACTTCTGCCCAGGCGTGGGCGTCAGCCTGGCGTATTTCAAGAAAACCGCCGATCTTGTTCAGTTCTCCGCCCTGATAACCGGTTACTACGCGAGCAGGAATATGGGCAGTGCGCATTAAATATACAAAAGCGGCAGCATAATGGCTGCAGAATCCATATCTTGTTTTAAATAAAAAGCTTTCAATGGGGTCTTCTTCCATCAAAGGCGGCGTCAGGGTGTAATGAAAGTTTTGTGTCCTGAAATGATTTAACAGGTTTTTAATGAAAATATCGGGTGTGCCGTCAAATCCGTGTAATTGGCTGACCAGTTGTTTGATTTTTCCGGACGGCTTGCCGGGTAATTGAGTAGCGTCTTCATATTCAGCGTGAGTAATATAGCCCGTATTATATTGGGTATAAGAGGTAATCTTATATTCAACGCGCTTATCGGGATAAGCCGAAGTAATGAGTTGATAGTTGGCGTTTCGGCTTAAAGGTAAAGAATATTCAGCCGGCATATCCAGAGCAAACACCCATTTTTTATCCTGTGGCTCCATTAAAAGTGTGTATTGATAAGACAAGCCTTTAAACACAGGCTTATCTAATTGCCTGAATTCCATGTTCGCTGCTTGAGTCCAGTGTTTGCCGTCAGTTCGCGATAAAACAGGTCCCCGCCAATAGCGTTGTGCGGGCGGCGGCAAGGCACCTGTAAATTTCACCCGGAATACCAGTTCGTCAGACATTCCCAGGCTGGTGATAGAGCCCGGTTCCATACTGTCGCTCAAGCCGGATTTAGCTTGATGCCTTTCGTTAAACAGCATCCATCTGGGCGCTTCGATTCGAGGAAATAAAATAAACAAAACCACTGCCATCGGCAGGGCCTGAACAATAATAGTAAACGCTGTTTTTAATGCTGCGCCTGTTTGGGGTTTGTTACTGTTGATACTAATCAAGGTGGCTAATAGCACGCAGCACACAAAAAGAATATAAGCCGCCATCAGCAGACTTTGCTCATATAAAAACTGTGACGCGGCGACGATAAAAGCCAGATAAGTGATAAGGTAAAGATCACGCTCTGATCTAATCTCAAATAATTTGAGCGCAAGGGCAGCGATAAACAGGCGGGTTCCTGCGTCCCGCCCCAGCATACCTTGATACTGACTATAAAGCAGAGCCAATCCGCAGACGGATAGAAGAAAAATACCCGGTTTACCGGGCAGCCAGTTTTGTTTCCAGATGCCGATAAAACGCCAGCCTAACAATAGATAAAAAAAGGCGGAAATGGCGGCTGGAAGATTCCTGAAATGCGGCAATACAATCAGGCCGATAGAGCATAGCAAGAAAATCAGGTTGTTTTTGTTGTGTACAATATTCATCTTAAATATCGGTTAAAGCCTGGCAAAGCAGAATCGGCTTACGATGTATCTTCGACAAACTCAGGACGACGGGGTTTCTGAACGATCAACTGTTTCCGGTATTAAAACAGGGCGAGCGCTTCCAGACATTTTTTGGTATGCGATAAACTGTTGTCAGGCGACAGTTCAAATCCGGGCAGGGAAAAACCGTACCGTACACCTATGCTTTCGGCATCAAGCACCCATCGGCATAACTGGCTTAAGCGTTGTTCAGTATCATGTCCCGGCGTATGGCCATAATTCAGCCATATTTCCGTCGAGCTTTCGCCGCTGTAAACCTTACTGAATACTCCCTGGCCTTTGGCAAAAGTTTTCCAGTGTATCTGTTTGATAGAATCACTTGATTGATATTCCCTCAAACCGTAAAAATCGTCAGCTCCTTTTTGGCGAAATCCTTGTAGAGTTTCCGATGAAGAATTTTCCGGAAAAGGCAGTTCCAGTTTGGAGGGTTTTGGATAAACCAGCTCTTTAAAATTAAACTGGACCGGTGACCAGGCGCGAAAGAGGCCTAATGGATAAGTACTGGATATTGTTACTGTTCCTGCTGTATGCCAGCCTCTTCTTTGGGTGGAAGAATACAAGGTCATACAGGCTTTATTTTGCGCTTTAATCGTAAGGCCCTTGGAATCTTGCAGGGTGATCTGCAAATTATAGCGTTCAATATCAAGCGGATTGCTGATATTGACCTTAAAGCCAACGGCTTCGCCGGCAAAGACGCGCTTGCTTTGACCTTTTTCCAGAATCAAGCCGGCCAAGGATTTATAGCTATGCAAGATGCTGATAAAAAAAATGCTGGCTAACAGGAAAGCCAGTAAATACGCCAGGTTATTGTTATAAACAAAGGCAATCAGCAATATCAACGCGATGAGTATGGCAAAGTTAAAGCCGCGATGCGTGGGCAGAATAAAAATACGCCGATGATTCAATATGACCGGTTTATCCGTCGCTTTTTCTCCTCTGTAAAAACGGCTAAGCCGGAAGCGTTCTTTTAATGTCATGATATTTAAAGGACAGCGACTTTGGCCAGTATGGGCGCGACTATGGCTTCTGAATCATTATCGCCGGATCTTAGTCGGTGACCTGCGACAGCAGCCAGCACGGCTTGTATATCTTCAGGAAGAACAGCATCACGCTGATCCATAAATGCCCATGCTTTGGCGGCATTGAGCAGCGCCAGACCGGCTCTGGGTGAAAGGCCGTAGTGGTAGTCCGGTGACGTGCGGGTAAAGCTGATGATAGCCTGGCAATAATCCAGTAATGCGTTTGAAACATATACTTCGGTAACTGACTGTTGCATGCTCAGCAGATGATCTGATGGCAATTTCACCTCGAGAGACTGAATCAATTTATGCCGGTTTTGCCCTTTGAGTAATTGCCTTTCTGCTTCATGATCGGGATAACCCAGCTCAATGCGCATTAAAAAACGATCCAGTTGCGACTCCGGCAGTGGGAAAGTGCCTATCTGATGGGAAGGGTTTTGGGTGGCAATGACGAAAAAGGGATTCGGTAACGGATAGGTTACCCCTTCAATCGTCACATGCTGTTCTTCCATGGCTTCCAATAGGGCGCTTTGCGCTTTGGGCGTGGCTCTGTTAATCTCATCGGCTAATACCATTTGATTGAAGATGGGACCGGGATGAAACTTGAATTCATGGTTTTTTGCATCAAAAACGGAAGTGCCCAGGATGTCCGCCGGTAAAATATCACTGGTAAACTGAATTCTTTGATAATTTAGTCCCAGCAATTTTGCTAACGTATGTGCCAGTGTCGTTTTGCCTACGCCAGGGATATCCTCTATCAATAAATGGCCGCGCGCGAGTAGGCAGCAGAGCGCCAAGCGAATTTTATATGGTTTGCCAAGAATAATCCGGTTAGCTGAATATAAAAGATCGCGTATGTCGTTTTGCATGAGGAGGATAGGAAGAGCTTCAGAGTGTACGGGTGTTGGCACTAAGTATAGGCAAGATACAAATTTAAGAGCAACTTAATAGTAAGGAGTTGTATTATGACGCAACATGAAGAAGTTAAGCGGCGCTTGTATCTAATGCTGGAAGATATGGAATTTCGATTGGCCAGAATAACTATGGATATCAAACGCTCGGATGAACCTTTGGAAAAGGATTTCGCGGAGCAGGGGACGCAAAAAGAAAATGATGAAGTGCTGGATTATTTAGGCAACGCAGCCAGATCTGAAATAGCGCAGATCAGACAGGCAATTAAAAGAATAGACGAAGATAAATATGGCTTATGTGAAGTTTGCGATGAGCCCATCGGAAAAGAACGGTTGGAAGTGCTTCCTTATTCCACTATGTGTATAAAGTGCGCCAGTCAAGCTCATCGTTGAAATCAAAAACTGGCGAGGGTGTAAGCCTTATTATAATAAGACTCCTGAGCAAATCCGAAAGGCACGGTGAAAAAATTATCCTTGGTCAATGACTTTATCCGTCCTTACCTGGCTCTTCTGTTCTCCTGGAAGAGTCTTGTCGAAGCACGAACGGATAATTTTTAGAGAGGTCCTTAAAACACTTGCAGAAATAGTTTTAAGCAGGGCAAATAACCCTTATATATCCAGCCCTGATACTCCGATGATGGACCAGTTATTGAAATCAAGAGCGCCTTCATCATTGTCGCCATTATTATAAGTAATCCGGCACGCATACTTTTTGACGCCTGCGTTCGATGTATTCCCGGTAATGTTGACTTCAGCACTAATAAGGTATTGGTAGTTTCCTAGAGTCCATGCGTTTATCGGTTTTTCAGGGAAGGCAATAACCGCATCAGGTCCAAGTTCGGCTTTAATATAATTATTACAATGCATGAAAGCAATGTTGGATAGAGGTGTTGAAATGGGTAATTGGCTGGCCTGGTCTTTACTCTCAACCAGAAATAAATCTGATGCAGCGACCTTGTAAATGAAGGGCATGACAAGTTTGTACTGGCTTAAAAGAAGAACAGTTAATCCGGCAATAAGTATTAAAGTGCGGTACTTTTTCATAAAAATTCAGGTTAATTAGCAAAGTAAAATTTAATGGAATTGTAACAGAAATCAACGTTTTATCGACAAGTAAATTTAACAGGACGTGGAGAGTTTGCAATAAAATTAAATTGGTTCATTTTTTTGACTTGACAAGATTATTGGAGCTGGTAGACTGGCCGCTCACTAAATAGACTTGGTGGCACCCTGATTCTCCTTAAAGAAAAAGGGTGGGAAAAGGGAGTTGTACTATAGAGTCCTGGTCATTTGGCCGGGGATTTTGTTAATTTTTAGGAGGTAGAAATGGCAGCTACAACTGAATCAGTGAAAACTGATGCTGCGGAAGCACCGCTGTTAAATAAAAGAAATATGATACTGGGCTCTTTAGTCTATATCGTATTTTACGCTTGGGTTCGTTGGTATGAAGGTGTTTATGGCTGGTCAGCTGGTCTTGACTCGTTTGCACCTGAGTTCGAAACATACTGGATGAACTTCCTTTATATCGAGTTCGTTTTAGAAGTATCTACAGCAGGTATTCTGTGGGGATACATCTGGAAATCTCGTGACCGTAAAGTGATGTCAATCACTCCAAGAGAAGAGTTGAGAAGACACTTTACACACTGGACTTGGCTGGTAATGTATGGTTGGGCTATCTATTACGGCGCTAGCTATTTTACAGAGCAAGATGGTACATGGCATCAAACTATCGTTCGTGATACTGACTTCACTCCAAGTCACATCATCGAATTCTACTTGAGCTATCCTATCTATATCATTACCGGTGGTGCTGCTTTCCTATATGCTAAAACAAGACTGCCTACCTATCAACAAGGTTTGTCTTTACAGTATATGGTAGCGATTGTTGGTCCTTTCATGATTCTGCCAAACGTTGGTTTGAATGAATGGGGTCACACTTTCTGGTTTATGGAAGAATTGTTTGTTGCTCCTTTACACTATGGCTTCGTATTCTTCGGATGGGCTGCTTTAGGTGTATTGGGTGTTCTGAATATCGAATGCCAAGCAATAGCTAAGCTTCTGAAAAAAGATTTAGCTTAATATTAAGCTAAAGCTGACTGTAATAACTATCTCCTGGCTGCTCCGTCCTTTTTCACGACGGAGCAGTAAAATGGAAGATAGTAATTAATAAAAATAATTTAAATCCTTTAGGAGGTAAGCTAATGAGCGCATCTCAATCAGCTGTTAGGTCTCGTGCTGAAGCCGTAAAAGTTTCACGTACATTTGACTGGATGATTTGTTTCACATTGTTCTTCGTTATTCTTGGTGGTTATCACATTCACTACATGTTGACCGGTGGTGACTGGGATTTCTGGACCGACTGGAAAGATAGGCGTCTATGGGTAACCGTAGCTCCAATCGTTTCAATCACTTTCCCTGCTGCTGTTCAATCAATCTTGTGGTATCGCTACCGTCTGCCTTTCGGCGCAGTTCTTTGTATTTTAGGTCTGCTCTTTGGTGAGTGGGTCAACAGATACTTAAACTTCTGGGGCTGGACATATTTCCCGGTTAATTTTGTTTTCCCCTCTAATCTGATGCCAGGTGCTATTGTACTTGATGTTATATTAATGTTGTCGAACAGCATGGTATTAACTGCAGTTGTTGGTGGTTTGGCATGGGGTCTGTTGTTCTATCCAGGTAACTGGCCAGTTATTGCTCCATTACATGTTCCTGTTGAATACAACGGCATGATGATGACTCTGGCTGACTTACAAGGTTACCACTACGTAAGAACTGGTACACCTGAGTACATCAGAATGGTCGAAAAAGGTACACTGAGAACATTCGGTAAAGACGTTGCTCCAGTATCAGCGTTCTTCTCTGGTTTCGTGAGTGTCTTAATATACTTTTTGTGGCATTTCTTCGGCAAATGGTTCGGAAGCACCGCTTTCGTACAATCTGCATAAATCAATTGTTGCAAAAAGAACAATAAAAAAGACTGGCGGTATAGCAAATGAATTGTTACGTTGCCGTTAGATACTCAAAAAACAATAGATTCTCTATTAATAGAGGAGGATATATGAAAATATTAAAAGACAAAGTTGCAAAACTATCCTTTGTCGCACTGCTGATTACTATGACAGCAGCGATGTTTTATACACCAACTGCATCTGCTCATGGTGAAAAGTCGCAAGCCGCGTTTATGCGTATGCGTACAATTCACTGGTTTGACCTGAACTGGTCAAAAGAAGAAGTGCCAGTTAACGATACAATGACAATTTCTGGTAAGTTCTTTGTTTTTACTGGATGGCCTGAAACTGTTGATAAACCAGAAATATCTTTCTTGAACATCGGTATTCCCGGTCCTGTATTTATTCGTGCCGGATCATGGATTGGTGGTCAATTGGTTCCTCGTTCAGTTTCTCTGGAACTGGGTGAAACTTATGACTTTAAAGTATTGTTAAAAGCACGTCGTCCAGGTGATTGGCACGTTCATACCATGTTAAATGTAAAAGGCGGCGGTCCAATCATCGGTCCAGGTAAATGGGTAACTGTTACTGGTTCTATGGGATCATTTGTTAACCCAATCACTACTTTGACAGGCGAAACTATCGACCTGGAAACTTATAACCTGGGTAACACTTACTTCTGGCACGCTTTCTGGTACGGTCTTGGCTTACTTTGGATGGCATACTGGATGCGTAAGCCAATGTTTATTCCGCGTATCATAGCTGTTGACGCTGGTAAAGCTGATTCATTGATTACTCCAACCGACAGAAAAGTTGCATTAGGTTTTGCAGTAGGTACTATCGCTATCGTTGCCATGGCTATGGCTAGCACTAACGAGAAGTTCCCTATTACTACTCCTCTGCAAGCTGGTTTGTTACGCGGTATTAAATCAATTGAAATGCCTGTACCAACTATTGGCGTTAAAATTGAAGACGCTACTTACCGTGTACCAGGTCGTGCAATGCAAATGACCATGACTGTTACTAACAATGGTGATTCCCCTATTCGTTTAGGTGAATTCAACACTGCTGGTGTACGTTTCTTGGACGCTGCTGTTGCTCAAGACGAATCAGGCTATCCTGATGACTTGTTGGCTGAAGAAGGTTTGACTGTTAGCGATAACAGCCCACTGGCTCCAGGTCAATCAAGAACCATTCAGGTAACTGCTTCTGACGCTGCATGGGAAGTTTATCGTTTAGCTGACTTGATCTATGATCCAGACAGCCGTTTTGCTGGTTTGTTGTTCTTCTATGATGAAGCTGGCAACCGTCAAATGGTTACTATAGACGCTCCATTAATTCCAACTTTCATCTAATGAAATAAACTGACAGTTACGATTGTCAGTTAGGAATTGGACCCCCGTTAGTAATAACGGGGGTTTTTTCGTTTAAGGCATTTAAAAACATCAGGCAAAAAGACCGGTAGCGTTGGATATATCCAATAACAAGGCGGTAGAACGTACAAGCGTTGCTTCTACCCGGATTTAACCTTATCCACAAAACCTTCTAAGGTTTTATTTCTTTATCTCGCCTATAAACTTTCAATGCGTCATTTCGGCAGCGGGCACAGCACCCAACCCTGGACGGACTATTTCTGCATTAATCCCCTGAATAACGATCTAAACGATTATTTGTATTCGCGTTGTACATTATTCCGGCAGAATTTCAAAACAAATGCGGTAGTTATTCAGGCCGGTTTGAGCGAGTAGAAACAAAGAGTTTCGCTATTTTTCTGAAAATGATAGCTTAGACAAGCGTTACCTCAACCTTGCTTTGACAAAGTAGCAATCTGCCTAATACGGTACTTGGCTATTCTAATAACCTTACAGCGCCGCCGCATTTGGATGGATAATCCGTCTTTATCAGAATATCGATAATGTCCCCGCTCAGCGGTGGTTGTAATACACGAAACCCAACATTATGGTGTCATCCCGGCTGGGGATTACCGGGGGGACCCAGGCTATATGGACGTTTGCGGCTTTTCACCCATGGCACTCGGATACCCGCTTCCGGCGGGTATGAGTGCATCCGTGAGGACGCTTTAGCGGCAAGGCGAAAGTCCTTGCCGCAGGTAGTCATAGCCTGTAGTCGAAATTAACAATTGTGTAGCCGCGAGGCAGGGTGGAGAGCAACTGGAGACAAAAAAAACAGCCCGTAGGTTGATATTTTCGATAAAAACGATAAATAAATTTGTATTTTTTAAATCTCTACCATACTTTTGGCATATTTTTGCACTTCGTTAACAAGCTGGATGAATAATACCTGTTCTGACTCGCAAGATGCAGCAGTTAAGGCCAAAAGTCCGTTATGCCGGCAGGATCACTCGTATGCAGGTAACAAGGATTTTAAATGCGAATCAAGAGTTAAAAATCCATAATACGGATAATAAGCCCTCTCCGGAGGGTTGGGTAAGGGGAAATCAGATTAACCTAATTTGATTTCATATCCGCAAATTTAGCCCTGTTTAATTGATCAGGCGGAATGGTTAATCAGTCATTGATATCTTTCAATACAGAAAACGGGCAACAAGCCCGGCGCATAATGTGAGCGAGCAAACCATGACTATCAGGAAACCCTTGCATCAATCATCACAATCGCCGTGCTCGCGGGCACCGCTGCAACGGTCCCGGCGGAGAGCCGCACCGCGATTGTCGCGAAGATAGTCGCCGCAGCGGCGGTTACGCCGCCTGGAAAACCGACAAAATCAATGGTCCCGCAGGCGCTGCAATGTAGGGGTTACAAACCTATACGCGCCAACTTAAGAAAAACACTTGAAAAGTCAAAAAGTAGCCACATACAGGTGATTTTTTTAATGGAACAGGGTAATCGCACCTAACTCACAAGACATCACCTTTGAAGCGTTTCTGAAAGAGTTACCTGCCGAGTATCACGAAATGGCTTATGAATTCAAAGCGTTTACGCGAAGCCGTAAGATTAAAACGCCAGCCCAATTATTACAAGTCGTCATGCTTTATGGCGGATTGGGCAATGTGCTTCGAGAAAAGGCGGGGGTGTTCACGCTCCAGGCAGAACGAATTATGGACACCGCTGTTCACAAGCGCTTAAGAGCGTGCGAACCTGGGTTAAAGGCGCTGCTAATGAAATTGCTTCCGCACGCAAAAAGTGCTTCAACATCGCTACGGCTTTGGGTCGTCGACGGCTCATCTCTTCAAGGACCGGGCGCTAAAGGTACCGACTTTCGTCTGCATTTGGCGTTGGATTGGGTAAGTATGACGCTTCATCAAGTCCATGTGACCGGTACCGATCAAGGCGAAAGCCTGAGTCGATAGGGTTTTGCCAGCGGTGATGTGGTGCGGGTTGATCGTGGTTATAATCATCCTGCGACTCTCCTTGACCTCAATACCCAGGAGGTTGATGTAGTATTACGGCGGCTACCGACCGCCATGCCGCTGTATCGGCAAGCAGATCCATTAGCTTGTGAGTCTGTGCCGGAATTGGCTAAATAGAGTCGATTACCTACGGACGGCGACCAGCGATTGAGTCAGCATAGCGGTGTGGTTACGTAGTAAAGGACGCCGTTGTTCGGGTAGAGTTCATGCACAACGCTTGCCGCCAGAGGCGGCAGAAACAGCGCGACGCCGTTGTCGGCAGGACGGCAACCGGAAAGGACGGACGCCGGCGCAGGCTACTTTATACTTGGCCGGTTGAGTTATGGTATTCACAACGGTGTCCGAAGACGTTCTGGAGGCTTCGACAGCCCTCAATTTGTATCGAACCCGTTGGCAAGTCGAACTGGTTTTCAAGCGCTTGAAAAGCCTGTTGGATATGGATTTGCTGCGTACCCAACAAGATAGCTTGTTAGGTAAGGTTTGGATTACCGGAAAGTTATTATAGGCTACCGTCATTGAACGTCATTTATATAAACGCTTTGGGCATGGCTGGAACCGGTTCGACCCAGTTCGCATGACAACACCCTGTAAACTCGTGGATTATTGAAACACATCGCTGGTGTCAGGCTAATCAGTTGGATTGTTTTAAGGTACTTATGGAGCGCCCTCGTCGTCGAACTTTACAGACACTACTATCCGAAACTGTAAACTGGCTGAAACTATCCAACAAATTGAAGTTGAATACCAACGTGATTTGATAGGTTAAATCTTAAGTTGGCGCGTATGG
>JAQURG010000055.1 GCA_028715725.1 Methylococcales bacterium
TCGCGTCGTCTCAGTAAGGCCTACGAACGACTGACTCGCACCGACGAAACTTGGATTTACATTGCTATGACCCGCATTATGCTGAATCGTTTGGCTTGACGCGATAATTTCCAAACAGCTTCTTAGACGTGACACCCATTTCCCTAAGGGATAGTCATTATATTTTAATTGGGCAGATACTCTGGCATGACCGTGTTCTTCAGTATATTTTTTAAATTTTCGAATCCTTCATTCCACCTCTCTTCAAGGGGATTCCAAGACCATTGAGGTAATTCTTCTAATAATTTAATCTTTTTTAAATCAAGGGAGTCCTTTTTTATTCTTTGGCAATTTGCCCATGTGCCTAAATTGAAATTTTGATATTTTGCTTGAGTGGAAATTCCTGCATGACCATGTTCAGCAACATATTTTTTTAAATATTCAAATCCTTCACTCCATTGTTCTTCAAAGACACCCCAAGACCATTGCGGTAATTCCTCCAGTAACTGAATTCTTTTTACATCAAGTTTATTCTTGCTAAGCCTTTGAGTTCCTATCCATCGTCCTAAAGAATAGTTTTCATATTTAAACATACGGGGTACTCTCGCATGACGGTGTTCCTCAACATAATCCAATAATAAACCATACCAGAAATGCCAAGAGGCAGTACTTTGCTCGACCAAATAGGTACGAAGTGAGTCACCAAAAGAGCCATCCACAGAAGCAGGTAGGTCAATAGTGATTTTTGAGAGATCTAGCGGCTTGATCTTCGATCCCGGCTTTCTGCCAAGCTTGGTGCGTAACGTATCCAGTTGATGCGATAACTCTTCATCATGGGACTTAAACGCGTTCAGCACATCCCAGACCGGTTTAAAGTGACTTGCTTCAATTGAAGCTGCTGCGTTGTCGCCCTGTTCAATAAACACGGGCAGCACGATAGTTCCAAACTTCTTTTCATCACTTAATCGAATGGCGCGGCCCACCGCCTGGACGATGTCCACCTGGCTGCTTTTGGGATGGATGAAGGCAACGCCATCTAATGAGGGGACATCTACCCCTTCAGAAAGACAGCGGGCATTAGTAAGCAGTCCTCTTTGGTTCTGACCTAAGCCTTTCAGATAATCCAGTTTCTGCCGTCTTTTATCCGTTGCCATTGTCCCTGATACAAAATCAGTCCATAGCTCACCGCTGAGGCGATGCTCTTCGTCGATCCAGTTGCGTACCTGATGTACGTCATTTTTGAATGATTCCGCTCGACTGACGCGGCTGTGAAAGCTGATGACCCGTTTAAGGTCGTAATCCTTGATGGCTTTGAGCAGGCCAATCTGCGCGGCAATGGCTTCAGCATCGTTTTCGATGCCGGAATCGGTTTTAATCAGTTCCCTGTTCTTGATCCATTCGGCAATCATCGGGTTATCCACGCCAATAATCACGATCCTGTAATCGGTCAGCAGGTTTCGTCTGATGGCTTCACCAAAGGGCAGCGAATACAATACTTTGCCGAAGATGACTTCATCATCCATGCCAACCACTTCAATGCCGCGATCCTCGGCGGATTTTTTTACTGAGGCGGTGTAAGTGCGTGGAGTGGCGGTGGCGAATAGCCTTTTGGTTGCCCGCAGACGTTTGCTGTCCAAAACGGTGGAGAAATCACTGCTGACTTTGCCGGTACAGCGGTGGGCTTCATCGGCAATTGCCAGATCTAATGCCTGGATGGAAGCGTCTGATTGTGCTTCGGCAACCAATGGCGACGATTGATAAGTGGAGAAAACTGCCTTTGGACCGTTCTGTTTCAGGAATTTCCTGATCTCTGCGCTATTGGACGACCGGAAACGCAAGATCGGCCACGGAATGGATGGCTTCGTCAGCGCCTTTCCTGCCTACCGTCTGATCCGAGCAAACGCACAGCACGGCGAAGGCTTGGTTCGTTGCGAGTGTCCATTCATGGAGTGTTTGGGACAGCAATCCGAGTGACGGCAATAGCACCAGAGCCGAATCGCATCCCAGTTTTTCCTTGATCCATAGCGTCGTGCAGGTCTTGCCCGTTCCACAAGCCATGATGAGTTGCCCGCGATCAGCATTCTGAAAGTTGTTGGCAACGGCTGCAATCGCTTCGGCTTGATGATCTCTGGGTTGTGGTTTGTCCTTAGGCTTTGCCGTATGAAGTTCAGCAAATGAGGCCGGATAGTCAAGGTCTGCGGTCTCGAAATTGGAGAGCAGGAATCGAACGACTCTCTTATCCTGTGCGTCACAGACTTGCCTGGCATTGGCTCCAATCCGGTCTGTGGTTGCAATCAGTAGCCGCTTGTTGATGCCATTGCGGTTGGATTCGCTGAGGAACTTGTCGACATCGTGCTTGGTGATGTCGTAGTTGGGCGAATAACATTTGGCTTGAACTGCCCAGGTTTCGCCGTTCTTATGCCTGAACACAAGGTCGATGCCGCAATCGATACCCCAGCGTTTCGGGTATTCCTCCCATAGCCAGACCTGATCGACCTGAGTTGACCATTCTGGGTCATTTTTGAGGAACCACTTGGCAAAGCGTTCAAATTGCCTGCCCCGCTTTAAAGGATCATCGTCCAGGCTTTGGTAAAGTTCGAGAAAAGTAGCCACTGATTAGAGTTTATGAATTCATTTATCCAGTTGGTAATAGGCCATCCTTAGCATTTTTTGCTGAAAATTTTGGAAACGGAACACAGCTGTATAGGCCACACACCGCGCTACACAGCTGATATTTCTAGGATCAACGAACCAAATAACTCATCACCAGGCCTGCAAATATAACCATACCAAACCAGTTATTGTTTAAAAAAGCCTGGAAGCACAGCGGTTTTTCACGGTGAAAAATCAATTTTTGCTGATAGACCGACAAGCCGGCTGCAACTAAAACGCCGAGGTAATAAGGCCAACCCAGCTGTTTAATCTGTCCTATGACAAGCAAAAGACCGAGAATAATGGCTTGCAATACAGCCAGGATTTGGCGGTCATAATCTCCGAAAAGGATGGCGGTTGATTTAACGCCTATTTTTAAATCGTCGTCTCTATCAACCATTGCATACATGGTGTCATAAACTAAAGCCCATAATATAACGGCCAAATACATGATCCATCCCACAGGCGGAATACTGTTAGTCTGAGCGGAAAACGACATCGGCACCGCCCAGCCAAAAGCCAGGCCCAAATAAGCCTGCGGCAGATGTGTGTAGCGTTTCATGAAAGGGTAACTGGCAGCCAGAAAGGCAGCGACAAAAGACAGCATAATCGTATAGGTATTCAGCAATAATACCAAGCCAAAAGAGAACAGGCACAACACGGCGAAAAATATCAGCGCTTCCTTAGGGCTGACTTTGCCGGCAGCGATAGGGCGATACTGGGTCCGCTGTACATGCGGATCAAAGTCCCTGTCAGCATAGTCATTAATCACACAACCGGCGGCGCGCATCGATACCACGCCCAGACAGATAACGGTTAAAACCAGCCCGTCGGGGCTGCCGTCACCGGCAATCCACAGCGCCCATAATGCAGGCCACAGTAAAATCAATGTGCCGATAGGCTTGTCGAATCGCGCTAATAACCAGTATTGCTTAATTCGATCCATTACCCGTTCCATAATCATTGCTATGACGACTCCACTCGCTTATATTAAAAATGCTATTATAGCTTCATTCTTATCAGCATCTGTGTCCTATGGGTGAGCGAGTCATGAACGTAAAAATTTATCACAATCCGCGCTGCGGAAAATCCCGGCAAACATTGCAGTTAATTAAAGAACAAGGCGTTGAACCAGAAATTATCGAATATCTTAAAACACCGCCCACTGCTCAGGAACTTGATGATATTCTGCAAAAACTTGCTATGGAATCGCGCGACCTGATGCGCAAGCAGGAAGCCGAATACAAGGCAAACGGCCTGGATAATGAGAAATTGGATCGGCAGGCATTGATTAACGGCATGGTCAGCCATCCGATATTAATCGAATGTCCGATTGTTATCGCCAACGGTAAAGCGGCTATAGGCCGGCCGCCGGAACAGGTACTCAGCATTTTAACCGACACCCAATAGCATGATAAAAATTCTGATTCTTTATTTTTCACGTCATGGCTCCACGGCTGAAATGGCGAATCATATTGCCCGTGGCGTGGAGTCGGTTGACGGCGCTGAAGCTGTCTTGAGAACTGTTCCGAAGGTTTCAGCGGTCTGCGAAAAAACAGCGGAGAGCATTCCTGACCACGGTGCGGTTTACGCCACTCTGGAAGACCTGAAAACGTGTGACGGCCTGGCGTTGGGCAGTCCTACTCATTTCGGCAATATGGCTTCACCGCTAAAATACTTTATTGATGGCACGACTGAAATCTGGTTTTCCGGCGTTTTGTCCGGCAAGCCCGCAGGCGTATTCACATCCACCGGCAGCATGCACGGCGGACAGGAAAGCACGCTGTTATCCATGATGCTGCCGCTGCTGCATCATGGCATGCTGCTTTTAGGACTGCCCTATACCGAACATGCCTTGCGTGAAACCACTTCCGGCGGCACGCCTTACGGTCCCAGCCATTTATCCCTGGATGATGCTGGATTGACGGATGATGAAAAAAAACTGTGCCGGGTTTTAGGAATTCGCTTGGCTACAACAGCGCTTCTTTTAAAAAAAGCTTGACGCAGAATTTATGAACATAAAACCGGGCTATTTTCACATACTGGCACTGACAGGCTTTTTTGGCCTGTTCGCCTTGTTAATGCTATGGAATACTGTGCTGGCGCCTTCCACCCGTTTTCCTGTCGCGTTCATGCTATTAATTACGGTGACGCCGCTGTTGCTGAACATGCGCGGTTTATTAAATCAAAAATCCAGAAGCTGCGCCTGGATGGCTTATGTCAGTCTGATTTATTTCATACACGGGTCCATTGAAGTCTACTCTAACGCCGGTGAACGTTTATATGCAGTATTGGAAGTCATGCTCAGCCTGATGCTTTTTTTCGGCGCAACATTGTATGTTCGCTTTGCAGGAAGACAGGAATGACAACAGCTGAGCAATTTCCTTTACATTTTGAATTCAGGGCGAATCAGACTTTTGATGATTTTTTTCCGGGCATCAACCAGGAAATCATCAAGCATTTGCAGACAAGCATCACCGGCAACGGCGAGCAGCAGGTTTTCATCTGGGGACCGTCGGGGCTGGGTAAAAGCCATTTACTGCAAGCCAGCTGCCATCAGGCGCAAAGCCAAAAACACAGTTCATTCTATTTTGCTTTCTCTCCTTTAGAACTGCCTGATCCGGCCATGCTGATCGGGCTGGATAAATATGATGTCGTTTGCTTTGATGACGTTGAGTATATCGCGGGTAACACAGCCTGGGAGACAGCCTTTTTTAATTTTTTCAATCAGCACCGCGACCAGGGCCATACGCTTATTTTATCGGCATCCTGCCAGCCCGATAAAATCGCGATTCAGCTACCTGACCTGAGAACGCGGCTTAATTGGGGCCTGACTTTAAAAATCAAGCCCTTGGCTGACAGCGAAAAAATTACCGCCCTGATTTTTAAAGCCGATCAAATGGGCTTCGAGATTTCTCCGAAAGCAGGCCGCTTTCTTCTGACGCATTATGAGAGGGATTTATCTTCTTTATGGGTATTATTAAAGAAGCTCGACCGGGCTTCCCTGGCAGCCAAACGGAAATTAACCATCCCTTTTTTAAAGAAAATTCTGGATGAGCAAAGCCATGACTAATAAGGTTCTTATTGTCGGAGCTGGAGCGATAGGCGGGTTTTATGGAGGATTGCTGGCGAAAACAGGTGCTGAGGTATCCGTAGTCTGCCGCTCCGATTATGAGCATGTTAAGCAGAATGGCTTCAGGATTAACAGTCACACGCTCGGCGGCTGGACATTCATCCCGTCACAGGTTCTGCGCGATGCCGCCGATTTTAAAGGCACTGCGGATTATGTTTTACTCTGCACAAAAATCATTCCCTCAGTAGATCGGGCCAGCATAATGCGACCTGCTGTCAGCGCTGATACAGCCGTTGTTTTTATCCAGAACGGCGTGGAAATCGAGCAGGAGATGCTGGAGTCTTTCCCTGATAATGAAGTCATCAGCGGTCCCGCATTCCAGAGTGGTATCAAATCCGGTCTCGTCAATGAACACCAGCTTCGCCGGATGCAACAACGGTTGCGCCTGTTGCCAGGCGTCGCGCTGCAGGCGCACATCCTCGCGCGCTATCAGTGCTTTTTTAAAGGTCAGTCCGAGACGCTGGAGGCGGTACCCGAGCGTGGAGAGATGAACCTTCACCCCCAGCGGCGCCCGTAACGCTTCCAGTGTGAGATCAGGCTGCACCATCAACACAGCGTGCGCAGCGTCTCGTTATGTGCCGATGTTAGCAGGGGCTGGCGTCCTCCTCCGTGGGGTTTGGGCACCTAAGTGCCGCTCTCTCGCCGCCGCTGCTGTAACTTTTCCACAAACGAGGTGCTCACCCTGAACCGTTCGACCACTTGAGCGATAGTTTGTCCTTCATCGCAGGCTTCGATTACCCGCTTCCGCAAATCCATTGAATAAGCTTTCGGCATGAGGAACTCTCCTTCAGCAAATAAGTCTTCGACGAGTATGGGAAACGGAAGTTTCATTCAATCTGAAGATGCTCTAGCCGCTTACGACCCAAGTGTCATTCGAGGATTTCCGCCTAAAGTCGGGTGCAATGCTGGAAGGAGTCCTTCAACGCCCAAAATCAGCGGCGGCGGGCCAAGGGGGCAAGAGAAAGAAGAGAAACACGTGCCCCCGCCGTCCGCTTCATTTTTTTGTTATCGTTTCGTGTAATCCCAGACTTCATTTAGCATATCTAGGACTTTCGCTGCCCTGAAAAAGTAGTGTATGTTATGCGCCATGATAATGAAGCAAGGATACATAGAATACCTGATCAGCACACCGAGCAATTACACCTGCTACAACTTGTCCGAACCCTTGGAAGATGTCAGTCATGACGTGGTCAGTAACTTCCTGAAACGCAACCGGATCACATCCGACAGGTTTGGGAGTTGGTCAAAAACCTGATCCGAAATACCGAAGACGCCTTCCTGATCATCGCCGACAGCGTCCCGAACAAGCCATATTCGAAGTCGATGGAGTTGGTCAAGAAGCACTATAGCGGAGCTACACAGGCGGCTTGGTGCGTGGTATTGGCGCGATCAATCCGGTGCATAGAGCGACGGTAAAGAGCACACTCCCGCTGACTACCGGATTTATGACAACACCGTCGACGGCCAAACTAAAAACGACCATTGCAAGGACATGCTCGTCAATGCCGTTGCCGACTGGAGCATCCTGGCGAAAACCGTGCTGTTCGATAGTCGGTATGCCGACAATGTCACCTCTTTTTCATTCCAATGGAATAACAATAAAAAATGGAGTCATCAATATTAACCATGCAAGAGATATAAGATATTCTAGAATGTCAAAAGAGCGTTAAAATTTACCCGTGTATTTTTTTATCCTGTTGTTTAAAATACCAACTGCCATCACTGACTGGAAAATCCGGTTCTGAAAGTGGTAAATTTTGAAAGCTTTTTTACACAAGCAGCATAACGCAGTCAGGATGATAATTTGCCTTCTAAAACCGGGGTTAAAATAGTGGTTATTGAAACCTAGCCCAGGCATGCCTGTAAATCGGCTTCAAAATTTTTCTTTTTTTTAACAAAATGGTCATCTAATTTTTTTTACGCTACTACTCATGCACCTGTTATAAAAGGGATTTAAAATTACCAGCTTGCCAATCACTGGAAAAATTCAACGCCGATTTACAGCCATCATGTCACATCTCGACTCTAACACAAGCAATGCGTAAAATATCAAAAGCTGATGAATTTTTTACAGAAGCACCGTAAATAAAAAGCCTTGCAACGAAAAAACGCTGCAAGGCTTGATTTTATTGGTGGGGCGTCAGGGACTCGAACCCTGGACCTATGGATTAAGAGTCGGATTCTTTGGTAGTTATTGGCGTTTATCTGTGTTTATCTATGTTTTTATACCTTTGTTTTCATTGATGTAATTAATAGTTTTTGTTTACTTTTGTTTACTGATATATTCTTTAGTTTAGTAACCAAAGGCACCGTAAAGGCACGGTGAGATTCACCGACAAATATCTTCAGGGCATAAAGCCTAAATTAGCAGACTATAGAATTTTTGAGAAAGGCACCGATAAGGGCTTTGGTATAAAAATAACTTCTGCTGGTGCAATTTCTTTTTTCGTGCAATACGCTTTTAATGGTAGAAGGCGCTTTTACAACCTTGGTAGGTATCCGTCCGTGAGTTTGGCTGATGCAAGAGAACGATGCCGGGAAACGCGCCTAATGATCGACAAGGGTATTGATCCACAAGCTAACGTGAAAGTAGTGGCATTTGGTTCAGTAAAAGACTTGCTGGATAACTACATTAAAAACATGGAGTCATCAGGTAAGAAAACCAGTGAAAAAGTTAAGTATAGAGTAACCAAAGATTGTGCAGACCTGTTTGAGTTACCAGCCAACACAATAACCCCATACACATTAGGAATATTTTGCATACGATTATCAAGCGTGGTTCTGAGGTTGAAGCAAATCGCGTTCGGTCATATCTTCATCGGATGTTTGTGCTGGGCATCCAACATGACCACGACCCTAAGATGATGGGTAACAAGTTCACGTTTAATCTTTCAACTAACCCGGTTGATGCTGTGCCAAAAAATCAAGCGGCTGAGTCGATAGGCGATAGGGCTCTGTCATTTGCTGAGATAAAAATATTGTGGAATGACACCATGTTAAGCCCACAATTTTTGATAGCTGTTAAACTACTCTTATTATATGGTGGGCGTTCAAGCGAGGTTATCCAGGCAACCAAAGAAGAGCTGGATTTTAACTCTATGGTCTGGTCATTACCGCCAGCGAGAACAAAAAACAAAAAGTGGTTGCTATTGCCTATTACACCAATGGCAAAACAGTTATTTGATGAGTTGTGGCCTTACACCCGTAACTCACCTTTTTTGTTTCCTGCCCGTTATAGAGACGATAAACCGATTAATGAAACATCATTAGGTCATGCAATTTCGAAGATTACTTGCATTGATAGATTTATTCCCAGAGATTTACGCAGAACCGTAAAGACTAGAATGGGGGAAATTGGGATAGAAAAGTCAATAAGAGATAGGATTCAAAATCATGCGCTGAATGATGTTAGTTCTACTCACTATGACCGTTACGACTACCTTATTGAGAAACGAAACGCAATTTTAACGTGGGAAAATTCACTAATTGAGCTTGTGTTTTAAATTAACAGGCTACACTAATGTGTGGCGAAAAATTATTTAAATCCTTACATATCTTATCTTGATTCTTTTCTAGGTTGGATTGTCAATCGTCTTTGAAAAATTTCTAGTAAAACTCTAAAAATCCTAAGTGGGCTAAGTTTTCCGTTAGGTTTTGAATATAGACGCGTCGCACCGCATTTGGGCAATACGCTTCTTCCCGGAGTTTTTGCGCAAGTTCACCATGCCAGCGTTCCTGGCCATATGCTTAGATTGTAAATCGGCTTCGAAATTTTCCACTTTATTAACGAAATGGGCGTCTAATTTTTTCAGACTACTACTCATGCACCTATTATAAGAGGGATTTTTAAAATTACCAGCTTGCCAATCACTGGAAAAATCTCAACGCCGATTTGCAATTTACTATTACTGCACCAAATTTATCACCAAAAATATCATCCCTTTCTTGCTCTAAAATTATCATAGCGTTTTTAATCTTTTATATTAATTTTTTACTCCGCACCATCCAAAAAGTTATTAATCTGGTCTAGCCTCCACCGCATTGGCCGCTCAATTGCTGGCTTAACAAACTTTCCGGCCTTCCTCATTTTGTAAAACCAGTTGCGACTAACATTAAGCATTGCAATTACCTCATCCAGCGTTAAATATTTATACTCTATCATGTCGACAAAACCTTTCGATTATTAATAATATGTTCATATAATTAATTTTTGCTCAATAACAGCAGTTTCAGCAAAGCAATTATTTTTTTGTGGAATTTTTGCTTTTCTTATAATCATCTGTTGATTAAATCGATTGTCGCTCTTGTTATCCGAATTCAGCATAACTTAAATGGTTTTGAATCGGCGAGAGCCGCCATAATTTCCGGGCCAAGGTCACGCTCCAGTTTGATTTTGGCACGAGCTTTTACAGAGTCCTGAAAGGGGTCGTCTTGATGAGTTACGTTTGGCATAGTGATTCAGTGCACGGTGCAAAGTTTTGACGTAATATTACACTATATCGATAATAATTAAAATATATCGATATGTTTTTTAATCTAGATATAAAATGCAATCAAGATGACGTTAAGGCTGGTCGTTAACCGTTAACTGTCGCTATTAGTCGATAAGTCATCGCTTATCAATAAGCCCATAGCGAACAGGATAGAAGGGCTAGAGTGATTGCTACAGATCGCTTATGCCACTATCAAGATTGACTTTTTCTCTTTTGTGTTGTTTTAATCCATACAAATCTGCGGTGAATATTGATTTTAATTCACCTTGCTTTGCCGATTTATTAA
The DNA here is from genome assembly GCA_028715725.1 of Methylococcales bacterium. Taxonomy (GTDB): domain Bacteria; phylum Pseudomonadota; class Gammaproteobacteria; order Methylococcales; family Methylomonadaceae; genus JAGXGJ01. The sequence continues at coordinate 10,544 of JAQURG010000055.1, forward strand.
TAAATCATTGTTTTTTAGAGCAATAACTGCTCATGGTATCCCAAGCTCTGGCTTATACTGCGCCGGGATTAGATAACCATGCGCACACGGTTCAATGATTAATTTTTTCGGCTTGTTTTGTTATTTATTCAAGTTGCAGATTGGGCTTGAGTAAGTCCTTTATGAGCCAGAATTTCTTTGAACTCGTTGGTTTTTAAGCGCTACTTGACCTTTTTTATTTTTTAAATGTTTCGAAAGGTTCTTAATTGAATTAGGCAGCCATCCTATAAACTTAAGCTGAACGCCCGCTTAATAGACTTAATTTTGTAATGTTTCTTGATGAGGGTTTGGGGTCGCTAAATCTAATGGGCAATCAATCGCTGTGCTGGATAACCACGACCAAGCGCTAAGTGATCGTCTGTGTTTGGTTTATGCAGATGCTTAAACCACGTACCGCTCTGCAACAGTGGCGCTCTAGCCTTTTTCGGACGGGATCATCTCCAGGCCTGGAAGATAAAAGCACGAAGCGCCGGCCGGGACAGCTCGCAAATTATTCCAGGGAAGGATGATCAAGTGACTGGAAACCAGCATCATAAAGCGCTGGGTAAGATGGCAAAAGCCCCATAAGAGAATGGCTTGCGGCTTTAAAAAGACTTGGTCCTCGCTTTGAGGGTCAAAGTGGTTTGATTGGCAAGATGGGAAAAATGCATTTAATTCCATAAAGCGGCTTTAGATCGCACGTATGGCGGTAGCCGTGGTTTAAATCCACCGGCTTTAGACGTATTGTCTTTGGTCAGCGGTTTAGTCCGCCGATCTTCAACCCACCGGCTTAAGCTGGTGGTCGTTGAGTTCAGATTGAATGCTGGTCTTGAAGCCAGGCATCACGGCAATCGGTAGGGTGAAAAAGATTAAAACGCGCTGGTGGATGAATACGGTGGATTAGAAACGGTATTGCTCCAAGAGTTCAGCGATGTGGAGATAGTCAATGCTTGTGTAAAGCTTTTGCTTAAGTTTATAGCGATTAGGTTGTGCAGAGCTATTTTTTAATCGTTTCCGCTTTTTGTTTCTTCAGTTTCTCCATGGCCTCTTTTCCCCATTGTCTGGCGATGAAGGCTTGATGAGATGGCAATATTAAGGATACGCGCTCATAACCTTCCGCTACACCTCTGAGTTTGCCACCCGATAAGGTCTCTAAGGATTGTCTGTCCAGGTCTGTTTCTTCAAGAAGCGCAGGTAAAGGTGTATCCAGTGCATCGGCTATCTGTTCCATAATCCGTAAAGACGGATTACCTTTGCCATTAGTTAAATCACAAATGAAACCCATAGAAACTCCCGATATTTTTGAGAGCTGTTCTTTCGTGATTTCCTTCTCATCAAGTAGCCGAAGGATATTAGTAAAAAATATGTGGTTATACATGTGCTGTCTGTTGTCCGAGAAATTAAGCGGCTAAATTTTTTAGTCGTTTTTGATAAAACATTTTTTTTAGTCCCCTATTGAGTTGGCAGCATTCAGTATTGACGCACCGGCTATTATAAATGGATTTTTGCTTATCTCGCAGAATGGTTTTTTTCTGGCATTGGGTTGACTCCAAGACTCGAGTAAACGATACTGGTCATTAATAAGATAAATTTCAATATATTGATAGTTATTAACCAGGATGACTATCGTTGAAAGCGAAGCAAGTACCGAGCCTCGTCATCCATATAGAAAAATGAATTCTATGTCTGAAGACCTCTATCGGAATAATTAATGTTGTTATTTGCCATCAATCAACTCACCATGATCGTGCGATGTTCCTATGAGCTTAAATGACAACGCCTTTCAAAAACGGGTCGCTGATCTAGGTAAGCATGCCTCTGCCCGATTAAGAGACGATAAAGTTTATCAACTGCCCCTATGGCCAGAGCCAGCCAGAGGGATACCCAACCCGGTTTTGCGCGGAGCATTATTTGCCGCCGTGCAAGGTAAAAATAGGGCGGTTTTTCAGCGTGAGCTGTTAGCGTGCCAGAAAGGACTGCAAATTCGTTTCACCGGCATTCAGTTAGACCAGTCAGACCTGGATGTTTGGGAGCAGGCTTTACATTTAGCGAGGCTCCATCCGTTAGGCACCCGTTGCGAGTTTTCCGTGTATAGCTTTTTAAAGGCATTAGGCCGAAAAACCGGGAAAAGCGAGCATGAGTGGTTAAAAAATGCATTTGCGCGGCTCATGGGCTGCGGAGTTGAATTAACTAACCAGCAAGAACGGAAAACCTACGGCGGGAGTTTGCTAGAGTTTATGCGGGATGATGAAAGTGGCCATTATATGGTTATTTTCAACCCCAAAATACTTACTTTCTACGAAGGGGGTTGGACGGCTATTGATTGGCAAGACCGGCAGTTATTACGAGGAAAGCCTCTAGCGCTCTGGCTGCACGGTTATTTGGCAACGCATGCAAAACCGTATCCACTCAAGATAGAGACCATCCGCTCATTTAGCGGTAGCAGTACCAAGGAAATCAGATTTTTCAAAAGGAAGTTGATTGCCGCCTTAGATGAGCTCAAAAAAATAGAATTCATCATGGGATTTGATTTTGAGGGCAATAATGTCATCATCAACAAGCCTCCTACACCCTCACAAAAGCGCCACCTTATCAGTCAATAAACAAAAGAATGGCCCAGCCATTTCACGGGATATGGAACACAATCAGGGACTAAGGAACACTATTTTTCACGGGATACGAGACACAAAAAAATGTTTGAAATGGCCCGAAGCCCTTACACAGCCAGGGTTTCAGGATTACAAAAAAATTAACTAATCTTTTTCTAATCTTTTTCTAATCTTTTCTAATCTTTCTTTAATCCTAAGGCTTATTATTTTCACCGTGTTACAGAAAACCACATAGCGAAAATCCTTAGAGTCAGTGACCAATGCTTTAAAATAATCGCGTCAATAAAGCGGTGATTTACCAATGCCGGTTGGAGCATGAGAACTCAAGTTATCTAAACGTAAAGTGGTAACGTTACCCCCACTAAAATGGGTAAATGGTTGTACCGAACGCATTAAAAGGCTATTTGTACAATGAGGGATATAAAACACAGGCTGTCAAACATCCAAGCTATAGGCGGTAAAAATGAAATCAGCGAAACTTTATCAGTTCCCTCAGCAAGGACAAACTGCATCTACATCCGCTCCTATCGACCCTTCTGAGGATTCTTTTAAAGGCTCACCAAAAACCAAGAGAGTTGTAAAGTGGAAAAGGATTGTGCCCTGGACTATTGGGTTAATCTGGTTGTTTTTGGGCATGTGTTGGCCTTTGCTTAACTGGATAGCCGCAATGGATGTCGTTTTCCAGTTTTTAAGGGCGCTTTATTATTCAAACACACCGGCAATCCACGCGACTCTACAGGCAGCGCTACACGGCGTTTTGTATATTCTCCTGTCACTCTTTGTTTATTTATATAGACCGAAGCTATTTTGACAAAATTTAGCTGCTAAACAGATTGACTTGGCCTAAATGTTTAGCTAAATTGGTGAGTTGACGCGGGTCCCTCCATTTTCAACAGGTTGGAGTTAAGTCATGCTTTATATAATCCCCTATGGAATTGTTAATGAAACGGATGACTAAATCAACAGGTTGGAGTTAAGTCATGCTTTATATAATCCCCTATGGAATTGTTAATGAAACGGATGACTAAAGATCAATTCATTCAAGCAACCAGCCGTTTAACGATGGGAAAAAGCACCCTGGAGATTGCGGAAGGTGTTTTAGTCGATGGTAAATCCCAATCAGACTATGCCAGAGCGAAGCAGATTACGCGAGGGGCTGTCTCACAGATTGTGAGTCGGGTTTGGAAAATTCATCTAAAGGCGATCAATATCCCGGACAGATTCGTGGAAGTGACGGCGGTTCTGCCAGAACACCAGGCCTTCATAGTCAAGCAGTGGGAAAAACAAGCCCAAAGGCTTACAAAAGCTGGCGCCCGCAAATCGTCACAGAAGTAAGGGCCTGAGCCGATTACCTCGATAACAAAATGGAGAGCGATACAATGCGAACTGCCAAAATAAAAGATAAACCCCAGTCCAATCCTGGCTTAAGCGCCTTTGGCGATCCATCCTCTCAACTTGCTGCGCCGACCGATTATATGGCCAAAAAAGAACTGCTTGATTTAGATCTCAGTCTGATTGATGAAGACCCCGATCAGCCAAGACGTGAAGACAATCCAGGCTTTTCAGAAGAAAAATTAAACGAACTGGTAAAATCCATTACCCGGCGAGGCGTCAAAACCCCCATTTCAGTGCACAACCATCCGGAAAAGCCAAGCCGGTTCATCATCAATCACGGTGCGCGTCGATTTAGAGCCTCTAAACTGGCCGGTAAAAAGACGATACCCGCACACATCGATAATGATTACACAAGAACAGATCAACTTACCGAAAATTTGCTGCGTGAGGGTAATACACCGTTAGAGATTGCCACAGCTATCGGTGAATTTATTAAACGGGGCATGAAGAAAAAAGACATAGCCGAGAGCATTGGCAAAACGGCCGGGTATGTGACGCAATACTCGTCATTATTAAAATTGCCCAAGTCGATTGGTACGGCCTTTCGTAACAACCGCATTACGGATGTGACCATTATTTATGAATTGGTACAGTTACACCGTGATTATCCTGAGGAAGTAGATACCTGGGTTAATGATGAAAGCCAGGAGTTTACGCGCGGTTCCATGAAGTATTTACGCACTTATCTGGCCCAAAAAGCCGAAGAAAGTGAACTGGATGCAGAGATGCCAGGTGGCGATATCGATGTAGTCACGGTTGGCGAAACGGGGCAGGGTCAGGATGCCAGTCACTCTACAGTTGATCCCGAATCGTCTTCTCGTAGTGCCGATACAGACGAGGAGCTTAGCTTAGCTGAGCTAAGCGGTAAAAACGCCGGACACCCGACTGACCCGGTCAAGTTTAAAAAGGCCATTGTCAGGGTCTTACATAATCATCGGGTAGGGCGATTACTGCTGGATCGCAGGCCATCGGCAGAAGGGTTTGCGTGGATAAAATATGAAGAGGATGGCGACGAATTTGAAGCATCCTTACAGGATGTTCAATTGACTGCCATTTTAGAGGGTTAAGTGTGAAACAACGACTGCTTATCATGAATGGCCAGTGCGCAATGCAGCAAGAAGACCAGGACCAGTGGCGTAATATTAAGGTTGAAAAGGCCAAAGGCGTTAAGCCTGGCATCTACAATATTTATACGGCAAACAAGGCAGACAAAGCAAAAGCGCATGCTGGCGTTATCTTATATGTAGATAAAACGACGGTATATCAACAAGTCGGGAAAGGGCACTATGTCACCCATGATCGGGCAGATTTTACAAAAATGCCTGAACCGGGAGAAACAAAGAGCATAAGCTATAGCGCTGAGGGTAAGGCCCTTGTTTCTGAGGCTACACTCGGGCAAAAACAAGCGCGGAAAATTTAGTCTCAGTTTCTGGTTAACGCCAGAAGATGGGTTTCTCATGAATACATCAATGAACACTTACTTAGGTCCCGGATTTGATGCATTCAAACGACGGCAACAAATCCAGAAGAAAGGGACCTTGGGGCTTTTGGGCGACGCTTTTGTTCGGAGCCGGGATCCTTTTGATCACCTACCTTTTCACGATTTCCCTGACTGCGTTCTATACCGCCGACCTCACTGCGGGTGCGAAGCGCGAACTGGTTACCGATTTCAATGGCACCGTCCTCACGCTGGGTATTTTTGTCAGCGTCCCGATTATACTTGGCTGCATCGCGCTTTGTATTTATGTCCGGAAAGGCCCGCTGATCCGGCAGTATATCGGCTTCAATACCGTCGACATCGGCACTGTGTTGCGCTGGAGGGGGTTGATTCTGCTGTTCCTCACGGCGTCGGAATTCCTTTCTCAGGCTCTGGGCCGGCCACTGTTACCGGACTTTGTGATTGAAACCTACAAAACCGCGGTGAGCTCGGCTCTGTTCCTGTCTGCTGTAGTGATCGCCGCCCCCCTGGCTGAAGAGATCTTATTTCGTGGATTTATTCTCGCCGGCTTCCGGTCCGGCCCCGTCAGCGATGGCGCCGCCGTCTCCCTTTCAGCATTGCTATGGGCCGCCAATCATTTTCAATACGACTTGTTTGAAATGATCCTGGTGTTCTTGCTGGGCGTCATCATGGGCTTTGCCAAAATCAAGACGGGGTCGATTTACACGCCTTTGGCGATGCCCGCGTCCGTCAACCTCCTGACTTTTATTGTCACAGCCGTCTATCTTGGCTCTGACGGGTAAAACCTTAATCGGCACCGATTGAGGAAACCCTGGGCGGACTTACTAATCACTGGAAAAAATTTCAACACTGTATTCCCCGGAATCCTGATAAGTTACATGCTGATTAACAGCTTGTTGAGCGGTTGGAAAATGAAGTCCCGCGCTTGTTCTTCCGCAATAGATCGTCGTAGAATACCGAGAAAAAACGAGGATTTACTGATGGTTACGACAGCAGAAATACCTAAAACGAGGGGGTTTTTAGCGCACATCGACGCTGATAATAAGCCAGCGTGCGCAAATAAAGTCACGCGTTGCGGCTTTCTTCGTGACTCAACCTGTCTTTTGTGCGGCAGATTGAAAAAACGCAAAAGCGGCTCCTGGATTCCCGATAGCAACTGCCCTGTTTGGGGTCGTCCTACTCTACTGACGAAGGTTATTTATGAACATCAAAATTAATAAAAAAAAACTAAATTTCGGCGGATAACGCACAGCCACCAACGTAGGGACCGAGGGATTGAACCTATGCAGCTGGAAATTGAATTAGGGGGATTAGGAGACCATGGAACGTAAGACCCGGTTAAGCATCGGCATCGTTGGGAACGCGCAATGACTGCACGATGATGTTGACCACCAAAAAAGACTTTACAATCCCATCCACTATAACTTTCTTCCACTGTTTTAAAAAATGGAAGATTATCGCTCAGAGGAAGGCTATTTTAAATGCATAACCCCTGGAGTAACAAGGCAATCGCGCTATGTTGCTTTCCCAAAGATTAATTCAGACCGGTAATCATCGTTGATAGCAGCGCGCATCTTGCGAAGACGCAAGCTATGCTTCGATGGCCCATTGTGTCGAATGACA
>JAQURG010000056.1 GCA_028715725.1 Methylococcales bacterium
CATGATCGGTGACTATCCTTCGGTTTGGGTCACAGCGGGTGCTGATTTTAAGCTGGCACAAGAAGTGATTTCGGCATTGTCAAGTGAACAAGCAATTGTAGAAACTCATAGTGAACCTTGGTGCTGCCCAAGATGCGGAGAGCATATCGAAGCCCAGTTTACCGAATGCTGGCAATGTCAAACGAGTCTGTTTCAAACCTAACAAGGCGCTCAAAACCTTAAAACAATAGTCCGGATAAAATCAACTAATGCGAGAAATTTCACTCGATAAAATCACTTAATGTGAGAAGAGAAAAAATCAGGTGCAATTAATGCGAGAAAAGCTGATTTTATAAAATCATTTAATCTGAGATGAAAATATCGGATAAATGCAAGAAATCGCGATTATGAAATCAAGAAACTACAGTTAGGGTACTGCTGATATTCCTGAACAGACAGTCCATTGTCATTAGGGCGAAGGACAACTACTTTTCCAATAGAGCCAAGTTTGGCGGATATTTAAAACCCGTCAGTATTCTTCATTGAAAATTTGAAGATACTTCATGAGTCTGTTATTAAAATCCTTACCACTAAAAAAGCAGGTTAACGATAATAATTACCTCAATCCGTAACTACCACTTCACAATAATTGTGCGTATTTTAAATAAGTTGGTAAAAGATTATTGTCTTTGGTACATTATCCGATTGAAAAATACTGGATGGGATGAAATAAATACCTGTTATCTTAAGCACTGGCTCCGGTCTTTATTTAAAGCTCATCTTTTAATCAAGCAATCAACTTCCTCTCGAAAATATGAACAGCAGAAATGCCTGCACCTGTAAAAATCTGCTTGAACATCAAACTTTATCAGAACCGTTGAAATATTCAGCCGAGAGCCAAGACAGTCTGACATCAGAACATCCTGACTATTGACATGAATCCACATACCGCCCAGCCTGCCGGCTTCAAGGCCTTGACCCTAAGTCTGTGGAATAATCGCCATCTCATCATGCAAATGACCAGACGGGAAGTCGTCGGCCGCTATAAAGGTTCCATCATAGGTTTATTGTGGTCCTTTCTCAATCCTGTGTTAATGCTGACGGTATATACTTTTGTCTTCTCAGTCGTATTCAAGGCCCGCTGGGGAATGGGCGGCGACGAAAGCAAAACTCAGTTTGCCGTAGTGCTGTTTGTTGGCATGATTGTGCACAGCCTGTTTGCCGAAGTGCTCAACCGTGCGCCATTCCTGATATTATCCAATGTCAATTATGTTAAAAAAGTCATCTTTCCGTTGGAAATTCTGCCCGTTATCAGTATGGGCGCTGCGCTATTTCATAGCCTGATCAGCCTGGTCGTATTGCTGACCGCTTTTGTTATCTTCAACAGTTATCTGCACTGGACGACCGTTTTCATTCCGCTGGTATTATTGCCGCTGGTCATTCTCACTTTGGGTCTGGCCTGGATATTGGCATCTCTGGGCGTGTTTATACGGGATGTCGGGCAAACCATCGGCATCGTCACCACGATCATGTTGTTTCTATCGCCTGTATTTTTTCCGGTTACTTCCCTGCCTGAAACCTATCGCCCCATTATCATGGCGAATCCGCTCACCTTTATCATTGAACAGGCGCGCGAAGTGCTTATCTGGGGCCGTCAACCTGATTGGGCAATGCTGGGTATTTATACCTTGGCCGCCACCGCTGCCGCGTGGTCGGGTTATGCATGGTTCCAGAAAACCAGAAAAGGATTTGCCGATGTACTCTGACCCTACGCCATCCGTATTCATTGGGCTTTTTCTCAACGCTTCGTTTTCAACTTCGAACAGAAAGGCTGCATGTTGAATTATTATTCCGCCGCCTATTTTGCCTGGAACTTTCATCTATCCTGCCCTGCCCTGCCCTGCAAAAACACGTAAAGATTTCATTAATGTCCTCTGAGCCAGCCATTAGCGTCAAAAACCTGAGCAAGTGCTATCAGCTTTATAACCGGCCCAGTGATCGCCTGAAACAATTCCTGTGGCGCGGAAAACGCCGGTACTTCCGCGATTTCCAGGCCTTGCATAATGTCAGCTTTGAAGTCATGCCCGGCGAAGTATTAGGCCTCGTCGGCACTAATGGCTCCGGTAAATCGACTCTGCTGCAACTGATATGCGGCACCTTGACGCCCACTACCGGTGAGGTGTCGGTACGGGGACGGGTCGCAGCTCTGCTGGAACTGGGCGCCGGCTTTAACCCTGAATTTACCGGCCGCGAAAATATATTCATGAGCGCCGCCATCATGGGAATAACGCAACCGGAAATTAATGCTTGCCTTGAAGAAATAATCGATTTTTCCGGCATCGGTAACTTCATCGACCAACCGGTCAAGACTTATTCCAGCGGAATGTATGTCCGTCTGGCATTTGCGGTTGCGACCAGTGTCGATCCTGATATTCTGGTTATTGACGAGGCATTATCGGTTGGTGATGGCGCCTTTGCGCGAAAATCATTTAACAGAATTATGCAAATGCGCGATTCCGGCAAAACCATTCTGTTCTGTTCGCATTCTTTATTCCAGGTGGAGTCCCTGTGTACGCGCGCTCTCTGGATAAATAACGGCAAAATTATGGCTGAAGGCAACTCGGCCTCGGTGGTGGCAAGCTATCAAGGTTTTCTGGACAGAAGCACGCTGAATCCGGTTGACACCGAAACCGAAGCTTTACCCCTATCAAATATACAAAATGCAGGGCATGCCGGCATTCGATCGGTCATGGTAGAAGTTGATGGTCATGCGGTCAAGGATGCTGTCGCCTTAAGCGGTCACTCAAACCTCATGTTACAGATACAGATTGCTTCGGACCCTGCTCTGCCTTGCCCCTGTGTGGGAGTTACCTTGCATGCTACCGACGGGCGCACGCTCACCAGTGCAGCAACTTGGGAAGATGGGCAGGCCATTCACCGCGAGCCAAACGGGTCCGGCAAAATCTGCCTTGTTTTTGACCGACTGACCCTGCTCAAAGGTGAATATATGCTCAGTGTACATTTGCTTTGCGAGCGCGGTTTGCATATTTATGATTCAGCCAATGGCGTTGCTACTCTTCAAGTCAGGCAGGAGGGACGCTTGCAGGGGTACTTTATGATGCCGCATCGCTGGAAATGACAATAATGCCAATGAAACAACAGATCAACAACACACCGGACGCCGCTGCAGAACAGCCGTCGGGCGAAAAAAAAAGATGGCAATGCCGGTGGACCGGCAAAGAAGACCAGGATGCGCTACTGTCTCTTTTCTTCTCGGCGTTTAATGAGGTCATGCCGGTCAGTCTGTGGACCTGGAAATATGCAGGATTATGCAAGCAGGGAGTCCTGGCGCAACTGAACGGTAAAGTCATCGCTTATTATGGCGGAATTCCACGCTCGCTTTGGCTGCATGGGAATAAATTACCCGCTGTGCAAATTTGCGATGTCATGGTGGCTCCGGAACAACGTGGCATTCTGACGCGACGTGGAGCATTCGCCTGCACGGCTGAAGCTTTTCTTCAAGAGCAGACCGGCGTCAATAAACCCTATCGCCTTGCTTTTGGCTTTCCTTCCGGAAGAGCTGCCCGTTTGGGCGAAAAACTGGGCTTGTATGCACGCGGAGATACGATATTTGAAGCCGTATGGACAACTCCTGCACCGATGTCCCTGCCTTTTTTCCTTAAAGCAGACGAACTGCCCCTGGACTATGAGGCGGTCTTGAACAAACTCTGGCAAGAGATGAGATCTTCGCTGGATAATACTGCTCTGCCCCAGAAAGATGCCGATTTTTTCCGGTGGCGTTATCTGGAACATCCTGTCTACACTTATCATGCTTATCTTGTTTCATGGCGATGGATCAACAAAGCCGCAGGCGTTTTGGTGCTGCGTGATCATGGGCCGAATCATGGAATGGAATTAATGGACTTATTAGGTCCGTCTAAAGTCTTGAAGACTTTGCTGAAAGCCGCTCAAAGCATTGCAGCAAGCAAGGGTTACCAACGCCTGTTTAGCTGGATGACGCCCGAGATCCTTGCCTGGCTGCCCAGACCGTCGGCACAGTCAGAAGTCACCGGAGTTTATATCAATCCGCCCGCTTTAAAAGAAATGGCTGACCATTTACAGGATCGTTGCTGGTTTTCGAGCGGCGATACGGATTTCAGATAAGAAATTATTTAACAAAGAGTTCCCTGATTTGTTCTTATGATAAATGAAAATGATTTAATACCCTACAATACCTCGGCTTTACCTGCCGCGCCCTGGCTGGTTTTTGCCCCTCATGCGGATGATGAAACCTTCGGCATGGGCGGCAGCTTGCTGTTGGCTTCCGATCAAGGCATAGAAACTATGGTTGTCATTTTGACTGACGGGGCTTTAGGGGGGAATAACAGCGCTATTGTAGATATTCGGCGTCAGGAAGCGGAACGGGCTCTAAATGCCCTGGGCGTCAAAAAGTATTATTTCTGGAATCTGCCTGATAGGGGCCTCGAAGTTACTGATGAGTTAATTTCAAAAATTGCCGAAATAATCTCCAGAACTCAACCGCAAAGTGTATTTTTTCCATCGCCGATGGAACTGCACCCCGATCACCGGCAAACGGCTGCATTGGTTTGGGAAGGGTTAAAGCAAGCCAAAACTTTTACCGGCAAGGCTTTTTCTTATGAAATCGGCACTCAAGGGCAGATTAATTACCTGATTGATATCAGCGCCGTCGTTGAGAAAAAAAATCAGGTAATGGCCCTGTATGCTTCCCAGCAAGCTATCAACAACTATATCCCTATTGTTCAAAGTCTTGATTGCGCAAGAACTTACACATTGCCAAAAAATGTGCGCGCCGCCGAAGGTTTCTGGAAATATGAGACTTTATCCAAAAGCCTGGCTTCATCCACTCTGGATAATTTGCGGCCTTACTGGCAGTCTGCTGACAGCGACAAGTTGCCGCTGGTCAGCATTATTGTCCGCACTAAAAATCGTCCGGCCTTATTAAAGGAAGCCTTGCAGTCTATCTGGGAACAGACTTATCCAAAAATTGAAATCATTGTTGTCAATGATGGCGGTGATGATGTCAGTGAAGTCGCTCACCTGTTTAAAAGTGCCGGCATAGCTATTGTTCTGGAGCAGTTTCCCATCAACAGGGGACGGTCAAAGGCGGCCAATGCCGGACTGGACAAGGCGAGCGGTGAATATATCGCTTTCCTGGATGACGATGACTGGCTGGAAAGCGAGCATATCCATAACCTGGTGCAGGCTATCGAGAAGCACCCCGAAATAAAGGTTGTTTATAGCGGTGTAAGTTGCGTTGATGGCGATAAAAAACCGCTACCTGTCAGTTTCGGGACGCCTTTTGATGCGACGCAACTGCTGGCAGGAAATTACATCCCCATTCATGCCGCCTTATTTTCAAGAGAATTGCTCAAGCTCGGCTGCCGTGTGGATGAGTCTCTTGAGGTTTATGAAGATTGGGATTTCTGGATACAGGCCTCCCTATTTACCCGCTTCTTATTCATCAGGGAATACAGCGCGGTTTATCGTATTTATGACAGCGCTCAGCAATCAAGATTAGGCGTGGGCGCCAATACTACAGCCATTGAAAAAGCCAGTTTGATTTTGTTCAATAAATGGCTGCCGCGGTTACAGGGAGATCAACTCGTTAAACTGATGCATGCCGTGCAGCTCAAGCGTGTAAAAGATGAACAGATTGCAGAACGCGATCAGCAGATCAGCGCCCAAGACAGAGCTATCAGTGCCCTTAATCAAGCAATCGCCGAACGCGATCAGCAGATCAGCGCCCAAGACAGAGCTATCAGCGCCCTTAATCAAGCAATCGCCGAACGCGATAAGCAGTTCATCGCCCTCAACCAGAACATCGCCACTATTTTCGCTTCTACCAGCTGGCGGGTCACCAGCCCGCTTCGATCGATAGGACGTCTGCTAAAACGTATACTCCATTTATCACATATGCTGTCCGATATAATGGCGCATGAAGGCGGACTCAAACCTACCTTGCTAAAAATCATTGCAGATTATCGCCGCGAGGGCGTGTCAGGAATCCGGCAGCGTCTGGAAATCAACGAAGCCGGATCGAGTCTTATTCAGCTTGAAGAAGGGCAATTGGTTAACAGGAATAATTATGCCGAATGGGTGCGACGTTACGATACTTTAAATGATGCGGCTCGCGAGCAGATTCGCACCGACATTGACGCCATGCCCTACCGTCCGCTTATATCGGTCGTTATGCCGGTCTATGAACCCCTTGTACAATTTCTGGATGAGGCTATCTGGTCAGTACGCAGGCAACTGTATAGCGACTGGGAACTATGCATTGCCGATGACGCTTCAAAAAACGATGCCGTGCGTGATTTAATAAAACGCCACGCTGCTGAGGATGCACGAATCCGGATGATATTCCGAACCGAGAACGGCCATATCTCGCGCGCATCCAATTCGGCTCTCACTTTGGCGACGGGTGAATTTATTGCCTTGCTCGACCATGATGATCTGCTGCCGGAACATGCGCTATTTTATGTTGCTAAGACAATTTTGGCTAACCCGGATGTAGGTTTAATCTATTCGGATGAAGACAAGATATCTCAATCAGGGCTTCGCGTTGACCCTTATTTCAAGAGCGACTGGAATCCGGATTTGTTTTATTCTCATAATATGATTTCACACCTCGGCGTCTATCGCGCAGAGATTGTTCGTGAAATTGGCGGCTTTCGGGTTGGCTATGAAGGCTCTCAGGATTACGATCTGGCCTTAAGATTTATCGAAAAAATCCAGCCTGAACAAATCAAGCACATACCGCATATACTCTACCACTGGCGAATCCATGCAGACAGTACGGCGGCATCCAGTAGTTCCAAACCCTATGCATTGAACGCAGGGGCTAAAGCTCTACAGGATCACTTTGACCGAAGCGGAATAACTGCGAATCTGTTACTGCTGACAGATATGAACTCCTATCGGGTAAATTATGCTTTACCTGAAAATCCGCCTCTGGTCAGCCTGATTATCCCGACCCGCAATGGCTACACTTTAGTGCGAACATGCGTTGAAAGCATTCTGTCAAAAACTACCTACCCGAACTTCGAGATCCTGATTATTGACAATGGTTCCGACGATCCGGTGATTTTGAACTATTTCAAAGAGTTGACGCATCGAAATAGCTCTGTACGCATTATCCGTGACGAACAGCCTTTTAATTACTCGGCGCTGAATAATTCGGCGGTACAGCTTGCCGGAGGCGAAATCATCGGGTTAATCAATAATGACATTGAAGTCATTACGTCTGACTGGTTAACTGAAATGGTCTCTCTCGTTATGCAGCCGGGCGTAGGTTGCGTCGGCGCACGGCTTTGGTATCCTGACGATACCTTGCAACATGCAGGAGTCGTTCTTGGAATCGGCGGTGTCGCCAGCCATAGCCATCGAAAATTTCCGAAAGGTCATTTCGGTTATATGGGTCGGGCGGCCTTGCGGCAAAGCTTTTCTGCAGTCACTGCGGCCTGTCTTCTGGTCAAAAAAAGTGTGTTTGAACAAGTCTATGGCCTGAACGAGACCGATCTGGCCGTGACATTTAATGATGTTGACTTTTGTCTGCGGGTAAGAGAAGCCGGCTTCCGCAATATCTGGACGCCGTTTGCAGAGCTTTATCATCATGAGTCCGCTACTCGCGGACAAGACGATACGCCGGAGAAAAAAATCCGCTTTATGAATGAAACGCTTTATATGCAGCATCGATGGGGTGAATTTTTGCTTAATGATCCGGCTTACAACCCTAATCTGACGCTGAATTTTGATGATTTCGGGCTCGCCTGGCCACCGCGTAACAGCCCCTTATCTTCTGTTGCTCATCATGAGTAAATTGCTCATCATGAGTAAATAAAGCATCATTACTGACTGACTTATTTCTCCCGTTTGCCGCGCCGCCTGCTGACTCGCACCTTCCCGGTGCTCCACTTCGTGCGCCTTGGCCTCCAATCCTCTCCCAGCGGATGGGTCTTTGGTTACTTTCTTTTTGTGATGCAAAAAAGAGTAGCTCGCCTTCGGGTGCGAGGACCCGATTCAAATAATCGCCGCGTTAGCGATATTTTAAATTAAGGAATGAAAATAATATTTACTTTTTTGTGGGAGCGGCTTTAGCCGCGCTCTTCGCGATAACTCATATTGTCCAAGTTATTCAGTTACCGTTCCTGAAGAGGTCAAGATTCGGCTAACTGCGTAACATCAGTTACTGATTAACCTGTGAGCCATATTCGGCTGAATCGCTCATCCGCGCCCTTAAGTTTCGCTCAGAAGGGCCTCGCTTATTGCTGATCGTCAGGCAAATCCCGGCATTTAGCACAAATACCATGAATTTCAATGGCTTTGCTGTGTACTGTAAAGCCTGCTTGCCTGAACTCCTGTGACAAAGCTGACATAACGCCTGAAGCAGGACGCTCCTCAACTTCATGACAGTGTTTACAGATCAGCAATAATTGCTCGTGTTGATGCCCGGAACAGCGACAACCGATAAAAGCGTTGAGACTTTCAACCCGATGAATCAAGCCTTGTTCAATTAAAAAATCCAGAGCCCGATAAATAGTCGCCGGTTTTGCAGCCTGTTGCTGGGGCTTGAGGCTATCCAGCAATTCATAAGCCTTAACGGCTTTATGACTTTCCCAAATCAACTCCAGCACTTTATGCCGGATGGGTGTTAATTGCACGCCGCGTTCAATACATAAATGCTCAGCGGTACCCAAAGCCTCACTGACGCATTCGCTATGATTATGTTCCGAAGGCTGTTGAAAATGCTGCTTGGTTCTGGCGTGAGTAGTCATGGCATAAATCAGAGAACTTGAGTTGAATGTTATAATATAACGTTTACCCCAGCCGTGCAATTTCCGCTCATCAACCCTGATTGTGGTTTAATGACAAAAGTAATCGCGACTCTATTGATTAAAGCCGTTCAGCCTGCGTTAAGCAAAAAAACATTGTAATGATAGCCATAATAATTAACTGCTAAGGAGGTTTTGTTCAGAAAAACGATACTCATGTATATAATCTGTTGCACAAAAAAGGGCATTTTCTTGAAAAACATACTCTCTCATGTGTTAGGATTATGACCGCCTTGAATTTTTCCGGGTGAAAGAACTAAACAATAATTTAAACAAAAATAGGATAACATTATGAAAAATAAAGCAATTATTACCGCAGGTTTAGTCATTTTGGCATTATTGTCTGGCTGTAACAAAGATCAAGAGTCAACAAGTAAAACTCAGGAATCCACAACCGTTACAACACCAGCTCCAACTGGAGGACCGGCAGCATCTAAAACTCAGGAATCCACTACTACCACCACAACCGATACAAAAGGCCAGTAATACTGGATTTGCCAACTCCCAATTTTCTGATTGGGAGTTGGATCCTGCCGGCCCTGGGTTCTGCACCGGAGCTCCAGGGCTTATCAGGGACAAACTCCCGGCCAAGACCACAAGAATTGTTTATCCGGTCAACTCAAACGCCCTGCTTGTATATTCCTATTTACATGGCGGTATCCTTCTGAGCTGATGCTGCCAGAAAGCGAATTAGAAAAGGCTCCAGTTTATTCTTAAGAATCAATAAGAAAGTCTATTTATCCCTTTAAGGTTTTGTAAAATCACAACTTAATCTTTTATTTGTTGCTTTGTAACAGAACTGTAACAAAGCCGTCATATAGCTGTCATTATTTCTCCTTATCCTTGCCTCAGTTTTTTGATAATAACCGAGAGCAATAAATGAAATTCTCCAAATTGACTTTGGCAATTGCCACCACCCTAGGTGCAAGTGCATCATTCAGCGCATTTGCAATCGAATTATATGTTGATACCAAAACCAAGCAAATTTATGCCGAACCTGGCCGTGGCCGGGTGCTCATGGGCTCTTTCGAACAAGTGGGAGCAGCAGCTCCGGCGAAAGCGGCTGCTCCGGTAGCCGCCCCTGCTGAAATAGATGCCATTAAACAGGATTTGGAGTTAAAAACTAACGAGATAAAAGCGCTAGAAGAACATGCGGCAGAGACGGAACTCGTTAAAACGAAGCTTGGAGACAAAGGTCTGGAAATTGAAACCCAAGATGGTAACTTTAAAATAGCCATGGGCGGACGTTTGCAAGTAGATGCAGAGGTAAATAGTAACGGCAGCAACATCCCACAGACTGCAAAACTAAATGACGGCATAGGTGTTCGTCGAGGTCGTTTGCATATGGATGGTACGTTATACAAAGATTTTGATTTCAAGTTTGAATACGATTTTGTCCGCGGTAGCGGTACCAACGCAGCCGGCATCACGGATGCCTGGGTTGAGTATACAGGGCTCAAGCCAATCAGTTTTACGATCGGTCAATTCAAGGAACCGTTCAGTTTAGAATCTGTAACCAGTAACCGCTTTCTAACCTTTAATGAACGTTCTTTGCCTAACAACGCCTTTATAGAATTTGCTAATCCCTATCTTTTAGGTCTCAGCGCGCAAACTTATGGAGAAAGATATACCGGTCGTATCGCCCTGCAGTCAGAACCTATCGGTAATGGCAACTATAACAATAATACCTCATTAAATGGCAATGGTAATGCCAACCGCAACGGCCCAAGCGGCAACCCCAGCTATGGTGTTACAGGCCGAGCCACTTTCCTGCCGTTTTTCAACAGCAAGACCGAATTGCTACACGCAGGCGTAGCAGCTTCCTATCGTTCAGTTAATAATACTAGCAATGGCACTCAAGCTATGCAATTTGCCAGTCAGGTGGCCAATGTAGACCGGAGTAATTGGGCAAATACTGGAGGCTTGACTGATGCAGTATTATTAGCAAACGGCCAGCCAACACCAAACAGAAGGGTGCTGGAGAATTTCTATCGCGTAGGTGGCGAGTTGGCCGGCGTTTATGGCCCAGCTTCGTTCCAGGCTGAATACATGCATACTCAACTTAATGGACAAAATTATGGTTCAAGCGATCATCTGGAAGGCTATTATGTTTTTGGTAGTTATTTCCTGACAGGCGAATCGCGTAATTACAGCACCAAGAAAGGCGCATTTGATCGTCAGAAACCGAATAAAAACTTCAGCCTCAAAAATGGCGGTTGGGGCGCTTGGGAAGTTGCAGCCCGCTTTGACTCTTTGGATATGAATACTCAACACGTTAACGGCGGAAATCTACAGAATGGGACGTTGGCTTTAAATTGGTACCTCAATCCTCATGTCCGTTTTATGGCTGACGTTGAGCATGTGTTCACCAATAGTGTCATTAATACAGGTTTTATTAGATCATCTAATTCAAGTCTATTGGCCACCAATGGACAACATCCTAATATCTTTATGTTTCGTACTCAAATCGACTGGTAATGTTATAAATCAGCACAATTATGAAGCATTCACAACTATCGCTAGTCCTCGAAGATTTGTTATCCGGCCTGGTTTAAACATCAGACTTAGCTAAATAATTTACACTTTCGATAGCTCATAGCCGC
Organism: Methylococcales bacterium; assembly: GCA_028715725.1. Lineage (GTDB taxonomy): Bacteria > Pseudomonadota > Gammaproteobacteria > Methylococcales > Methylomonadaceae > JAGXGJ01. The sequence goes on from JAQURG010000056.1 coordinate 11,456, forward strand.
ACTGAAACACTTGGTGCGGCTTTTTTTATGGGAGAATTAAGCTATTGCAGTCAAGATCAAACCCGCCCGTGAAAACTAGCTATATCAAGTAAATCTCTCATCTTAAATGTGACAATTGAAGACTCCTGCAAAACTGTTTAGTCTAAATCAACTTGAGAAGCTCGGAGGCAAATCATTTGTAATAAAAAGCCGGCTGTATGTAAAATATAGCGAGTGCACAAACCCAGGCTACCCAATTAGCATTCCTGAGACACTCTTCAGGAGAGCCTTATCGAAAAAGATAAACTTACTCTGATTCTGTGATAACTTCTTAAGCCCACCACCATTACAGCAGCAGCTTTTCTCATTAACCCATTCCTGATTACGAGTACTTTATGGAACGACCGCAACCCGTGAGCCTAAGCGAAGCTTTCCGCTTTTGGCTTAAGCTCGGCTTTATCAGCTTCGGCGGCCCGGCCGGACAAATTGCTATCATGCATCAGGAACTGGTCGAGCGTAGACGCTGGATTTCTGAGCGGCGTTTTCTTCATGCTCTTAATTACTGCATGTTATTGCCGGGGCCCGAAGCCCAACAGTTAGCAACTTATCTCGGCTGGTTAATGCACCGTACCAGGGGCGGCGTAATCGCAGGACTCCTGTTTATTCTGCCGTCGCTGTTCCTGTTAATCCTGTTAAGCTGGATTTATGTGCGCTACGGACAAGTCCCTGAAGTGGCTGGAGTTCTTTACGGAATCAAGCCTGCCGTCACCGCTATCGTACTGTTTGCGGCCTATCGCATCGGCTCGCGAGCTTTGAAAAACACCATTCTATGGGCTTTAGCCGCTTTAGCCTTCCTCGCCATCTTCGTATTGGATATGCCTTTTCCATTAATTGTATTGGCGGCCGCCGTACTGGGGGCAATCGGCGGACGTATTATGCCGCAGAAATTCGTCGTCGGCGGGCATACAGCAGCCAAGCACAGCTTTGGCCCTGCCCTGATCGACGATGACACACCGATTCCCGACCATGTCCGGTTTTGCTGGACGCGGCTGCTTAAAATTATCGCGGCAGGACTCGTTTTGTGGAGCAGCGTCATGGGCTTGCTTTGCTGGCAGCATGGCTGGAACGCTACGATGACGCAAATAGGCTGGTTTTTCACCAAGGCTGCCTTGCTGACTTTCGGCGGAGCTTATGCAGTATTGCCTTATGTGTATCAGGGAGCCGTGGAATATTTTCAATGGTTGAGCGCCACTCAAATGATTGACGGCCTGGCGCTGGGGGAAACCACTCCGGGCCCGCTGATTATGATCGTCGCTTTTGTCGGTTTTCTGGGCGGCTGGAACCAGCTGCCGTTTGGCTCTGAATCGGCATTAATGGCCGGTGTAATAGCGGCGATCGTAGCCACTTATTTCACCTTCCTTCCCAGCTTTTTATTTATCCTGGCGGGCGGCCCGCTGGTGGAGTCGACTCACGGTAATTTAAAATTTACCGCACCGTTATCAGGCATTACCGCCGCCGTGGTCGGCGTTATTCTCAATCTTGCTATTTTCTTTGCCTGGCACGTATTCTGGCCGCAAGGTTTTGCTGGCCATTTCGATGCTGTTTCCGCTCTGATCGGCGCATGCGCCTTGCTGGCGCTAGCCCGTTACAAAACGGGCGTTATTCCGGTCATTGCCGCTTGCGGTGCGACAGGACTGTTGCTCCTGTTTCTCAGACCCTGGCTTGCCGGACAAGGAATTCTGATATAACTACAATACGAATGAAGAACTAAAAATCTAAGGTGCAAAAATAAGCCCTCTCCGAAGGGAGAGGGTTGGGTGAAGGGAAATCAGATTACATAATTCATTGATTTCATATTCTTAATCATATTCCCTACTGGTTCTATATAAACTGATGCAATCCTGAGCTTTTTCATTATAAACATCAGCGCTTACCCATAGTTCGCCGACAGCGGCCAGCTTGTCATTCAGATAAACCAGAGGCATACGTTCTCTTTCCCACGGCGGAAGGCCTGCCTCCTGAAATAATTTTTTCAGCTCATGACGGCCTTTACGCCCCGGCAAGGAAATTTTTTCTCCGCCGCTGCGAAATCTGACGGTGATAGCGCCGCTTTGCCACTGCTTACGGCCTATACCGGCCGATGACAACACGCAAGACAGCGTTTGTTGATTAGAAATCCTTACTGAGGCTTGCCCAGCAGGCCAAACGGTTTCTTGCAATAGTTCCGGCTCGGCTGATTCTAAACAATACAAGGTGTCCCGGTAACGGCGTATCAAACAGCCCTGCCCTGACAAGACCGGATCACTGCCTTCTCTTGCCTCAACCACTTCAGACAGCAGGCGATTAACAAAAGCCTGCGCAGGCATTTTAAGACCCAGATATTGAAACCACTGCCTGATAATCAGTTGTTGCTGAGCGCTTTGGTATAACTGCAACTTGCTTATGCCCAGCGTCTTATCCATTAAATTAACCGCAGATAAAAAAAGTTCTTCGGCCGCTTTAGCAACAAGCACCTGGGCATCAGCGCAATGCCTTGCCGAGCGTGCAACAGTCTTATCGCACACCGGCCAACGCTGCTTTAATAAGGGGATAACGGCATTGCGCAAAAAATTGCGGTCATAGTGGTTGCTTTCATTACTGGGATCTTCGACCCAGTCCAGCGCATGCGCCAAGGCATAAGCGTTAATCGCAGGCTTGGAAACATTTAATAAAGGCCTCAACATTACGCCACGGCCAAAAGCCATGCTCTCCGGCATGCCGGACAATCCGGGCAAACCGCTGCCCCGAAATAACTGCAACAAAACCGTTTCCAATTGATCATCCCTGTGCTGGGCGACCAGCAGCACATCATTTTCTTCGACTAATAACTTTAAAGCGCTATATCGGGCATTCCTCGCCGCTTCTTCCGGGCTTTCACCCCGAATTGCAACAGCCTTAACCCGCAACAACTTAAAGCCCACCTCCAGAATTTGTGCTGTTTTTTCGCAATGTCTAGCCCAGGATTCTGCTTCCGCCTGCAAACCATGATGCACATAAACCGCGGTTATTTTATCTTTCAGCAGGGGTATTTCAGCGCATAAGTGCAATAAGACATGTGAATCTACGCCGCCGCTATAGCCGATATAAATGTGCTGAAAGGTTTTGAGCCGGGATAATGCGGACTCTATGATTTTTGAAGAAAGTAAAACAGGCATTGAATAGGAGTTGCAAAAAGAGTTCTATAACTTTCAATATGAAAATGCAGGGATTGGCATAACTAAGTCTCTAATCGCGACGAAGGCGTCGCTCCCACCAGACATTTTTCAGGTTTAATAACCGTATCAAAATATCGTATTTGGCTATAATACCACGCAGATTTCTGAAATTCTCTGATACTGCGGCCCTAATGACAATAACGACTAACACCATAGCAAAATTTCAAAGCTATCTTGAAACTATATTCAACCGGATAAAATCCAGCCCTTACTATCAACAGTGGATAGGCATGCCGCCCTTGAAACGCTGGGCAACTTTGGCCGGGTTGTTTTTATTATCCCAGGCGGTCGTTTTTGGTGGTTTATTTCTCATCTTTGGCAAAATTGTCGTTATCGGTTTTTTTGCCAGTATTCTGGCAGGATTAGCCACAGGCGCGGGCGCATTACCTGCCCTGTTTTTCAAAAATATATCAAAAAACCTCTTTAACAGTATGCTCGGCGGGGCTGCAGGCGTGATGTTGGCTGCAACTGCATTTTCACTGCTGGTGCCCGGCATGACTTACGGCAATACAGTCTGGCCCGGCAACGGCATTTATATTGTTTCTGTCGGCATGTTGATCGGAGCCGCCTTCCTGCATTATGCAGATCGTCAGTTGCCGCATGTGCATTTTGATTCAATCTCAAATGTTCATCTGATGTCTTTAAAAAAGGTCTGGCTGTTCATTATCGCGATCACCATCCACAACTTTCCTGAAGGAATGTCCGTAGGCGTCAGCTTTGGTTCGGGGGAGATAAAAAACGGTGTTGTTCTGGCGGTCGCCATTGCCTTGCAAAATATTCCCGAAGGTTTGGCCGTCGCCCTGCCTCTGGTGGGCTTGGGCTATAACAAATGGAACGCCGTAGGTATCGCCACCTTAACCGGCCTGGTTGAGCCTGTCGGCGGTTTGCTTGGCATTACCATGGTCACTATCTTCCAGCCCATTCTGCCGGTTGCGATGGGCTTTGCTGCGGGAGCCATGCTTTTTGTTATCAGTGAAGAAATTATCCCGGAAACTCATTCCGACGGGCGCTCACGCTATGCAACTTTTGCTTTAATGGTCGGATTCATCATTATGATGATTCTGGACAACATGCTGGGCTAGAATTCCTTCAACAACGAGCAGCCTGAGAGCCATCTATTAAGCCATCTGCAAAGGGAGAGGACTTTTTAGGCATATCTAATGAGTGCATAGCTCAGAGCATGAAAGGCGGAAAACACTATGCCCAGATCGAGATGACAAGTTGTGCAGATACCGCTTTAAGAGAATTTACCGCCTTAACTTAACGGCATTAACAAACAATAATGGACACTTTTCACCAGCTTTTAATCTTTCTGAATCCAGCCAATATTTCCGAAGCTTTTCACGAGCATTCACAACGCTTTCTTTCATTGCTGACCACCGGCAATATCGCCGAACTATCGGCTACAGCAGCCACCAGCTATGCCCTGATTGCAGCCGCAGAAATTGGCGATAAAAGCCAGCTGGTTTGCATGACGCTGGCGTCAAGGCACAGAGCCATGCCGGTTATGCTGGGCGCTATTACTGCCTTTGCCTTTCTGAATACATTGGCGGTTGTTTTCGGCGTCGCCATTGCCCGCTGGTTGGCGGAATATATCGTAGCGGCGACTGTCGCCTTTCTGTTTGCGGCCTTTGGGATTCATTCCTTGCGCTTGCAAGAGGAGGAGGATGAAGATGAAGAAATCAAGGAAAAAAGCGGACATAGCATTTTCTTTACCACATTTTTATTGATTACCGTGGCTGAATTCGGCGATAAAACTCAACTGGCTGTGGTCGCTTTGAGCAGTACCGCTGTACCGATTGCAGTATGGCTGGGCTCAACCGCCGCTCTCGCATCAACATCAGCTTTGGGAATTTGGGCCGGCCGCACTATTTTACAAAAAGTCCCTTTAGTGTTATTGCACAAAATCAGCGGAACCATTTTCATGATACTGTCTGCTTTTGCCGCCTACCGCGCTTATGTCAGCTATACAGCACAGCTAGCCGGATCTTGACCTCTTTAGGAACGGTAACTAAATAACTTGGACAATATCGGTTATTGTGGGAGCGGCTTTAGCCGCGAAGAGCGCGGCTAAAGCCGCTCCCACAAAAAGTAAATGTTCAAGTTATTTTTATTTCATTCCTTAATTAAAATATAGATAACGCAACGATTATTTGAATCGGGTTCTCGCACTCGACGGCGAGTTACTTTTTTTGTATCGCCTCGGCAACTGCTCCTGCGTCGCCTAAAGCGCCTACTGCTGGTGCTCTCGACCGCTGTTCCAGACGCGATTCTACCTTCCCATCCTTGGGTTGTACCTCCTGCGTCCGTGCAGTCGAAAAGAAATTTACTTTAAAATCAGCGGTAGCAGAGAATAATTTCCAGCTTGAATATAAGCAGCTTAAGCTAAAGCTGAAAAGTATTTGCCAGATATTTTCAAAATTTAAGCTGCTCATTTGAACTCAAGCTTCTGAACTCAACCTTGCAAAGTCAATAATGGATTATTTATCCGATAACTTTTCTGATCTGCTTAACCGCAGCATCAATTTTTAAATTGAGCAAAATATTTCCCAACAACAGACTTGCTTTACCGGCATCGCCATCAGCCCCGGCAAGTAAAAAATCAGAACCGATGTGATCAACTTTAAGTCCCGCTCTAACCCCATCCGGAAAAACCGCCATCAACTCCGAAGTATCTCTTATCCCGGCATGCCCGCCGATCTGTAACTCTGAATAACCGTTATTCAGCAAATAAGCGCTTTGTAAATTATGCTCGTAATAGTCATTAACATGAATCACCCGAACGCCTTCCCCTTGCCATAATCGGGTCAGTTGTTCCGCTACTTGTTTTTGCGCCGCCTGATTGCCGCCGCTGTCGCCA
>JAQURG010000057.1 GCA_028715725.1 Methylococcales bacterium
ATGGACGTGATCGGAAATGGCTGCCGGCTTCGGTGCGACTTGTTCAATGAGGTCATCGCCGAGTTTATCAAGGGTTTTATCCTTGGCAAAGATCAGCTTAACCCACAATATTCGCCTGCCGTTAATGCGTAACTTCTATAGTAATGAGAAGCCATAATATAATAAATTACGAGCGTCATAGTGTGATTTGGGCAAAAACTATTTTAAAATGCAGTTTTTTTATCGTACAGACGTTGGGTCAAGGTATTATTCTAATCCATTATGGAGACAGTCTTTTTATCCCCCGCACCCCGTAAAATTGCCCTGCTCCACGCCAAGGCGCTGGGGGATTTTATCGTCACCCTGCCGGCACTGACCGCGATAAAGGAAACCTATCCGAATGCCGAATTAGTCCTGCTCGCCAAATCCTGGGTAGGGGCCTTTCTTGCCGCCCGGCCTTCGATGGTTGACAGGGTTATTAGCGTTCCGGCACTGCCCACTCTCAACAAGCCGGTTAATTCAGCCGAACTTGAACGGTTTTGTGCAGCCATGAAGGCGGAAAAGTTTGACATTATTCTGCAGATGCAAGGTGACGGTAAAACAATTAATCCCTTTATCAATAAGTTCGGCGCCGGCCTGACAGTGGGCATGCGCAATCCGCCGGCCGAACCGCTTGATCGCTTTATTCCTTATGTGCATTACCAAAATGAGGTGTTGCGCAACCTGGAGATTGCCGCTCTGATTGGGGCGAGCACTGGTAAACTTGAACCGCATCTGGAAGTGACGCCGTCAGATGAGCAAGAGGCTGACATCGTTAGAGCAGCTCTTAAGGGCAGGCCTTATGTCGTCATCCATGCCGGCGCCGATGACATCCGGCGCTTATGGCCGGTGAGCAAGTTTGCCGAGGTAGCGGATAGTCTGATCAAAAAAGGATATGAGGTGGTCCTGACCGGCACAGTCAAAGAAGCGCAGATCGTTGCAAATGTTATGCAAGCCATGAATAATGCGGCCATTCCCTGTACCTCGCTGACGCTGGGCGGCTTGGCGGGTCTCTTGCAGAGCAGCGCGCTGGTCATCAGCAATGATACGGGACCGCTGCATCTGGCGCGAGCCGTCGGGGCGCCTACCGTGGGAATTTTATGGGCGCCGAATGTGCTTAATTGGGGACCGCTGAGCCGGAGCCGTCATCGCCTTGCTATCAGCTGGCGACTGGAATGCCCGCAATGCCGCATTAAACCTGTTTCTCCGTGGCCGTTTCAGCCGGTGACGCCCGGATGTGACCATCCGTACTCGTTTGTTGAAAACATACCGGTCGCAGAAGTGCTTGAACCGGCCTTGGAATTATTGTCCGCCGCCAAAACCTAGCGGGCGTTTTCGACAAAATCACTGACGATACGTTGCCAGTCATTGGCAAATCGCCGAATGTTAAAGCGCTGATCGGCATAGCATCTGGCGTTTTCGCTGAGTTCCCAGGCATGCTCGGGATAATCGATTAAATAACGCATATGTTCAATTAGCTTATCCACACTGGTTTCAATATAGCCGGTCTTGCCGTTTTCAACAACCGTCACCAGTTCGGTGGTAGCGAGGCCTACTATCGGCAGTCCGGTTATCATCGCTTCACAGACCGATAGCCCCAGGCTGGTATAGCGAATAGGATTAAAAAAGAAACGGTACTGCGCTATAAAAGCGGGCAGGTCATTATGGGCAATTTCACCCAGACCGCCCAATCCGGCTGTCCCCATACCGATCAGATCCAGCGGAATCTGGTCGCGAATTTTCTCGAAAATATCCAGGCCCAAACGGCGGCCCCGTTTGTAGATATTATTGACCACCACAATGCCTTTAGTCAGCTCTCCGGTATATCTGACGTTATCCGGCACTATTACGCCATGATCAATGACTGTCGTGGGCGTTTGGCCATTATCCCACATAAGGCGGTTAAAATCGGTGACATGCACTACCAGCATGGCTGGGTCTTCTACCCAGTGCCGGGTGTTGGTCGGGTGTTCCTGCGGCGGATCATGTTCGAGATAAATTTTGGGGAGGCGGCGCTGAGCCTCGGACAATATTTCATACTGGTCAATCGCGTAATTTTTACGGTGTTGAAACAAAATCACATCCAGATCAAGCATCCGTACTTGATCGACGGGCACGTCATGGACATTGTCGCCCCAGTCAAAGCCGGGCGTGCGCCCGCCATAACCTTCGCCTTCGCCTTTCGGCAAATAAAATTCAAACGGCGTCTGCGTGAGGTAGTAAAGATAATTGCCGTGAATATGCCAAGTAAGAACCCGAAGTTTTTTTTGCATGATCAGTTTCTCCTTTTATCGGCCAGGATTGTCCGGGTTGCCAGAATAGCGGCCTCGGGTGTATTAATGGCGTCCCCTGCCACGATTCGGTGCCGAACTTTATCGAGCGGGCCCCAGATCACAGGATCGGTTGTCGTATAGACGGTTACGGTCGGCGCATTGACCGCTACCGCTAAATGAGCAACGCCCGTGTCATTTGAAATAACGCCCCGGCTGCCTTTTATCAGCGCTGCCAGCGAGCCAAGGTCGGTTTTTCCGGCGAAATCAATGGCTGTGCCCGTCATATTTTGCATGACCGCCTGCGTCAGCGGTTTTTCCCGGGTGGTGCCGGTCAAAACCACTTTTAAGCCTTGCTCGATACAGCTATCCGCCACGGCCCCGAAATATTCGGCCGGCCACGGAACTGCTGAAATAGCTCCCGGATGTAAACAGACATAAGGTTGATCAATCAGAGACCGGCAGCCATTCAATGCCTGATAGTCGGATTCGAACAAGGGAAATTCCATAGCCGCATCCGGCTGATGTACCCCGAGAAACGCCAGTAAATCCAGGTTTTTTAACAGCTCGGGCTGACGCTCCGGATAGGGCAGGAAAAAGTCACGATTAGGCCGGTAGACGTCCTCGCCGGCAAAACCGGCGCTTGTTCCGGCGCCAAAAAGGGTAACGAGAATATTTGATACTGTGCCTTTGCCGTGCATTTGCAGGGCCAGATCGTAGTTTTCTTCCTGCATGGCGGTTAAAAAGGCAGTGACGGCTTCCGGGTTAAACACGCGTTCCGGCAATCCCGGAAACCCCGGGAATTCAATAAAATGATCGATATAATGACAGTAACGTTTTGCCAGCTCTCTATTCCAGGGCAGGCCGATATAGTCAATAACCGCATGCGGAAAAGCCTCTCGAATAGCCCTCAATGCCGGCGTAAACAACAGAAAATCGCCTAATTTCAGCGCTCTGAAGATGATAATTTTGTTAATCGGTAATCCGGTTACTTCGGCCATAAAGTCCTGCTGCCATAGGTTTTAATAAAGTGACTATATCGGCCGCTTTGGATTCAGCGACCGGCGCAGCGCAATATCCGTCTAAGCGGCGCTCCAGAAGCTCCTTGCAGACGGCAAGGCATTAGTCAGCGCCCGCCTTGCTGACAAAGGAAAGCTGGTCCCGGCAGAATGCATCCGTAATGGAATAGTCATCGGACTGAGCTTGGGCGCAATCCGCACGCGCACTTTAGCATCCATAAAAGCAAGCCGCCGATCATAATTTGCGCTCCTTGGGGATGTCGAATTGCCGATCCGTGAGTGTGGTGGGCGCCTCCTGATGATAGGCCCCGGATGGAATCAGCCCGCAGCCGCCGTAGCGTTTCATGACTTTTAGCTGGACAAAAACGTCTTCACCGACATGCGCGGCAGGCACTTCCCGCCAAAAGTTGAAGCCGCCGACGGCGCACAGCTTTTCCGTGTCATACATGACGCAGCCTCCCACCCATGCCACTTTGTATTTTTTTTGGTTGTGGGGAGTCAGCTGTAGCTGTTCCTGGACATGGAGGATGTTGGCGGCGTTATGGAGGCTATGACGCCGCCAGTTCGCGGCTTTGGGGCTAATAATTTCCGGTCCAACCGGCCCCTCCCAGAATTCGATAGCCTGCTCCCCAGGTCGATAATCGCGGCTGTAGGACAGGCCGATGAGGGCCTGTCCTACAAAGCCGATGTTTTCTTCTGCCAGGGCATGCAGCATATTTTCTATTACAAAAGGCTCCAGCAGCACATCGTCATCCAGATAGAGGCAATAGGGCGACGCCACGCAGTCCAGCAGGAACTGGCGCTGCTGAGCCAGACCACGCGGCGGCAGGTTAACTTGTTGCTGCACCCGATGGCCTTTTTTTTCTAACAGCCGGATGACGGTTCGGACGGAAGGATCCTGATAAACCGGAGTATCGCTTTGATCGGCAATAACGACAGAAAAATCGGAATACTGCTGAAAACAAAGGCCCGCAAGCGTTACGGCCAAAGCCGAGGGCCGGTTACACGTGGGGATTAATACAGTTATTTCAGCAGGCATTCGGTAGTCTTGCTAAGGTCATTAACGGCGGCCACAATGGCTTGAGGAGAGGCTTTAGGCGCAGTTATTCCGGGAAATGACTGCAATAGCCGATTCTTGGTCCGCAGCGCCGGCGGCACCTCAAAATAAAGCACGCGGCTTGATGCCTGCCACGGCGTGTGCTGCGGGTTAGTCATTGCATATAATACGACGATCGGCGTGCCGACTGCGGCGGCGATATGAACCGGCCCCGTATTATTTGAGATTAAAACCGGGGCCGCTGCAATCAGCGCAATGAGCTCCGCCACTGATAATTCGCCGGCGACGCTGACAGACGCCTCGCCGAGCTGATGCGCAATGGCTTCAACATACGACTGCTCGTCTACGCTGCCGGTCAATATAATTTTATACCCTTGCCTGATCAGTAACTGGCAGGCGCAAATATAACTGTTAGCCGGATAGCGCCGCTTTTCTTCGCTGACCCCGGCATGTAGCGCGAGCCACGGCTCCTTCGGTTGAATACCGATGCCGGCTAATCTTGCCGATATCCGTTGTCGGCTCGCTTCAGGAACTGCCAGCGAAAGCCTGGTATTGGCGGTTACTGCTCCAGTCGGCTCGACCAGCCGCAGCTGGCGTTCAACCTCATGGACGATATAATCCAGAGGCTCTCTGTCAGGTATCCACTGACTGATAAGCCGGTAGGGATTTTCCCGGCAATAGCCTAAAACGGTTTTGATGCCGGCCAGGTAGCAGAGCATGGCGGCGGGCAGCGGGTTTTGGCTATAAACCGTAAAAATGACGGCGGCGTCAAAACGCCGGTCTCTCAGATTATTCGCCAGCGCCAACACCTGTTGCTCGCCGTTGGGTTCGCTGCTTTTAACCCAGGGCGCATTAAATGAAATAATGTCGTCTATTTCCTGAATAAACGGCGCAATCAGGGCTCCTGCGCTGGATGTCAACAAAGTTATTTTTCTGCCTGGCAGCGATTCTTTGAGGGCGCGCATAGCGGGCTGAGTCATCAGCACATCGCCTATGTTATCCAGACGAATGCAAAGTACCCGCTTATGATTCTTCCATATTTCAGAGAGCATTGTCCATTTCCCCGTTCAGCGTTTATCTAAACTTTTAAGCTGGATAAAGCTGTTGGCTGTTGATGAACGCCGGCCATGAGATTTACCTCGATTTTTCCGCCATAGCTCAGCACGACCGGGGCTTCCGGAAGGTTTTCCAAGGTATATTCTCCATCTCCTTTTACCAATACATCCGGCCTGATAAGGTCGAGGAGAGTGACCGGCGTGTCTTCCTCGAAAGAGGTTACGAAGGTCACCGATTCCAGCCCGGATAGTATGCGAATGCGTTCCTGCAGATTATTAGCGGGCCGGTTGTTTCCTTTCAGGCGGTTTATGCTCGCATCGGAGTTAAGCCCTAAAACCAGCGCGTCGCCCAGGGTCCGCGCCTGCTTCAGATAGGTGACATGGCCGCTGTGAAGGAGGTCAAAACAACCGTTGGTAAAGACGATACGCTTGCCTTCTTTTCTAAACAGGTCAAGCCGGCTGTTCAGTTCCTGCCAATTGGAAGTATATTTGCTGCTATTGCCGAAATAATGGCTCAGCTCATTCTGCGTACAAGTTGCCGTAGCTGATTTATGCAGCACCACCATAGCCGCGGACTGAGCAATATCGGCGGCGATTTCAATAGCGGCGCCGCCGGCCAGCGCCAGCGTGAGGGCGCTGATGTAAGTGTCGCCCGCGCCTGCGGCCCTGGTGTTTTCGACGGGTTTCGAGAAGGTGCGATAAGGCTTTTTACCGTGCTGGAACAACAGGGCCCCTTCAATATCAATCGTGGCCGCTACATAAGTAGTTCCGGTTTTTTTAAGCAGTTCCGGACCATAACCTTTGAGCTGATCGGAGCGGTGACCGCTGGGAGCCGGCTCGGTGATAGCGAGTAAGGTCACCAGTTCCTGGTAATTGGGTTTGGCCACGGTAGCGCCAATGTGGCGGTATTTATCAAGTGATTTTGCATCAATCACTAAAATAGTCTGTTTTTTATGCTGTAATGTTTTGAGAGCTTCAATAACCTTGCGCGTCATGAGGCCATAGCCATAATCCGAGACAATGATCGCGTCAACTTCGTGAAACTTTTCTGTGAGTTTATCGATTACCCACTGTTCCAGTTCGCTGTCTATGGCTTCTGTCGTGCCCGCGTCAAAACGGACGAGCAGCTGGCTCCCGGCCGTTACGCGCTGTTTGGTAATGGTCTGGCGAGTGTGGTGAGACCGGATACGCGCGGTGTCGAGGCCGTGGCGCATGAGAGCGCCTTTTAACAGCTCGGCCTCGTGATCGCATCCCACGACCGATATATAATCAACACGGGCGCCCAACTGCACCAGGTTCATGGCGGTATTAGCCGCGCCTCCCGGCACTGCATTGACATTTTTAATATCCACAATCGGGACGGGCGCCTCTCTGCAAATACGATTAACGGTTCCCTCCAGATAAACGTCGAGCATGGCGTCGCCAATGACTAGTATGTTCAGATCGCTAAAACGATTAATAACGGCAAGATATTTATTGTTCATACTTTTGCCTTGGACATGCGTCATGACAAATAATGTCTGCCGCTGCGGATAGATGGTTGACCACATAGCCGGGCCGCCTAAAGTCGCCCTGAAGCCATTCGGTTTCATTGCCATTATTGAAAAGAATCGTATGACAGCCGGCGCGGTTGCCGGCTTCGACGTCATGCAGAATATCGCCGATCATCCAGGATATCGATAGCTCGATTGCATGATTTCTGGCAGCGCGCAATATCATTCCCGGTTTGGGTTTACGGCAACCGCAACCATCGTCAGGCCCATGCGGGCAGTAGTAAAAGGCGTCAATATTCACGGCGTATGGCGCGAGCAGGATTTGAATCTGCCGATTAACAGGCAACAGGTCGGCTTCGTTAAATAATCCTCGGGCGACGCCCGACTGATTGGAAATGACGAGAAGTTGGTAACCGGCCTTCTTCAGGCGCTGCAGCGTCTCGCCTGCGCCCTCCATCAACCGAACCTGATGCGGGCTGATATTAAACGGCACATCATGAATCAGAGTGCCGTCTTTGTCGATAAAGACGGCCTGTCCCCGCGCTAGGGCCATGAAGTCTCCCGCATCGGCAATACCATGACTTCCGGAATCACGGTTCCCTCCGGCTGCGTCAGCACAAAATATACAGTTTCGGCCACATTTTTGGGATCTTGCAGGACAGCCGGGTCAGTATCGGGAAAGCGCTCCAGAATAAAGGGCGTGCGCATGCCGCCTGCAAGCACGGCGGTCACCTTGATATTATCCCGCCGGCCTTCTGCATGCAGCCCGTGGCTAAAACCGAGCAGGCCCCATTTACTGGCATGGTAGGCGGTCGCTTCGGTCCAGGCTCGTTTGGCCGCTGTCGAGGTAATATTAACAATGTAGCCGTTGCCCTGTCGTTTCAGAAGCGGGTAGACAGCTTTTGATAACAGGAAAGGACCGCGCAGATTAACCGCCAGCGTGCGATCCCAGTCAGCGATACCTAAATCTTCAATGGCGAGCGTGGTGTCGGTAGCCGCATTATTGATCAGCGCATCAATTCGCCCATGGTCTGACATAACAGTATCAATTGTTTGCCGGACATCTTCCTCGTCACTCACATCCAGTCTATAAGAACAGGCAGTGCCGCCCGCATCGTTAATAGCCTGAACCACGTTTTTCAGTCGTTCTTCCTGGATATCACAGGCGCAGATAATGGCTTTCCTGTCACCGAGCAGCATCGCCATTGCGGCTCCCAATCCCTGGGCGGCGCCCGTGATAATTATTACTCTATCGGTTACATTTTGTTGGCTCATAATAAAATTTCCTCTTATTAATACTATTCCGGGTAGGCCGATTATTGAGAACCTTCCATTGATTATTCTTCCGCTATTCTGATAGTCCTCCGCCTGTCTGCGGCAATTTGTTGCTCGATCAAATGACTCCCCATATGCATGACATGCAGATGTAGTTCCTGATCAGGCTCTGCCTGACTGGATGGAACGATATTAATATCCGCCGGCCCGCCTGTATATTCTGCCTGCTTGCCCAAGAGGTTGATACAATACATTTTTCGCCGGCAAGCGGTCCGAATCGATTTGGCCAAATTGGGCGGCTGACCGCTTGAACTAATAATAACCAGAATATCGCCCGGTTGTCCGTTAGCCTCAATCTGTCTCGCAAAGGCCTCATCAAAGCTGAAAGCACTGATCCAGGCAGCCATAAATTTCGCATCGGTTGTCAGCGTTATTATCGGCAAGGCATTCATCCCGCTAGCCGCAGCCTCCAGCCGGCCCGCAAGTGTTGTTGAAAATTGCCGAGCCTCCGCCGCGCTGCTTCCGTTGCTACAGACTAACAACTTCCCGCCGCGTACAAGTGAGTGGTAGATGGCCGGAGCCGCCGAGTCGAGGGTTGCAACCCGAATGTTCCGCTTTGCCTTTCTAATGGGTGTGATTGAAGGCTTGAAGGCATCATCAAGAGATGGCGGCAAGGCGTCTCTGTCATCCATCTGCAAAGCGTTCCGCCCTGCAATCCGCTCATACAGGTTAGCCATAAGATGCGCGGCTTTCATCCAGGTGAAGTTTTCATTAACATGGCGAATAGCGTTTTCTTCGAAATCCATTCTCAATTTGTTGCTGCCGAGTAACTCAACGAGGCGCCGGCCCAGCAAGACATGATCATTGGGCGGCACGAGGAAACCGGTTTTGCCGTTAATAACGGTAAATTTAATGCCGCCAACATTTGAGCCGATTACCGGTGTTCCACAAGCCATGGCTTCAAGCGGAGTAATTCCGAACGGTTCATACCAGGGAGTGGTGGTAAAAACATCGGCGGCGCTATAATAATAAAGCAGGGCGTCGCGGTTACGGTGGCCGACAAAGGTCACGCGATTGCTCACGCCTTCCGCTTCAGCTAATTTTTGCAGCCGGCCGATTTCCGGCGTTACCTTGGCGTCGGGCTCATCCGACTCGCCGCCTACAATTAACAGTCGTGCGTTTAAACGCTGCTCCCGGCGTATGTAGCCTAATGCTTTTATGACATTATCAATGCCTTTTCGCGGTACTATGCGGCCCAGTTGCAGAATGATTTTTTCACGGGCGTCAAGCTTTAACGCCAGCCTGGCGCGCAACTTACCAAGCGGGTACATCTCATCCGTGCGAAAGCCATTAGGAATAATAGTAATTTTTCCCGGATCAGCCCGATACAGTTTGATTAAATCCTCGCTCTCCTGTGGGCATAAGGCGATGATTTGATCAGTCTCCGCCATAATGCGCTCTTCGATGGCAAAACCCTCATCAGGGAACCAGTCGTTCTTGCCCTGGTGGATTCTGCGCACCTTGGCCAGGGCATGAAAGGTAACGACGAAAGGGATGCCGAGCTGTCGCTTGATATCGGCAGCCACTAACGCTGACATAAAGAAATGGGCGTGAATAAGTTGGTAGGGGTTATTTTCAGCTTCAATAAAGCGCAGCATATTCTGCGTAAAAGCCGGCATATATTGGAGCAGCCTTTCCTTGGGAATAAAGGTCACAGGCCCGGCGTTAATATGAATGACGCGCACATCGCCTCGCCAGTTAATGATTCTTGGCAGGCTCAGGTCATCCCGACGGGTGAAGACATCAATATCGTAACCTAAAGCGGCCAGATGTTGAGCCAACTCAGCCACTGCAATATTTTGCCCGCCGGAATCCACTCCGCCAATCACGGCTAAGGGCGAAGCGTGTTCGCTAATCAGTGCAATTCTCTTCTTCATGCCCCTGTCCCTTGAAGCTGAAGCCCGCCAGAGTCAACTGCGTTGTCTGGATCAGAGAATGAGCCTGCAGCCTGATTTAAGACCCGGCCTTGTCCCGCAGTTCGAGCCTTCTGTCTCGCTTTTGATGCAGCGCAAATATTGCCCGATAGCCGAAGGCGTTGATTTTTTAGAATTAAAGCAGAAATGCCCGGCCGGTTTGTTTTGCAGTTGATCATTACGCATCTCCTTATAATTTTCACTGACTGGCGCTGATGTTTATGAGGCCGGGCTCAACCGCCGCCTATGGGGCCGGAGGCGCCGACAAAACATCGAGCTAAGCGACTTACTCTTTAAGAACTGGCATCAGCAATAAAAATGAACATTTATTACCCGGCGCAGCACAGTTTTAAATATCAATTAAGAGCTGAACAGAAGCCGGATCACTGGCAGTGTAAGATTTTGAAAAGACCTAATGCTCTCTCTTCATAATTCCAGCCAATGAACCGCACTAATTATTAATAACAACTTATCGGCGGAGATGCAAGCACTATCAGCTTCACTTGGGGGTTTCCAGTCAATGAATGTCAAAGAGGCTGTTGTCCTTCGCGCTTGAAAGAATAAAAACAGTTGACAGGACCCCGACAAGATTTATGCTTTATCGGATGAAACTTTATTACTTTAAAAATACTCTCAAAACGCGACAAGGGACAGCAAGAATATATTGTTCCATAAGGACAGCGAAACTTTATTTTTTAATTAAGTAATAGGAGGACACTATGACAACAGCAAACCCGATTCAAGTGCAAAAATTTTTAGTCGGCGTAGATTACCCGGTGCGTAAAGAGAAAATTATCGAACATGCGAAAGCTAAAGGCGCGGATGACAATGTACTACAAACCCTTCAGAAGCTGCCAGACGAAAACTTTGAAACACCCGCCGATGTCAGCAAGGCAATTGGTCAAATTGAATAGCCTTTTCCGGCTGCCAAACCTTGGCTAAGGATGGCGGATTTTTATTTATTGACCTGTGCGGTAGGGTATGCATTCCTCTCATAAGAACAATGATTGGCGATGCGTACCCTACAGTTCCGGCAGGCGATTAAATCAAACGATGAAGGGGTAAATCATCTCTTTTCACCGCCTTTAACCCTCGCCTCAATTCTGATTGAGGATGATGCGCTGAAAGGAGATATCGGCAAAGGCGTTAAAACTCACGCATCCATAATGAAACCAGTGCGTCTGACTTATCCTCACATCCACTTTATCACCTTTATGCAACTGTAAACGCTTGAACTGGTCATCGGGCATTTCGGCCAGAACACTGATCAAGCTTTCAACTTTTGCCTCAAACCGCTCATTGCCGAGCACCCTGCCTTTATACGCAGCAAACCGAATACCACTCAGTAATTCCCTCGATAGGATATTTGATTAATTCACAATAATTTGCTTGCCTCTCTCTTGGCGCGCCGCTAATGCAAGTTAGCAAGGGCTTTTTGCATAGCGCCGATATTTTCCCCAGAGCATTTATCGAATACGACCCAAAGTAATCTCACGGCTACTTTACCATCCCTGCTCTGACCGGATTCAACTCGATATAAGGATAAGGTTGCAACAGGTAATTTTCTTCTTGCAGGAAACATGATTTAAATCGGCCTTCCCAAAGCGTCTCCAATTGCTTGTAGCTCTAATTAAAATGCCGCCTATAGCGCCGGTCCAGTGATTGCGCCAATTGACTAATGGCATTATCGGCTTCGGGATGCACAGCAGATGAGCATGATAGGTCATCAATACTCACGCATGAATATTACCTGATATTTCTTGAGTAGTCTTTCAGCTAACTTGAGTAAGCCGTAAAATCTTGCTTGCCGGTGAAGCGCACTTGTCTGTGGTTGCCGCGTTGGATCACAGGCTGGGGAATTCCTGCTGGAAACACCCGAGGTATTCGCGCCATTTGTTTAGCCCGAATATGATGGATAAGAACAGAGCATAGGAGAAATTTAAATTTACTCTAACCCCAGTTATTTCAGTTATTTTTGCTGTCACCAATGCGATTGGGAAACGATACTTCCAATACAACACAGCCAATGTCGGTCCTGAATGGGCCGTGTAGTTCTCCGGGTGGCCGACTAGCATAATGCCCGGCCTCAAGCCTCAGATCAAACGCCTGGCCATAAAGGCGACCATTGATTATGAGCACCTCTTCAGAGTAAGGATGAGTCTTGCCGCCAAATACGTATTGGCCTCCGGAAGAAAGCGGGTCAATCTTGTGTACTCACCTGTTACTTCATCAATGCTCAGAGTAAGTTCTTCGGCCGTTCCTTCCATTCCTCTATGGATGTCCACGCTCCCAATTTTCTGGACGCAGGACGTTCCAATAGATAGTAGTTGACTTAGTCATGTAATCCTCTGCTGAATGGATAGTGGTGATGCCCAACGTAAAGCAAAGGGGCAGGCTTGAGAGCGACCGTCCCGCTTGATCGACATGTTAGGCCACTACCGCACAGGTTTGCAGTCGGCTAGAGCTGTCATAAACCGTGATCATTGCCACCTTGGATATAAATGGCGAATGTTCTGTGACCAGGTATTTCCATAAGCGAATGGGCTACCTCACCGCCTGCCTGCGCCGCAGCGGCGACCGCCGCTTCGATGTTTTTCACCCGCCAATAAGGCCGAATCACCCGCTCCTCGGTCCTACGCAAGGGCGCGCACCTTTACCAGCCCCCCGCCCGCCAACACAGCGGTTAGGGCGTTGCCGAGTCCAGCGTCAGACTCGCCGAACTGCACCCCGTTTGCTGATGCGTATGCGCACACTGCATCGACTTCCCTAGTCACGATTTCGAGATATTGGATCTGCATGGCTTTTTAACCTCCGGATGCCGAGTCACCTCATGATGCGGCCTAACGTAAAGCTAACCGGGGTGGTCCCCGGAAAGCTGAAAAATAAAAGCGCATTGTAAACGCGCTCCGTTTGAATGCAAAGTTGGGCATTTAATTTTACCTTGGCCCTGGTTATTAGAAGCTCAGGCGCAGGACAAAAGCGCAGCTTTTGGCTTGTCTCTCTAAAGCAATTGTCTGTTATCTAAAGACAAGGATTTTGTTAGAATAATAGAAGCCTAGTTATCGAAATATCCGGCTATGCCTCGTCCTTATTCAGAAGATTTACGACTAGTGTGGTCAATGCCGTTGCAAACGGCAGAACCACGTGCGCAGTCAGTGCGCTTTTTCAAGTCAGCTCTTCCTTGGTGTCCAACCTTCATCAGTGTTGGCGTCAAACCGGCGCTGTTCAACCGAAGCCGATCGGCGGTTACCGGCGAGCTCTGCTGGACCCTATGAAGTTGCCATCAAGGCACAGTTATCCAATCATGCGTCGATGACCTTGAAAGAATTACAGAGCTGGTGAGCCGGCGAACAGGGCTTAACGATTTCCATTTCAGCAATTGATAAATTTCTTCGCCAAAAACTTAAGCTATCGCTATAAAAAAAGCGTGGCCGCCAGTGAGCAACAGAGAGAGGATGTCGTTATGGCGCGCGAGCGCCGGCAAGCCTGACAGAAAAGCTGTGATCTGTCGAAGCTGGTATTTCTTGACGAAACCGGTGCTTCGACGGATAGGATACGTCGCTATGGCCGTGCGTTAGGCGGTGCCCGTTGTAAAGATGCCGCCCCTGCCGGATATTGGCAGACGCTGACCTTTATCGCCGGCTTGCGGGCAGACCGGCTTACTGCACCCGGGTGGCTGCATCGGGCCATGAACGGCGCAGCCTTCAAGGAATATCTGCGCGCAGTTGGGACCGACGTTAAGACCCGGCGATAGGGTGATCTGCGATAACCTGTCGGCTCATAAAATAGCTAAAGTGAAAGCGCTGATTGAAGCTAAAGGCGCGACGCTGAAATACCTGCCGCCTTACAGTCCGGACCTGAACCCGACCGAGCAGGTCTTCGCCAAACTGAAAGCCCTGTTGCGCAAGGCGGTTGAGCGAACGTATGACCAGCTCTGCCAGGCTATCGGCCGGATCATGGATCAGTTCCATGCCGATGGATGCCTGAATTATTTTAAAAACTCAGGCTATGCTTTTAACTAACAAAGAAATGCTCTAGCTTTCCGGAACCGATTTTCACATTTTCCATCCGTCCTGAAAACTTCGCTGATTCCTGATCAAAGCCCCGGCCGGTTCGGCGGAAACAGCCGCCCTGATTACAGCAAGCCAGTCCGTAAAAAACGACTCGGCGGCATTTTTAACAGTGAATTATCACGGGCTGCGTCTGCAAATGGCGCAAGGCCAGGCGGATGCGGCAAGAAAAACACTGGATGCCGTTCTGACTTCTGACAAGCCGCCACTCAACAAATCGACGATCAGTCAGTTGTATTAGCAGCGTATGCTGCTGGCTCAGAATATTGACGAATTTGTCAAATATGCCCAGCGGCGGGCAGCGATATTTGCTTATAGCTGCAGCAATTATCAGATGATTGATGCAACAAAACCGGCTGAAGGCGAAGATTACAATAAAAACGAGCGTGAATGGCTACAGCGCACGATGTTTGATATCGATGCCGTGCGGACTTTGAATCTGCATACGCCGCTGTCATTATTAAAGAAAATAGCCCTGTACGCGGACCTGCCCGATTATCTGAAGCGCCGCGTCGTGATGTCGGTATGGATGCGCGCGGTGCTGCTTGATGATGAGCAACCGCTCTGGAATTTGCACCGCTCGTTGCCCGGAATCTCCCTGAATTAAAAGAATTTATGGATCGTTACAGCCAAGCTGAAGATAAGCAGGGCAGGGCTTATGAAGCGGTTTGGCTGATACTGAAGAATCCAGGCATACGTCCGTTGGTTGTACCCTATCAGGGGCGTTGACTGCCTTGAACGAGATTGATGATTATCGCGATAACTGGTGGTGCGATGCTGATTTCGACCCCCAGTTTTTCAATCAGGGCAGGGAAGTGGCAGATTTTCCGGCGCCAACCTTTTTCACCCAGGCTGAAATTGCCGAGGCCGCCGCTGAAAATGCCGGAATTGCCGCATCGACCGGCGGATCCAATTTTTTGGCGGCGCAAACGGTGCAATGGGCAAAGCAGTATCCCGATGAGAAACGTTTGCCGGAAGCTTTGTATCTGGCCGTTAAAGCCCCCCGCTACGGCTGCCAGAACTGCGCCACGGGCAAGGCCTCGAAAGCGGCCTATGATGTGTTAAATAAACGTTTTAAAAACACGGAATGGAAAAAGAAAACGCCATACTGGTTTGGCGAGGCTTGCGATAAGAAATAGGTGTGGTAAGTGCAAAGATGTACTGAGCAATCGTGGTGCATTATTGCTAATGGTATGATTCCTTAGTCAGTACATCAAAATTACTAAATTCTTTGTATCAGTCTTCATTCAACCCATTGACTATATTCAAGAAAAATTCGGATACGATAGGTTTCGGATTGTTTTCTATACATAGCATCAACCCAATGCTCTTATTACCAATTTTAGGACTTTTTCAGAAAGCGCCTGTCGGCTTCATTAATAGAAAATGGTGACATCGAAAATGTATTCATAGAGGGCTTCATCTTTTGAACAGAAATGTTTTGATTGTCGCAAATATTAATAATTCTTTGCTGATTTCTTCTTTTGATGTGTGAATCAAGATAAATTGCCTTAGGCTTTCCCAGGGGGTACGTTTGTTCCTGAGTCAATATGTTGAAGTTTCGGTTCTTTTTCGTAGCTCCAATCGACTGCTTTTATCAATCCAGCCATGTTTAGGTGCAAGCTATTAAACGATTTGTGATTCAAGCTCTTTGAAAGATGCTGAGTAGCATCATATACCTGTTCTGAATAAATGACTGGAAACAAAAATCTTGAACGAAAATCTGAATAAAGAATTGTTTTAACGTCATACTCAATACAAAATCCTTTATGGTTATCAGCGTAGTGTGACCACATTAAAGTTGAGTCAAGACGCTCTGAAAAAGAGCAGAGCTTAAACATCCTTTCAATTTCTCTGAATTAGACCCACACATTTCATCCCATAAATCATTCCTGAGCTTTTTCAAGGCATCTTTTATATTTTCTTGATCTTTATCTGGAAATTCTTCTGATGTAAGATTTTCGACTGTTTGAGGTGGCACTGTTGGTAATAATTTTTCAGACATTCGTTGAAAGTCTACAGAATGTGAGCAGTCATATGGATCATTAAGACTTCGTGGATCAGCTAGCCAAACTCTACCTTGTTCAAGATTTAGGAGTGAATTTTTTGTTACCGAACGGTACTTGAATATAGAACTTGGAAGGTTTTTATACTTATGCAGAAAAGCTCCTTCAATATCCACTTTCTTTACATCTAAAGGGAATAACATTTCCAAAAATTCAATTATCCAGACATTCATGCGATTATCTATAAAACAAAGTTTAACCATAAGTTAATAGAATTTTGGTACACGTGCCTTTGGTCTGCTTTTTAAGCAAAAATAGTTCGGAATCGGTGAAAAAACTAGGGTCTGTTCTCAATTACTTTAAGAGATAGACTGGACTTATTGTATTATTTGTTATTTGCAATAGGTCATAATGGTAAGGACGGTATTAAGCGATTCAAAATGGGAGCGCATCAAGCATTTTC
>JAQURG010000058.1 GCA_028715725.1 Methylococcales bacterium
CGCCCTATTTTTGTTGATAGCCAGGGTTTAGCGCATGCGATAGCCGTCACTACGGCCAATATCACCGATCGCCAAGGTGCGCTGGACGCCATTGCCCAGAACGTGACCGGCTTATCGACGGTTACTTGGCTGTGGGTCGATGGCGGCTATACAGGGCAACCTTTTGCTGACGCCGTCCAGCGTTCGCCAGGGGCCACCGTACCAGTCGCCAAACGCCGTGAGCTTCATACCTTTGCTGTGCTTCCGCAACGTTGGCTGGTCGAGCGATCCTTTGCCTGGCTGGAAAAATGCCGGCGGCTTTGGAAGAATACCGAGCGCTTGCTTAACACCAGCTTACAATTCGTTAATTTGGCTTTCTGGGCGTTATTACTGAGAAGATATTGAACAGATTCTAAGCGATTAATAAAAGGTGAGTAAGAACACTACCCACTACACCAGCGTTTACAAACTATCCAGGATCGCTTTCTTGACCGCATCCAGGCTGGCGTCAATGGTCACAGGATGCGCCGCAGCGCATTGTTTGATCGCCGTATTGGGATCTTTCAGGCCGGTGCCGGTTAAGGTACAGACAATCTTGCTGCCTTCCGGAATTTTACCGGATGCGATATCGCGCATGGCTCCGGCCAGTGATGTAGCCGATGCCGGTTCGCAAAACACGCCTTCACGTTGAGATAGCATTCTTTGCGCAGCCAGTATCTCTTCATCGGTAAATTTATCAAACCAGCCGCCGGATTCTTTCTGAGCAGCCCAGGCAAAACCCCAGGATTGCGGATTGCCGATGCGAATGGCGGTAGCGATAGTTTCAGGGTTCTCGACCATTTTGCCCGCCAGGAAAGGCGCGGCTCCGGCAGCCTGATAGCCGCACATGACCGGACGGTTACTGCACACGCGATCGGTGGCATATTCCTTGTAGCCTTTCCAGTACGCCGTGATATTGCCGGCATTTCCAACCGGCAAACAGTGATAATCGGGCGCAAAGCCCAAATCGTCAACAATTTCAAAAGCCGCCGTTTTCTGGCCGTCAATTCTGTAAGGATTGATGGAATTGACGATAGTAACCGGGGCATGATCTGCAACTTCTTTAACCAGTTCCATCCCTTTATCGAAGTTGCCGTTAATCTGGATGATGGTCGCATTGTACATCAAGGTTTGCGCCAGCTTGCCCAGGGCAATCTTGCCGTCGGGTATCAGAACAAAAGCTTTAATGCCGGCGCGTGCTGCATAGGCGGCGGCCGCAGCGGAGGTGTTGCCGGTTGAGGCGCAGATAATCGCCTGACTGCCCTCTTCCACGGCTTTGGTCACCGCCATGGTCATGCCGCGGTCTTTAAATGATCCGGTTGGATTCAAGCCTTCAAACTTGACATAAATATCGACGTCTTTGCCTAACAGTCGGGGAATATTTTGCAACTGGATGAGCGGGGTATTGCCTTCGTTCAGGCTGATAATACGCGTACCGGCGCTGACGGGCAGACGGTCTCTATAACGTTCGATTAATCCGGTGTAATGTTTATGTGTAGCCATGTTTGTTATTTATCCTAAAGTTTCCATGCGGATGCGGTTGACTTTTCCGGTAACGGTTTGTAAAGCTTCGATTTTGGCAATCGCAGCATTCATTTCTTTTTCCGGCGTGATTTGCGTCAGCATAATAATCGGTATGGCGGTTTCATCACCTTGCGGTTCCTTCTGTATGATGGCTTCAATGCTGATGTGATGGTCTGCCAGTATCCGGGTCACATCGGCCAATACGCCCGGCTTGTCTTCGGCATTAAGACGCAAATAATACGAAGTTTTAAAACAATCCGACGTTAAAACAGGGATGTCTTCTAATGAATCCGCCTGAAAAGCCAGATGCGGAACGCGGTTTTCAGGGTCGCTGGTTAAAGCTCTGACGACATCGATAACATCGGCGACAACAGCCGAGGCAGTGGGTTCCGCACCTGCGCCCGCGCCGTAATAAAGAGTTGCTCCGACAGCATCGCCTTTGACCAGAACGGCATTCATGACGCCGTTGACATTGGCGATCAACCTGCGTTCAGGAATCAAGGTCGGATGTACTCTTAATTCAATACCTTCAGGCGTTTTTCTGGCAATACCCAAATGCTTGATGCGATAACCCAATTGTTCGGCATACTCCACATCGAGGCGCGTGATTTGAGTAATCCCTTCGGTATAAACTCTGTCGAATTGCAACGGAATGCCAAAAGCAATCGAAGCCAGAATGGTTAATTTGTGTCCAGCATCAATGCCTTCCACATCAAAGGTCGGATCGGCTTCAGCGTAACCGAGCGCTTGCGCTTCAGCCAGGACATCATCAAAATCCCGGCCTTTATCACGCATTTCGGTCAGGATAAAATTGCCTGTGCCGTTAATAATGCCTGCCAGCCATTGGATCTGATTACCGCTCAAGCCTTCGCGTATCGCTTTAATGATCGGAATCCCTCCGGCAACCGCAGCTTCAAAGGCAACGATGACGCCTTTTCCACTGGCTTTGGCAAAAATCTCGTTGCCATGCAAAGCGATCAGCGATTTATTGGCGGTGACAACATGCTTGCCGTTTTCTATGGCTTTTAAGACCATGTCTTTAACAGGGCCCGCGCCGCCGATCAATTCCAGAACGATATCGATCTCAGGATCGTTGATAATGTCCATAGGATCGATGGTTAAAATAAGACCCTGGGTATCGCAAATCCGTAGCTTGCCCAAATCCTTTGCCGAAGCACGGGTGATAATGATTTCCCGGCCTGCCCGGCGGGCAATTTCCGCCGCATTGCGTTTTAATACATTGACTGTACCGCCGCCGACGGTACCCAGTCCCAACACACCCACTTTTACCGGTTTCAAATCAAACTCCAGTTAAAAATTATTAGATAGCCTTGTCTTTTTTCATCATGTGGCGAATGCCGCGCACCGCTTGACGCGTACGGTGCTCATTTTCAATCAATCCGAATCTGACATGATCGTCCCCGTACTGTCCAAAACCAATGCCGGGAGCTACGGCGACTTTGGCTTCCAACAGTAATTTTTTGGAAAACTCCAGCGAACCTATGACTTGATAAGCTTCCGGAATTTTCGCCCAGACAAACATGGTCGCTTTGGGTTTTTCAACAGGCCATCCGGCGGCATTTAAACCCTCGCACAAGACATCGCGCCTCTTTCTATACATCTCGGCGATTTCCGCCACGCATTCCTGCGGACCTTCCAGTGCGGCAATCGCGGCAATCTGAATCGGCGTAAAGGTGCCGTAATCCAGATAGGATTTAATCCGCGCCAGTGCTGAAACCAGTTCCTTGTTTCCGCACATAAAACCGACGCGCCAACCCGGCATGTTATAGCTTTTGGACATGGAGAAAAATTCCACGGCAATGTCTTTCGCGCCTTTAACCTGAAGAATGGAAGGCGCCTTGTAACCGTCAAAAACGATATCCGCATAGGCAATATCCTGCACTACCCAGATATTATGCTCTTTAGCTACGGCGATAATTTTTTCAAAAAAGTCCAGTTCCACACATTGACTGGTAGGATTTCCAGGAAAATTAAGAATCAGCATCTTCGGTTTGGGCCATGAATCAATAATGGCTTTCTCCAACTCATCAAAAAAGTCGCCGCCCGGAACCATCGGCACATGCCTTAAATCCGCGCCGGCGATGACTACGCCATAAGGATGTATCGGATAAGCCGGATTCGGCACCAACACAATATCGCCCGGCCCAAGAGTGGCCAATGCCAGATGCGCCAAACCTTCTTTTGAGCCAATCGTTACAATGGCTTCAGTTTCAGGATTCAGGTCGACGTCAAAGCGGGTTTTATACCAGTTGCAAATCGCCCTCCTTAGGCGGGGAATACCTTTGGACATCGAATAACGATGTGTATCTGATCTCTGTGTCGCCTCAACCATTTTATCAATGATATGTTTAGGCGTGGGCTGATCGGGATTACCCATGCCAAAATCAATAATATCCTCTCCGGCCGCTCGGGCTTTGGCTTTTAGCTCATTAACAATATTAAAAACGTAGGGGGGTAAACGACTGATTCTATGAAATTCTTCCATTAAAAGCTCTTGAGCAACTTGTGTAAAAGTCAGATTAAAAAAAGATAGCTTCTCACGTGAGACTTTCAGGTTTTTAAAACCATGCAGGTCAAAAATTTTGCAAATAATGAGAAGTTACAAAAAAACAGTCTAAGGTAACTGGGGTTAATACCTTCTGTCAAATATTAGCGAGTATTTGGCAGAGTGAAAAACTTGGCTTTAAAGTCAGCACGGAGCTAATCAGTTATTCAGGAGCAATAGTTGCTTGACGCGTAGCAAGTCTTCCTCGGTATCCACGCCCGCTTCCGGCGTTTTATCGACAACTTTTACCAATACAGCTTCACCTTGCCACAATATTCTGAGTTGTTCCAGTGACTCTACCGATTCGAGAGGCGAGGCTTCCCAGGAACAGTAACGCTTTAAAAAATCCACTCTGTACGCATACATGCCGATGTGCCGAAGGTAAGGCATCTTGGCTGATGGTTCTCTTCCCTGTCGGGCGAAGGCATCTCTATCCCAGGGGATTGGCGCGCGGCTAAAATAAAGCGCGTAGCCGGCTTTATTCACTACC
The DNA here is from genome assembly GCA_028715725.1 of Methylococcales bacterium. Lineage (GTDB taxonomy): Bacteria > Pseudomonadota > Gammaproteobacteria > Methylococcales > Methylomonadaceae > JAGXGJ01. Next base: position 4,599 of record JAQURG010000058.1, read on the forward strand.
ACTTTGACTGCGTTCGGATTGAATATCTCTTCAGGGTCGATAATTTTGGCAGCCAGTGTGGCTATGCCTGCCTGTTGCTGGCCTGCCAATGCAGCCGCGACCTCGCGAATCGTTGCAGACGGAATAAGCGGCTCATCACCTTGCAGGTTTACGATGATTTCATCATTTGCCCAACCGCATTGCTGCGCGACTTCGGCGATTCTTTCCGTGCCGCTTTGATGATCCGGACGCGTCATTACGGCTTTAATCCCCAAATTGCTTACTGTCTGAAAAATTCGCTGATCATCGGTAGCGACGATAATTTCATCGGCATCCGCTTCCTGAGCCCTTTCACAGACATGCGCAATCATCGGTTTGCCGGCAATGTCCAGTAACGGCTTGCCCGGCAATCGGGTCGAGGCATATCGCGAAGGGATGACGACTTTAAAACGCAGGCTCATTTATACAAGTCGTCAACTTCTTCGCTGCTTAACTCACGGGCTTCATCCTCAAGCATAACCGGAATGTCATCACGAATGGGGAAAGCAAGCCGATCCGCTCTGCATATTAATTCCTGCCGGGCTTTGTCGTAGCGCAAAGGGCTCTTGCATACAGGACATGCCAGAATATCGAGTAAATTTTTATCTATCATGTTTTTCTCTTAAAGTTTTTAATAATTGTTCGGAAAAAACAGGCTCGGGAACAGCCGTTACCGGAACAGACCAGTGCTGTTTTCCTGCAAATGCAGTGCATTTTACAGCATCTTTTTCAGTCATTAGCACAGGTTTATTATCAGTAAATTCAATATCGTGACGCTGGAACGCGTAATGGTCCGGAAAACTATGGGTTATACAGGTCAATCCTGCTGCTTCAAGCAGTTTAAAAAAACGCTCAGGATGACCAATACCGGCTATGGCATGACAACCCACCGCTTTAAACTCCTGTAGAGGCTTTTGCTCTCCGGTCATTAAATTAACAGCCAAACCACCTTCAAGCTGCATGGAAAATTCATTCTCTTCGGACTTTTCACCATTCACAATGACGAAGTCGACGTTTTGTATTCTTTCTATGGGTTCGCGCAGAGGACCGGCGGGCAAGCAGTAGCCGTTACCAAAACGTCTTTCTCCATCAACAACAGCAATTTCAATATCTCTGTTCAAGGCATAATGTTGCAGGCCGTCGTCGGATAGAATGACATTGCAATCGGCTTGCTCGAGCAGCCTGTTGGCCGCGTCTACGCGCAAGGGCCCCACCGCCACCGGGCAGCCCGTTCGTTTAGCGATTAACAGGGCTTCATCACCGACATTTTGTGGATCGCTTTCAGCGGTAACCATTTGCGGCCATGCTTCAGCTTGTCCGCCATAGCCGCGGCTAATAATACCCGGCTTAAAGCCTGACTCTTTAAGAAACCCGGCCAACCATATAATTAACGGTGTTTTACCCGTGCCGCCGACAGTAATATTCCCGACCACAATAACAGGAACAGGCAAGGTATGGGTTTTTAGCAGCCCCCGGCGATACAAGAACTTTCTGAACTTGACCACATCGCTGAATATAAAACCTAACGGCGATAACCATACGCCGATAAACGGGTCTTTATACCAGATGTCGGTCAACCATCGGGCTAAAGTTTTTTTCATTGCTTTGACGCCGAATATAAGGCGGATAAAATGTCTTGGCCGGCAATATCAGGCATTCGACAATCACTTTTTATTATTTCACACACATCATTTCCTCATCTACAAACAAGCAGGAGCAATTTTGCAGCCGTTAATTTCATTTCGTTTTAACCTGGGGCCGTTTTGTTTTGAGCATTTTCCCTGCCTACCCAGATGCTTGCAATAACAAAAGCAATGCCGCAGCAGAGCGCCGCCATTGAATAAACGATTTTTGGACCCGACACTTCCCAGTAATTGCCGCTGTAAAGACTGCCCAACATTCCCCCTAAACCGTAACTTAAACTGCTGTACAAAGCCTGACCCTTACCCTGATGCTGCCGACCAAAATACAGATGAACCAGATGTATAGCGACCACATGAGATCCCCCGAAGGTTGCGGCATGAAATAATTGGGCCAGTATTAACAAGCCCAGATAATCTGCGCCCCAGCCAATAAGCAGCCAGCGGCCTGTAGCTAAAAACAGACTGAACAGTAAAATGGCTCTTAAAGTACAACTTTTTAACAGGCGATTCATATAGATGAATAAAACAATCTCGGCCAAAACACCCAGAGCCCACAGTAATCCGGTGATAGCGGCTGAATAATGGTAGTGCTTCAGGTAAATGGAATAAAATACATAATAGGGAGCATGAGATATTTGTATCAGTATATTCACCACAAAAAAAGCCAATACCTCCGGTTTTTTTATGATTTTCATCATGCCGATTGAAGTTGATTCATGGCTAATGGCATGAGCCTCGGGAGTTATCAAGGTAATCCACCAGTTTAAAATCAGCAATGCAATGATGACTATCGGCAGCAGCCCGATCGGCTGGCTATCCAATGACCAGCCTATACCCAATACCGTGACAATAAAACCAACCGACCCCCAGAGTCTTATTCGGCTATAACGGTGAGTTTCATTGCTCAAGTGGAATAATGTAACTGCTTCAAATTGCGGCAATACCGCATTCCAGAAAAAGCTGAAAGCTATCGTTATCCAGGCAAACCAGAAAAAATTATGTGCAAATAAAAAACCGGAAAATAATAACGCTGCAAAAAACGAAGCGATGCGAATGATCCGCAGACTTTTTCCGGTGCGGTCAGCAATCCAGCCCCATAAATTGGGGGCAATGATTCTTGTACCCACCAGCAAGGCGGAAAGTTGGCCGATCTCAATCGGATTAAAACGGGCATCTTTTAAATACAGGCTCCAGTAAGGTAAAAAGCCGCCTACAGTCGCAAAATAAAAGAAATAAAAACCGGACAGCCGCCAGTAAGGAACAGACATGGGATTATTATTCATGCAGGGGTATCCCCGGCGGATACCCTATCGAAAAAACCATCAATCTGGGCAGGCACACGAGCATTGCCCTCAACGCAAAAATTCCGGATTACCGCAGAAGAGGCAACCCTGAATTAACGCCTGCATTTTGCGCCCGGTGACGTAAAAAATGGTCCATAAGAACGATCGCCATCATGGCTTCAGCAATCGGTGTCGCGCGAATGCCGACGCAGGGATCATGCCGTCCTTCGGTAGTGACTTCAATCGCGGCGACTTGCTGATTGATGCTTTTACCCGGCAGCCGTAAACTGGAAGTGGGTTTTAACGCGATACTGGCGGTGATATTTTGGCCGCTGGAAATACCGCCCAATATGCCGCCGGCATGGTTGCTTAGAAAACCATTAGGCGTAATTTCATCGCGAAACTGTGTGCCCTTGCTGGTGACACAGGCAAAACCATCGCCGATTTCCACGCCTTTTACCGCATTGATGCTCATCAAGGCATGAGCCAGGTCGGCATCGAGCCGGTCAAAAATAGGTTCTCCCAAACCCGGTGGAACATGGGTGGCCACAACTTCAATCCTTGCACCAATCGACTCGCCTTCCTTGCGTAAAGCATCCATATAAGCTTCCATTTGCGCGACTTTATCCGCATCAGGGCAAAAAAAGGGATTGTCGTCAATGATAGCCCAGTCAATCTTGTCAATTTTTATCGGCCCCAATTGCGACAGATAGCCGCGAATTTCTATGCCCGCCTGTTCTTTCAGATATTTCTTGGCAATGCCGCCGGCCGCAACCCGCATCGCGGTTTCTCGCGCAGACGAACGACCTCCGCCCCGGTAATCTCTGAAACCATATTTTTGCTGGTAGGTATAATCCGCATGGCCGGGCCTGAATGTATCGGCAATTTTAGAATAATCCTTTGAGCGCTGATCAGTATTTTCAATCATCAGGCCAATCGGCGTACCGGTAGTTTTGCCTTCGAACACACCCGACAGAATTCTGACTTCATCCGCTTCGCGCCGTTGCGTGGTATGACGTGAGGTGCCGGGTTTCCTGCGATCCAAATCTTGCTGTAAATCGGCTTCGGTCAAAGCCATGCCCGGAGGACAGCCATCAACAATACAACCTATCGCAGGACCATGACTTTCACCAAACGAGGTGACGGTAAACAGTTTTCCAATTGTATTTCCAGACATATTAATTTAAAGCCGATAAAAATAATTCGTGGTAGTGATGAACCTGTTCAGCAGTCAGCAAAAGTACGCCATCGCCGCCGCGTTCAAAATCCAGCCAGTAAAAAGGCACGTCGGGAAAAGTGTCTTGCAGTGTCTGTGCACTACTGCCGACTTCGACAATTAAAATGCCCTGCCCGGTCAAATAATCGTCGGCATCAACCAGAATACGAAGAACAATATCCAGTCCGGTCTGGCCGCCTTTAAATCCCATATCCGGTTCCGCCAGAAACTCCTCGGGCAGGTTTTCCCACTCATCCAGGCCGACATAAGGCGGATTGCTGACGATGACGTCATATTGAACTGCGGGCAGTTCATCAAATAAATTGGACCGATAAAGCGTGACCGAATCGGATAGCTGGTGGTTTTTAACATTAATTTCAGCGACAGCCAGTGCATCGCCGGATAAATCCACTGCGTCCACCAGAGCCTCAGGAAACGCGGAAGCGCAGGCTATTGCGATACAGGCGCTGCCTGTACACAAATCCAGAATGCGTTCTACCTGATCTTCCTCTACCCACGGAGAAAACCGCTGTTCGATTAATTCTGCGATGGGCGATCTTGGCACCAGCACTCTTTCATCAACATAAAATGATAAACCTGCAAACAGAGCCTCATGGGTTAAATAGGCGGCCGGTATTCTTTCATTAATTCGTCTATCAATAATACCGGCGACAGCCTGGCGTTCACCAGGCGCTAAAACGGTATCCAGATAGGCGTCAGACAGATCGTAAGGTTGATGAATGGTATGTAATACGAGCGCTGCGGCTTCATCAAGCGCGGTCACCGTACCATGGCCAAAACAGATTTTGGCTTGTGTAAAGCGGCTGGCGGCCCAGCGAATATAATCACGAATAGTCGATAATGCGGTTAAAGCTTCTGAAGGGGTTGTTTGCATTGTTCAATAAATTAAGTAAAGCATTAGTTCTACTGTGTCAGATTATACCCCAGATCGTCCTGTTCGCCGGGAAAACAGTATCCGGAGCAATGAAAAGCGTTATTCCTGGAGCCTGGATTCGCTACCCGCTCTAACGGGTGCGGCACAAATCTGTCTAACCCGAAGGGCGACAGGCAGGATAGCCTGATGTGAATCCATGCGGAAATGACGATCTTGGATTTAATAATCAGGTAATCTGATAACGTAATAATTAGGTTGGCTGGATTAGCGAACGCTTAATCCACGCAATGAAAGACTGCGAGCCATATCGCACTGACCCTGCCGTAGAAAGCCCGTTCTAAAACGCCTGATTAAAACTTTCCGGCTTTGGCTCTGGCTTCTTTTCCGCCTTTTATATCACCTTGCATTTCCCTGGCTCTGGCCACCAAAAGCCAGCTGTGCTTCTTAAGCTGGGCATCGTTAGAAGCCAAAAGCGCCGCTTTTTTCGCCAGATCTTCGGCCAGCCCCGGTTTAGATTGCTTTAGTTTTAATAACGCCAACTTATAATACAAGGTCGCATTTCTGGGTTCTATTCTGATAGCGCGTTCAATAGAAGCTGTCGCCGCCTCAACATTTCCCGATACACTATCCTGGTTGGACGCTAATGCCAGCGCATTTACAGCCGGGGATAGGGGAGGAAAAGACTCCAAAGGCTCAAAAGGAGGCGGAGGCGGAGGCGGCGGGGGTGGTGGAGGCGCTACGAACTCCGCATTTGCCTCTGGCTCTTGAGTTGCTTCAGAAGGAGCAGATTCCTGTTCATTATCTGAAGCAAAGGGCTCCTGCTCCTGTTCTGTTACAAGAGGTTCGGACTCTATTTCTGAAGACTCCGGTATGAGTTTAAACTCGTCCAGTGGTTTGGTCTTCACTATCTCGGCAGAACCGGGCTGTTCTGCTGGCGGCTCAGGAGCCTTGGGTTTAGGCAAGGCGGGCATCGTTCTACTATAAACAACGGACCCTTTACTATACACCGGGGCAGGCGGCTGTGTCCCGTATAGTCCGGAGCAGCCAGCGATAAAGGAAGAAAGTGAACAGATTACAAAAAGTCTTTTGGTTGGCATTATTTATATTAAGTATATCTACATCTTGGACTGGTCTTCCGGCATGGATTTGCCGTTAAAGCGACTGTCGATATCCGGATTATAAAGACATTGCGGACTTTCTACCAATCTGAATCAGCCTTATGAATTTAATTTACCGGCATTATGTAGCCGTCAAATTAAATTTTGTCACTAAAAGTATTACAAAATTGTATATTTTTTTGATCAGAACTACTAGACATTGATTTATTAATCAATTTATTCATATTGCACTAGGTTTGTCTGGCAAGCCCGGACAAGCTGGAGCCAATGCCGCAAGCATTTTCGGTAAGGTTTAATTTAATGGTTGGCTTTCTGGCGATATGGAACAGAATTCAACGCCTTTTGTTCAATCTGCTCTACCAGCTCCATAATTTGATGATCCAGCATGAAGCGCAGTTCCCAATCCACAGCACTATCGGTCGGCAAGCTGTCGATGCGATGAGTTTTGTGTAGCTTTCGTCAGTTGAGCATGAATGTCTGCAACGGTAGTCCGGACATCCAGCTGCTCGCCTGGCAACATCGGCGCCGCATTTTCCAGGGCGCTTGCCAGTTCAGCATCGAAAGCGCGGCTATGCTCCTGTAGCTCATCGGGAAAACGGCTGAATACCGGGCCGTTTAGCAAGCGGTAACGCCTTCGAACCAACAGTAAGCCGGATTAATTGCCGGCGTTATTGATAATCTTGTTGCGTGCTGCCCGCTCCTTAATTTGGTCGATTAACCCGGCATCAGGTTCCAACAGGGCGTGCATAATAAAGCTTTGCGCTGCCGACAGATCTTTTTCTGCAGACAAGCGTAACGGCTATGTGTATTTGAGCATTTGGCCCAGTTCCGGCGGACGGGTAGTGAACTGGGCAAGTGTATGTATTGCCGACGCACTATGAATACGAGCAAGACTGATCGAACGCCGGGGCCACAGCGCATAGTCGAGTATTCCCATCACGATAATGCCGAGCAAAATGCCGATAACGCGGTCACGCGACAGATACAGGTCGATAACCGGTCCGAAGTCATGCAACACAAACAGCGCTAACGAAAAAGCGATCTGCCTGCCCATATAGGCAATGCGATCACTGCCTGCGGAAATCCAGGCCGAAAAGGCCCATACCGGGGCCGTTGCCAAAGTAAAGCCGACGATGGAGTCGATCTGGGACTGGAACACCACCACATAAAGCTAGGCGAAAAGCCGCCCAGGGCTGATCCTGACAAACGCAGCAACGATATCCGGTAGTCTGCCCCGAGACTGGTTTGCGCAGTAATCAGGCAGGTGATGATGGCGGTATTGATAGCCAGCCAATCCAGGCTTTCGACAATCAATGTGCAGATTATCCCTCCCAAGGAAAATTTGATACCGTATTGAAGAGTGCCGGCATGAGTCGACCAGAATTCATAGCCGAGCCAGGCTGGAAGTCATGCGGCTTCATCATTACTTTCAGTCCCGGCTTCAATGGCTTTGTTTCCGGCGACGATGCCGGCTGATGCAAACGATGCATCAACTTGGCGATACGCTGCAATGCCGGCCTCATCGCCGTTAACAGCGATGGGCTGGTTTCCTGCGAATCGGTAGGGAAGATTCCATCGGGTAACAGCGCCAGGGCTTGACCGGAAATATCATGCCATTGTTCCATGCCTTGCCTTAAAAGCGTACAGGCACTTTGTAAAGCTGGATAAATATCTGCCTTTTGCCAACCCGGCGTCAGCGTGCGATGCTCGGCTGTTAATACCTGATCAGCCAGATGGCGATTTGCCTGATTCCATCGATTTCGATCAACAAGGCAAGGTACGTATCATGATGTTTATGTAACGATAGATGTATCAGTTCCGCGTGGTTTAGCAGATCGTGAGTCTTCACGAAACTGCCGGGTGTGAGCAGTTTCGGTTTTTCACGGTCGTCAGAAGTCACACCGTTGTCTGTCAAGTGTGCCTCCAAAATTGTTTTCTACGGCAGACAACTGCTCCGCCATACTGAGCGTCAACAGCTTGAGCGGGTCTTGCTTGATGGTCAGTTGCACCAGCGTCCAAGTGCCGATCGCGAGTACGCCGATGATCGGTATATTCCACAAAGCGCTGTAGATATTGTCAACGGGAGTGCTTGGGCTGTACAGTACCGATGTGGCATACAAGGCGGATTAATCCACACGTTTCCGGCCCAGGTTTTGTTCAGTCCGCTGTCTGCTTCTGTATAAAACCGCCCGGTCTTAACGTTTTTATTGGCCTGCTCCGAGGACGCCGGGTCCAGATCGATGCTGCCTCTGACCGCCCTGGCCGCTTTAATAAACTTGACCGGCATGTACCACTCGTTTCCCCTGAGTTCTGGGCAACATGGACGTGGTTTTTAATGACTTCGGCCGGTTTTTCGCACGCCGCGATTTCACTGACTATGGCATCCTGTTCTTCCTCGTCAAAGTCTGCGGCAATGGCGGCGGCACTAACGGTCACAACACCCTGTTTCACACTGTCAACGAGTTCGGGTATGCCTTAGGCAAGCACCTTGCTGGCCGCATTAACGCTGCGCTCTGAGAGATTAGCAAATTTGGCGGCTTCGGCTCTTGTTATTTCAGACGGCAGATCTGCAGTCTGATATTCCCCGACCGTCTACCGCCGTCATTTTGTATATTGGCGTACTCAGCCGCGCCCATGCTGCGCTGAGACTTGGTTAAATTTCACCTGTTCAGGTTCAGGCTCATGGAAATCGATACCGGATGCCAGGGTACTCAACCGTTTTAAGCTCGGCACCCACCTCCAGGCAGGCTTTAAAACGGTTGCGCCAGTCCAGAATCCTGCCCTCGTACATAAAATGATAGGCAGCAATAAGCCATGCTCCTGAATATCGGCTTTCCATTCTGAATACTCATCATCGGCCATTAAAGGCAGGACTTCGGCAATTGGATGCGGCAAATAAGCCAGCGGTAATTCGTTTATTTGTTCAAGCATGACAGCACAAGTTAAATTAACTAACCAGACGCCAGGGTATGGCGTCTTTCCGGGCAAGGTTGCGATACCGTGGTTTAAGACGACTGGCTTTAAGGCCATTCGACCAAAAAGACATAACGAGGGCAAGATCGTAACCCTGTAATCAGGGTAGTCACACGACTGATTTTGAGGAAGTTCAGGTTACGTTTGTCCGGCGACGACTCGTCCGTATGTAGGTGAAAATTCAGCAGGTTCAACCAAAGTAGCGCCAATATCACGAATTAAAACGCATAAAAAAGATCCGGCAGTTTGACTACCGAGGCTAAATTTCGAGGGGGCGTTTGATGTGATTAAGAGTCGGATTCTTTAGTGGTTAGTGGCGTTTCTCCATGTTTACCTGTGTTTTTATAAGTTGTTTTTATTAACCACCGAGCGGCAGATCGAGCAGATTCGCCGCCGTATCCTGCAAGGTGAAACGATTCCTCATGCTGGTTTGGTGAAATTACCCAGTCTCTGACATAATGGGTCGAATAGAGTGTATTTAAAAAGCGGGGTCGAATGGAGTGTAGTTTAAAAAGCGGGATAGAACTGGAATTGAAACTGGGTTTAATGAGGTATGTCGGCCCAGTAGTTTGATTATTATATGAGGCAATACGAACCAGACAAGGTAATTGTCCCCGAACAAAAACCTGTGATGTTATGCTTATTAAAATAGCCCCTATTTTTTAGATAAAAATAAGGGCTACTTCTTGAACTCGCTAAAGAATACACACGTATACTGAGCGATAATATGCTCGCCGGAGCGGCATATTCGAAGTTAGCTAATGTGGGATGCAGAGCTGGATTCACCTGAATACGGTTTTGTTCCATAAAACGAATGGACTTCTTTTGACCAGGTTTCATCCGCCATATCGGGCCAATGATCCGGATCGAATCCCGGCGCAGTTTCCAGGCGTTCCTTATCAATATCTAAAGTAAACCGCTTGTTTTTTGTATCCAACTGTAATGCGTCCCAGGGTACAGCAAATAACTTTTCGCCAAGGGTCAGGATGCCACCGAAAGACAAAACAGCATACGCCACTTGGCCCGAAGTCATATCCAGCATAATTTCCTTAATATCGCCCAAATCTTCATTTTTAGTATTGTAGACATCATTGCCTAGCAGAGTATCGGCGCCCATTAGTCTCGGACCAGGACCTTCATCATCAAGGCTGCTTTTATAGATACCATAAGTATCACGATCTTCATAGCTCATGTTCGTCTCCTGATAAGAATTTAGATATAACTGGAGCAATTAATTCTCCATCAGTATTAGAATATTGAAAAAATTAAAAATAATCTGTACGCTTGCCCACATAGAAAAATTTGGTAGACAGTCTTCTGGCGGGGATAAATTACCGGCGAATTATGCTTGCCTCAGCGCTCTGATTATTTTTGCCATATAACTTTGACGAAGACCGTAAAGCTCTCACTGCTGTAGGAAAATTACTATTACGTAAACGCAGTATTATTGATGAGAGCTGAAAAATATTTTAACGTCGAGTGAGCCAGAGAACATCACGAAGTTACTTTTTAATCGCTGAATTTGATATAAAAGCTTAATATGAAGCTGTCCCCGATTATAAATTTTTCGCCGAGAGATTATATGGAAGCTGGATAAGCAATCATTTGAATTGATTCTTTCGAAAAAGAGCAACTGCAATCTTGATAAGAACCGCTAACCTGGCATAACCCAGGTACATAATAGGCATAACACATGAGCTATTGGTTAATGAAATCCGAACCTGATACATTTAGCATCAGTGACCTTTATAAGAAGTCCAACCAGATTGAACACTGGGATGGTGTACGTAATTATCAGGCCAGAAATATGATGCGGGATGCTATGAAGCTCGGCGATCAAGTGTTTTTTTACCATTCCAACTGCGCTGTTCCTGGAATTGTCGGCATTATGGAAGTGGTTAAGGAAGGGTATCCTGATTTTTCAGCCTTTGATCCTGACGATCCTCATTTTGATGCTAAAAGCGATCCTGCTCATCCTCGCTGGATGATGGTGGATGTCAAATATGTCAAAACTTTATGCCGTATCATCACCTTGCAGGAGCTAAAGGGCTATCCGGAGCTGGCGGATATGGCCTTGATCAGGCGTGGCAACCGTTTGTCGATCATGCCAGTAAGCCCCTATCAATGGGCTTTTATATTGGCCATAGGATAATGGTATGGACTCCTCCCCTTCCCAACGGCATCGCGATGTGCCAAAGTGGAAGAGTAAAACCACCACTTAAATGAAGAAGAGGAATCCGTCATGAATATTACGACAAGGGGTTTAGACATTGCAAAAAACGTTTTTCAAGTACATGGAATGGATGCGAACGGGAATACCGTGTTGCGCAAACAACTCAAGCCCAGCCAAGTACTGGCCTTTTTCGCCAATTGACTACCTTGCCGGATCGGTATGGAAGCTTGTGCAGGAACGCACTACCGGGCGCGGGCATTGATCAAATTAGGACATGACGCTCGATTAATCAGCCCTCAATTCGTCAAGCCGTACGTTAAAGGAAATAAGAACGACGCCAATGATGCGGAAGCGATCTGCGAAGCAGCGGCTTGCCCGACTGTGCGTTTCGTAGCGGTGAAAAGTATTGAACAGCAAGACATACAGATGCTGCATCGGGTGCGTAGCGGCTGGGTGAAGGAACGTACCGCAGGACTGGTGCAGTCGCGTCAACGGTTGCCGGAAATATTAGAAGATGCCGAGAATAACTTGACGATGGCCGCACGGCAAATCTTCGCAGACTTATATGAACAGCTCGTTGAACTGAACAAACAAGTATCCGCTTAGTGGGAAAAAATCCAGGCGCGGCATCGTTCCAGCGAGGTCAGTCAAAGACTCGGCGACGTGCCCGGTATTGGCCCGATCACCGCCACGGCGCTATTGGCCGCGCTTGGTAATGGTAAAACCTTTGAATCGGCACGGCAAGTTGCGGCTTGGCTGGGCCT
>JAQURG010000059.1 GCA_028715725.1 Methylococcales bacterium
AACTCATTGACCGTCTTCGCCTTTGCTAAACAAGCCTTGGCTTGCTCCAGAAATTCTCTCCCGCTAGCCGTTCTCGCCATCGCCGCCCCCATGATAAAGCACGGCTTATTATTTCATCTATGAAGTAAAAATGGAATTAGAGCCTCGATAGAAAAACATTTAATTGGAGGTGTGCAATGAGAAGCACCCCACCGGCAGCGAACCGGGGCAGCAAGAACGAGATACAGCAGCGCAATTATAACACCGGCAATGCGGCTGAACAATTCAGGTTATCCGTAATAACTACCCTTGGCGAAGGTGTTGACCTTCAATTCATTATTGCTGATGGACAGCTGCACCGCTTCAAGATCGACGGCAAGCTAAACGGCGCGTATATCCTCCACCTGGACGGTAGAGCCGCTGGCTACTTTCAGGACTTCAAGCAAGGTATAAAGCAGAACTGGAAGCTGGAAGGTAACTTTTTACCCTTATCTGAATTTCAACGGCAGGCATTTAAAGCAAAATGCCAACGAGAGGCAGCACAGCGGCAACGTGAAGAAACCGCCAAGCATGAAGCAGCAGCGAAGAAAGCAGCCTATATCTGGAACCATGCCACTTATGCCACCACCCAGCACCCGTATTTAGTCAGAAAGAAGATCACTCCTCATGGCGCAAAGCTGGGCCGGGGCAATTCGCTAATTATTCCCCAATATAACGCAGCCGGAGAGTTGGTTAACCTGCAATTTATCAGCGAGGACGGCGGCAAACGGTTCTTATCCGGCGGTCAAAAAAAAGGCTGTTTTCTCACACTGGGCGAAGTTACTGAAAAGATTTTAATCGCTGAGGGATTCGGTACCGGCGCAAGCCTGTTTGAGGATAGCGGCCATCACACCGTTATTGCATTTGATAAAGGCAACCTTGAACCAGTAGCCAAGGCAATCAGGCAATTACATCCCAATACTGAAATTATTATTTGTGGCGATAACGATTTATCAGGCGTAGGCCAGAAAGCAGCTAGAGAGGCAGCGTTAGCTTGTGGCGGCAAGATATTGATACCACCAACACCGGGCAATGACTGGAACGATGAACTAACGCGGGGTGACTTGTAATGGATAATACTGCTTTAACTTTGGATTATGAAACTACAGAGGGAACCGGAGCATTGCCCGACGATTACGGCATGGAAAAAGTAGAGGCACATAACGAGAAAATCAGACGCAGAAAGGCGCGGGCTCATAAATTAGATTGTAATGTGCTAATCGACCCGCTGCACAATTCCGGGGAGCATGTTGAGCGTTTACTGTTTAATGAACTGGAACTGCCTTGCTTCATAGTAAAAGATGACTGGTTTGAACTCGATGGCAAGCGCAAGCCCGGCGTTTGGTACTGCTTCGAATCAGTAAGCAAAAAGGGTGAAGTAAGCCGAAAAGCTGTATTTATCTGTTCACCTGTCCATGTTGAAGGCATTTCTAATACAGAGGATAAACGCTATTTTGGCCGCTTGCTCAGGTTCCGCGATGCCTTGGGGCGATGGCGTTACTGGTCAATGCCTATGGAATTGTTGCGCGGTTCGTGCGAGGAATTGCGCGGCGAATTACTGGCCGCTGGCGTAGAGATTGACGTTAAGAACCGCAACCACCTGCCGACCTATTTACAATGGCTAACCCCTGAAAATGTAATCACGGCGGCGACTCATACCGGATGGACAGCCAAAGGCGGCGCGTTTGTCCTGCATTATCGAATCATTGGCGATGAGAAAGTGCATTTTCAAAGCGAAAGCCTATCATCAGATGGCGCGGCAAGGGCAGATGGGAGTTATCAGAAATGGCAAAAGATGGCGGCGTTCTGCGTAAGCAACCCGGTTTTAATCGTGTCAATCTGTGTTTCATTATCGGGCGCGTTATTGATAAAAGTACATCGTGATTCAGGCGGCGTGCATTGGATAGGCGATAGCTCAATAGGCAAAACAACGGCCTTGATTGTGGGCTCCTCAGTATGGGGCGGCGATGACTATAAACGCACCTGGAGAGCTACATCAAACGGCCTTGAAGGCGTGGCGGCGTTACTGTCTGATACTTGCCTATGTCTTGACGAGATTAGCGAGGCAGACCCGCGAGAAGTCGGCGCTATTGTTTACAGCCTTGGCAACGGAGTAGGCAAACAACGCGCCAATAAGATAGGCTCAGCAAGGCAGGTTCACCGCTGGCGGTTATCTTTACTATCAACAGGCGAACGCAGTATCACGGCAGCGATGCAGGAAGGCGGCAAACAGGCTAAAGCGGGGCAGCTGGTGCGCTTGCTAAACATACCGGCGGCGCGTCGGTTCGGCGTGTTTGATAATCTGCATAGTTTCACCGATGGCCGGGAAATGGCAGACTACTTTAAGACTGAATGCGCCAAGCATTACGGGCATGCCGGGATTAAGTTTGTAGAGCATATCATCAAACAAGGGAATGCTGATTTTGGCGCAATATTGGCGAGTCTGGAAACTCAATTCATCCATACCGACACTCAGGCAGCGCGGGCGGCTTCACGATTCGCACTCTATGCTATGGCCGGAGAGCTGGCTATTGAAGCGGGTATATTGCCTTGGCCGCAAGGTTCTGCCCTGGATGCCTGTAAAGTCATGTTTGAACAATGGCAGTTGATGCGCGGCAATGGCGGCGGGGCAACCGAACACAAGCAGATTCTGCAAAATGTTATGGACTACATCCTTAAATATGGCGATTCCAAGTTCACCGACAAAAATAACCCGGATGATAAACCCAAGATTGACCGGGCGGGCTGGTACATAGACAAACCCGGCGGGCGTGTCTACTTGTTCAGCAGTGCAGCCCTTAGAGAGGCTGGCGGAAATTATGACTTTAACCGGGTATTGGATGCACTAGATTTTGAGCAATGGATTGTTGAGCGTGATACCGGCAAGCGCGGCAAAAAGACCGCGATAACCGGCGGCGGTAAACAGACCTTGTATTGGATTAAAGCCGTTGAGGGCGGCGACCATGCTTAACAAACTGCTTGCAACACTGGCGGTTCCCCCGGTTCCCTCACTAAAAACGAAAGTCAAAACAGATATTGAAAACAATGCCGTTGAATGGCGCGACTATACCGAGCCTGATATCAAAAACCCGTTAACGGTAATCTGCTACACCCCGGCAGGCAATCCGGTAATGATCGAGGCCAGAGACGAAGCATACAAGGCTTTCTTGTTAAGAACGAATCCCGCACCAAAGGACACAATATGATGGACGCACTAATTAATGGAAAGCTCATAAAAGCACCGGAGCTTAAAACCGGGCAATCTGGAAAACATTATACGCAGTTTTTATTATCGGTATCTATTGGCGAAGAACAGCCTGTTGTTGTTTCTGGCATTGCTTTTAGTGATGTAGCTGAAAGAATCGCCAAACTTGGCAAGGGTGACAGTTTGGCGGTTATCGGTAGCTTAAAGCCTACCACTTGGCAGGATAAAGCCACCGATGAAACTAAGCATGGATTGAATATCACGGTTGCATCCTGCCTGAGTGTTTACGATATTAAAAAGCGTAGAGCTGCACCAGAAAGCCATAACGAACGACCTTTTAATGACAGCCTGAACTTCTAAATTATGACACTACCAACACAAGCAGAACGCCAAAGAGCGCGTAGACAGTGGCTAAAAAAGAACGGTTACCGCCGACTTGATTTAGCGATAAGCCCTAAGTTATTCGCTCAACTAAGGCCATATTTAGAGGATTCTGGTGATAGTCACACCGGCGCGTCATTAGTTGAGTTTCTGAAAGATTTAATGGATGAATGGGAGATACCGGAATAAAGTAGTAATTAATACATTATCACGTTAGCCATTGTTACATTATCACATCGAGGTTTAGCTATTTTTGCCCGTCCCATCGAAAATATAAGCAAATGCTAATATTGCTACATGTATCAGACCGGCTAACCATGCCGGTTTTTTTATGCCTGAAATATTGCAACACACTACGCCACTACGCCAATGGTTAATAGTGAGGTTAGTATAAGGTTTTTCTATAGTAGAAATTATTGCGAGTAAATAGGTAACAATTCAACACTGTTTATCAGTGAGTATGATTATTACTAATGGCAGTGTTACATTATCACATCGACATAGAGCCGGGTAACACCGGCTTTTTTGTGTCTGAATTGTGTCTGAATATTCTGGCGTAGTGACTATTTATTGTTTAAAAGTTGACCCTGGGTTGACCCGAAAATTACAGGCAATAAAAAAGGCCTTAGATTTACACCTAAGGCCTTTATTTATTTGGAGCTGGAGATGGGACTCGAACCCGCGACCGGCTGATTACAAATCAGCTGCTCTACCAACTGAGCTACACCAGCAAACAAAGTGGATATTATACACAACAATATTTTTTTGAAAAGCCCCTTTATCTATTTTTTTTCTTTTTTGCGGTTTTATTTTTGCCAAAGTTTTTTCCACCCTGGTTGTTGTCGAGGCCGGTATATTTGGTTTTAAACGGTTGAATCTTGCCTGATGATTCAGCCGTGCTTTTAGGCTGATAAGTAGGAATTAGATGGTGTTTGCCATTACCGATCAGGTCATTGCGGCCCATGGCGTTTAAGGCATCACGTAGTAACGGCCAGTTAAGAGGATCGTGATAGCGCAGGAAGGCCTTGTGTAAACGGCGTTGTTTGATGCTTTTGGGTATCGGCATATTTTCAGCCGCACGGCTGACTTTATGCAGCGTATCCTTGCCGGAATGATACATCGCTGTGGCGATGGACATCGGTGAGGGCAGGAATGCCTGAACCTGATCGGCTCTAAAACCGTTGCGCTTTAGCCACAAGGCCAGATTTAGCATATCGTTGTCAGTCGTGCCCGGATGGGCTGCTATAAAGTAAGGGATCAGGTATTGTTCTTTACCCGCCTCCCTGGAATATTTGTCGAACATTTCCTTGAAGCGATCATAAGTTCCCATGCCCGGTTTCATCATTTTGGACAACGGCCCTTGTTCGGTATGCTCCGGAGCAATTTTAAGGTAGCCGCCGACATGATGGGTAACCAGTTCCTTGACATATTCAGGCGATTCGACGGCCAGATCGTAACGCAGTCCGGAGGCGATAAAGATCTTTTTGATACCGGGCAAGGCGCGGGCTCTGCGGTAGAGTTTAATCAGATGACCATGATCGGTATTCAGGTTAGGGCAAATACCGGGATAAACACACGATGGCTTGCGGCACGCGGCTTCAATCTTTGCATCCTTGCAAGCCAGTCGATACATATTGGCTGTAGGGCCGCCCAGATCGGAAATATGGCCGGTAAAATTGGGCGATGTATCGCGGATCGCTTCGATTTCCCGAATGATGGAATCTTCCGAACGGCTTTGGATGATGCGGCCTTCATGCTCGGTAATTGAGCAGAAGGTGCAGCCCCCGAAACAGCCGCGCATGATATTGACCGAATGTTGAATCATTTCAAAAGCCGGCACATTGGCATTGCCATATCCCTTATGCGGAACGCGAGAATAGGGCAGATCAAAAACGCCATCCATTTCCCTGGTCGTCAGCGGAACAGGCGGCGGATTAATCCAGACCTGCCTCAGGCCATGTTGCTGGATTAACGGGCGGGCATTGCCAGGGTTGGTTTCACCGTGCATGACGCGTGATGCATGGGCATATAATACCGGATCGTCTTTAACGGCTTCATAAGCGGGCAGACGAATAACGGTTTGCGCCCTTTTATCCCTGATCAGTTGTCGGTCAAAGCGAATTACTTTTTCATCGGGGTTGCTATTATCCGGTTTCTTATCGCATGCCGGCTCTTCCTGATACGGATTTTGCATAGGGTTTATTACCCCCGGTTTATCAATGTCGGTGGAATCTTTAACCGCCCAGCCTTCGGGCACTTGTTTAACAAAATGAACCGTGCCGCGTATGCCTTTCAATTCGGAGATAGCTTCTCCCTGAGCCAGACGGTGAGCAATTTCAACGATTTGCCGCTCTCCGTTACCATACACCAGCAGATCCGCTTTGGAATCCAGCAATACGGATTTGTGTACTTTATCCGACCAGTAATCATAATGGGCTATGCGCCGCAAACTCGCTTCTATGCCGCCGATAATAATCGGCACCTCTTTATAGGCTTCACGGCAGCGGTGAGAATAGACATTGACGGCTCGATCGGGGCGTTTTCCTGCTGCGCCGTTAGCGGTATAAGCGTCGTTTGAGCGGATTTTTTTGTCTGAGGTATAACGGTTGACCATAGAGTCCATATTGCCGCCGGTCACGCCAAAAAACAGATTGGGACGGCCCAGCTTGCTAAAATCACAAGCGCTGGTCCAGTCAGGCTGAGAGATAATGCCGACTCTAAATCCCTGTGCTTCCAGCAAGCGTCCAATCAGCGCCATGCCAAAACTGGGGTGGTCAATATAGGCATCCCCGGTGACCAGAATAATGTCACAACTATCCCAACCGAGTTCATCCATTTCACTTCGACTCATCGGCAAAACAGGAGCTACGCCAAATCGCTGCGCCCAGTACTTGCGGTAGCTGAAAAGATTGGGTTCGGTTTTGATAGCGGTAAACATCATATTTTTATCAATAGGGTAATCGTGCTGGCATTGTGCTTGCCAATATCTTTCAAGAAGACTGGAAACTCAATCCGGTAATGTTGTTCAAGCGTCAATGCCTGCATTCTTAATTCTTTCATGGAATACCGGGGCACAGAGTCATTAAATGCAAAAGCAATTATATTGCCTTTGTCGCGAACGGGCAGAAATAAAACTTTCCAGTTAAAAATCTGGCACAACCATAGGGATATTTGCTGAAACAAGGGATTATACGCACCGCCCCAAAGATTGACGACCAGGATGCCATCTTTTTTTAACACGGCCTTACAGTTGTCAAAAAAAGCCATATTACAGATGGATGATGCCATGCCTTCGTGGTCAAATGCGTCGATAAACGCCACACTGTAGTGCTCACCGTAGACATCGGCCCGCTGGCGCAAATATTGCCCGCCATCATCGATTATAATTTTCAGGCGGGGATCCAGCGGCAAGCCAAAATGGCTGCGAGCTATTTTGACCACGCTTTTGCGGTATTCTACTGCTTTTAAACGGCATTCCGGAAAATGGTGCAACAGATGCCTGGCCAAAGAGCCGCCGCCCAGTCCAATAATCAATGCCTCATCAATAGTGGTTTTGAATAATAGCCAGCTGGTCATTGCTCTGACATAATTCAGCTCAAGCTTGTCCGTGTCAGCCAGCCGCATACTGCTTTGCCGTGAATAGGTGCCAAAGTGCAATGACCTGACGCCGTCACGCTCGACAATTTCCAGAATCCCTTCGTCATCATGGCTTTCATAGATAAGCCGGCCATTATATTTGTACATAAGGAGTTATAAGTTTTTTAGACGACTATGCCTGATTCAGGATAAAGTCTGACCAGTCCTTATAGTCTATAAGCTTATACGGATACAAAGAATTAAAGCCAGCCCCACTCGACTGCCAGAAGCAATACCCCGGCGGCAAACACAGCAGCCAGGACATCATCAATCATAATTCCCAAGCCACCTTGCACTTGCCGATCCAGCCATCTGATCGGCCACGGTTTAAGAATATCGAAAATTCTGAACAAGATAAAGCCTGTCGTCATCGCCTGCCAGCTGAAAGGAGCCAGCCACATGGTTATCAGGTAACCGGCAATTTCATCCCAGACTATGCCGCCAAAATCATGTTCGCCTAACTTATCAGCCGCTATCCCGCATATCCGGATTCCTGCCACCGTCACGCCAAGAGTTAACAGACTATAAACCAGTAAATCGGCATGCGCAAACACCCAGTAAAGCGGAATCGCCGCCAATGTACCGAAAGTGCCGGGAGCTTTTTTTGCCAGGCCCGAACCAAAACCAAAAGCCAGAAACAACACCGGATCAGACATAATCTGCCGTGGCGTCAGCTTGTTTTTACCCGATTGGGTGTTAAGAAAAATGTTCATAACCTCTAGTCTTTAATGGCCGGGTATTACCCGATTTATTTAAACGTAAGCCTGACGCGGATTCAATCACGCCAATTTTCTTGCAATTGTCCGGCAGTTGCGCTGCTTTATCAGGACTGACAGTAAAGCATAGTTCATAATCATCACCCGCAGTAAGCGGCATAGACCAATCGCCGGTATCGTTGATATAGCCCAGCACCGCATCGGACAGGGGCAATTCGTTCCAAAAAAGACAAGCGCCTACATGGCTTTGCTCAAGAATATGGCCTAAATCACCAGTCAGACCGTCCGATACATCAATACAGGCATTGGCTATATCGATTAAGGCCAGTCCTGTTGCAATCTGCGGTTCCGGCTGGTTAAAGCGCTTCATAGCTGCATCAGGATCTGCACAGTCATAACCCTGCTTGATCTTCAAGCCCAGCCCCGCATCCCCCAAGTGCCCTGTCAGATAGACAAAATCTCCGGGTTTTGCGGTTGATCGCAGCAATGCTTTGCCCCGCGGAACCTGACCCATTGCCTGAACGGTTAAAGTCAACGGCCCTGATGTCGTATCGCCGCCAATCAATTCGACAGAATAGCGCTCTGCCAGGCTTAAAAAGCCTTTCGAGAAAGCCTTCAGCCAGTTTTCGTCAACATTCGGCAAAGTTAATGCCAGCGTCGCAGACAGTGGGGTTGCACCCATGCTGGCCAGATCGCTCAAGTTCACCGCTAACAGTTTATGCCCGAGAAGCTCCGGGTCGGCTCCGGCAAAAAAATGGACATTTTCGACCATTGTATCCGTGGTGACGGCTAATTCAAAACCGTCCGGCAGAGACAATAAAGCACAGTCATCGCCAATACCCAAACGAGTTGAAGAGTTTTTTACCGCCTGCCGGGTAAAGAAGCGTTTAATTAACGCAAATTCAGAAAGGGGCATGAGGAATACTTAACGTGAGATAAATCATTTGTCGCATTTTTGGCATTGAGCCGGTTAGGTGCGAGACAACACTTAAAAGCCGTTGTGCCGGCTCTGAATTCAGGCTTATGCAGTTTTCTGCTGAAAGCCTAAATTCAGGAAATATAATGGTGCCTCTATCTGGCCATTTTGGATTTAATTTCTACGGCTCTTTTTTGCTGAGCTACTTTATCCAGAATACCATTGACATATTTATGGCTGCCGTCTGCGCCAAAATGCTTGGCAAGATTAATGCTTTCATTTAAAACCACCCGGTAAGGCATATCCAGCCGATGCAATAACTCGTACACACCCATTCTTAAAATCGCCCTTTCGACCGGATCAATCATACCGACCGGACGGTCTACAAACTCGCTCAACGCCTGATCAATGGCCTCCAGATTTTTAGGGACGCCATGAAACAACTCCGTAAAATAGCTTTTTTGAGCATCTTTCAGTCGCTCATCCTCTAGAAATTGCCGTTCAATCTCGCTGAGATTCTGTCCTGTCATCTGCCATTGATACAATGCCTGTACAGCAGCTTTCCGGGCATTGGTACGCGCCAGACTCATCAGGCTTCCAGATTCTTGAATAAACTAACCATTTCGATAGCAGACAGTGCCGCTTCCGCACCTTTATTACCTGCTTTTGTTCCTGCGCGCTCTATCGCCTGCTCGATAGTATCAACAGTTAACACGCCGAAGCTGACCGGCACATCATATTGCAAAGATATGCTTGCCAAACCTTTGACGCATTCTCCGGCAACATATTCAAAATGCGGCGTACCGCCACGAATTACGGCGCCCAAGGCAATTATCGCATCATATTTTTTACTGGCCGCTATGCGTTGCACGACCATCGGCAATTCAAATGCACCGGGAGCTTTTACGAGATTAATATCATCTTTAGAGGCGCCGTGTCGTATCAGGGCATCTATGGCTCCTCCTTCCAACTGCTCAACGATAAAACTGTTAAAACGGGATGCGACAATACAAAACTTACCGCCTTGTGCTAGTAAGTTTCCTTCAAACATTTTTACTGTTGACATTATGTTTCTCTACTCAATTACAAAATTATATTCTTAAACAACATCATTAATCAGTGCTGCCGGTAAGATTTATGAAACGCTGCCATTAATTGCGGTTTGGGTTACAGGCGAAAGTTCACGCTCAATCCCGGCCTGCCCGAAACAAAGCTCAGCCGATATGCTCAGACACCTCCAGATCAAATCCGGACAGTCCAACATACTTCTTCGGAGTGCCTAATACTTTCAGTTTATGTACGCCAAGATCCGCCAGTATTCTGGCGCCTGCTCCGGTCATGCGCCAATCGGTAGCCTCCGGAGCGGTAGCCATACCCGGAATACCGTTATCTTCCAGTTGATAACGGTGAATTAATTCCACCAGAGACTTGTTATCTTCGCTCTGCCTGATAACGACCAGGACTCCGCGTCCCTCTTCAGCGATTTTTTGCATCGCGGAACGGATTGAAATACTGCCGTCACTGCGTTTCGATGAAAACACATCATCCAGCAAATTCCGTGCATGCACTCTGACTAAAACCGGCTCGTCACCGGAAACCTGTCCCATGACCAGGGCAAGATGCAGGTTATTGTCATTCCTGTCCTGATAGGCGTAGAGGCGAAAATTACCGACTTCTGTCGGATAGGCGCATTCGCTGATGCGCTCCAGCGTGTTTTCATGCTGAATACGATAGTGAATCAAGTCAGCGATCGTGCCTATTTTAAGGTTATGATGTTGCGCAAACACTTCCAGGTCAGGCCGTCTGGCCATCGACCCATCTTCATTGAGAATTTCAACGATGACGGAAGAAGGATCAACTCCTGCCAATTTGGCGAGATCACAGCCCGCTTCGGTATGCCCCGCACGGCTTAACACGCCGCCGGAGTTAGCCATTAACGGAAATATATGTCCTGGCTGCACCAGATCATCTGCTTTAGCGTCAGGCGCTACGGCGCATTGAATGGTGCGTGCCCGGTCGGCTGCGGAAATGCCGGTTGTTACGCCTGTTGCCGCTTCGATGGAGACGGTAAAATTGGTCGAATGAGCGGTTTTGTTTTCATTGACCATTAACGGCAAGCGCAGCTGCTGGCAACGTTCGCTGGTCAAAGTCAGGCAAATCAGGCCGCGTCCGTAACGCGCCATAAAGTTAATATCTTCCGGGCGTGTAAAAGCCGCAGCCATCACCAGGTCGCCTTCATTCTCGCGGTCTTCATCATCCATAATGATAACCATTTTGCCCTGGCGCAAATCTTCAATTATTTCTTCAATTGTATTCATTAGCCAAAAAATCCGCTCTTTTGCAATAATTCTTCTGTGATGCCGCCGTGATTTTTAGCCGCCGCTTCGCCCTGCAGCAACCGCTCCATATAGCGCGCCAGCAAATCGACTTCCAGATTGACCGGAGTACCGGCTACCGCATCGCCAATGGTCGTTTCCTGAAGCGTATGCGGTACGATATTAACACTGAATTCAGGGCCATTAACCTCGTTAACTGTCAAACTGATCCCGTTAATACAAATAGAGCCTTTTTCAGCGATATATTTAGCCAGATTATCAGGGGCTTTAAATTTAAACCGGAACGAGCGCCCGTCCGCCTTTTTTTCGATAAGCTTGCCGATGCCGTCGACATGCCCGCTGACTATATGTCCGCCCATTCGGGTTGACGGCGTTAAAGCCAGCTCAAGATTAACCGGCGCGCCCACTGTAGCTGTGCTCAAGATCGTTCTGGACAAGGTTTCATTGGAAACATCGGCACAGAAATGATATGCGCCTAACTCTACCGCTGTTAGGCAGACGCCGTTCACAGAGATGCTATCGCCAATATGGGCATCAGTTAATGCTAATTTACCGGTATTGACTGTTAAACGGCAATCGCCGGCTCTGTGCTCGATTGTGGTTATTTTTCCAATTGCCAGAATTATACCTGTGAACATGGATACCCCTGTCCCTGTGCCTTGTTTATTGTCGTGGGAGCGGCTTTAGCCGGGATTATCGCGGCTAAAGCCGCTCCCACACTGTTGTGGTTTAAGCGTTAATTTTAAATCCGGCCCAACCTGTCTTGCATCCAGCCATTGCAATACTTTTTTATCCGCTATCGTTGTCGCGCCCGGTAAGTGGAATAAACCGCGGCCTTTATCTCCCAGAATGGAAGGAGCCATATAAACAATCAGTTCGTCAAGCAGGTTTTCTGTCAATAATGCGCCATTGAGTACCGCGCCGGCCTCAACCAGTACCTCATTAATCTGTTGGCCGGCCAAAAAGCGCATGACTTCATGCAGATCCACTTGGCCATTTTTACCTGACAGGCAGTAAACTTCAAATCCTGCCTGTTGCAATAGCTGCTGTCTGGATTTATCGCCGGAGCAAGTCAAAATCAAAGTACGCCCCGGCAGTTCAGCCATTTGCATAGTAGGGGGCATTTGCAGATGGGTATCGAGTATGACTCTGACCGGTTGCACCACATTCCAATTCACACGTGCATTCAACGCAGGGTCATCAGCCAAAACCGTATTGATACCGGTTAAAATTGCGGAACTTTCGGCTCTTAATGTGTGCACGTCGGCTCTGGCTTCTGCCGAAGTAATCCATTTGCTTTCGCCCGACGCCATAGCGGTGCGACCATCCAGACTCATCGCCAGCTTGCTTCGTACAAAAGGACGATTTTCCGTCATTCTTTTAATAAAACCGCGATTTAATGCGCGGGCTGCTTCTGACAGGACGCCACAGCTGACCTCGATGCCCGCCGTTTTAAGTCTATCCAGTCCACAGCCGGACACTTGCGGATTTGGGTCCTGCATAGCCGCAACCACGCGGCTCACACCGGCTTTAATCAGCGCATCACAACAAGGCGGCGTTCTGCCGTGATGGCTGCATGGCTCTAAAGTCACATACGCGGTTGCGCCTTGTGCGTTCAGCACATTTTTTAAAGCTTCAACTTCAGCATGACCGAGACCTGCCTTCATATGCCAACCTTCGCCGATGATCGTGCCATCCCTGACCAGAACACAGCCTACGCGCGGATTGGGATCAGTTGTAAAGCGGCCTCTTTTTGCCAGTTGAATGGCTCTCGCCATATAAACAGTATCTTGCTGTACGGACATTATTTTTTTTGCAAATCTTCAATCATATCAGTGAACTCACTGACATCCTGAAAACTTCGGTAGACCGAGGCAAAGCGCACGAAAGCAACATGATCCAATAAAATCAATTCTTTCATAACTTTCTCGCCCAATTCCCGGGCAGATATTTCACGTTCGCCTTTGGCTATTAATTCTTTTTTTATTCGAGTAATCGCCGCCTCTATGGCATCCCTGTCAACGGGTCTTTTTTCCAATGACTTGAGCATTCCTGAACGCAGTTTGGTTTCTTCAAAAGGCTCACGGATACCGTCACGCTTGACAACACTCGGCATATTTAATTCGGCGGTTTCAAACGTTGTAAATCGTTCCTTGCAAACATTACATTCACGTCGGCGGCGAACCTGATCCCCATCATTTATTAATCTGGAATCAAGAACACGGGTATCCTGTGCTGTACAAAACGGACATCGCATAAAACTTAAGTCGCTGTTTTCATGTGCCGAAAACTCGGCCCTTATATTCAAAACTGCTAATTTTATAACATTTCAACCGTTTACCTGTACTTTATTTTTATAGCAGCTCTGATTTTTGGGATTATCTCGTGTTGTCTGCAAAATCAAGGTCAGTCAATGTAAGCCATGAATACGCACTCAGCTTTATTTACGAAAAAATAAATTTATGATAATCGTTAAAATAATACTGATTATCAGCATAGATGTGATCGGAATAAACACTAATTTTTTTTCGTCTTCAATGCAAATATCGCCGGGTAATTTGCCAAACCAATTGATCAGTCCGGGTGCATAGTTGAGAATAAGCCCGATAACTAGCAAAGCAACGCCGATTGTCGCCAATAATTTTCCAATTGTCATAACCTGGCCCTCAGTCAATAATGTAAGCGGTCTTTATAATAGCGGGTATTGGAAAGTCAAGTTCAGACCAATAAATTCCCTATTAATATCGTAATGGCAGGTTCCGCCGTTGTATAACTCAAGAAAAGCTCTCTGCCTATAATTAAAGGCCGGATAATCAGCGGCGTCAGATTGAACGAGTCAGGACTGGATTAATTTGTGTTTCAGCAGTTTATGCAAATTGGTCATAGTCATGATAGGATTCCAGACACTATTCAATTGCCTCAACTTATCGCCATGCAAAAAGACACTCCTTATATTTTTTTTCTAGCCTTTGTTTTGTTGGTGACGGTTTCCTTTTTCTGTTTAATTAAAGACTTTTTATTCGCCTGTTTTTGGGCAATTATTCTGGCTGTCATCTTTTTTCCCATTTATCAGAGATTGAAGCAATATTTTAGGGACTCGGAAAATGTGCCGTTGTTTCTAACTATGCTCATGATAATTCTGGTTTTTGTTATACCTCTTTTTACGGTTATCCTGATGATAACGGAGGAAAGCACGAATTATTATCAAAAAATTGAAAGCGGTGAAATAAATCCCCAGCTCTATTTTCAAGACAATTTCGCTTTTCTTTTACCAAAATTTAACAGGCTTTTCCGTATACCGGCGCTGGACATTGGGCAGATCAGCACGTTTGCAGGGAATACCTTTACTCAAGCGGTAAAGTACATAGCGCAACAGGTTCCCGCATTGACCCAGAATTTATTGAACCTCATCATTCAAATTGCTTTGGCTTTTTACCTTTTGTTTTTTCTATTGCGGGACGGTCCGCAATTGATAAGAAAACTCATCGCCCTCATCCCGATAGGCGATGGCATCAAAATAGAATTATTTGAGCGTTTCACCAGCGTAGCCAGAGCGACTGTTAAAGGCGGTTTGATAGTTGCCATTATTCAGGGCAGTATCGGGGGATTATTATTTTTGCTGGTAGGCATTCCCGGCGCCTTTTTATGGGGTGTATTAATGATAGTTTTATCTTTATTACCTGTAGGCAGCACTCTGGTTTGGGGACCGGCCGCCGTCATCTTATTTTTGCAAGGTCAAGTCTTAAAAGCGACTATTCTTTTAACGGCAGGTATTTTAGTTATCGGTTTAATAGATAACTTTCTGCGGCCACGTCTGATCGGCAAGGATATTAAAATGTCGGATTATCTGGTATTGGTGTCAACACTGGGCGGATTAACCTGGTTTTCATTAACAGGTTTTGTATTGGGCCCTTTAATTGCAGCTTTATTCATTACCTGTTGGGAAATACTGGGCAAAGAGAATCAATCAAATAAAACATAACTATTCTAGAGCAATTGTCTGTTATCTAAGGACAAGAATTTTGTTAGAATCTAGTTATCGAAATATCCGGCTATGCCTCGTCCTTAGTCAGAAGATTTACGGCTACGTGTTGTGAATGCCGTTGTAAGCGGTCAATCCACACGCATAGTCAGTGCGCTTTTTCAAGTCAGCTCTTTCTTTGCGTCCAACCTTCATCAGTGTTGGCGTCAAACCGGCGTTGCTCAACCGAAGCCGATCGGCGGTTACCGGCGAGCTCTGCTGGAGCCCTATGAAGTTGCGCTAACCGAGCAACTCTCGAACAGCCCGTCCATGACGCTGAAGGAAGTGCAGGCCTGGTTAGCCGGCGAACAGGGCTTGAGCCTGTCCATTTCAGCGATTGATAAATTTCTTCGCCAAAAACTTAAGCTATCGCTATAAAAAAAGCGTGGCCGCCAGTGAGCAACAGCGAGAGGATGTCGTTATGGCGCGCGAGCGCTGGCAAGCCTGACAGAAAACTGTGATCTGTCGAAGCAGGTGTTTCTCGACGAAACCGGTACTTCGACGGATAGGATCCGTCGCTATGGCCGTGCGTTATTCCATTTCTACTTCATAGATGAAATAATAAGCCGTGCTTTATCATGGGAGCGGCGATGGCGAGAACGGCTAGCGGGAGTGAATTTCTGGAGCAAGGCAAGGCTTGTTTAGCAAAGGCGAAGAC
>JAQURG010000060.1 GCA_028715725.1 Methylococcales bacterium
AGAGCTTCTTTCATACCCTGAAAACAGAACTGATACACCATCATCAGACCTATCAAACCAGAGCAGAGGCTAAACAGGCAGTGTTTGAGTATATTGAAGTATTTTATCACCGGGAGCGACTGCATTCGGCCAATGGCTATTTGTCACCCGTAGACTACGAATTGCAGCAAAAAGCCGCTTAACCATGTGCCCGGAAAAGTGTTGACACATCAACGGGCGGTGGATGGAAAATCCAGCGAGATTATCGTCATCCCAGAACGGCTGGAGAGTCTGTCCCTGGCAGGCAACATCGTCACCCTGGACGCGATGGGTTGCCAGCATGTCATTGCCCGAAAGATTTTGGAGCAGCAAGCCGACTCTATCCTGGCGCTCAAGGGTAACCAGGGAAACCGGCATAAGGCGGTGGTGAATGACTGTGCTGCCGCTTGCTTGGACGTGTCAGCGCCTCTCAAACCGGTCTATGATGCGTTTGATGACACCCATGGCCGGCTGCGGGCCTGGGTTTGTCCTGAGGCGAGTGAACTGGCTGCGTTACGGGATTGGCCCGGGATTCGCAATGTCCAAGCGATAGAAACTATCCGCCGCGTCGCGCATAGCCATGAAACCCAGGCAGAGATACGCTATGACCTGACCCGTTGTGATGATGCGCCCGAGGTACTCATTCAAGCCGTGCGCCGCCACTGGGCAATTGAAAATAGCTTGCATGGGGTGCTGGATGTCACCTTCCGGGCAGACGATGCTCGTAGCCGTGATAAAGTGGCTACTCGATCCTTTGCGCTGCTGTTCAAGATAGTGAGGAAAGATAAGAGCAAAAAGTTCAGCCTGCGCGGACGACGCCAAAACACCAGTTGGAACAATAACTATATGGCTCGTCTACTCTTCGGATGCATAAAAATGCCAGTGTCAGCAGAGAATAATTTTAATGCGTAACCCCTGATCAACCCCCAGCTTAGTTATTGTGGCGGAATCCTCCGCTACTCTCGCCTTGCTTATCCAGTGATTGAAGATCGTCGGATGCGCTTCGGATTAACCTTCAGTCTCTCTGCAACACGATTACCCGGCCTTTCTCGTTCGATCAAGGCCAGCGCCAACGCTTCGAATAAGAAGGTAAAACCCCTGCCATGCCGTGCCCCAGGGAACCTCTACGGTTCGAACTTTACCATCGGCCGCGGCCATCCGCGGTGCCGCACAATGGAGATAGCAGGTGTGCTCAAAAAAGCTCGAATGTTGCCACTGTCGTCCCACGGTATCCTGTACCTGACAGAGTTCGTTTGCTTCATCAGGAAAGCGAGGGCCCGGTACAAAACCAATACACAGGCGGAGCTCGCTACGGCCGGATGGGTCAGTAGAAAAGGTCACTTCTTTGACCTGCCAAGGTGACGACAGCCAAAGCCATGCTGAATAATGGTTCACTGTTCATGTCCAGATTATCGCATTACCACTGTATTTCACGTAGAGCCGGTAATAATCTGTACGACGGCCCGGCATCCATCGGCATCGGAAAAACCGGCGACAGCCTGCCGTTCACCGATCTCCTGGGACTCAACGTCATCTGGGACTCCTACTACGCCATCCCGAACGATATCAACAAAAAATCGGCCAAAAGGACTACTTTCCTTTATCGGCGGCGACAATTTCACGGTCGAACTGAAATGGGACGTCATGGACGCCGAGTATCCAGCGACGGATGATACTCCCGCATGACAATTGTTATTTCATTGCCTTTACGGATGATATACGCAATAAACGTCTCGCGTAGAATTTGGAAGTGGCGCTATGGGGCTATTTTAAGAGGGCACCCGCCATTCGACAGCCATAGGTAATTACTTGAATAGAATTTCGTTTTATAACTTACATGGCGCGCCCGAGAGGATTCGAACCTCTGACCTCAGCCTCCGGAGGGCTGCGCTCTATCCAGCTGAGCTACGGGCGCGTTGGCTGCGTATTGTAACCGATCAGCAGGATAATTACGATACCATTGTTTTAAGATTTGCCAGATTGGCCTTGCCGCGTTCCTTGATCACTTCCGGGGTTAGCTGTTTTTTGTTGACCCATTCCAGATCATCGGCCGGCAATTCATTTAAAAACCGGCTGGGCTCGCATTCGTTGATTTCACCATAGCGTTTGCGATGCGTGCAGTAACTAAAGGTACAGCTGCGCTGGGCGCGGGTGATGCCCACATAGGCCAGACGGCGCTCTTCCTCTATATTATCGTTTTCAATGCTGCTTTGATGGGGCAGAATGTTTTCTTCAATGCCGATCAGGAAAACATGCGGAAATTCCAGCCCTTTTGCGGCGTGCAGGGTCATCAAACTGACCTGGTCGCTGGCTTCCGCTTCCTGATTTCGCTCCATAATATCCATCAGCATGATTTTGGCGACAATTTCAGCCAAGGGTTTCGGACTCTCTGTTTCCTTGCCGGCAATGCGTTTAAGCCATTCGATCAGCTCATAGACATTCTTTATTTTACGGTCGGCGGATTCCTTGGTTTTACTGTCTTCTTTTAAAAACTGTTCATAACCGATTTGACTGATAACCTGTTCGATGACGGCAAACGTATCGCCGCGTTCAATACCGTCTGTGGTATCGACTACCCAATCGTGGAATTTCCGCAGCCGATTAATGGATTTCTCGGACAGTTTTTGGGTTAAACCCAGTTCCGTGCTGGCGGCAAATAAACTGATATGCCGCTCATTGGCATAAGTGCCCAGTTTTTCCAAAGTAGTCGGGCCGATTTCACGCCTGGGAGTATTAATGATGCGTAAAAATGCGGCATCATCATCAGGGTTCACAAACAACCGCAGATAGCCGAGTATGTCCTTGATTTCCGAATAGGCAAAAAACGACGTGCTGCCGCTGATGAAATAAGGAATATTGTTTTCCCTTAAGGCTTGCTCGAACAAGCGGGATTGATGATTGCCGCGGTATAAAATCGCATAATCCTGATAACGGCTGCCGGTTTTGAATTTGTGATGAATTATTTCCGAAACAATCTGCTGGGCTTCAACCTGGTCGTTTTTATGACTTAAAACCCGCAGTGGATCGCCATAACCCAGTTCGCTCCAGAGCCTTTTTTCAAAGGCATGCGGGTTGTTGGCGATCAGATGGTTGGCTACTTTCAATATGCGTCCGGTCGAACGGTAATTCTGCTCCAGTTTGATCACTTGCAGACGGGCATAATCTTTTTGTAGTTGCGCCAGATTTTCAGGTTGTGCCCCGCGCCAGGCATAAATGGATTGGTCATCATCACCCACGACAGTGAACCGCCCTAGCGTCCCCGCGATCAATCTGACCAACTGGTATTGAGTGATGTTGGTATCCTGGTATTCGTCGACCAATAGATAACGGATTTTATTTTGCCATTTTTCCAGAACGGCGGGATTTTGCTGAAACAGCAATACCGGCAGCAGAATCAGGTCATCAAAATCAACGGCATTATAAGCTTTTAAACTGCGGGTATACTCGTCGTAAAGCCGGGCCGCCGGATGCTGATCGAGGCTCGCTATCGCCACCGCCTGTTCCGGAGTTATAAAGGCATTTTTCCATTGGCCGATTTGATGCGCATATCGATCGATATTATCAATATCATAGTCTTTTGTACTATGGCTGATCAGGCTCTTCAGCAGCGTTTGTTTATCCTGCTCGTCAAACAGCGTAATCGCGGCTTTATAAGCCAACACTTTATGTTCCTTACGCAAGATATCCAGCCCCAATGAATGAAAGGTGGAAACCCGCAGGCCGCGAATCTGCGTATCGTCGAGCAGTCTGGAAACCCGGCTTTTCATCTCCCTGGCGGCCTTATTGGTAAATGTGACCGCCGCTATGTGCCGCGCCGGTAAGCCTTGCTTGACCAGATAGGCAATTTTTTCGGTGATCACCCGCGTCTTGCCGCTGCCGGCTCCTGCAAGGACTAACAAGGGATGATCTATCGCTTTAACAGCGGCTTGTTGCTGGGTATTCAGTTTGGCCATTAGGAATTGGAGGTCGAGTCAGAAAATATTATACCTGTTTTTCAGCATTGGTTTTAAAGTCCACTCTGTGTCTGAGCTTATTTGATCAGCTGAAAAATATTTTCGACCTCGAAGATTGATTTGACGATAATTCGAAGCGGATACATATTAAGCTTAACGGTTCGAGCTTGAATCAATAGCTCCGGCTCACTCCCTGTGCCAGATTAATTCGCCGTTCTTGTAAACCGATTTCACCCGATGCAGGGGAATGGAATGCGTCACCCCTTCGCTATCGATCAGTTCAAATACACTGGGGGCGTCGTTTGGAAATGTGATTTCGAGAAATGGCACAAGGATGATTGCGCGCTTGATTCGGTCGTAATAACCGATGACGAATTCGCCAAGGCCGAATTCAGGGTCCCAGCGGATGCGATGGAGAATATCTTGAATGGGCGTCATAGTTAAATTACCTCGCTTGCAAGAACTCTGACTAAGCCGGTCTCGCCGGCGGCCGGGGCAATATCGATCCGGGCCAATCCGAAACGCTCAACCACCCAGGCATTAGTGACCAGATGCAGCGTGATACGTTCAACGCCGAAGATGGATTCGCTCCGGCACAAAACGGACGGCAGGATCATCTGGTCGGCCAGATGCTGCTCCAGCGCCATACCCGATTGATAATGATGCAGAAGCGCGGAACAGGCTTCCTCGGCGACTTGCTCGGCGGGTTTCCCACGCTCGCCTTGGCCGCCAAAACCTGCCAGACTGTTCTCGTAGTGCGCCGTTAAATACAAACCCGCTCCGGGACAGGCCGCTTTTAAAATGGCCGTCTTGATTTCTGTCATTATTCCTGCTTGTTCAAGAATATTGCGTGCGCGAGAAGCCATACGTTCAGCAATATGGACCGGTAAATTTGCGGCCAGAGCCCGTCCCGTAACAAGGCGCAGCGAACCGCGCTGTTCCAGGCGCAAAGGCAGCAACTTCCTGGTTCCGGTTATTCTCAGCCTCACTTCGCCCTGCCCGACCGGATACCAGCCGGAGCGCTCAAGAGTAAGCTCGGCGCGTACGCCCATGCGGGCGAGCATGGGCAGCCAGACATCGTGCACATAGTCGTAGGAAGGACTCATAGGCATATGCGTGCCGCCGCGCAGAGTAACTGTCGAAACGCCCTCGACCAGCGCCAGAGGCAGCAGCAGGGTTTGCAGAACCAGCATGACTGCGCCGGCGCTGCCGCCTTTCCTGGCCTGGGCCACGTCAAGAAAATAATCGCCGGCCTTAACGGGCCTGCGGGGAATGAATTGCAGCGTTCGCGACCCAAGCTCCGCGCCCGTTATTTCGGCATCGCAAAGCATCGCAGCCGCCCGCACCGAAGTAAGATGCTGCGCCGCCAGCCCCGGTTTTTTTCGGTTCGCGCGAATGTTTTCGATGCGCGCCGGACGTCCGGTCATAGCAGCCAAGCTCAGAGTGCTGCGCAGGATTTGCCCGCCGCCTTCGCCGTGGGAACCATCTATGATGAGAAAATCTCTCATTGGTTAAACCTCCCTGCCCCAAATGGATAAAGATGTCAACCCAAGCTTCACAACTCGTGATAGATATTGATGCGCTTCACCGCGTTCAGCACATCCTACATACTTGACGCGGATAAGGTCGCAGACTTGATCCCAGAGCTTTGGAGATGTATTTGTATTTTGCATAAAAAAAATTGCTATCAATAATTGGTTACTATAGCATCTAGACTTACTGATTGCTGGTATGGCGTAATGTTAGGCTTCTTCAGGCAAATGTAGAGAATGAAGTGACTGAAATTATAAATTTACTCAAATAAGTCCCCTCTGTGGTTTGGACGGGTATTGTGGGGACACTTATTGGCTCTTCATTGACAATAATTGGTGTTGTACTTACTAATCGATCGACTACTGAGCGCCTGAAGACCCAACTTCAGTACGAGCAAAATGTTCAGGGAACAAGAGCTAAAAAGAGAAAGAGCTGAAGAGTTATACGTTGAATCAAAAAATACCTTAATGCCGTTGGGAGTCATTACCTGCCATATAAAAAGATAATGAAGGGCGAATTAACATTCAATCAAGCGCTGGACTTAAATATCGATAATGGCTCAAAAAGAGATTTTGAACCTCATAGAGTTATGATGATTATCGATATGTATTTTCCTAATTTACAGAAGCCATTTAATGAAATAATGGCAAAAAGAGATTTCCTTAACCGTATCGTTACGGGTTATAAGGAGCAATATAAAAAGGCAATACCAATGGCACAAAGTGGCTAGATCTATTTCAAACCACGCTTGGAGAACTTAGTGAAGCGATAACAGCCTTTGAAAAGTTAATCGCCTCTTTGGAAATTTAAAAATGAATCTTAGTAGTTTCTTTCCGCCTAGCATAGCGCTAAAAGGGACGCTTCGCTATGCGCCGCTTAGCTTTACGTTAGATTTCTATAACAGGTGCCACAACCATGAAAAAGAATCACTCCATTGCGCTTGTCATTGCTGCCATTTTAATAGTGGCGATTTACACGCAAATAACCATATTTGTTGTACCGCCAATTGGGGCACTACCCGAAGGGAAAACCGTCATTATCACTCGCCTAAATAAAACGGAGTTCATTGATAGCCCGGATGGGATGTGCGAAAGAATCCAAGGCGGAGTAAGCCTACTGTGCCGTGGAATGATTATGGGAACTGTCATTGAGAAATCAACAATTCTGTTGCGACTCCAGTATAGCTCATGGCTATACAGCATATCGACAGGAGGCAAGGTCTATGATCGTTAATGGTAAGGCAGGGAAGGATATGAAAAAAATAACGTTTCTAATATTAAATTTGTTTTTACTATCTGCTTGTTCTCCAAAGTCAGAGCTTGATGAAGCAAATAAAAAAATAGCCGAACTTCAATCACAACTTGAAATTGAAAAGGCGAAAAATAAGGCAGCTTCTAGCCCTGTCGAGCAAGCTTCTGAGACGAAATCTACCGCCACATCTGAACCAGAAACTGAATCAAAAATAGGTACTCAGTGGATATATTCTCAAGCTGAAGACAAAATGAGCGGTGGCACAACCTATCATGCATATGTCCTAAGTACAAACACGGTGGAGTTCAGCTTCCCTTACAATGGGATTCAAAATGCAACACTGCATCTTAGGACCGATCCAAAGTACGGAAAGGATGTGATTTTTAGAATTGAAAAAGGACAAATTCTTTGTAATTCTTATGAAGATTGCACCGTACTTGTTAGATTCGATGACGAAAAACCTGCCAATTATTCCGCAGTAGGTGCTGCTGACAACAGCAACGAAACTGTTTTCTTTCGTAACTATAGTAAGTTTGTAGGGAAATTACTCAAAGCTAAGCAGATACGCATATCTACAAACATTTACCAACAAGGATCTCCCGTTTTTGAGTTTGATGTTAGCGGTTTTAATCAAGAAAAATACAAGCCAAAAAGATGATGCAAGTTTTTTATATGCATGCAGCAAAAAACCTAACCCATCATTCCACCTGACCTACGCGAAAAGCCACGCAGGACAGTGAATTTAAACATTATGCGCTAATCCAACCCATTTGAATATTGAGAGGAATCGCTATGTATAAGTTGCTTGTTTTATTAGCTGTAATTTTTGGCTGGGTGCGCCTCATTTGGTAACGACTTTAAACTCGAAGATGCGGACAAAATAAAGAATGGAATGACCAAAGATGAAGTGATATCCGCAATGCGCGGGCAACAACCTTACTCGGTTGCCGAGAACAGTTTTACCTATATATACAGTCGTGCTAACGGAATGACAGGGTCAAATTCAGTCCGAAAGTTTACAGTTCTGTTTCATGAAAACGGTAAGGTTAAGAACGCCCCTGAAAAAGGATACTTTGGTGAAATATCGAAATACGCTAGTGAAAGGCCAATGTAATTTAGATTATTGCCCGCAAAGGAGCGGCACTGTTTTCAAGGTGCCTTGAGAATATAGACGGACAAGGTCCATAGGATGAGCCGACGCCAGGAGGCGCATCCTTCCAGTTATTCAATTGTATCAATGTCGCGGCATTATTATCCTCCCGGTTTTCTGTATAAATAACTTGCTCTAAATAGCGGTGTAAGCTGGAACTCAGCAAATCACGAACATTATTGACCCAACCGTGTTTTACCTGCTTCTCGCCTATTTCCATGTTACGTGAAAAGTCCCATCAGCATATCTCATCGGCCAGAAAAATCGGCATCATCGAGTTGCAATGTCCAAATACTCAATAACTGATCCATACGTCGCCTAAAGCTTGTTTTTGGCGTTCTACCTCCTGCATCTGACTGCCAAGGATGGCGGAAATGCCGATCCGGAATAGAACACTGACCAGCCATGCAGTCGAGCTTGCAGGGAAAATACCGACTCAATATCCCCCGACAATAACAACCGAACTCCGTCCCCCGCCCTGCTTTTCAACCACTACCTTAGCCCCAATTCGCTCAACCAAAATAGGCACATGCGAGATCACGCCGACTTTTCTGCCGAGGGCCTGCAGGGTATCCAGGCTGGCGATGGCGATATCCAGGGTTTCAGGATCAAGGCTGCCGAAGCCTTCATCGATAAACAGCGATTCAACCTGGGTTTTATTAGAGGACAGCGACGCCAGCCCCAGGGCCAACGCCAGAGACACCAGGAAACTTTCACCGCCGGACAGGCTGTGTACGCTGCGCACATCATCGGCCATGTCGCGATCTATGATTTGCAGTTCCAGATCGCTGCCCGGCACGCGCTGCAAGTGGTAGCGCTTGGCAAAGTCGGCCAGATGCTGGTTGCTGTGCGCCAGCAAGGCCTCCAGGGTCAGGCTTTGGGCAAAAACGCGGAATTTTGCGCCAGTGCTTGAGCCTATCAATTCGTTCAGGCTTTCCCATTGCTGCCAGCGGTTTTGTTGCGTCTCCAGTTCGGCTTTCAGATGGCTGCTCTCGGCAATTTTTCTATCGTCTTCCCGCAGCCGCAGAACTTGCTCTTCTCTCTGCGAAGTCAGGTTTTGCTTATGCAACTGTAAATCGGCCGCTGCTTGACCGGCGGATTCTTCGGATATGTCAACCGCATAACTTTCATGCTGAAGGCATTCTTCCGCCTTGACTTTCAGCAATGCGTTCGATTCCTGCAAAGCCCGCTCCAGAACCTGCATCCCGGTTTTTTGTTCGGATAACCAGACTTCGTCCTGTTTCAGCAATTGGGCCAATTGCTCAAGATTAATCCTGTGTTTTTCCAGCTCCTGGTTGAGCATGGCCGAGGCTTTTTCCAGATTGCTTTGCCGGCGGCCGGACTCAAGCTGCCAATGCTGCCGCTGTTGCTGAATGTTTGCCAAATCCTTTTCCAGTTGCATGACGGCGTTGCTTGCTTGTTGATGAACCGCTTTTGCAGTTAACAGGGTTTGATTGACGCTTTGCTCGAAACTGTCCGCTGAAAGCCTTGTTCCGGAGCCGGAGCCTGGCAGCAAGGCATCACGCTCAATTGACAGAGCCTGCTTCTCTTCGAGTTTGCGCCGGGTTTCAGCCTGTTTGTCTTGATAATGTTGAAGACATTGCTCCAGGGTCTGCGCGGCAAGCTTTTCATTCTGGTTGATGTCAACCAGTTCAGTTGTTGCGCTTGAAAGAGCCTGTTCGGTTTGCTGAAATTTCTGCACCCTTTCCTTTAATTCTCTAGAAGAATCCTGCAAATAGGCCTGCCAGTTTTCCAGATGCTGAAACGGCGCATGTAACAGGTCGACGATGGCTTGCAGTTGTTTTTCCTGCTGCTGCACATTGGCGTTGAAATACTCCCAATCGGCCCTGTTTTTTATGAGCCGCTTATCCAGATCAGCATATTCGTTAGCTAACTTTTCTGTTTTCAGCTTGATTGCGTCAAACCCTTCCTGTGCGGTTTTTATCTGCTTTTGTAATTCCAGCGCTGCTTTTTCCCGGCGTTTAATAAGCTCCAGGGTGCTGATCAATTGCTCATTGCGCGCGTTGAGTAAAGGTAAAAGTTGCTTGTCAGTGAGAAAAAAATCGGGTTTATCGTGCAGTGCTAAAACATGCCATTCATTATCTAACAATTTTAGTCTTGCCTGCGCTTGCGGTAAAGAGGTGTTATAGCTCCGTTGGGTCTCCAGGGCGTGGGCAATGGTTTTGTTCAATTCCGCATTGTTCTTGATGAGCGTTTCTTTCCGGTTTTGCAATTCATTGACCCGGCTTGATTGTGCGGCTGCCTGCTCATTAAAGAGAGCGGGTATTTCCAGGCCGTGATCTTGCCAGGGGTGTTCCAAAGCGCCGCAAACCGGACAAGGCTGATTTTCGATCAGCAGCCGGCGAAACTGTTCGGCATTTTTATGGGTTGTTGCCTGGATCAGGTCCAGGGCTTTTTTTGCTTCATCAAGCGCAATGTCATTAATCGTCTGTTCTTGAGTTAATGTTTGCAGTTGTTGCCTGGTTTCATTAACAAGCTGTCCGGCAGCAGCCAGTTTATCGCTGTCCTGTTTAATCAGCTGTTGCAGTTCGAGCGCCTGATTGGTTAAGGTCAATGCACGCGCCAAGGTGATGACGTTGTGCTCAAGTGCATCTTTTTCCTGATACAAAACGTCTAGCGGCTGTTCCCCACCCTGCTCTCTCAGTTGCTCAAGTCCGGCTTGCTGTTGTTCCAGTAGCTTGTGGTTTTCCTCAATGGCGGTTTTTAAATCTGCCAGAATAAGCCCGTCCTTATCAAGGGATTGCTTTAATTGTTTTGCCTGTGAGTTTTGGGCTGTTTGCTGCGTTTTCAGGATTTGATAGCGCTCCAGTTCACCTTCCCAACGATTCCACTCCATTGCTATGGGTTTTAGCGCCTGATGCTGGTCCAGCCATTGGGTAAGCTGTTTCTGTATTGATGCTTTTTCGGCCTGTTGCTTGAGTAAAGATTCGTGCCGCTGCTGCGCTGTTTCCACAGCCTTGTGCAGTTGATTTTCTTCAGCAGCCAAGCCCTTGATGGCATTTTGAATAACGTCCAGGCGCGTCTCCAGATCACGCGCCGCTTTTAATAACGGCTGGGCTTGCTGTTGTTTTAATTCTGCGGCCTGTAACTGATCAAACAGCACAGTCAACTGTTCTTTCGCATTTTGCAGGTCGCTTTCAGCCTTTATTTGCAGTTCGCCGCTGTTTTTCAGTATCTTTTCTGCTTCCTGACAGTCATCGTCAGCCGTTTTATAATGGCTTAGCAAGGGTCTTAACGGCTGCACGGCTTCCACTTGCCGGATCAATAAGCGCTCGGGTTCAGCGTCCCCCCAAAGCCTTTGATGCCCGGTATATGCTTCTGTGGCGTGTTGATGGGCTTGCCGGCGTTTTTTAAGCTCAATATACCAATCGATGATTTTTTGATTGTCGCCGATTTGCTTATCCAGCTCCGCTAATTGATAACCGAATTGATCGCGCTGCTGTTCCAGGTTTAAACGTGCATCGCTGTCCAGCGGAATCTGATTCTGCATAAGGCTGGTAATCCGGGTTAAGGCTTCTTTCTCCTTTTTGGCCCGTTCGAAGGCTGCGACAGAAAGTTCGGAATAAAGTTCGGTGCCGGTGATGCGTTCCAGCAGATTGGATCGCTCGTCTTTTTTTGCCTTTAAAAATGCGGCGAAATCACCTTGAGCCAATAATACGGAACGGCGGAACTGGTCAAAGTTAAGGTCAATCAGTTCACTGATGGCTTCCAGCGTGTTTCTTTTGCCCTGCCCTATACGCTGCCCATCGTCAATCCTGCTCAGAATGATGTCCTGCGCCTGTAACCGGCCGCTTGCTTTACCTCTGGCTTTGCTGACTTCCCAGCGCGCCCGGTAATATTGTTTGTCCTTGCCGATAAAATCGACTTCGGCATAAGCGTGGCTGGTGCCCCGGCGCAATATGGAACGGACATCATTGCTGGTGACGCGCAGCTTTTCATCTTCATCTCTGTGCCCTACCGGAAAACCAAGGCCATCCGGTAAACGCGGCATTTTGTCATAAAGCGCAAGACATAAGGCATCCAAGATTGTGCTTTTGCCGGCGCCTGTAGGTCCGGTTATCGCGAATAAACCGGCCGGTTGCAGAGGCCCGTCATTTAACAAAATCTCAAAGGGTTCGGCAAGGCTGGCCAGATTTTTGCCCCTGATTGCTAAAATACGCACTAGGGTTTTTCCTTCAGGCTTTCCAGCAAGTCATTAAATATCGCAGTTATGATTTCAGGCGCTTCCTGGTCAAATTTATTCTGATAGCAGCGCTGAAAAACATCCAGGGGTTGCAATTCTTCCAGCCGTTCCTCTATTTTTACATCGGCCAGACTTTTATCGCTGCCGTTATAAGCGGTGGAGATTTTCAGCAGGCGTACGGGCAGTTTGGATATGACTTCTTCAACCTGCTGGCGCAAGCCGGGTTCCGGTTTTTCCAGCCTGATCCTTAATTCAACAAAAGGTCTTTGTTCTATCGGCAAGTCCGGCTCGAATTCCATCTGCTCCAGTTGCGCCAGCGCATCCGGCAGAACGGCAAAATCCTTGCTGTCAGGAATCCTTATCAGCTCGATGCTGCGCGGAATTTTAACGGCATGGGTTTCAGCCGGTTGTCCCTTTTTAATATCCACTTGAACAACCTGATGCAGATAATGGCTTTCATCAAATGATAATGGAATCGGCGATCCGCTGTAGCGGATATGGTCATTCGCTCCGACTTTTTGCGCCAGATGCAAATGGCCCAAAGCCACATAAGCAATATCTTCCGGAAATAATTCAACCGGTAAGGCGTGTTGATTGCCGCCCAGGATTTTGCGTTCGCTGAGTTCCGACACACAGCCGTTCACCATATAGCAATGTCCGGTAAGAATTAAAGGCTCGCCCTGGGTAGCCCTGGACTGCAATTGGCTAAACAGCTGCGCATAAAGCGATTTGACTCCTGCGATCAAAGGCTCGTTATCCTGCTCGCCTGATTGCTCCAGATCACTTTCGACACTTCTGACCTCCATAGATGGAGGAAATGCCGACGACTGCCGGGAGCCGTCGCGGCCGCCATCCCTGGCAGTCGAGGGCAGATCCGCATTACGCAAAAACGGCATGGCGCCGCACCACGCCTTGATTTTACCCGATGCGTTGGTGAGCGGTACGATCAGTCTACCCCAGTTTATGCCGGCCTCATCATGCACCAGGCCGCCGACAACATTCACACCCAACGCATTAAGAATGGATGAGGGCGCATCCAGGCGGCTGGCGGAATCGTGATTGCCGCCAATCAAGACAATATTGAGCGCAGGCTGCGAAGTTCTGGCTTTGACCAGAAACTCATAAAGCTGTGCCTGAGCGGCGGCTGAAGGATTTGCAGAATCAAAAATATCACCTGCAACTATGAGCGCGTCCGCCTGTCTATTTTGCAGTTCGAGAAGCAGCCAGTCCAGAAACTGCTGATGCTCCGGTTGTCGGGATACGCCATGCAAACTATGACCCAGATGCCAATCTGCGGTGTGAATGAGTCTTAACATTTAGGCCCTGATTTATGTCTAATAAAACCGGATTATCCCGGCCGCCGCTTTAAATTTTTAGCTTATGCCTATTTTCAATGATACTACAGCATCAATACAAGTTGGTTGCCGG
This sequence comes from Methylococcales bacterium, assembly GCA_028715725.1. Lineage (GTDB taxonomy): Bacteria > Pseudomonadota > Gammaproteobacteria > Methylococcales > Methylomonadaceae > JAGXGJ01. The sequence goes on from JAQURG010000060.1 coordinate 13,538, forward strand.
GCGTGTAAAATACTCGCCATATTTATTTTGTGCAGATTAATTAAGGTCAGGTGATAGTGTGCTAGATTCAAAAGTTATATTTTTTACCGGTATCTTGCTATCAGGACTATTGTCAGAGTGCATTGCCGCGTCTGAAGCACAGAAATGGGCAAGGGTTATTCAGCCGACAACAGGCGGCATCGCCCAGAGTATCGGAAACTATAATGCCGGCTGTATCAGCGGCGCGGTATCTGTGGCGGCCGATGGCGCAGGCTATCAAATGATGCGGTTATTAAGAAAGCGCTCTTTTGGCCATCCCGATTTAAAACAGTTTATTGAAAAACTGGGACAAACCGCCGTCAGACAGCATCTGGGAACCCTGCTTATCGGCGATTTAGGACAGCCGCGCGGCGGTCCGACCTTAAGCGGACATCGCAGCCATCAAACCGGACTTGATGTTGATATCTGGTTTTTATTATCAAAACAGGCGGCAAGCCGCACATTGGCTTTTAATGAACGCGAAACGTGGGGAGCGCCTTCAGTGCTTGCCGCCCACTCTGACGTAATAGATTACAAACAGTGGTCGCTTGCGAATGAAAAAGTTCTTGAAGCAGCAGCGCGAATGCCTGAAGTCGACCGGATTTTTGTCAATCCGAGCGTGAAACGCGAACTGTGCATCCGCAGTTCTTCCCGTGACTGGCTGAGAAAAATCCGTCCGTGGTGGAAGCATGACGATCACTTTCATGTACGGCTCAAATGTCCGAAAAACAGTCAATACTGCCAAGGTCAGGAGGCTCTGCCGCAAGGCGACGGCTGCGATGCGAGCCTGGCCTGGTGGTTCTCGGAAGAAGCCAGACATCCGAAAGTTCCTCAATTACCGCCCAAGCCGCTATCTTTACCCGTTCTTTGTGACAGTGTTTTGAAAGACTAATAACTCGAGGTACTTGCAAAGTGTCGGAGTACCACCAGAGATAAAAATGACCCGTTATAAAAGCTTATTCACTTCATTTTCAATCATCGCTTCGTAATGACGACGCAAGGTGGAATCAGTCGGACATTGCGGCGCTTTTGATTCAACCAATGCGCGCAGATGAGTCAGATGATGCCGTCTCAGCATGGAATCTTCGGGGAGCTTGGGATTTTCGTGCTTAACTGTTGTTGCAATCGGGTCTTCTGATGGCTGTACCATTGCCTCGGGTTTTTGAGTTTCCATCGCCAATGATTTTTTATACTTTTCATAATCACGAACAAGCTGATCCATTTTAACATTACTGCTCAGGCATTCCTCCATTTCAGCAATGATCATTGCGTTGTAATGATGTGATAAAGCCGAATCAGTCGGCAATGAAGACCTGGTTGATTCAATCATGCCAAATAGGTGAGTCAGATAATGTCTTCTCAGCATTGAGTCCTCAGGAAGATGTCCATATTTCCTGGACTCTGTCTCCAATATTGCCGTGTTGCTGGTCGGCTTTATGGAAGGGTCAGGATCAAATACCGGCTCGACGTGCTGTATTTCTTCTGAATGTACGCTTTGAGGTTCAGGAATTAACACTGGCGCATCGGCTTGAAGACCCGGTTTAAGGGTCTGTGATTGCCTTGCCGTTCCGGCGGCTTTTAAATTAGTTTCAGATGCCGCTTTTTTTGAAGCCTTTTTCCGTATGCCATAAATAATTAATGAAAATATGACGACCACTGTTATTGCCACTATAAGTTCAACCATATCGACTCTCCCCCGAATTAAAAAAGAAAACTTTAAGCTATTTTTATTTTTATGAAAATAAGCTTATATCCTATACAAACTTATTTGGCAATATACACAACAATCCAATAAACGGAATCTCCAGGACATTCTACAACCGCCAAATAATCAAGCGCTAACTCCCTGGTTATTCGCCAATTTGCACCGGCAAATGGTACTCCCTGACTGTCTTTCTAACACAACCGGTGCGAATTGACGGGACGCCGTCAAGGCAATCGCGCTATGTTGCTTTCCCAAAGATTAATTCAGACCGGTAATCATCGTTGATAGCAGCGCGCATCTTGCGAAGACGCAAGCTATGCTTCGATGGCCCATTGTGTCGAATGACATTAA
>JAQURG010000061.1 GCA_028715725.1 Methylococcales bacterium
CAGGAATCCAATGCAGCACGGTGAGTGTAATAAAGTGCGGTTGTTTAGGGTCTGTGATTGTATAACGGCTTCTACCCATTTATTTTACTCCGTATGCATTCCCACGCGGGAGCGTGGGAACGAGGTTCGCGGGAGCGTGGGAACGAGGTTGTTCACAATTCTTCAGTTCTATACAAGGTATAGCCCTCGTAGTAATAGCTGGCGTCAATGCCTTTCATATAGATTTCGGCGTTATCAATTTTATCGGTTAAGGCTTGTTGTAACAGAAACTTAAGTTCAATGTCTTTGACGGGGCTGCGCTCCATGGCCATTAAATAATCATTTTTATCGACACGCTGCCAATCAACTACCTGTTTGAGTTCTTTTTTAAGTATTAAGTCGAGCCATATCCGTGTGCTTCTGCCATTGCCTTCTCTAAAGGGGTGGGCAATGTTCATTTCACCATATTTTTCGATGATTTCATTAAAGGTGGTTTGCGGCATGGCCTCGATGTTTTTTAAAGCGGCATCCAGATACATCACAGGCGCAAAACGGAAATTGCCTTTTGCAATGTTGACCTGACGAACCTTGCCCGCAAACTCATAAATCTCACCAAAAAGAGCTTGGTGGATACTTGCCAAGGCCTGAAAACTACCCGCCTCCAGGGTGTCTAAAAAGCCGCTGGTAAACAGCTTGTGGGCTTGGGCTTTACTTAGCTTTTCTTCAACCCTTGCCAGCTCAACCGCATCGGTGATGCCGAGTTTATTTTCTAAGGTCATCCGTATGTTCCGTTGATTTAAACAAATATTTTTTCCAAGCAGGCTTGCTTGATGTTGTTGAGTTTTTTTAGTTGGGCTTGGTGTTGGTTTATTAGGGTGTCGAGTTGTTGGAAGAGGTTGCCGATTTGGGTCTGTTCAGTAGTATCTTTTGGAACCACCACATCTACAGAAGCCAAAGATTTTTGGCTTACTCCCTGGGCAGTTCCTCCACTTGATAATGATGTGAATTTCCTTTGCAATGAAGGAGATCTCAGTGTTACTGCCAAAAAATTTTCTTCGATTAGCTTTGGATTTACCTCAAAAGCTATGGTCCTTTGACTAAGGATATATTTTCTGTCATTTGGAATCTGAGCTACATTTCCCATCGGCGCTTCTGTTGTAAAAAGCACTTGATTTTTATGCAACTCATTTCCTGACATCCATTTATCGTACAATTCTTGATCTCCAAAATTTGCATCGGTATTAAAGTCTATGAAACCGTTTTTTACATTTAATGCTGACAGTGCTAAATAACCAGTTTCGCTCCAATCCAGACCAAGCTTTTTAGGTGTTCTTCCCCTAAAATCGATTATCTTTTCAAAATTTGAAAGTAATTTCCGCCTATCCCATTCCCCACTAAACCCCTTAAAACGAATCTCTGGCACGGTTTCGCCTTGTTTGGGGAACATAAGTTCGAGCAGGGCTTTTTTAAGGTTTAACAGCTCGTCGTGCTTTTGCTGATGCTGGGCGATCAGGGTGTTGAGCTGTTGGAAATACTGGCCTATTTTGGTTTGTTCGGTTTTTTCGCTCGGTATTAAAATTTTCTTGGTCAAAAGTTCTTCTTTTGTGAGCCCTTTAATAGAAGTTCCTTGTACAGCCAGTTTTTCGCTCTGTAGCTTTTTCCAAATTGAATATACTCCGTACAAACAATCTATTTTTAACTTACTTAATGATAGAAAATCTTGGCTCGTGGCATACCTGTTTTTCATTAAGGCTAACTTGCCTACACCTACCCTTGTTACTATCGCAATAGAGTTTTCTGGTATTAATTTTGTAGCGGAATTTTTCAGCCCATTTTCTGAAATTCTCTTCCTAGACTCAACGTTTGCTACTTTATTTTCTACTAAATCAGAGGACTGAATCCAAGGTATATCACCATTCCAATATTCGGACTTTGATGTACTTGGTGTACCACCGCCATAAGTTTCCTCGCATGTATCCCCAAGCAATTTCTCTTCCCACTCCCCACCAAACCCCTTAAACCGAATCGCAGGCACTTTATTCTCTGCACTCATCTTATTCGCCCACCAAAAACACCTTCAACTCCGCCAACCCCTGCATATCAAACTCATTCCCCGTGAGTTCGTCGATTAATCCGGCTAATGTTTGCTCGGTGTTTTTGATCTCGCTCGCGACATCGGCATAGGTGGTGGCGTATTTATCCGCCAGTTTTTGTACTTGGCTGGTGAGCCGGTGTATCAGGTTGCTGGGCAGTTGGCTTAACTCGTCAAGCAATGGAGTGATCCATTTGCGTTCCAGCAAGGTGTTTACTTGCTCGTCGCTTAAGTTTTCGATGGTGGTTTTGGTTTTAAGATGCAGTGCCTCGGCATCTTCTTTAACGGATTTTTTCAGCTCTTTTTCTTCATTGATTAAAGCATCCACTTGGATGATTTTGGCTGGGTAGCTTTCAGCCTCAAAGGGTTCCGCTTGGTTTAGCTCGGCTTTCAGTTGTTTGGCTGCTTTGGCTACGGCGGCATTGACGAAACTATCGCCACTTTCATTGGCCGTATCCAAGGCTTTTTCTTCTTCAGAGAAGGCGTCAAGTAGGGCTTCCAGCTCGGCGCTGATTTCGGCCAGGCGGTCTTCTTGTTTTTTAATCCCTTGCAGCTCGTCATTCAAATACGTGGTTTGCACCAAGATAAAGGGCAGTATGTGGCCTTTCCAGCCGTCTTGCACTTCGGTGTCTTTGCCTTTTATTTTTTTGGTGACTATGTTGGGGTCAACCTGTTTGCCGGCGGCAAAGCCTTCGGTTTGCAGCATTTCCAAGTCGGCGGCGGTGGTTTGCCAGTGGTTATCGAGTAATTGATAGGCTTGGTATTTGTCGATTAAGGCCATGCCATTTACCGCTGTTTTGCTTAAGCGTGTAAAAAGAGCGTTGCTTAAAATCGCCTCATGCTGGGCAATATTCACCGTTTGCCACTGAGTGATTAGCTCGTTTTTTAAGTAGGCATCAAAATCACTAAAGGCGTTGGCATAGCTTTGAGCAAAGCGGTTTACCTCAAGGTGTTGGGTGATGGTGTGTTTGACCTCACTGGTCGCAATAGCAAGCTGGGCGTAGTGGCTTGAGGTGTTTGTGAATAAGGCTTTTCTTAGGTCTGGAAAGGCCTGCCAATAATGATCAAACTGCTTGATTTCACTCACTGGAATGCCGCCGAGCATAGTCGCGTGTAAATCCCAGCTTTCGGCAGCGGCTGCGGAGTCTACATATCTTGGAATATTGAGGTTGTAGTCGTTTTTGCGCAGGGTTTCTTTGCTGACCAACTGTAAAAACTTCGGATTGCTTTCTCTATTTATTACGGCATCGGCTATGCGCTTGATGTCTGAGGCTTGCAGCTTGTTGTTTTTACCTACTTTTATGAAGTGTTTGGAGGCATCGACGACCAGCACGTCGGTATTATCGCGCTTTTGGCGTAATACCAAAATAACGGTAGGGATACCGGTGCCGAAAAAGATATTAGCGGGCAGGCCGATAATGGCATCAATATGGTTTTGTTCAATTAACTGCTTGCGAATGGTGCCTTCTTCGCCGCCACGGAATAACACGCCGTGGGGTAATACGATGGCCATCATGCCGTCGGGTTTGAGGTGATATAAATCGTGCAGCAAAAACGCGTAATCGGCTTTGGTTTTGGGCGCTAAGCCAAAACGCGAGTAACGCGGGTCGTTCTCTTTATGGTCAGGGTCCCACTGTTGTGAATAAGGCGGGTTGGAGACGACGGCATCCACATAGAGTGGGTTATAAGAGCCCATTGGGTCGTTCTCGTCAAAGTAGGGCCAGTCATCTTCCAGAGTGTCGCCGTTGCGGGTGACGATATTATTGGGTTTTATGCCGCGCATGATCAAGTTCATACGGGTTAAGTTGTAAGTATTGGCTTTGAGTTCTTGGGCAAAGTATTTAATGCTGTCCTGGCGATTGCTATGTTTGGCGACGCTGTTGCCTATGTTAATCAGCAAAGAGGCCTGAGCCACTGGTCGGGTCGTAAATTTCTATTTTTTCTTTGTCTTTGACGTGGTGCGCGATGATCTCTGACATGAGCAATGAGACTTCATGGGGGGTATAAAACTCACCCGCTTTTTTGCCCGCATTGGCGGCGAATTTTTCAATCAGATATTCGTAGATATAGCCCAACACGTCATAGTCTTGCTTGCCATCCATGGGGATGGCTTTGATCAGTTGCAGTAGGTCGCTAATCGCTTTGGTTTGTTTGGCTGCGCTTTCGCCCAATTTACTCAGGCCGGTTTGCAGGGTGTTAAAAATGCCGTCGAACAGCTTTTTGTGGTTGCTATGTATTAGGCGCTCAAAGGCGGACAAGGCATCACGCACGTTGGAGACATCAAAATCACTGCCTTTTGCCAGCCATGTTGAAAATAAATTGTCATAGGCAATAAAGTAGCCCAGGTCTTTTCTGATGTAGTCGGCGGTTTCAGTGTCGTCTTCGCTCAGTAGTGCGATTTCAGCATTGGACATGCCTTGTTTTTTGGCGTACTGAACAAGTTGATCGGATAAGTATTTGTAGAAAATAAAGCCCAGAATGTAATCTTTGTACTCGTTGGCTTCAATTTTGGAGCGCATCTGGTTAGCAGATTCCCAAATTTTGGCTGCTAATTGTTGTTTATTCAAAATCTCTGTCCTTTTCGTAGCGTAGCAGGGTAGAATCAGTATGTATAACAATTAATTATATAGATCTGCATATCTTACATACTGGAACACAGCATCAAAACAATTTTTCTGAAAGCGTTGTAGTTCTAGGCGGGATAACATACGTAATTTTCACGATAAACAGGTCTGGATAACTTCAATACCTATTTTTGCGACTGACTTGGCCAAGCAACTCAGCAACTGACCGCTATGCTGCTAATTATTGTCATCCAAAAAAATCGAGTGAAAGACTGCGACGGGTCGAACTGCAACAGTCAATGCCTGACACAATTGAGACTATCAGATCAAGTTCAGAGTTTTACAGCACGTATGGATTTGACTAAAAATGACAGCCTGTTCGGCAATATCATGCACAAGGGCATTTTTGACTGGGGCAATCTGGAAAGCCGGTTTATTTCGAAAGTACCCGGGCAGAATTTAGGCTATAAAATCCAGGCTGAAATTCCGTTATCAACGCGGCAGATTGTCTCTCAGCTGACCGTGCGCCGGTTCACGAATTATCCTTATCACATAACCGGAGTTAGCCTTATGTTAATCCCGTAAGCTGAAGCTTTCGAGCCAGCCTAATCCGTATTAATTTCATAATTGATTTTTACTCGCTGTGATGTGCCCGCCTGCGTTTCTACATTAATAGCATCGGTGACTTTATGTTTTAAAACCATTGCAGCCTGATTATTAAATAAGCCTACTTTGGCGCCGACGTAGAAATCAGGAGTCAGGTATTGGCCCACGGCAACCAGAGTATCTTGCAGCGTTTCGCCCTCTTGAACTTCAAATTCGTCTATTCCCAGTTTTTTTGTAAGCCAGGCCGCCTGACCTCCACCGTAAGATAGTGCTGCACTGGCGAGCAAGTTGCCTTCTGATTGGCTCACCTGACTTAATGGCCTGCCGGTAACCAGATAAGCAAGCGCTTCCGCTTCCGGTAATGAAGGCTCTGAAGAAATACGGGTTTGCGGCTTTTCGAGGGAACCGGTCAGACTGAGAATGGCGGTTACTTTTTTGCTGTTTGAAACGCGTATCGCCTCTACATCCAGCCAGGGATTATCAACAGGGCCGTTAAATACGAAACGCCCCTTGCGTACAGTCAGATCCTGCCCATAGCTTTTGTAACGGCCCTTAATCATATCGACATTGCCGTGCATAGCCATCTTCTCTGCTGCCTTGACGATCTTTAGCTGGCCTGTCAGGCCGGTTTCCAGACCCTGGCCTGAAAAATTGACCTGCTTGCCCAGCTCAACATCGATATTCGCATCGATACCGGGAGCGACAGCCTTTTTTTCTTCAGCTTTTGCTTCTCCGATTATGATTTCATCCGGGCTGACTTTTACGGCATTTTGAGGCAGTTCCTTGAGCTTTATTATTGCTTTGGGTATTTTTAATTTACCGCTCACTTTTCCCTGCGTATCAGCAGAAACATATTTCAAGTCAGGCGAAATCGCTATTTGTGCTTCCGGTGTTTTCGAGATTTCAAAATTTTCTCCTTTCAGCATTAACTCAACAGGCCAGCCGGCCTGGGCCTGCAAGCTTGCAAACCCGTCGATATTTAACTGTCCTCCGCCGGATCTTGCCGAGCCTGTAATGTTAATGCGGTCGCTTTTATCGCCTGAAGCCACTGCCTGTAGCTTGATTTCACGAAGGGCGATCCCCTGCTCATTAACATCAACTGCACCCCCTGTAAATCGTATTGCTCCGCTTGCCTGTGGCTTTTCAAGGTTGCCCTGCAAGGCCATGTCTGCTTTCAATTGTCCTTTTATATTGGATAGCTGGGGCGCCAGTTGATTCAGCGATGCGAACTCAACTATTGAAGCGGTTATTTGGCCTGACAGGGCTTGTGTCTTGCCGGTATCCATTTGCAATTGTGCGCGTAAATAATCGCGGCCGACCAGTCTGAGATCAATATCCGCTGAAACATTCTCCCCTTTAATATTGCCGGAAACTGACGATGCGCCCAATGAGACTCTTGTAGCGCCTTCATTAGTCTGCAATAGAATCGTCAAAGGCGGACTATCAATCCGGTAATGCCCGGCCAGCACTCCTTCCTGCTGTTGCAGATCTGCATTGATGGTAACCGGACCTGTCAACTGCACCTGCTCAGGAGAGTTTGCAGGCCTGAGTTCCGTCGGCAGCACGGAACCGTTAATTTGAATGCGGTTAGCCTGCTTGCCTGACGCAGTCGCATGAAGATTAATATCACGAAGACCCACACCCTGCCCGGCAATATCGACAGCGCCTTTGGCAAGGTCTATTTGTCCCATCACCACAGGCTTTTTTACAGTTCCGCCCACCTTTAAATCTGCCGTTAATAGTCCTTTAGTGCCAGATAACTGAGGAACAAAGGCTTCCAGCAGGGAAAGCTCGCGCATTGATGCCGATATCGCACCACTGATAGCCTGACTCTTGCCGGTATCCATTTGCAACCGGCTCCGAATATAATCCTGGCCAGCTAAGGCCATATTAATATCTGCGAAGACTGTATTGCCTTTGATATTGCCCGACAGTGAAGATGCGCCGAGCGAAACTTTCTTTCCCTGAAAGAGAAGCGTTGAAGGTGACAGTTCAAGTTGGTAACGTCCGGTAAATAACCCTTTTCGTTTTTGCATTTCAGTATCCGTATTGAGCAGGCCGTTTAGCTGCATTTGCTCAGGCATATAAGCCTTCAGCAGCCTTGTTGGAAATTCCGCCACCTTTAGAGCAAAGTCAAGATCACCGCCAGCGAAATAATGTCCATGCGTGCAGAGCGAGGCGGATTTTTGCACCAGGCAGACTTCGTCAATAGCCACATCAACCCCGGCAGGCCGTTGAATTATATTAACGGCCATATTTTTTTTAAGCTGCCAAAGACCCAAATCCCGGGAATTTAAATCCAGTCGGGAAAAGTCGCCTTTCCAATGGCCGGCATTGAGACTGCCGGTCAATAAAGTCGACAAATTCCCATCAGGCGACTTTATATCGGCTTTAAAGTTATGCTGCGCCAGTGCGCCCAGCCCATCAACCCGCACGGAATCAATTTGCACTTCGCCGCTTTTAACAGCGTTTGCCGACAACAGCATCGTGGAGGTTTTTTTGGGATCTGATGTGTAATCGATATTTATGGCTAACTGTCCCGCGCTGTGCCCAGCAAAATGCAATTGCCTGCCTTTGGCCTGGAATTTTACTGCCGGTTTTTTCCATGTGCCCTGTATCAGTCCGTCGCCTTTCAAACTGCCGCCCAGAGTTGGCCAGAATGCATCTAAAGCCGGAGTATCGATAGCTAACTCAAGAGCTGCATTCTCTTGACCCATGGCTCCATTAACGGTAATTTTATTAACGCCAGAGTTGATATGCAATGCGTCGACCTTGAGCTGGTCGCCGTTTAAAGCCAGTTTGCCGTCTGCACTGACCGGCTTACCTCTTAACTGGCCGGACAGCGAGTTAATTTCAGTGTCAAGTTGCAATGCTTCGGCCTTCAGATTACCTTTAAGATGACTGCTGAAAGTGAGGTTGCCAGGCAACTCGGGTAGCAATATCGCCGGATTGAAATTCCGCCCCGCTGCCGTCAAATCAAAAGCCGGAGCATCTTTCCAGAAAACATCCCCGTTGACCTGAAAAACGCCGGTCTTTGATTTAAGCTCCAGCTTTTCAATGGAAAGGGCATTCTGACTGCCTCTGCCGTTAAAAGAAAGGCTTGCCTCGGGCAAATACTGCTGGGTTAACTGCCCGTTTAGCGTAATTTTATAATCCTTAAGCAAACCGGTCATTTCCATAGCGCCCTGCTCACTTTTTATCCGGGGCGCAACGCCGCCAATCGGCCAGACGGCTTTATTCCAATCGGCGCGTGCATTGATGCGCGGCATTGTCTGCAAGTCCTCCAGATTGCCTTTTAAAACCACAATGAAAGGCGAAGCTATCTGGTTGTCGAAAGTTAGCTGATTAATATCTCCGGCAAGTATCGTGGAACCTTGCCACAATCCGTTTTGTTCAGCATTTGCCTGCCAATCCAGTTTAAGATTAAAAGGAAAGCCTTTGCCTAAGGTTATCCGCCCCCGAACTGTTGCAGCGAAGGGATGAGCATTAACATCGATCGACATGATTTTAAGCTGATCGTCTTCAGTCGCTACGGCTAATTGCAGTTTTTCAAGCTCTTGGACAAAGTCGCCTATGTGAAACTGCGCATCCGTCAGCAGTAAGTTTTCGATAATAACCTGAACAGGCAGCGGCAGTTCGGCGTTCAGATCAAAACTGCTCTTTTCTTGCGGCTCTTTTGACTCAATAACAGTGACATTTAAACCGTTGACTATGATGTCTGTAATTTTTAAAGTGCCCGATAACAATTTGTCAGGCTGCCAGGCAAAAACAAGGTCATCAATAACCAGTGTTTCAGCGTCAGTCTGATAGTGAAAGTCTGTTAATGAGATACGATCAATCAATCGGCCTTTCATCGCCGCAACCGATACCCGTGCCGGTAGAACTGAAATAACTTTACGAAGCAGCCATTGACTGCCCGCTTCACTGCTCATCAATCCAGCCAGGCCGGCTGGAATAATCAGCACTATCAGCATGGCTATCAAAAGGATGATGCGTTTCTTCATAGCCTTGCGCCTGCGGCAAAGTGAATCTGAAATGAAGAATCCGACTCATTCAGGGGCACGGCAAAATCAACACGGACCGGACCAAATGGCGAATACCAGCGCACGCCTAAGCCGGCGCCGGTTTTTAAGAGAATATTATCGACGTTAAACGCATTACCGCTATCGACGAATGCAGCAACGCCCCAGTTATCAAAAACAGTCTTTTCATACTCCAGACTGAGCACAGTTAAAAACCGGCCGCCGACTACGTTGCCTTCGCTATCCTTGGGCCCCAATTCTTTATAAGCGTAACCGCGAATGCTGTTAATGCCGCCCGCATAAAACCGGTACGATGTCGGTAATTTATCAAATTGGTCAACCAGCGTTGCGCCCAGATCGGTTCGTCCTATAAATTTACTGTTCCAGGGTAATGGATGCAACCATGTTGCAGAGATTGCGCCTTGAAGAAAACTGACATCCGACAGGGGGTTCCGGTAAGAGCCGCTGACGTCGAATTTTGCCCGATAGCCTCTCGTGGGGCGCAACACATCATTGGAGACAGACTTAATCCAGCTGCCGCCCGGCACCAGTAGTAATGTCTTGGTGCGCGTCGATCCTATGGTAAAGTCCTCATAGTCAAGATCGAGAAAAAGGGTCTGTTTCCAGCCGCTGTCCAGCGCGTGCTTTAATCGCCCGGAAAGCTTTGCCGATAGAGTGTTGAAGTTGTCGGTATCTTCGCGTTTGAGCCCGCCGCCGAAACTGAAAGTGTCGCTGATTGGGTTATTCAAGGGCACGTTGTACTCTACGCTGGCCGTCGATAATACCGGAGATAAATCAAGCGCTGAGGTTAAATAATGCCCGCGTCGGTTCAGAAGCCGGTTGTCATAAGCCCCGCTCAGCAACGGACCTATATCGGTATCAAAGCCTACGCCGAAGGCATAATGATGTTTCTTCTTGGGCCTCAGTTTAATGAGGACAGGCACTCCCTGGGCATCATTTTCAACATCGGGGACGATATCTATCATATCGAAATAGCCGCTCTTCGACAGATCATTATAGGTTTTAGCCAGTTGTTCGCTGGTATAAAAATCTCCACTTTTTATCGAGATGAATTTTTTTATAAATTCCGGATCCAGAATATCCTGCTCGACGACAATATTGCCAAAAACCATGCGTTTTCCGGCATCAAATACTAACCTGATATCCGCCTTATTGAGCTCTTTATCAATCAAGAGTTTTTTTTCTGTAAAGGACCCTTGCAAATAGCCTCGTGCCAATGCTAAAGATTCAATCCGGCTTTTCATCTTTTCGTATTGGCCTTGATCAAGAGGGCTACCGTTTATTTTAAGCAGCTTGTTCTTCAGTTTTTGAAATTCAGGGTCATCATGCGCCGCCCCGCTAATTGTAATACTGACATCGTTGACGTGAACCTGCGGCCCGGGGTCAATATCAAAATCGGCTTTCCAGCACGCCTTGCCGAAAGTCAGGGATTTTTTAACTGCGCCATGATAATAACCCAACGCCCGCAGCCCCTCGTCAATCTCCCTGTCCGCTTTTTCATACAAGCCGCGTATTTTCCATTCCGGAGCCGCGCATTGTTCTTTTTCGAGGGACAGCATCAGCCGGACATTATCTCTAACTCTTCCTTCCAGTCCTGAAATAGTGACATCAGCCAAAACAACAGGCGTGACAAAATATAGCGCAGTTAACAGCCATGCTCTTGAAATTGCCTGATTTAGCTGCTTTGAAAATTGCATCCACGCTCTACTTTATTTAGATTAAACAGATGAAGCTGTATTAACGACCGGGCTCTCATTCATATTTATACAAGCACATCGTTATGACTGACAAATACGGTGCTGGACTAGCTTAAAAGGTCTGGCGTCCATTTGCAAAATTTGATATTTGCCTGAAGCTCTAATCGATCAACTTAAAGTGCCGATTCGAATAAGCGATGAGTATAATGTTGTGGTTAAAAAAGGAGCTGTTATTCTATAGCTTGCGAATATAAACCACTGACCAGGAGAAATAATTCATGTCGTTTTTAGCATCGATATCCAAAAAATCCAAACTCAATGCAACCATTAAACAAACGGCTCAGGCGCGTAAAAGCGAACGGAGCACAGCCGACGGCCTTTTTAAAGCGTCTTTTCAAGGCTATGCAGAAATCTTGCAGGACGATCCATTACGGGCCGAAGCTTTATACAATTGGGGTTTTGCTCTACTGCATCAGGCAAAAACCAAAATGGGCGACGAGGCAGCCAGGCTTTATCAGGACGCCATCGATAAGTTTGCCTTTTGCATGCTGATTAACCCTGATTATCTGGGAGCGGCAATTAATGGCGGCGTTGCTTATATGGATTTGGCCAGGCTTAAAAAAGCCAAGCCTGATGATGAATTGTATGAAAAGGCCAAAAAACAATTCGAGAAAGCAAATGCCATCCAGGCAGGAACAGCGTCCTATAATCTGGCCTGTATTTATGCGTTGCGCGGCGATAAAGATGCCTGCCTTAAAGCCCTTGAAAACGCCAAAGACAAGGTTACTTTACCGGAAGCCGGCGATATTCAAAATGACCCGGATTTAGCTGCGGTGAAAGATCAGAAATGGTTTACAGAATTTATGGAAACGTTAGGCAAAAAAACGAAAGCTGAAGAGCCGGTGGCAGAAAATCCTCCCGTAAAATACGCCGCTCAACAGTCAGCTAGCGAAGACACAGAAGCAGAAGAAGCCATTGAAGAAGAAACGACGACAACGGATGATGCCAGGTAAATGTATAAATTCAGGGGCGGGTCGACCTAGAATACTCGCCTCTTCTTCAAAGGGATAAGGAGCAATTTCGAGTTATAACTAAAACTGGTGTACAGCCAAACTTAAAGAGAGACAGTGCTTTTTGCTGAACCAAGATTGTCGAGATCGAATAACAGCAAAAATGAGAGAGGCCATGTGCAAAGATAAGTAATAAACCGGGAATGTGTGAGGTCAATTAATGATCCTTGGCTGATAGGATGTAGGGGCGCTAAGGCTTTGATGCAACACGCTGTTGAAGTCAGCCGAGTTGCAAGCATTTCTGGGAGAAAATACGCCCAGGTTACCTAATTGGCATTGGCGATAAACTGTCGTCCGCAATGGTTATTTGCCAGAGAGGGATATCGTCACCAGAGCAAAGAGTGTTGCGGTTAAAATCCACAAGGTACAGGACCGCTCCGGCTGCATTAAATTCAGCTCGTCACTGATGCCGCGTTATGCGCGACTGGAACTCTAATTTGAACTCAATCTAACAGGTTCAGAAGTCAGTTTAATTTTTAGCTTATATGATGAATAAGAAATTTGATCGTCTCAGATGTGCGAATTAGAGACATTCAGAGATTTGTCGTCCAGCGGCAGCAAACCTGAAAGCAGTCACTATGAACCCGAGGCGTTGGATCAATTTCTACCCTGGAAGTTAACTGAAAAAAATTGAGCCTTTAAATCAAGTGGCATAATTTGTCTATGTTGGAAAAATTACTGCTTACGTTATTTTTGCCGTTCGCGCTTGACCGTCAGTCGTTTCGAATGTCAGCTTTGCCAAGCCGCCTCGAAGCTGCGGATTTCGAACAGCGCCTCATTCAGGCTCATTTCGTCGGCGTCCAGGAGCTTGCCGACCAGATGCTCGGTCAGCGGCTTGAGCCGGGCCAGCACGGCCTTGGTTTCGCCGTACATGCGCTCGCTCTGTGCTTCCATGATGCTGCGCGTTTCTTCGTCGACTTCGGTGCGCTCACGGGAGAGCGCGCCGAAGTTCAGCCGGGTCTTGCGGTACATGCCAATTTCGCCCACAGCGTGGTGCAGCAGCTTCGTCACGCGGGTTATATCGTTGTGCGCGCCATTGGTTGTGCCTTCCTCACCAAAGAACAGCTCTTCATTGGCCATGCCGCCCAGCAGCACGCGCACGTCGTGTTCGATGTCGCTCTTGGTCTTGAGCAGATTGACCCCCTGCTTGTGGAAGACGAACCCCAGCGCGTTGGTACGCGGGTTGGCCTTGAGTGAAATCTTGATGGTTTTGGTATCAGCCAGGATCTGCTCCCAGTTGTCGTTGGTCAACTTGCGTTCGTGGTCGAGGTCTACCAGGAAATGGCCCCATTCGTGCACGGCTATGATGCGCCGGTCGCGCTCGCGTTCCGCTGTGGTATCGGTATTTACGTTACCCAGCAGCACGCGCTCAGCGGCCTGCATCAGGATATCGGTCCCGATCATTTTACCCGTCTGCACGGCCGAAATTCCTGCCTGGTTGACGATGGTTTCCAGGTCGGCCGGGCTACTGCCTTCGGTCACATCCACCAGATGTCGCAAGTCCAGGTTGGGTAGTACTTTTTCGGCCCGATGGCTCAGGTAGTGGCTGATGATAGCCAGCCGTTCCGCCTGATTGGGCATACGAAAATCCACCTTCATCTGAAAGCGGCGCAGCATCGCCTCGTCCATCTCCATAGTCTCGCTATTGAAGTTGCTTGCCACGATCCAGATGATCTCGGCTTCATTTTTGCTGCGCACGCCATCCAGCACGGAGAGAAATGTGTTCGCGGTGTCGTCGTCGAACTTGCGGCGGCCGCCGCGCTTCATGAACAGATCCTGTGCCTCGTCCAGGAAAATGATGCAGCGCTTGCGCCGTTTGGCCATGGCGAGGATGCGGCTGAGCGTATTCGAGCCGCCGGACACGAAGCCCGTTTCCAGGTTGGCGGCGGAGTGGAACAGAATGGGCAGTTGCAGTTCCTTGGCCAAGTAGCTTGCCAACTTGGTCTTGCCGGTACCCGGCGGACCGCTGAACATCACATTGAAGGGTTTGAAGATACCGTACTCGGCATATTCCGCGCGCCGCTCATACTGGTCCTTGATCTGCGCCACCTCGGCCTTGATGTCCCCCATGCCGACCAGGTCGTCGATGGACCCATGCACCTGGGCCGGCTCGATGAACTTGAGCGACTTGTGTTGACCCATGAGCTGGAAGTACAGGAAGCCAAGTACGCCGAGCGTAAGCACAACCGACAACACACCACTGATGTCGGCTTTCCAGCTATCCTTCTCGGATTGTGGACGGGCATTGGCGAAGCGCTGATCCAGGCGCTCGAACAATTCCCTGCTACTGGCGCTGAGCTCACCGCGCGGGATGAAAGCAAGTTTGGCGCCCCACGGCGCAGCCGCCGCCCTGTCCGAAAAGATTTTGGTCTCCATATCGCTGGGGTAATAGGCGTAATGCTTGCCCTGCGATTCGACCAGGATGATGCGCTCCGATACGTTCCACAGCAGCGGCTCGTAAACCACCGTAATACGCTCTACCGGGTTCGTTTCCACAAAGCTCAGCAACGAGCCGGTGCCAAACACCACGGGCAGCTTGTCCTTGAACGTCCACATCCCATCGCCTGCCTCCGCGGCAACGGTCATGCCCTTGACCTGCCTGGCGACAGCGGCCTGTTTCTGAATGAGTACGAACGAATAGATGCCGGTGGCGGGAATCAGCAGGGTCACCACCAACATCGTCACCTTGACGCTCCTCGACTGGATCACGAACCAGTCCTGTAGCCGCCTGACGGCCTTTTTGATGGCAAACCACAGGCCCGGGGAATCCGGTGCCTCGCCGCTACGTTTTGACAAATCCGACATAGAAAAACCTCGTGACGCCATTGCGACACGTTCCGTTACAGGAATGCATGGCGCTCAATGCTTTGTTGAAAACTTATTATGGGTAACGACGGGGAATGAGCCTTGAAGAAACCCAATAGACAATTAGACTCTGATTCGGGCTAGAGGTTTCTCCTGCCGTGCCAGAAGCGGCGGACACCATCCCAGTAGCGTCCATTCTACTCCGCCCGGCTCTGCTGGGGAAAAACACCTATGTCATCGGGCAGTGATACCGTTTGTTTTTTCTTACTAACAGCCTGCTTTGCGTCACCAACCAACCAATCAAACGCTTACAGTAAAAATCCGGTTTCGGTCGATAGTTTTACTTGGCGAATGACAGTTATCGGGAAGCATAAAATCATAGCCGAATGTCGCCGCATAGGGGTCGAGTAGCGACTGTGATCTCGTTAAAAATATGGATGGCTGATGAGAAATTGTCAGAATGCCTGCATGAGACAACTTGTGGGCCAATAATTTGAGCATTTTGGCCTCGTCATCCGGGAGCAGCGAGTCGAGGGCTTCCTGCACGAAAATCCATTGCGGCTGATGCAATAACGCGCGAACCAGGCCTAATTCCATTTCTAATTCTGAAGTGAATCTATAATCCATGGCCAGGCGACGATCGAATGGACTCTGTTAGGGTCGCTTTCAAGGGTTCGCAAGTTGACTTCCAAGTGCTCCTCCAGGGCGTCGATA
>JAQURG010000062.1 GCA_028715725.1 Methylococcales bacterium
GAACGCCGGTGAATGCTTTCTTCTCGTTTTGACAGACATGTTCTGCTCCGTTTTAACGTCCTTCTGGACATTCAAAAGTAACAGGTGTTCCACTTAACCGGCTGTTCAATTTTTTGGCACCATCTCTGTCTGCCGGATAGACTCATCCATACGACCCGGAAACTGGCGACGATAGTGCGTAAAAAAAATAGATGAGCCTGATGTAGGTGAACAGAAAAGAACGTGTTCCGCATAAGGCGTTGCATGATCATGCGTCTGGGGTATGGCCTATCGCCGGCCAAGTGATGATATGCCGCAAATGCATCTTCCGGGTCAAATGCTGAATCACTGCCTCCACTCGAGCCCGTTCCCCGTAAAACTCCACAATCAGGGGCATATCCAGGGACAAATCCAGCAAGTGGGCGGTATGAATTTTTCCGTCGGGTCCAAAGCCGGCAATACCCTGGGATACGGTAACGCCGGAAATCTTCTCTTCATCGTGTAAAAACTGGATAATTTTACCCAGCAGATGCTCGCCTTCGCGCAGATAAATCCGCGCTACCGTGACGGGTTGAGTTGCCATAACCAATTCCCCACTAATGTGCCTGACCAGACCATCGCCACTCCGAACAGGGCGTTGATAGCAAAAATGCTCAGTAACCCTTGAAATTCCAGGCGGATTTCGGACAGCTTGAACGCCAGCCATAGCGTCGATGAAATCGTTAGAACGCCGAGCAATAAAATGAGAACAACCGCCCGTAACTCGGGCGTTAAGTTCATCCGGAGAAACGCAAGTTCCGCCAATATGGCCAGCAAGAAAGCGGCAACAAGCCCTAGCATCATATCGGCATAAAGCAGGCCATGCCCCAGCCAGGGATAAACATTACCCGCAAAGAGCGTTCGTCCCCAAACCAGGCCGAACCAGATACCCGCCAGGCAGAGCACCACGCTCAGGAAGATATTCAAAAAAGCTTTCAGCAGATTGCCTTCCTCGAATAAATAAAGGGTTTCCAATGCAAAAGTGGAAAAGGTGGTATAGGCCCCCAGAAAACCGACCAGAATAGCCGCCCGATATTCCACGGCCATAGCGAAGCGCTGGAGCATCAGTTGCGTCAGCAGGCCCATTAGGAATGAGCCGGACACATTGACGAATAAAGTGCCGTGCGGGAAACTGCGCCCCAACAGGGAATAAATGCCGTTCGCCACGAGAAAGCGTGATACTGCGCCGAAGGAGCCGCCCAAAGCGATGGCGATCAGTTCTTTCATGAGTCATCCTACCTCATAGGTTCAGTTTAGATGCCGCTGTCACATTACAAAAATTATGTTATTAAAATATCCTCAGCTTTACAAACTTTATCTTGCATTCGCTGGCTATCTAATCCGGGCGGATAAACCGGGGTTTCAGTATTTCGATCAGGACGACTGAAATACCTGTAAAACAAGGAAGATAGTATTGCATAATCTCACAATCTTAAAGGAAGAGAAGACAATTTAACCACCGACTTAGAGGTCAGGGATAAATCTAAGATGGATTTTAAACAGCTGTTAATTTTTGTTGAGTATAAAAAAAGAGCCATGACAAATTATCACAAGCACGAACATGATCATACTTGCGGACATCACCATCATGCCCCGAGGAGCCAGGGCGGCATCTTTTTAATTGCCATCTTCCTGAACATGATATTTGTAGTCATTGAGTTCAGCTATGGGGTCATCACTAATTCAACAGCATTAGCGGCCGATGCGGGACATAACGTGTCTGATGTGCTCAGTTTGCTATTGGCCTGGAGTGCTGTCATTCTGACTCGAATGCAGCCCAGTCAACGTTATACTTACGGCCTGCGCAGCACTACCATTCTGGCGGCTCTGGCCAATGCCATGCTGCTTTTGGTGGCCTCCGGAGCCATCGCATGGGAAGCCGCTCATCGTTTCTCACAACCCCCCGCAGTAGACAGCCTGACAATGTCTATTGTGTCCGGAGCCGGCATTGCCGTTAATGGCTTGTCGGCATGGCTTTTCATGAAAGGCAGTAAAGGGGATTTAAATATTCGCGCCGCTTATCTGCATATGGCGGCGGATACCGCTGTATCGCTTGCCGTGGTGATTGCCGGTCTGGCGATTTTCTATACCGGCTGGTATTGGCTGGACCCTGTTATGAGTTTAGTGATCGTGCTGGTTATTTTGATAGGGACGTGGGGACTGCTCCGCGACTCGCTGAAGCTGGCCTTGAGCGCTGTGCCGGCCGGAATTGATGTACCGGCAATCTATGAATACTTAAGTCAATTAAGCGGAGTAACCGATATACACGACCTGCATATTTGGGGTTTGAGCACCACGGAAACTGCCATGACAGTCCATCTGGTCATGCCCGGGGGACATCCCGGAGATGCTTTTATAGATGATATCGTAGAGACCTTGGATGAACATTTTTCAGTCCATCACAGCACTTTACAGATTGAGCAAGGTACAACCAGCCACAACTGTTCACTGAGTGTAACCCAACCGGTAAAGGACCGGCATTAGCTCCTGTTATAAGGACAATAGCCGTTATACAGGATCGAATTGGGCAGGGATTTATCTTTGCTACCGGATTTAAATAAAAATAGATTTCTTATCCGTGTTTAAGATATTCTGCTATCGAATACTGACCAATAAATACTTGATCCTGACATGAATAGCGAACAGAAAAAATCACCCGTTAATAACAATAGCCACCTTGCAGGAAATGCAGGTCGTAGAGAACTGCTGGCCTGGGCTTTATATGATTTCGCCAACTCCGGCTATACCACCGTGGTGCAAACCACTATATTCAGCACCTATTTTGTGGCTGTGGTCGCCGGTACCGTGCAAGGCATTACACCGGGTTTACCTACGCTGCTTTGGTCGCTGGCCATCGGCATCGCAAATTTTATAGTCATGATCAGCGGCCCCTTAATTGGCGCTATTGCCGATCACCAGGCCTGCAAGAAGTCTTTTCTGCTGATTTCCTCGCTGGGTTGCATATTATCGACAGCCCTGCTGGCGCTGGTCGGGCCTGGGGACCTATGGCTGGGAATGGTGCTGGTTACCTTTTCAGCTATTATGTTTGCCAGCGGCGAAAATCTGATTGCCGCATTTTTGCCGGAGCTGGTGCCGGAACAGAATATGGGCAGGATGTCCGGTTATGGCTGGAGCCTGGGTTATTTTGGCGGTCTTCTGACATTAGGGATTTGTCTGGCCTATATTACCTGGGCCAGGCAGCACGGATTATCAGAAACCCATTTTGTACCGGTTACATTATTAATCACCGCCGCAATCTTTGCATTGACGGCTACACCTACTTTTCTTTGGCTACATGAGCGGGCAATACCCGTCGCCCTAGACCAGAGCCTGTCTCTTTTACAAGCCAGTTATGCCCGATTGACACATACATTTAAAGAAGCGGCGCGCTTTCGGGACTTGTTCCGGTTTTTGATAACATTGAGCATTTATCAGTCGGGCGTCAGCACAGTTGTAGTCCTGGCCGCCATTTATGCGCAGGAAGTCATGGGCTTTGATACCCAGTCACTGATTGTACTGATCATGGTTGTTAATGTGACCGCCGCAGTTGGCGCTTTTATCTGCGGGCATTTACAAGACCGGATAGGATCGGTTCCCTCGCTGGCAATTACGCTTTTAATCTGGATTGTTGCAGTGCTGGTGGCTTTATTTTCCAGCAAACCGGCACATATGTGGATAGCCGGAAATATAATCGGTCTGGCTATGGGTGCGAGTCAATCTGTTGGGCGTGCCCTGGTCAGCAAGTTTTCCCCTACTGAGCGGGCCGGGGAATTTTTAGGTTTATGGGGACTGGTTAACCGCTTATCGGCTATCGTGGGGCCATTAAGCTACGGACTGATCAATTACTGGAGCGGCGGCAATCATCGGATGTCGCTACTTACGACCTTATCGTTTTTTGTTGCAGGCTTGCTATTGTTGACCAAGGTTGACGAGAGGCGAGGCAAAGCCGCTGCGCTCAGGCCGGTTTCACTTGTCTATCCGGCAGATGCAGGGATACCAGAAAAGTAGCGATAAAAACCAGCGCCCCCAGGCTCAGCATGGCTAAAACAGGGTCTGCATTTTGTGAAGCGGCATAAGTACAAGCTCAGGACGAACGGAATTGGTGTTTCAAGCGCCAAAGCTATTTCAGCGCGTTATCCGGCGAGGAATCTTTTAAATTCACTTCTTCAGGCAATAAATCATTTTGCCAGCCTGTAAAGTATGGGTAACCCGACCCTTCAGCATTTGTCCCCAAAAAGGCGTATTTACGCCCCGGCTTCTCCAGTTTTCTGAATTGACCTGCCAGATTAACTCCGGATCAAAGACACACACATCAGCTGAAAAACCCGGAGTTAAAGCGCCACTTTTTAAACGCAGAATTTGCGCAGGGTTGCTGCTTAATGCTGCGATGCCCATTTCCAGGGTTATGACATGTTGCGCTACCAGTTTCAGCATTAACGGCAACAAGGTTTCCAGGGCTGAAATTCCGGGCTCTGTCTCCGGAAAGGCTCCCAGCTTGGCATCGATATCATGCGGCTGATGGTCGGAACATAGGCTGTTCAGCGTTCCGCCGGCCAGCCCCTGTCTAAGATACTGCTTGTCCGCTTCGGTACGCAAGGGCGGCAGTACGTGATAGGCGCTGTCAAAGGGCGCCATATCATTTTCAGTTAAATGAAGTTGATGAATAGCGACATCGGCGCTCACATTCAAGCCATATTTTTTTGCCTGATGTATTTTGATAACCGAACGTTTACAACTTAACTGCCCAAAATGAACGCGGCAACCGGTCAGCTCAGCTAATTCCAGACACTGCGCCAATGCAACGGTTTCCGCCGCTTCCGGAATGCTTGGCAAGCCGTAACGGGTCGCCACTGCTCCTTCATGAGCGCAGCCCTTATTACCCAGCCAGTAATCATTGGATTGGAACATGAGTAACAAGTCATGGCTCGCCGCATATTCCATCGCCCGCCTCAACACCAGGAGATTTTTCACCGGTTGGCCGGCATTGCCGACAGCAATACAACCGGCCTGCTTAAGCGAGAGCATGGAGCTTAACTCATTGCCTTCCAGCTTTTGGGTCAGCGCCGCAATCGGATAAATCTGTGGATATTGCGCTTTTTCCGCCAGTTCCTTGATGAGCTCTGCAACAGCCGTTGTGTCAATGACCGGGATGGTATCCGGCTGCAAACACAAGGTGGTAATGCCGCCGCTTGCAGCGGCAACCGTCTCGCTTTCGAAAGTCGCTTTACGGCTTTGTCCGGGCTCCCGCAAACGGGCGCTCAAGTCGATAAATCCGGGACAAACGATTTGATTGCCGGCATCGATGACGATATCGGGTTTAAAACCGACGGGCTCTTCAGTCATGGAAATAATTTTTCCGTCAGCGATATAAACGCAGCCGATGCGATCTATGTCGTTGGCAGGGTCAATAATTCTGCCCTGCCTGATATGTATCTGCTGCGTCATAAGCTTCCCTGTTTCTGCATCGCCATCGCCATAATCGCCATACGAATAGCGATGCCATTGCTGACTTGTTTGAGTATGACGGACTGAGGACCGTCCGCCACCTTTGAATCGATCTCTACACCCCGGTTAATCGGGCCGGGATGCATCACGATGGCGTCGGGCTTGGCGTTTTTCAGTGTATCTTCAGTCAGCCCGAAACATTTGAAATACTCGCTTTCACTGGGAAGCAACGCCGAACTCATGCGTTCTTTCTGTAAGCGCAACATAATAATGACATCAATATCGGCAAGTCCTTCTGTCAAATTATGTGAAACAGTCACGCCTAAACTTTCTACATGCGCGGGTAATAGCGTCTTGGGAGCGATCACTCTGACTTCGGCGACGCCCAGCATGTTTAGAGCCTGAATCTCTGAGCGGGCGACTCTTGAGTGCAGTATATCCCCGATGATGGCTACCCTCAGACGAGAAAAATCTTTCTTTATTTGCCGGATGGTAAACATGTCGAGCATCGCCTGTGTAGGATGGGCGTGTTGTCCATCACCAGCATTGATGACGCTGATATGAGGCGCGGTATGTTGAGCGATAAAGTGGGCTGCACCGCTGATGGCATGACGCACCACAAACATATCGACAAACATCGCTTCCAGATTGCGTATGGTGTCGAGCAGGCTTTCACCTTTGGATGTTGACGAAGTCGAGATGCTCATGCTCAAGACGTCCGCAGACAGGCGTTTGGCGGCCAGTTCAAAAGTCGTCCGTGTTCGCGTGCTGTTTTCAAAAAACAGATTGACTATCGTTTTGCCGCGCAGCAGGGGGACTTTTTTAATCTGCTGATCATTGATGCCGATAAAAGATTCAGCTGTATCGAGAATTTCCTGCAACAAGCTCTTGTTCAGGCCTTCAATAGTCAGGAAGTGCTTAAGTTTTCCTTCCGGATTTAGCTGCAGGTTATCAGACATAACTTAGGCTACCGCATCCATATTTTGTAAATGAATTGCTAAGGAATCAGGGCCTGTTAATTTGATGCGCTGATGGGCATTCAGTGTAGTGCGTGTCCCGACACAATCAGGGCTTAGAGGAATTTGCCTGCCGTTACGTTCTATCAGCACGGCTAAAACGACTTGATCGGGCCGGCCATAATCAAAAATTTCATTCAGGGCTGCGCGTATTGTTCTGCCCGTATAAAAAACATCGTCAATCAGGATAATGTCACGGCCCTCCATTTGTCTGGGCAACTGGCTGGGTTTGACATTGGGATGAACGCCTATTTGTGAAAAGTCATCCCGGTAAAATGAAATATCCAGCAAGCCCAACGGGTCATTAATTTTAAGCCGCTGATGCATAATCTCGGCAATCCATACGCCACCGGTGCGAATACCGATCATCAGTGGATTATCCAGTCGCCTTTCTATAATGACACGTCTTAGTTCGGCTTCCAGTTTATCGAGTAATACGTCTATTTCCAGCACCTGTAATCCTTATTTTGTGTGGCTATTGAGCCAGGTTTGTAAAATAAGCTGGGCTGCGAGTTGATCTTGCACTTCCCAGAGCCTGGCTGCGCTAAGTTTAATTTCATCGAACAATAACTGCTTGGCTTCGAAGGTCGACAAAGTTTCATCCTGTTGATAAACAGGCAATTGATAACGCCCTTCCAGTTGACGGCAAAATTTTAACATGCGGGGTGTAATCGGATTGTCTGAACCATCGGATTGTCGGGAAATACCTACCACCAACCCCGAAGGCCGCCACTCTTCTATCAATTTGCTGATTATGGCCCAATCGGGACTCTGATTAATGGAGCGGATGGTTTGCAAAGGGCTTGCTGTTGCAGTAATAGTTTGACCAATGGCGGCGCCGATTTTTTTATTGCCGAAATCAAAGCCAATATAAGTACCGGCATTGGCTTTTTTAAACAGCGGATCCTGTTTAACCATGTCCGGCCGGTGTAGTTAACTGATTAATATCAATGCCAATCTGGCCAGCCGCCGCCTGCCAGCGCAAGTCGACCGGAGTATCGAACAAAACATGTTCGCCATAAGGGGAATTTAGCCAGGCATTGTCTAATATTTCCTGTTCTAATTGGCCAACCCCCCAACCGGCATAACCCAGGGCAATCAGATACTGCTCAGGTCCTTCACCTATTGCAATAGCCTCAATAATATCACGCGAGGTAGTTAAGGAAATTGACTCTGAAACCGGCATGGTAGCATCCCAGCGGCCACAGGTAGGGTGCAGTACGAAGCCGCGCTCCTGTTGCACCGGGCCTCCTGAAAAAACAGGCGCCTCCGCAGCGCTAGGCGAAGTCGCATGGATATTCATTTGTTTAAAAATATCGCCCAGCTTCATCTCGGTTGATCTGTTAATCACTATACCTAAAGCGCCCTCTTCATTATGTTGGCATAAATAAGTAACAGTATGAAAAAAATTAGGGTCAGCCAGACTAGGCATGGCGATAATAAACTGATTATTAAAGTAAATAGGTTGATTCATGTGCCTTAGTATCGAAGGTTATGGTTGGCTCTGCAACAATTTATCGCGTGACCAGACCTGATTCGTCAGAGAATTTCCAGATCCGGGTAATTACCAAAACATCAAGCTCTTTACGTAAATCCACGGGCAGGGGCGCAAATGGCGCACTCATACGAACTATGTTTTTAGCTGCCTCATCCAGCTCGGGATTCCCGGAAGATCTGTTTATACGAATACTGTATATACTGCCATCCGCTTTAATCCCTACATCCATCGTTAATGTTCCCGAAAAATTTTTCCTGGTGGCGACTTCCGGATAATTAAGGTTGCCCATTCGCTCTACTTTATTTTCCCAGTCTTTCATATATTGTGCAGCCATATATTTATGGGCGCTTACTGAATCGACAAATTTTATTTTGGTTTTATCTGCGCCGGGATTATTCTGCCTGATTTCTGTTCCCAATTGTGCAATTTGCTGCTGTAGCGCCTCTGCCGTTATGAGCGGCCGTTTTTCAGGCTGGCTATCCACAGCCAGTTTAGTTGCCACTACAACCTTTTTTTCAGGCTTTTGCCGGGCTATTACCTTGGGAGCCGGCTTGAGCTGAGTTTTTTCCGGTGCAGCTTTTTTAATTTGCTCGACCTGTTTATTGCTTCGGCTTGGCAATTGTTTTTTGGGGGGCTCAGGTTTACTGACCTTTTCACCTGCGCCTGTCTGGTTTTCCTGTGCCAGAAATTTTGCCTTTTCCGGAGCTTTTTTTGCAGGCCTATCTACCAGCGTAATATCTATTGATTTATCCATCCTTGCAGGTTGCAGTGTAGTAAAATTTAGTCCAAATACCAGGGCAATATGAACAATGGCGGCTACAAATAAGGCTACAAGTAGTGAATCACCACTGGATGAAGATGTAGGCTGCTCAGGCATTGTGTAATTGGACATTTTATCGAAGGCTATTCTCAATATGATCCATCAGTGAACCTGCAATATTAAGTCCGAATTGCTTATCCAGTTCCTGAACGCAGGTTGGTAGTGAATCACCACTGGATGAAGATGTAGGCTGCTCAGGCATTGTGTAATTGGACATTTTATCGAAGGCTATTCTCAATATGATCCATCAGTGAACCTGCAATATTAAGTCCGAATTGCTTATCCAGTTCCTGAACGCAGGTTGGGCTGGTGACATTAATTTCGGTCAAGGTATCGCCTATGACATCAATCCCGGCAAAGATCAGGCCTTTTTCACGTAGCGTCGGCCCTACCTGACTGGCAATCCACCAATCTTTCTCAGTTAATTTTCGGCCTTCCGCGCGTCCTCCCGCCGCCAGATTGCCTCGGGTTTCACCCTGTGCCGGAATCCGTGCAAGAGCATAGGGAACCGCTTCGCCATTAACCATTAAAATACGTTTATCGCCGTCTTTAATTTCCGGCAAATATTTTTGCGCCATCACATAGCGGCTATTGTATTGGGTCATCATTTCCAGAATTACACTCAAATTAGGATCGTTTTGGCGCAAATGAAAAATGGAAGTTCCACCCATTCCATCCAGAGGTTTTAAAATAATTTCCCCCTGCTCCTTTAAGAAGCCCCGTATTCTTGCAGGCTCTCTGGCAACCAGAGTTTCGGCGCAACATTGAGGAAACCACGCGGTAAAAAGCTTTTCATTGGCATCCCGCAGCGATTGAGGCTTGTTAACTACATAGACACCCATGCTTTCGGCGCGTTCCAATAAATAAGTGGCGTATATATATTCCTGATCAAAAGGAGGATCCTTGCGCATCATAATAATATCCAGTTGATCGAGCGGGATATCCTGCTCAGCAATAAACCGGTGCCACTGCTGTTCGTTTCTCTGCACATTCAGCGTCCGGGTTCTGGCATAGGCTCTGCCGTTTCTTAGAAATAAATCATTCAGTTCCATATAATGCAGTTCCCAGCCTCTGGACTGGGCTTCAAGCAACATGGCAAAGCTGGTGTCTTTTTTAATGTTGATATGGCCGATGGGGTCCATGACCATGCCGAGTTTTATAGGCATTATTGTTCCGTATAGTTACTTGAGATAGGGTTACCGGATTTATTTCAGGGCAATCGCGCAATAGAAAATTATTTTACAATCAAAATCTTAATTATATATGCGGCCTTCTATCTTATGCTCGCAATGATAACTTGCCATATATAATTCAATGGTCCTGATGTTTATTTTATAGATTGTTATTTACCTTGAAAAGAATTTTTGGTATAAAGATCGGCTAACTTTTGAATTCAGGCACACAAAGAGGTTAATCATGTCCAGAGTATGTCAAGTAACCGGTAAACAACCCGTTACCGGTAATAATGTATCACACGCAAATAATAGAACCAGAAGACGTTTTCTTCCGAATCTGCAACATCACAGATTTTGGGTAGAAAGCGAAAATCGTTGGGTACGCCTTAGAGTTTCTACGAAAGCAATGCGTATCATTGATAAAAAAGGCATAGACGCTGTTCTGGCGGATTTGCGCAAAAACGGCACAAAAGTTTAAGGAGACAAAAAATGCGCGATAAAATTAAACTGATTTCTACCGAAGGCACCGGCCATTTTTATACTACCACTAAAAACAAACGCACAATGCCCGAAAAAATGGAGATCAAAAAATTTGATCCTGTTGTTCGCAAACACGTTATTTATAAAGAAGCTAAAATCAAGTAACTATTCGGTTTTAAAAACTTCTTTGATTAAGTGCTTAGGCTAAAACCACAACCGGTCCGGCTTGTGGTTTTGCCGGCTGCACATTATGCGCTCTCTGATCATCGGATAAATACTCCATTCTGTCGTTTTTAAAAATCCGTTTTAACCCGAGTTCTGGATAATTAAACGCTGGAAACCATTTGTAATAATTAAGCAGTAGATACTGCGAAGAATATACCCCCAACTTAGCGGTCATTTAACTGTAATAATTGTTATAGAGCTCGCTAAACATTTATTTTTGCCTTGTCAGTTCCTCCCTGAATGTCCTCTTCATCTTACAACCGTTGAAGAAGAACCGAATCCTGAGAATTTGAGTTATATTCCTGAATATCAGCTTAATTTACTATCTTACCTGAGGTTTTAATGTCTTTCGAACAGCTCGGTTTAACCGTCGAACTCCTTAAAGCAGTCGCTGAACAAGGCTATATCACACCCACGCCTGTACAACAAAAGGCTATTCCGCTAATTCTTGAAGGCAGGGATGTGCTGGCAGGCGCTCAGACAGGGACGGGCAAAACCGCCAGTTTTACCTTGCCGTTATTGCAGCGCCTGGCTGAAAACAGTGATCCACACCAAAAACCGCGACGGGTACGCGCACTTATTTTAGTGCCAACACGAGAACTAGCCGCCCAGGTATATGAAAGCATATTAACTTACGGCAAGCATTTGCCGCTGCATGCGGAAGCCGTTGTGGGCGGGTCAAGCATCGGCGTGCAAACCCGTCAGCTACGCAGAGGTTGCGACATCGTCGTGGCAACGCCCGGACGTTTGATTGACCATTTGCAGCAACGCAACATTAATTTGTCCACCGTCGAAATACTGGTTCTGGATGAAGCCGACCGCATGCTCGATATGGGTTTTATGCCGGATGTCCAGCGAATTATGTCGCTGATCCCCAAACAGCGGCAAAGCCTGCTGTTTTCAGCCACAGTGCCTGATACCATAAAAGCGCTGGCCGCGTCTGCGCTGAATAATCCGGTTGCAGTTGAAGTGGCCAGGCAAAATGCCACCGCCGATAACGTCTCAGAGCTTGTCTATGGCATTAATCGTGAATACAAGCGCGAATTGCTGTCCTATCTGATCGGCAGCAATAACTGGCGGCAAGTATTGGTTTTTGTACGCACTAAACACGGCGCAGATCGCCTGGAGAAGCAACTCATTGAAGACGGCATACGAACAGCGGCGTTGCATGGCGATAAGACCCAGGGCGCGCGCAACAAGGCTCTGGAGTATTTTAAATCAGGCAAGGTCACCGTATTAGTCGCAACCGATATTGCCGCGCGCGGGCTGGATATCGATGAGTTACCGCACGTTGTAAACTTTGATCTGCCGCAAGTACCGGAAGATTATATTCATAGGATTGGCCGTACCGGACGCGCCGGCTCAAGTGGCCAGGCCTTGTCTCTGGTTTGTCCCGAAGAATCCTGGCTATTGGCAGAAATTGAAAAACTGCTGAAAAGGCAAATTCCTTGTGTAGCTGATACCGGCTATGAACCGGTTTCTTTAAAAGTAATGGATGCGCCTAAAAAGAGAGCTCCCGATAAAGCGACCGGCAAAAAAGATTATCGTCATACTAAAAAAAATACTACTCATGGCGGTAAGCCGGCACAAAGCGAAAAACGCAAGCCGCATGGCGAAAAGCGCAAAGTGAAAAAGTAGCCCCCTTTTTCCGGTTTAATTCCTGAACCATGCCCTATGGCATAGCCATCACAGCGTTATTGATATACCAAAATTTCTGACACAAGATTGAGTGGCCTCAAGCTGCAATTCATATATATGGACGGATCAATTGCTTAAATATGCCGAAGAAGGCTTAAAACATGCTGAAGCCGCAGAAAAAGAACATGCCGAAGCACACGTGCACATGACAGAAGCCGACAAGCATTTAAAAGAAGCCATAAAGCACGCTAAGAAAGGCCATGCTGACGTAGCTACGAAACATACCGAATAAGCGAGGAAACATATGCCAATCGATCGGTCAATAAAATCCCGTCTTGAATGAAACCGGATGCCATTCACTCATGGCATCCGGTTTTAGTTTCAGCTTTCTCAGTATCACCCGCACTCAAGGCAATGGCTTTCTGGTCAGACCATGGCGTAGCCCATCCCAGCCCTTTGGGATATTATTCAACTCGGCCGCAACGACTTCATGGCCCAACGCGTTTCCGCTAACATAGCGCTTGACAACTCATTACTGGCGTATCTCCTTTCATTTCACTCTACTTCCAGTCCAGTTGAACCCACTGGCGGCATTGAGAGCCTTGGTTTCAGACTAAACGTCCCGGTTAATATTAACGATAAGGTTTTCACCCAAAGTCCGATAGCGCGCCAGTCATTGGCTGCATAAACCGGCAATATAAAAAAATCGCTCTTGCTAATCGGGTGGATCATGGATATCCCGGCTAAGGAATCGCTTTAATGAACAGCTAATAAAATTTTTGATGCTCTATGACATCCATTAAATGAATTAAGAGTTACAATAGCCGTATTTTATTTTTTGAAACAAAGGCTTTCTTTTGACTGTAAAAATTATTCGTATTGCAACCCGCAAGAGCCCTTTGGCGTTGTGGCAGGCGGAACATGTTGCAGATCTGCTTGAGAGAACAATGCCGGGAATAAAAACAGAGCTGGTTAAAATGGTGACCCGGGGAGACAAGATTCTCGATGCCCCGTTGGCCAAGGTCGGCGGCAAAGGCTTGTTTGTCAAGGAACTGGAGCAAGGCATGCTGGAAGGTTCGGCTGATATTGCCGTGCACTCCATGAAAGATGTGCCGGTAGAATTTCCTGAAGGCTTGCACTTGGCGGCTATTTTACCGCGCGAAGATCCCACTGATGCTTTTGTATCAAACCGTTATGTATCGTTAAATGAGTTGCCGCCAAATGCCAGAATCGGCACGTCCAGCTTGCGCCGACAATGCCAGATTAAAGAAAAATTCCCTGATGCCGAGGTCATACCGTTACGGGGGAATGTTAACACGCGTTTAGCCAAGCTGGATGAAGGCGTTTATGACGCCATTATTCTGGCATCCGCCGGTTTAAAAAGACTGGGCATAGCCGAGCGCATTACCCAATCGCTGGATATCGGCGTCAGCCTGCCGGCAGTCGGCCAAGGCGCTATAGGGATAGAGTGCCGGGTCGATGATGCTGAAATCAATGGAATTTTGAATGTTTTGCATGATGCTGAAACAGGTTTATGCGTGTCGGCAGAGCGCGCAATGAACTTTAAATTAAATGGCGGCTGCCAGGTGCCGATTGCCGGCTTTGCCCGTAAAGAGGGTGAGCAGTTATTCATGCGCGGATTAGTCGGCAAACCCGACGGAAGTATTCTTTATCGAGCCGAACGTTCCGGAGACTTGAGCCAGGCCGAGGCTATCGGCCGACTGGTTGCCGAGGACTTACTCGCTCAAGGTGCGGATAAAATTCTGGGAGCGTTGCTTCATTGATTAAAATGCTGGACGGAGCGCATATTTTAGTGACACGCCCCGCGCATCAGGCAGAAACTTTAAGCCGTTTAATTGCAGAACGAGGCGGATCAGCCATCCGGTTTCCGACTCTGGCTATTTCGGTAATGGATGATCCTTGCCCGATAAAAAATACGCTTGCGCATCTGGACAGGTTTCAATGGCTTGTTTTTATTAGCGCAAATGCGGTAACAATGCACAGTTACTATATAGATAATGGTAAAATAAATTCGAAGTCAACAAAAATTGCCGCCATCGGGCAAGCCACTGCACAAGCACTGGAACTGGCCGGTTTATCAGTCGACCTGGTGCCTGAAAATGGCTATAACACCGAAGCGCTTCTGGCAATGCCTGAGATGCAGCAAATTGACGGCCAAAATTGTCTGATTATTCGCGGAGCTGGAGGACGTGAAGAATTGGCAGCTACATTGCGCAGCAGAGGCGCAAATGTTGAATATCTGGACGTATATAAAAGGATAATTCCCGGCATTGATAACCCACAGATATTTTTGCTGCTTGCTGAAGATAAGCTGGATGTTATTACGATTACCAGCGGTGAAGCATTGCAAAACTTATTAACCATGCTGAGCAAAGAATATCATCAAAGATTGCTTGCAGTGCCTCTGGTGGTAATTAGCGATAGAATAAGAAAAATAGCTGCCGGGATGGGGTTTAAACGAATTGCTGTGACGGATAGTCCTTCAGACCCAGCAATTCTTGAGACAGTAATAAAGTGTGCATCAGGGGAAATAGAGTGGCCGAATTGAATGAACAACGAAAGCAAGAGCCGAGCGAAACCAAACAAACACGCCGATCGCGCAGCGGATTCTGGTTTGGCGTTATTATTCTGATTATAGTGATTGGGCTGGCAGGCGGCGGTTATTATCTTGTTACGCAATTGCGTCATCAACAGGAAGGCTTGGGCGGCGAAGTTAAAGGCGAAATGTCCAAGCAGATTGCCGACTATCAAGCGCAACTTGCAGCCATTCAATCCCAACTGGCAACCGTAGAAGCCAATATTGCCAGTAAAGACACTCATTTCACCAAGACCCTCGCTGATTTTTCGCAGTTACATAATGAAAAACTGGATAGCACGCGCAAGGAATTAAATGAAGCCATTGTCCAGGTGCA
>JAQURG010000063.1 GCA_028715725.1 Methylococcales bacterium
AGCCACCCGCTACCGGCCGAATTTAGCCTACGCCATGGCCAGGCTCCGCCTGCGATTGTTCGGATGGCTCATCCAGCAGGCAACGCCGGGCGAGGTGCTCAGCCTGCTCACCCTGATCGGGAAAACCTTGGAACGGCAAAGGCCCGGCCCTTCCGCGCCTCGCCCCAAATTCAGATCCAGCCCGAGGCCACGGCGCCAATACAAGTGAGGCTTAACTTAACGGCATTGGGCGTATACCGCCGTCCACATCGGAAAGAAACTCGCGGGGCGGTTGCCGCCACCGGCAACCGGTCTTCAGGCTATACGGAACGGCGTTGATAATCTGCCGCAAACTGAGCACTCGTGGTCTGCCGACCGGCGACACCGGCAGATACGGCTTCAAGTAGTGCCATGCACCGTCGCTCAGATTACTCGGATAACGTTTCTTCCGTTTTTTTGATTCATAAGTTCGTGTAATAGTAAAATTCCGATACTCTAACCGGAAAATAGGAATTTTCAAACAGCTTCTAAAACACACTCTTCTCCTATGGCTTGTTGATCAATACCGATACAAAAAAATCTGCGCTACTTCTTACCACAATGCGGAAAAAGCTTCGTTCCAGACACTTAAATAAGGATGTGCGAGACAGCTTGCAAGCTTTCATCAAAGATCAGGAGGCGCTAACCAATGCTTTTTTAGCTTCAACATACCCGATTAAAAAATAGCTGCACTCCGGCCTGATAAAAAATTATTCAGCTTCCAATAAACTGACAGTTGTTACCGCCTTATTTGCCACTAAGGCACTGCAAACGGTTTCCCCCAAATCAATATCCAGCACATGCCAAGCCGACGCGGGTTCATAACAGGCAGGGACTCTTAAAAATTCTGTCGGCTTTTCAGGATTAATAACACAATTATTCAACCCCAAACCAATACCTCGCCCTGTTGCTTTGACAAAGGCTTCCTTACGTGTCCAGAAACGATAAAACTCCCGGCTCTTTTGGTCCTCCGGCAGTTTGCCCCAATAAAAAGCTTCTTCCTCAGCAAAACATTTATCCACCAATTCTGCCAGGCTAATTCTTAGTTTGTAAAATTCCATATCGACTCCCAGTTGGCAATTCCAACCGAGGGCAATAATGAATTTATCTGCTGAATGGGATAAGTTGAACGCCAACTCGGGATAATCGGCAAGAAAAGGTTTACCTTGCGCGGTTTTTTTAATGGCTATCTTTGCTGGCGGCTGATCAAGGGTTTTAGCTAAAACACCTCTTAATCGTCCATGTACTTCTACGTAGCGTTTATGCAGCAGTCTGTTTTTTATTTTTCCGGCATGAGCTTGTTCGGCTTCATCCAGAATACGCCAGAAATCCTGATAACGCGCATCCTCCTCGGCAGTAATGTTGCCATGCCATATTTCTATTGTTTTTTTATTCATGGATAGCTGACCATGGCTCTACCTTCTCCCCGCTTATCACTGGCCGCTTCCAGTGTTTTAGCCTTTTTATTTAATAGAACAGCCTGCATATCGCCATAAGGATAGCGGGCCGCTTTCAACTGATGACCCATTGCAGCAAGACCCTTAAGCTCGGAGCCAGTCAGCGCGCCCTTTTCATATTCAATCACATCAGGCATGAATTGATGATGAAAACGCGGCACTTGGACCCATGAATCGGGACCATTGCCTTTGGCAAAATCCAGCGCAGCTAATAATACCATTGAAATAATACGGCTGCCGCCAGGCGTACCTAGCACAGCAATGCTGCTGTCATTTTCTAGAAAGGTAGGCGTCATGCTGGACAACATGCGTTTACCTGGAGCAATGGCATTGGCGGCGCCGCCAACCAGGCCATAGCCATTCATAGCCCCCGGAAGGCTGGCAAAGTCATCCATTTCATCATTCAATAACACACCCGTTCCTGCGGCTACAAAACCTGATCCGAAAGGAAAATTAATGCTGAGCGTTGCGGCAACCCGATTGCCTTCCTCGTCAATAATTGAGAAATGGGTGGTATTGGTGCCTTCGGGTTGTTTCTGTATTTCGCCCGACAGCATATTGCTGGGCAAGGCTTTATCCTGCCGAATACTGCTGCGCAAGCCAGCGGCGTAATCTTCATTTAATAAGCGTTTAACCGGGATATCAATAAAATCTGCGTCACCCAGATATAGTGTACGATCATGATAAGCGCGGCGCATGGCTTCCGTTATCAGATGTTTGCGAGTTATTTCATCCGCTTCTTGCAAGTCATAGCCTGATAAAATGTTTAAAGCTTCGATCAAGGCGATGCCGCCGGATGAGGACGGCGCAGTACTGGTGATTTTTATACCCTTGTATTGCCCTCTTACCGGTTCCCGCTCTACGACCTGATAAGATTCAAGATCTTCTTTTGTCCAGATACCGCCCCCTTTTTGGATAGCATTGACCAGCTTGTCAGCTATGTTACCGCTATAAAATCCATCCCGGCCTGAGTCAGCCAGTTGCGTTAAGGTTTTAGCCAAATCCGGTTGTTTGAGTATCGAGTAAAGTTTGGGAAGCTTGCCGTTATCCAGAAATATCCCGGCTGTCTGGGGATATTTATTAATCAGTTCGGCTCTGAATTTCAATAATTTCAAATATCGCTCGCCAATCGCAAAACCTGTCCGTGCATATCTGATTGCCGGAGCCAAACTTTCGGCCAGAGGCAGTTTGCCGTATTTTTCCGACAGATGCACCAACCCGGCAGGCATTCCCGGAATGGCCGCAGCTAAAGCGCCATCAAGGGATAATCTAGGAACTATATGGCCTTTTTTATCCAGATACATGCTTTTATGAGACGCCAAAGGCGCTTTTTCACGGCCGTCAATCAGGGTTTCCTTGCCGTCTTTTTCTCTGTGCAATAACCAGTAAGCACCACCGCCCAACCCTGAGCCGGACGGTTCAACGACCGCCAATGCCCCGCTAACTGCCACCGCCGCATCAAACACATTCCCGCCTTTATCCAGGATTTCAAATCCTGCAGCTGTCGCTAACGGATGCGCACTGGCAATCGCCACCTTATGCCCATCGGCATAAACCTGCGATTGCCAAAAAACAGCCAATAAAATAATGGCAGCATAAGTTTTCTTTAACATTTTTTACCTGATTGTTATTAAGCGGATAAACCTGGAAGCAGCGATAGAGTCAGGGCGAGTTCGGGCATGTGGTGATGCTGATATCCTGGCAATAAGGGTTATGGAAAGCAGGCAGTCCGCGGTCATCCCAAGACGCAGCCCTTTACAACAAAATCAGGTAAGTTAGTTCATCATCAGCATTCAGCTGCTCGATTTCCGTAGCCTTATTACGCAAAATCAACTCAATATTCCGAACAGAACAATTACCTCGCCTGATCCAGACCACCTTGGGCGGATGTCCGAATAAAAGGCTCCTTTCGTAAAAGTCAGAATCCTTGCTTACCAGAATATACCCGTGGAGTTTGACGTATTCCCAAATAACAAAATCAGGTTCGCCTCCCATGCCTAGCCTATCAACATGCGCCGATTCAGGAAATATATCATTCAATTCTACTACTAAACGGGGCGAGAGATTTCATCAAACAGCAGTTTCATGCGTTGATGATGAGTTGATGCCGCTCGCGGTCTGCGGCATAGCTTAGACAAGCTTGAATATCCTCCATGGTCAGATAGTCGAAATCCTCCAGAATTTCTTCCGCCTTCATGCCGGAGGCGAGATATTCAAGCACATCGTAAACAGTAATCCGCAACCCGCGAATACAGGGCTTTCCACCCCGCTCACCCGGTTCAATGGTAATAATATCTTTATAGTTCCTCATATTTTTATCTCATGTTTACTTACATATTCACACGCCCAGCGAAGCGTATATTCAACATAACGCGGAATATGAGCTTCATCGACAGGCAATCCATTATAGCTTTGAGGATGGTGGATTTGCTGGCGCGAAACCGTCCTACTCAGGTGCGACGTCTGCATTCACCAGTATCGAGGAACAGTTTCACTGCTTTGGATGAATGCTCTGGGTTTTTCGAGTTCCCGTTTTGGACGAACAAGTCCCCATAAATTCGTCCAAAGCGTGGCCATTGCTCATGGACGTGGCCACCTGGCAGCTTTTCACGGAAGTCGGCAAAACGCTTCCAAAGGAACGCACCAATATCGTCCCAGTCGAGTTGCATGAGATTGCAATAGTTGTTGCTCAGCTCCCCGCTCTTTTTCTTTCCAACACAAACGTACTGAAAGATTCCCTTGTCGCCACTCCAGCGAGCCTTGGTATACATGGCTTCAGAGATCTCGTCAATTTGTTGCTCGGTATCGGCAAAGCCCAGCCGTCGAATGACCCGTTGCATATTCTGCTCATCGGGTTTGCTCCATGGCCCGTTCATAGCGCAGAGTCCAGCCTTGACCTCTACGAGCACGAAAAGAGGTTTTGATATTACAGCTAAATCAGCAGCCCATCGGCATCTCGCATAGTGCGCTTATTTAATATCTCGCGGCTATGTGGGAAGCGAACTCCCATAAAATCAGCTTCTGTCCGCGCCGTTAACCGCATCGAACCATCATTATTCCTTTTGGCTTTTAAACTGTCTGCATGAACGATAAATCCCGGAATTAACAGGAAGCCATTAAGCCGGAAGTACCATTCGGCAACCTCTTCTGCTTGTTGACCTCGCTCACGATTATGCAAGTCGCGTTCTCTATCAAAATTTCTGGCATTTAGAATTCCATAGTCATACAGGGCCTTAATTAGGTTAAGCTATAGTCGTAACCCAACACATCGAAGCGGCAAATAATGGGTTACGTTATCATTCAACAAGCGCTTCTGAAATCCTCTACTCCTGCATCCATACAGTCATAACCTCAGTTCGTTCGATTGATATTTTAAATACTATTAGGCGGCCTCTATTCAAAACATCTTAATGTTTCAAAGTTGCCGTCGATTTTGTAAATCGTGAAGCTAAGTATTTAAATTTATATGTTTTTTTATATCCTGGCCTAGCACATGGGCCAAATTGGTGTCCCTGGGGCTTAAAATGCACAGTGTTATCGGGCCAACGCCAAGTATTGCAATCTTATTGATTGCGCCGACAATAACAATTTGTTCAATTTCCCCCAAACTCAGGGTTGCCGAACTTTGTTGGGCCACGCCGGTACTTTCCTGAATCATTGCACCAAGCGCGTCAATATGCGGCGTTTTTCCGGAATGCGCAAGAATAAGACCGTCATGATAGGCCGCACAGGCAGTGATACCTTTAATTCTGACAACCTTATTAACCAAAGCCTGTACGGCATGGACAAATTGACTTCGTTTTAAACATATTTCTTCGCTGACTTCGACAATATCATCATAGGAGGTTGGTTGCGACGAGCGGTATGCTTCAGCGAGCTGATCCAGTGATGATAATTGCGATTCAAACCAATGCATGTAAGAGGCTCTAGATTAAAATTTATTTCAACAGGTAATTGGCAAATAATTTTTTTAATACGGGAATAGTTTCTTTCAATTCAAAACGTACTTTCCCCAGAAGAGCGTCCCGTTCTGTCACCATGGCCAGCATAAATCCAGCGTCAATGGGCGTGGATAAAATATAACCTTCGGCATTTTCACAAATAACCATATTAGTGACATGATGTCCGACATGCAGAGCCGCTTTGGTGGCAGCGCCAAACACGACTTGCACGGAAGCACCAATGGCGTCGGTATTGACTTCAGAATTGTGGCGTATATGCGTAATCAAGCCATCGATATCCACCATGGCGACTGCCGATACACCTTGTATTCTCATAAGATTATGCAAAATAAAATCTATTTCTAAAGACAGTGCTTTTCGGGGGTCAATGGATTTAATATTGCTGCTCATGACGCACTCCTTCATATTTGTTATGGATATGTCTCGTTAAATTAAATCAACGTGGATTAGACAGGTTTTATCGCCCAGCGCATTACATTTGGTTTCTGTCGCCTTGACATTACGCTTGAAAAAACTTTTAACAATGCCGCCCACCATGCCGGCTTCGAAATGGCATATCGGAGACGCTACGTTATGGATGCCGGCGCAGGAGACACATTGATCTACACGCAATTCTATTACCCCGGCTGTTATATCGACCTTCTCGGGCACCACCAAGCCGATGCTGAGTTGGCGGCATAATTGTTCTATTTTTCCCACATAGGTTTCAAGATCATTGTCGGTATTGGCTGCAACAATATGGCCTAACGCCACTCCCAAGCTCTGACCCGAGTGGTAAACCATTGATGGAGCACCTTGGCCTAGAATGTCTTCCACATTGGAGCCTAAAGCAACCATACGCAAGACTTGAAAAAGGCGTATGGGTATCATTGGACCTAAATCCTTGCGATTTTCGACGCCAAACTCTCCGGAAATAATGCCGTCAAAGATTTGCTGTTGGGCAAGTTGATAGTCAGTTTTGTCATTTTGTAACATGATGTTAATCCTCCAGCGTTCAGTTATGGCTCAAGACAATACAATTCAGCCCGACGATTTGACGCTCTCCCGGACAAAGTATCGTTTGATTTAGCTGGTTTTCTCATACCTTTCGATGCCGTTATTATCCGTTTTCTGTCTATGCCGTGAGCAATCAGCAATTTTTTTAAAGCGCTCGCTCTTGCCCATCCTAATAATTGGTTGGCTGCGTCTGTGCCTAAATTGCAGGTATGCCCGGTAAGGCTGATCAGATTTGGGCAGCGTTGAGCAATATGGATTAATTTCCTTGTGCCGGCCTTTGACAATTGGGGTTTTTTGTTGGAAACCAGCTTAAAGTACACAGTAAAATCAGCATTATTAGCCGATGGCTTGGCTTTATCATCACCCGGTATAAGCGCTGTCTGTGCCGGCAATGTTGAAATAACCTGAGCTTTTGAATGCGCTATGGTTTGACCTTCATTGGCTTCCGTTATATTAGCGGGTGGTTCATTTTCCGGTGATGATGGGGCTGATAATTTTGTATTCGGCGATACAGGCGTTTCTTGTATTTTGCTATCCTCGTGTGAGGCTTGACTGCTTGTTTGTTCCGAAACCTTGGATGAAAAATTTTGCAATAATGAGGAAGGATTCATATATAACTTTTGTAGCAAAAGCACGCTAACCACCAGTGCAGTGATCACCGGAATTGCCCGGAAGTATTTTACCAGGGCAGGTTTGGATTCCGGTTTTTCAGATTTTCGAAGGATGCCGTCCAGGCCATCATAATCGAGCGCGCGCTGTTTTTTCATGAAATTTCCTTGTCCCTTTTTGTAAAAAGCAAGCTAAAGAATGAAAATAGCTAAGTTTTTGCAGATAGTGATAGGTATTAAATTACTGCGAGATTATTTTAGACTTCTGTAAACCTTAGCAAATTTTTCAATTAAAAGCATTTAATAAATTGATTTCTTTGAAAAAGGAATTGCTTCAACTCAGCCAGAAACAGGCTTATTCATAGCCTCCGGCGATTCAATCTAACCAATAGCTTAACTATTCAAATTTGTGAGCTAAGCAGGCTTAAATTCAAGACCTGTTGATTTTTAAAAACTGTTCAACCTGTTCTATAAAAACATCCGGCTGTTGTACATGCAGCCAGTGTCCGGCATTGGCAATAACGCTCAGAGTAGCTGCTGGAAATAAGGCTTTCATATTATCCGCCTTAACATAGCCGGAATCTTCACCCGCCAGAAACAGAGTTTCTCGGGTAAACGGCGCTCGTTGCGCGGCAACGGGAAAGGCGGCGATATTAGGAGCCATCAATAAAAAAATATTCAGATTAATCCTCCAGCAATACATCCCATCCTTCAAGACAAGATTTTGCAATAAAAACTGGCGATAGCTGAGCTCAGGTATCGCTGAGGCAAGCAGCAGCTCTGCCTGTTTACGATTGCTGATTTCATGCAGCGGCAGCGCCTTTAATGCCTGAATCAGGTTGTCAAAGCTGTGCTTATAACTGACGGGGGCAATATCAACTACAACCAGCTTATCCATGTGCTCAGGATAATTAAGAGCAAACCACATCGCCACTTTGCCGCCCATGCTGTGCCCCAGCAAATTGGCTGTTGTTAAGCCTCTGGCGTTTATAAATTGCAACAGATCGGCTGTCATAGCCGGATAATCCATTAACGGATGATGAGGCGACATCCCATGATTACGCATGTCCGGCACATAAATATGGAAATTGGCGGCCAGCTTTTCCGCTATCTGCCGCCAGTTACGTGAGGATGCAAAAAAACCGTGAAGAATAATAAGCGGTGCGTCATCAGGATTGCCCAGTTCTTCAAAGGCTAAATCGACAGTTTCCATTACGCAAAAACAAACAATGCGCCCATCAGACCGCCAAAGATTCCGCCCCAAACAACCAGCCAGCCCAGATGCTCGCGAATAATGGCCTGAACCATTTCCTTAACCAGTTGCGGCGTCAGTTCATTCAGACGCTTATCAATGACGGCTTCGATTTTGTCAATAATGTCGATACCGATTTTATGCGCATTCAGTCCATGCTTGAGCGCCGCTTTAAAGCGGTCAGACTCAATCATATCGACCAGCGTGATTTTCATTTTTTCGGTAAAAGGTTCTTTCAAAGGCGCCAGGGCTTCTTCGCCGCCCATCATGAGCAGCATGCCGCCGAAAGAAGAACCCATGATCGACGCTACGAGGCTTTCATAAATCCGGTCATAATCGACAGCGTTTAAAAAAGGTTCCAGATTCAGCATTTTGCTGCCTTGCTGCTCTTCCGTTTCAATAAACTGCTCGATGTTGTTGACATTAAAAAACTGGTTCATCATCAGTTGCTTGATTGAGAGTTTAAATTCCTCAAAGCGGTCCGGTATAACGCCTGAACCATATAAATACGGCACTTTCTCAAACAGCATGTAAATGGCCAACCAATTCGTGATTGCCCCGGACAGGGCAAAAAAACCGATGGATTTAATTAAATCCTGTTGTATCGGGCTGATATAGCCGAGGCCAATAATAACCACAGCAACAAGATTGGTAATAAAGCTTTTGTTTAACAGTTTTTTCATCGTTTTTTAATAAAAAGATCAGTAATCGTGCCTTCAATCATTTCAGCTGATAAGCCCAGGGTTTCAGCCAGGGTAGGGTGTGCATGAACCGTTAATGCCAGGTCTTCAATATTGGCGCCCATTTCCAGCGCCAATACGGCTTCGGCAATCAATTCACCGGCGTTGGTGCCGACAATACCGGCGCCCAGAAGTCGACCGGTTTTTTTATCACTCAGCAGTTTAGTCATGCCTTCCTTGCGTCCTATGCTTAATGAGCGTCCACTGGCTGCCCACGGAAAAGCTGCCTTTTCAAAATCGATGCCTTGCGCCTTGGCATCATTTTCGGATAAACCCATCCAGGCTATTTCAGGATCGGTATAAGCTACTGAAGGAATCGTCAAGGCGCGCCACTCAGTCGCCATGCCCGCAATCACTTCGGCAGCTATTTTTCCTTCATGCGTTGCTTTATGCGCCAGCATCGGGTTGCCAACGACATCGCCTATCGCAAAAATATTTTTTATATTAGTGCGTTGTTGTTTATCAACGGGGATGAATCCGCGTTCATCGACATTAATCCCGGCTTTATCGGCATCTATTAAATGGCCATTGGGCTTGCGGCCAACAGCGACCAGTACTTTATCAAATACATCGGTTTCCGGTGCGGCTTTACCTTCAAAAGAGACTTTCAAACCTTCTGTTAAGGGTTCAATGCTCTTAACGCTGGTTTCCAGAAAGATATTGTCATAGTCCTTCCTGATTTTTGCCATCAATGGTCTGACCAAATCCTTGTCGCAACCGGGGATAATTTGCTCCTGCATTTCTACAATGGTGATTTTACTGCCCAGCGCATTATAAACAGTCGCCATTTCCAGACCAATGATGCCTCCGCCGACTATCAACAGTTTTTTGGGAATATCTTCAAGATTGAGGGCATCGGTTGAATCCATTAACCTTGGATCATCATTGGGAAAAGTTGGAATTCTTACCGGCTGGGAACCGACTGCAATAACAGCCTGCTCAAATTCAATCAGCTGTGTATCAACCTGTATTTGCGTGTCTGACGCAAAACGTCCTGTACCGTTAATCACTGTTATATTTCGCTGTTTTGTCAATGCCGCCAGGCCGGAATTGAGCTGGGAACTGATTTTGTTTTTCCAGTCGCGCAATTGCTCCAGGTTAATGTTGGGTTGAATAAAGTTAATCCCTGCCGGATTTAATTCTCTGGCTTCATTTAATACATTAGCTACATGCAGCAGGGTTTTTGAAGGAATGCAACCCACGTTCAGGCAAACGCCGCCTAATACCGGGTAACGTTCAATCAGGGTCACCTGTTTACCTAAATCCGCCGCGCGAAACGCCGCCGTATAACCGCCAGGCCCACCGCCCAGCACCAGAACTTGTGTTTTCAATTGCACACCTTTAATGTCAGTTAGTTAAATTTAACCAATAAGTCGATTTCAAATGAGGAACTTGAGAAAAGTTTTTTGATTGTTAGCGACAAGCACCATTTTATACTCAGAGTCATTCACGCCGCTCCGTCATAAATTCTCATCGGCTCCGGGCGCCGACTGATGGTAATACGATACTTTTCTGGCAAGTTAAAAGAATTGGAACTTCAATAATATGACTCTGACTGTCCCTCAACCATTATGCCATGATCATATTGCAGTTCTGGCATAGACTCAGCTAACAATATGTCACTTCAGGGC
Source organism: Methylococcales bacterium (assembly GCA_028715725.1). Taxonomy (GTDB): domain Bacteria; phylum Pseudomonadota; class Gammaproteobacteria; order Methylococcales; family Methylomonadaceae; genus JAGXGJ01. Next base: position 10,665 of record JAQURG010000063.1, read on the forward strand.
ATACGTCAACCGCATGTCAAATATTGATACCAAGGTAGGGACTTTCCTGTAAGGCGCACGCATCGGTATTTGATATTGCCAGGTTAAACGTTGCACATGTGTAGAAGTATCCACCAAACCTGTTTTGGGGCGACCTCTGCCAATATTATCCCTCTCATCTTATCTTCAATATTTTTGCGATCAAGATCAGCAGCATAATCAATTAACAGCTGAACACATTTTAAATATTTGTTGCACGTCGCCTCCATTTTTACAAATCAAAAGGCTGATATTGAATGGCACTGATAAACCATTCTTTTTTGCCTTCCGGCGTAAGGACAGTCACTTCGTCATCGACGGCTTTTCCTAGCAGCGCTCTAGCCATTGGCGAGTTGATACTGATCGCTTTTTTATGCGGGTCAAATTCATCCGAGCCTACAATTCGGTAATGGACAATTTGCCCCGCTTCATTTTCAAGCTCCACCCAGGCTCCAAAGTAGACCTTACCTTCTTGTTGCGGGGAATAGTCGACGATGCGTACTGCTTCCAGTCGCTTTCTCAAAAACCGAATGCGGCGATCTATTTCTCTTAGCCGGCGCTTTCCCTCTTTGTATTCAGCATTTTCCGAGCGGTCACCCTGTGCTGCGGCTTCTGTAACAGATTGCGTTACCGCTCTGCGTTCTGTTCGCCAAAGGTAGTCCAGCTCGTTTTCCAGCTTGGCTCTGCCTTCACGGGTTATCAGATTACTTCCGTATGCCATTGTTTTTCGTGATTATTGCTCTTTTGGTTATATTATTCACAGCGCCGATTGAATATCGGCAATAATAGCCAAGATAGAAACATAAATTGATTTTTATATTCATGAATGACGGCTTTATTCATTTTCCATCTTCGCTGAATAATTTCCATAACGCGCAGCGCCATTAAGTTTTGCGCGTTTATAAAGCGCATTTTGCGCAGCTTCAGTATTTTCAGGTTTTCCTTGCCATGTTTGTAGCACCGGTTGTTGCAATGCTCGTCCGTAGGAAAAACTCAATTGCCATGGTGCATTTCCGGCTATTGCATTTATGGCATTAAGATTGGTTGTGGCTTCTTCCGGAGTTTGCCCTCCTGAAAGAAAATTAATCCCCGGTATTGCGGCGGGGACTGAACGCCTCAACTGTGCAAGCGTTTTTTCGGCAATTTCTTCCGGGGCCGCCTTGCGTTGAGAATCCTTGCCCGGCACGATCATGCTAGGTTTAAGTATGATGTATTCCAACTCCACCCGGTGTCTGTGCAAAGCATGAAATACCGCGTGCTGGACAGCTTCTGTCACTTCAAAGCAACGCTCAATCGTATGATCACCGTCTAGCAATACTTCCGGTTCGACAATAGGTACGATGCCCAGTGACTGGCAAATAGCCGCATAGCGCGCCAATACCTCAGCGTTAGCCTCGATGCCGAGTTGAGTCGGATTGTGAGGGCCGATAGAATAAACCTCGCGCCATTTTTCAGAATAGACGGGATGAAATAGCTAATCATCCGGCCTCGCCGATTTAAATTGGGCAGATGCCGCCAAGAGGCCGACCACGAAGAAAGCCGTGCCGACAAGTGTGAAACGCAGATTCGTCTCTTCGATGGTCATGTCCCCGGTAGCATAAAGCATGATAATGACGGCGACCGATCCCCAGCCAAGAAAACGCAACACAGCGGCCCCGATAATATTACCTGGAGCTTCCGATTCGCTCACTGGCGTATCCATTCGATAAGCTACAAAACCGCATACGAGCGCCGGCAGAATTCCCCAGCGCATATGTTGCATGAAGCTTTCAAGAAAACTGAAGTTATCTTTATAGTAAGTTAACTCGAGAATAAGAGCCGATACCGAGGTGCTGACAATAAAGCCCATTATCATCATGGCCATATAAAAGCCATAATATCGATCGATTTGCTGCCGTTGGTGCCTGAAGAGGAGCGTTCGTGAAATAAAGACGAGCGCTATCGGAAGGACGTAAATCGATATGGCATAGGCGACCCACCTGAGCGTAGTATAATTAAAGTGCGCTAGCGGTTTATCGGGAAACAGGAAAGCATTGTATAGCGAGATCGAAATCTCCCGACCCAGCATGACCCCGACAGCCGTGGCAGCCATGAATTGCAGAACATACTTATAGGTATGTTTAAGGCGAGCCTCGTGGACATTACCGCCAAGCTGCCTGACAGTAGCCCATATATCATTCTCGCTTGCGCTCCCGAACACAACCAGCGAGGCGAGTAAGCGGCAGAGCAGGCCGGTGAGGTGATCCAGTTCCTTTATCAAATTGATCGTCTTGGTATAGTGTGGTTCTGCTTGTCTCCAGACGGCAATTTTTTCCGACATCGCATTGTAGGATATGCAAATTTCCCCCCATTTCAAAGAGGGTTCATTGAAAAAACGACGATAGGAGGATTGGTTGGCATAGCTTTGTATCTGGTCGAAAAGAAGGGAATTATGAGCCCATTTATACTCGACCGTGGCGCTGGATTTTTCGAAATCACCGAAGTCGATGCTCGGCACCAGCAAGCGATTGGTGATTTGAGCTTTTAATTTATCGTCGACCGCCGACAATCTCGACGTAATCAGAGCATTATAGACCTCTACCGCTTTTGTCGGAATTGCGAAGGCGTCATGAATGCTGTCCCTTAAGATAAGCAAAGGGTTAAACTTGCTTTCCCAGGCGATAAAAAAAAGAAACAGTCCCGCGGCGATTAACGGTATGAGTTTATTTCCGTTCAGTCCATGCAGAAGATTTACCCATTCCCCGGCGCGGAGGTTTCTCACGATCAGCGTCACGAGCGGCTCCAGCGACATCCACTTCCAGGTCAGCAGCCAATAAAGCACCGCTATAAACGTGCAGTACGAGGCAATCCCTATCCAGTAGGCGCTTCTGCGGCTAAAATATTGGGGCAGGGTCGGTTCGGCGCCCAACTGAATCCGGCGTTTTTGGAAAGACCGGTAGGCGAGAAAGAATGCGGCCCCGGTTCCAAGAAACTGAATGACAGAGTAAATCAAGAGTTCGGCAGTCATTGTGCTGTTCCTTCATACTTTTACAAGATTTCGAGTTAAAGAGAAATATCAATCCTGCCAGATTATAAGCGCACTCAACAATTCCTGCTGTTATTTAGGCCAATTCTGCAAAGTCTGAATTGATGTCGCTTGGCGGATCACGTGTTGCCGGACAGAGCCGACTTACTGTCTCAAGGTCTTTCCGGACTTTGAGATAAATCGAACCAGGCCTTAGGCATTATTACTAACTGACCACTTTGTGATACTGGTCCGCCATTCCCAGAGGTTATGGCTCTTTATGGCGGCGCAACTAACGGCTTCGATGGGGTTAACATCACATCTGTACCGGTTTTTCAGGCTTTTGCAGTTTTGATTTTCTTGCCGTAAACTAGACTCAAGTAAATATAAAAACAACCGGAAGCTTTACAAATGACTATTTCAAAAACAGTATTATGCCTTTTCTTGGCATCTGCTTTAACTCCGGCGTTTGGAGAAACGCCGCCTGCGCTGGAGAATGCTGATCATGCTCAAACTTTTGATTATATTAAAAGCATTGTCAGGGGTAATTTTAGTGAAGGAGCCTATTGTGAATTTAAATATGAATATGAGAGTAACAAATTCAGTTCATTTAAAGGGTATGATTTGTTAGCCGGAAAAAAACATAAATTCTGGACTTTATTTGAATGTGCCAATAAACAAAATTGTGTTCGAATCGATGGCTATACGCCTAATGTTCCGAATGGCCATTATTCGTCAGTTTATTCTCAACTGTTTCTTTACGCTAAAGATGGAGAAACAGATAATCTTCTTAACGCGATGAATCGAATGATTTTTGTGTGTGTTAGAGATCGCCCTTTACCTTCTTGATTAAACAAAACAGCTTCCCGTATCCGCTTTTTGCCCGCTATTGTCCACTTGATAATGCACTGATGCAGTTCGCCCACCGCTTCTTGTATCAGAGTCTGTCCATATGTAACGGCGCAACTGCATTTTATACATAGTGCCATTAGCTGGCATTGGTGTATAAAGACGGGGTTGCGATACAATACTAACACCTTGACTTGCCAATCATTATGCCTGAAAGCAGCTTAAGCGCCGGAAAATCCGGTTATCAGAGAAAACACCCTTCGGGTTTCCTGGAAAACGTTGGCGTTAAGTATTATCAATACCTAGCTAGAAAAGCCGGAATCAGTGATGTAGAAGCGATGGCTATTGATGATTTGCCATCCGACAATATTTTGTGTTCCCTCGCTGATAATCTGACCCATTTTGCCGCCATCATCGCTTTTGGTATTGGCGCATTAACCACTGTAGCCGGCGTGTGGTTTGAGTGGGAGTATTATGGACGCCTCGATAATGTCATTTACTATAGCAGCTACCTGCTACTCATTGCTGCTATGTTAGCGATTGAAATGATCGTGTTATTTTCGTTAGGGCTAAGAGCTTATCCATAAATAAGTGAATAAAATTAAGTTCATTGTGAAATAGTTGGAAAAATTAACTCATAAAATATTCTCAACAATTGAAAAGACTGGCAAGCTGGAAAGTGTCGGATGAGTTTTGGGC
>JAQURG010000064.1 GCA_028715725.1 Methylococcales bacterium
GGTTAATGACATTACTATCTGTCATGGCGGTGTTTTCCTATAGTTGGGGGTGGATCTGGGGAGATCTCTACCAACAGGTTACACCGCTTTCCTCTCTAGGTCATACACCAGAAATGATCATACCTCCAGCATCAATAGCCCTGGATAACTCCGGTCCATTTTTTCATAGCCGACCCGTATTTTCCGGAACCGATTGAACCAGGAATGGCAGACTTCTACTACCCAGCGTTTCGGTTTGAAATCAGGGTTCCTGGCTTTTTCCTCAATCTCTTCACCTCGAGGTCGAATATAGTTTCTATCCAACACGTCCTGCTTTGCCTGTTCACCGACATAGCCCGCATCCAGGCAAAGATGTTGTTTTTTACTGTCTTCGACATCCCGACGCTCGATGATGATGCCCTCCAAGGTCGCCGTCAGCAGCTTGACGTCATGAGTGTTGGTGGCGCTGATAATGATAGAGAGCGGAACCCCTTTCTGATCCGTCAGCAGGCTGCGCTTGCTGCCCGTTATTTTTGAAATATGGGAAAAAATTAAACATAAAACCCGCTATACCGTTGAATATTCAACTAAAAATTTAATTAATACGGCAGTGGAGAATTTAAAGGATTTGAACAGTTTTCCTGAAACTAAAAGACCTTTATTAGAAGCGCGTAAAGTTGCATTGCAGATGACTAATGAAGGTATTGATGGAACTTTAAAAAATATTGGTAGAACGGATGTTGAGGAGATACGTTATCCTGTTCCTGACGTTTATTCTTATATTCAAAGCCGCGTTAATGTGAGTAGAAACACCGTTTATGAAGTATTGAAACAGTCTGGACGCTACCCAGAATTAGCCATTAATCCGCAATTATTTTTAGATAAAGTAGTCGGGGCAATTCATAATGCTTTAAACAGCCTGTTAGTTGCAGGTATCGAGTACCAAAAAATTAACGATTCTTTATTATGAAATGAGTTTATTTCATAATGAGGAAATAAGAACCTATTTAGACGGTTTGCAGGAAGTAACAGATAAGAAGCAGCATAAAACCCTATTTAATTATTATCCAGTAGATAGTAAGATTGAGCGTAAATTTGCGCTTGATTGCGAAGCCGAAGAAACGATTAAATTTTTCTTTAAATTACCACGAGGTTTTAAAATACCAACACCGGTAGGTAATTATGTTCCTGACTGGGCAATTATTTTGGATAAGGATAGTCGAATTTATTTTGTGACTGAAACCAAGGGAACATTAGACGCACAAGATCGCAGAGTGAAAGAAAATATGAGAATCGCCTATGGTGAAAAGCATTTTGACCTGTTTAAATCCGATGATGTTGAATATAAATTGGCGGTAAGAACTGGGGATTTATGGGGTTATTTGGATAATGCCGCTACGAACTATCGCGGCTTGCATGAGTTTGCAGTAACTTGGATTATGCAAAAGTCTTTATAGATTTTCGTTTATTTCGTTTATACTATTTTTAAAATAAATATTATAAAAAATGGGAGTTAATAAAATGGCATCATCTAACATTGTCCACCTGCCTACGCCGCAAGAGGCGGAAGAGGCTAAACTAACCAGTCGAGCATTATCAAAATATGCCCATAATGAACGGCTGCATTTAAAAATAGCCAGCAATAACAGTGAATCAGATGATTTAATTTTACCCGGCTATGCTATAAATTTGTTGCTGGACATCTTAACGGAAATGTCTAAGGGCAATGCCATAACCGTTATGCCGATTCATGCAGAATTATCGACACAGGAAACCGCCGAACTCTTGAATGTTAGCCGCCCTCATTTAGTTGATTTGTTGGAGCAGGGCAAAATACCGTTTAGAAAAGTAGGTACTCACCGGCGCGTTTTAGCTAAAGATGTGTTCGACTATAAACAACGCATAGACAAAGACCATTTAAAAGCCCTGGATGAATTAGCGGCCCAAGCGCAAGAGCTAGGTATGGGATATGAATAGTGGCGAAGTTTTCGGTTATTTATGATGCCTGTGTTTTATATCCTGCACCTTTAAGAGATTTGTTAATGTAGTTGGCTTTAATCGATTTGTTTAAGGCGCGGTGGACAGATCAGATTCATGAAGAATGGATTGAAGCGTTATTAAGACGGGATAAATACGACAGGACAATTTTAGAAAGAACACGCGAATTAATGGATGCCGGTGTGCGTGATGCCAAGATGTCCCGCTATGAAGAATTAATTGACGCGTTAACCTTACCCGATCCAGATGACAGGCATGTGTTAGCCGCTGCTATTAAAGCGGCGCGAATGCTATTGTCACTTTCAACTTAAAAGACTTCCCAGTGATGCTTTATCAAACTATGGCATTGAAGCAATACATCCTGATGAATTTGTTTATAGTCAGGTTGACTTAGCTCCAGCAATTGCTTGTAGCGCAATCAAAAGACAACGGGAATCATTGAAGAACCCACCGAAAGCAAAGGAAGAGTTTTTAGCGATACTCCAAAAGCAACAACTACCGCAAACGGTATCGGCCTTAAGAGCTTATATTGAGTTGATCTAGGTGCTTTTATAGCAGCAGGGGAGGTTTACAGCACTTATCGCACAGTCAGTCAATAAGCCTCAAGCGGTGTAGTAACATAGCGAGCAATGATAAACTGCATCTATGCAAAGAATATTAATTAAAACTTACATTGAAGCCTATGTTAAAAAGCAACATCAAGGCCGAGACAGGAATTCAATTAAACGCTATTTAATAGACTGAGAAAACCGCAACAGATGCCACCGAGATCAGAATCATTTTTTCCTTTTAAACAGACTAACAATTAAAAATTAGTATGTTTTGTAGTATGCTGTTCTATTTTTAAATTAAATTTCAATTTTATAATTAGGTAGTTATAAAGTTGCTCAACTTTCTGCATAGTAATTCAAAGCCTTACGAAAATTAGCAGTGGGAGTGGCTTTAGTCGCGACTATAAATATTCCTTGACCACAGTAATCTCTTTAGGTTTTCAGTAAATTATCGATGGCCTTGCTATTTCATATAAATCTCAATAATCCGGATATTGCAGAAGCAATATTCGCTCGACAAAACCAGATTAATATTTTCTGGCCGAAAGACAAATCCCTGGATAGCCTGAACCCGACAATATCGAGCGAGGTGGTGATTATCGATAATGTTGTGACGGGACTGGCTTGCTTCGGGAAATAGCAAGAACGTGTGAATAATACGTTCTATATGGGTTTGTTAAGGACTTATCGTTGGTTGTGAATAGCAGGAAACGAGAGAAGCCCAGAAAATCTGCCTCTCTTTATTTCAATACTTCAATAATTGTTGTATTATTGATCAATGGATAATAATACAGCAACATCAATTTTTGGATCACTCTCATCAGGTATCCGTCTGGACGTGTACCGGCTGCTGGTAAAAACCGGTCCAGCCGGTTTGGTGGCGGGCGAAATTGCAGCGGCCTTGGGTTTACCATCGACAAACCTGTCGTTTCATTTAAAAGCCATGACCCATGCACAACTGCTGGGTGTCACTCAGGAAGGCCGCTTTCAACGCTACCGTGCTAATATGCCGCTAATGCTGGATTTGATTACCTATCTGACCGAAGAATGCTGCTCAGGACATCCTGAGCAGTGCTTTGATCAGGCTTCAGCATTCGACTGCTGTGAATCAGAACTTTCTAATCCATTAACACAAACCGAAACCAAACCATGAATGTATTGTTTCTTTGCACCGGCAACTCCTGCCGCTCCATTCTCGGCGAAGGTACTTTTAACCATCTGGCGCCAGAAAGTTGGCGCGCTATGAGCGCCGGCAGCAAACCGACGGGGCAGATCCACCCCCGCTCACTGGCCTTACTGGAACGCGAAGGTATTTCAACGGAAGGCTACTACAGCAAATCCTGGAATGACCTGCCGGTCACGCCGGATATCGTCCTCAGTGTCTGCGGTAACGCCGCCAACGAAACCTGTCCGGCTTACCTCGGGCCGGTGCTGCGCAGTCATTGGGGTGTTGAAGACCCCGCCCATGTTACCGGCACTGAGGACGAGATCAATGCCTCGTTCATGACCGCTTACCGCATCTTGCGACATCGCATCGAACAATTTCTGGCCTTGCCGCTGGACGAGTTGGAAAACGACCGTGATCGGTTGAAAACAGAGCTGGATCGTATCGGCACTCTGTTGCCTTAAGCGTTAAGAGGACAAACGTGTCTGACTTATTGAATGATTTACCTAATGTGGAGCGAGACCTGTTCCGTGTTCCGGACCTTGTCGAACTGCGGCCGGCAAACCCTTCCACGCAAGCTCCCCGCTTTTTGCTGTTATACGGCTCTCTGCGCGAGCGGTCTTTCAGCCGCTTGCTGGCTGAAGAAGCTGCTCGGTTGCTTCAGGCGATGGGCGGTGAGGTGCGGATATTTAATCCCAGTGGACTGCCGTTGCCTGATGATGCGCCCGAGACGCATCCCAAGGTGATCGAATTGCGGGAACTGGCCCAATGGGCCGAAGGCATGGTGTGGTGTTCGCCGGAACGTCATGGAGCGATGACCGGCATCATGAAGACGCAGATTGACTGGATTCCGCTGTCCATAGGCGCCGTTCGTCCCACCCAGGGGAAGACCCTGGCACTGATGCAGGTGTGCGGCGGCTCGCAGTCCTTCAATGCCGTCAACCAGATGCGTGTTCTGGGCCGATGGATGCGTATGGTGACCATCCCTAACCAGTCGTCCGTTGCCAAAGCCTTTCTGGAATTTGACGATAACAACCGGATGAAAGCGTCGGCTTATTATGACCGGGTCGTGGACGTGATGGAGGAACTGTTTAAGTTCACGCTGCTGACCCGCGATGTGGCGCCTTATCTGGTTGACCGTTACAGTGAGCGCAAGGAGAGCGCTGAAGAACTGTCCCGGCGGGTCAATCAAGCAACTATCTAATTTGTAGTAACTGTTATTGACTATTTTGTGGAGACTCCTGTGAAAACCATTCAGGTGTTTGACCCCGCGCTGTGCTGTAGTACCGGCGTCTGTGGCGTTGACGTCGACCAGCAATGGGTCAGCTTTTCTGCTGATGTTGACTGGGCCAAACAACAAGGCGCTCAAATCGAGCGCTTCAATCTCGCCCAGCAACCGATGATTTTTGCCGAAAATGCGCTCGTGAAAAATTTCCTCGAACGTTCCCGCTGAGGCTTTACCGTTAATTCTGGTTGACGGCGAAGTGGCGTTGGCCGGCCGTTACCCTAACCGTGCCGAGCTGGCACGCTGGGCCGGAATTGCTCAAATGGAAGAAAAGCCGCAATCAGGCTGCTGTAGCGGAAGTAAATGCTGCTAAATAAACACGTTCTGGAGATAGCGCCATGAAATTTCTTGACCGATCCCCACGCTTTCTGTTCTTTACCGGCAAGGGCGGCGTCGGCAAGACCTCGATTGCCTGCGCCGCAGCGATACAGCTGGCGGATGCCGGGAAGCGTGTGCTGCTGGTCAGTACCGATCCGGCTTCCAATGTGGGGCAAGTGCTCGGCGTCAGCATCGGCAACCGGATCACCGCAATTGCTGCTGTGCCCAATCTGGCCGCCCTGAAAATTGATCCGCAAACGGCCGCGCAGGCCTATCGTAACCGCATAGGCGTGACTCGATTGCTTGAATTAGCCGAAGGTAACCGGATTGGCTCTGGAGGCTGAATTTGAATTCCATCCCGTGTTTGGCAGAAATTCCTGAAGCGATACCACGGGATCGGGTTGATATCTCTACCCTTTCACGAACCTAAGGAGCAGATCCATGAACAAACAAAAGCCTTATCAGTCAAGCCAAACTGGCGACCGAACTCAACAGGTCCCTAAACGGTTGGGATTCATGGCGCGGCTTTTGACCTTGTGGATTTTTATGGCGATGGCCGGTGGTGTAGCCTTAGGCAACTTCATGCCCGGCGTTATTACCTGGCTGACTCATTTTCAGGTGGGGACAACTTCCGTTCCGATAGCCATTGGCCTTATTTTGATGATGTACCCGCCATTGGCCAAGGTACGCTACGAGGAATTGCCCCAGGTTTTTAAAGATTTTAAGGTTTTGTCGCTATCCTTGATTCAGAACTGGATTATCGGGCCCATCCTGACGTTCGCGCTGGCGGTTATCTTCCTGCGAGACTATCCGGGCTATATGGTGGGGCTGATTATTATCGGTCTGGCCCGCTGTATTGCCATGGTGCTGGTGTGGAACGAACTGGCCGAAGGCGATACGGAATATTGCGCCGGGCTGGTCGCGTTCAATTCCATTTTCCAGATACTGTTCTTTTCTGTTTTTGCCTATATTTTCGTGACCATCCTGCCGGACTGGCTAGGGATCGCTTCCGGGCTGGAAGTCCGGATTACAATGCTTCAGGTCGCTGAAAGCGTACTGATTTATTTAGGAATCCCCTTTTTCGGCGGCATGCTGACCCGTTTTTTTCTGGTCCGGCGAAAAGACCGCGATTGGTATGAAGGAAGGTTTATCCCCAAAATCAGCCCTGTTACGCTTATTGCCCTGTTATTCACGATTCTGGTAATGTTTTCCCTAAAGGGCGAATATATCGTGCAATTGCCGATGGATGTGCTGCGCATCGCCATTCCGCTGGTAATCTATTTCATTATCATGTTTCTGGTCACGTTTTACATGTCGGCCAAGGCCGGCGCCGGTTATCGAATTAGCGCTACACTGTCGTTCACCGCAGCCAGCAACAACTTTGAACTGGCCATCGCCGTGGCGGTGGCGGTTTTTGGCCTGCAATCGGATGAGGCATTTGCGGTGGTGATAGGCCCTTTGGTGGAGGTTCCTGTGCTGATCGGTCTGGTTAATGTAGCCCTTTACTTCAGGAAAAAATTCTTCATATCAACTCCTTAAGCCGTATGGACTAGTTTAAGTGCGCACCAAGAACGCGAATAACTTTTGGAATCGGCTATGACTTTGATAATTAGAGTATATAATCCTGATGAGACAGGCCCTGAAAGATTCATCAATGATTGAATAACCCAATAAATATAAGCAAACCTCGCCATGAATGAACTTGAAGATGCCAAAGCTAAAGCCGCGATGGCCTATAACACGGCAGCCGACTATTTCGACCATCCCGTTAATTCCTTTTGGCACTGCTTTGGCCGGCAAACCGTCGAACGCATCGGTTTGCGTCCGGGAGAGCAGGTTCTGGATGTCTGCTCCGGCAGTGGAGGTTCAGCATTACCGGCTGCTGAACAAGTTGGCCCCGATGGCAAGGTAGTGGCGGCTGATCTTGCCGAACGCTTGATTGCCCTGGCTTCAGCCAAGGCGGAGGCCAGAGGCCTTGAAAATATCGAATTCCGGATCGCCGATATGCTGGATTTAGGGTATCCGGACGCGAGTTTTGATGCAGTAATTTGTGTATTCGGCATCTTCTTTGTTCCGGATATGGCAGCTGCGGTCAAGGAGTTATGGCGCATGGTTCGCCCCGGCGGTCATTTGGCCATCACAACCTGGGGGCCGGATCTGTTCGAGCCCGCCAGCAGCGCCTTCTGGGATGCCATCGGAGATGTGCGTCCCGATCTTCACCGGAGCTTCAACCCCTGGGATCGCATTTCAGAGCCGGCCGGATTGCGCGAAATGCTTGCCGAGGCGGGTGTGCATACCGAAAATATCGTTGCGGAAGCAGGAACGCATCCGCTGAATTCGCCTGAAGACTGGTGGTCGATTGCGATGGGCAGCGGCTATCGTGGTACACTTGCGCAACTGGATATAGAAACCCTGGCTCAGGTGCGCAGGAAAAACTTGTCCTGTCTTGATGAAAATCAGGTAAACGCAATAACAACGAATGTCATCTATGCGCTGGCAAAGAAGCAGGAAACCCAAGATGCCTGATCGTTAGCAAGCAATCCATTTAAAATATCTTATATGGCGGCTTCTTTCACCTTCTGCATGTCCAGAGCCGCCTGATATAATGCTTTCTTTTTAGCTCCTGTAATCTCAACCGCCATTGCAACAGCGCTTTTGATAGAACACTCGCGCAGTAATGCGCTGAGTATTCTTTTCTGCTCGTCAGTAATTATTTGCTCTTTTTTATCGACAGCCGCACCATCAACAATAACCACAAATTCGCCTTTCCTCATATTGTCATTTTGCTCAACCAATTCAAGCGCATCACCCAAACTGGCTTTAACAATAGTTTCATGCAGTTTGGTCAATTCCCGGGCAATAACAATCTGACGATCCAACGGTATTATTTCCGCCATGTCTTGTAATGAAGCCAGAACCCGATGACTTGATTCATAAAAGACCCAGGTCGAAGGATGCGATAATCTTTCCTGGAAATAAGACTTGCGCGCCGAGGAGGTTCTGGGCGAAAAGCCGTCAAAACAAAACCGGGTAACCGGCAGGCCGGCGGCCGATAATGCAGCAATCAATGCACAGGCGCCCGGTATCGGCACGACGTCAAGGCCGGCATCTTTGACCATTTTTACCAATGGCATTCCAGGGTCGCTTAACAGCGGCGTTCCGGCATCTGAAACGAGGGCAATCGATTCTCCGGACCGCAGCTTTTCCAATAGCATTACAGAGGCTTTATCTTCATTATGCTGATGCAAGGAAATCAGCTTATTGCTGATGCCATAATGCTGCAGCAGCATTTTTACATGCCGGGTATCTTCTGCGGCAATCAAATCAACCTGTTTTAACAGCGCAACGGCCCTGAAGCTGATATCGGCCAGATTACCAATAGGCGTGGCGACGACGTATAATTTGCCGTATTCAGTTGACATTCGATATTCTCATTGGGATGCTTCTATATTGGGTTACAGATCAATGTCATCGCTTAAGTTTTCTCTAAACTTCCGGCTGGAGAGGATAGAAAATATAGGCGATGACAGGTCATAAGTTTATAGCATGCTGAAGACGGATTATGAGTCAAATTATAACAGTATCACGCATCTTTCTTTATTTAACAGCGAAATTCAATATGGTGTTCGGTAATCGAAAAAACAGGGCTGCACATTTGATCTGCGGCGCAAATGCTGAAGAACAAGCTCATAAATTTCTTGTCAGCAAAGGATTGAAGCCTGTTTGCCGAAACTATCGCTGCAAACAGGGTGAGCTCGATTTGATTATGACCGATCAACAAACACTGGTTATTGTCGAAGTCAGGTTCCGCAAAACAAATCAATACGGCAGCGCCTTAGAGAGTGTCACGCGGGCAAAACAATCGCGTATAATAGCGGCGACGCATCATTATTTATCATCCCGAAAAACAGACAGTCCTGTACGATTTGATATTGTTGCCATTTCGGGCAACGGTAACGTAGAGTGGGTACAAAACGCTTTTTAACTCTTTAATCACGCCATGAGCTTACAAGACAGAATTATCAATCATTTTACTGATAGCATTCAAACTCAACAGGATGCAATGGCCTACCTCTGCGAATTGATAGAGTATGCCTCACAAAGACTGGTTACAACCTTGCTGAATGATAAAAAAATACTGGCCTGCGGCAATGGCCGTTCAGCGGCTTGCGTCCAACTGTTATCATCAGCTATGCTTAACCAGTTTGAACGCGATCGCCCTTCACTGCCGGTTATTGCATTAACTACCGATAATGCGGCCATCACCGCTATAGCGAATAGCTATAACTTTGACGATATTTTTGCAAAGCAGCTGAGAGCATTAGGTCAAAGTGGTGATATGCTGGTGGTCTACACCACCGGCAGCAATTCAGCCAATATATCCAGGGTAATCAGTACCGCTCATGACAAGGATATCTCTGTTATAGCCTTGACAGGCAATAATGGCGGCGTGATTGCGCCGTTATTACGTGAAACAGACATAGAAATTCAGGTATCATCAAACTCAAACGCACGCATTCAGGAAATTCATGTATTGATTACTCACTGCCTGTGTGATTTGATTGACCATCAATTATTTGGTTGAAATATCTTAGGTCAAGCCATGAAAAAACATTTTCTACTTTTCCTGCTACTCAACAGCCTTTTTGCGGCAGGTTGCTCGACTATTGCCACAGACGAACAAGAAATTACCGAACAATCATTATTACATGAGCGGCGCTCCCGCGATGCAGTTTTAACTGATAAACATATTGAAAATGAAGCTTATGATGAGCTCAAGGACGATGATGATATAGCTTACCAAAGCCATATCAGGGTTACTGCTTTTAACGGCATGGTTCTTGTTACCGGTGAAGCTCCCAATGAGGAAATTAGAAAAAAGATTATTTCGACAATTCAGGTGATTCCCGGCGTAAAGCTGATACACAACAATCTTGCTATTGCAGCTCCCAGTGACGCCGGCTCACGGGCTAATGATGCGCTGATTACCGATACTATAAGAATAGCTTTCAATCAAATTCGTACCATTCCCGGCTTTGACCCTTCCATGGTAAAAGTTATTGCAGAAAACGGTATTGTCTACCTGATGGGACTGGTACATCGGGATGAAGGCGCTGTCGTAGTCAATCTCACCCGGCTCCAACCCGGCGTAAAACAAATCGTTACGGTTTTTGAGTATCTCGACTAAACAGCTCCGGTTTGCAGAGCTTCGCTCTGCCCCTTACGACTGCTGACAGTCTTATTCGTATAATTCATTACTGCCGTCCATATTGCCGGTCTGGCTATACAAAAGCGGGCGCCCTTCATTAAGTTTTGCGGCAGCCATCACTTTACAAATAGCGATTTTATGATCGCCTGCATCGGTATAATGACTCACTTCGCAATCAAAATAAGCAAGACTTTCCGATAAAATCGGCGCGCCCGTTTTATCTTTTTGCCATTGAAACCCCGGCATCTTGTCATTAGCTGAACGGCCAAAATGCTCGGCTACAGCATATTGATCCTGGCCCAGGACATTAACCGTACAAACTCCACCCGTTTGCAGTAACTGATAAGAGTAATGTTCAGGACTTATGCTGATCGCCAATAATAGCGGATTAAAAGAAACCTGCATTACCCAGGCAGCAGTAAATGCATTTTGGCGTTCGCCGTCAGTGACTCCGACCACATAGACGCCGTGGCTGATTTGTTTGAATAATGCTTCAGGATTTTCAATCACCTGTGCCACCCGTTGAGTTTCATGTCAGGAAAGTCGGCTTCAGCCGCCTCTATTGAATTATTTTTGAAAAAGCAAAGCGGATACGCAATTATACACGCGTCACCAGTTGTATCCGCATCGATAAGTCAATTGCCTTGATATTCTTGGTCAAAGCGCCAATGGATATAAAATCAACGCCTGTTTCAGCAATTATTCTTATGTTATCCAGATCAATGTTGCCGGAGGCTTCAAGGTCTATCGCTCCTGCATTCATTTTTACTGCCGTCCGCATCTCTTCAAGACTAAAATTATCCAACATGATACGGTCAGGCTTTGCAGCAAGCGCTTCAGTCAATTCCTGCAGGGATTCAACCTCCACTTCCACCGCAACTGTGCTCAGTTTGCGCGCCGCCTGTATTGCCTTGGAAATAGAGCCTGCCGCCAGAATATGATTTTCCTTGATTAAGACGCCATCATATAAACCGATACGATGGTTATAACAACCGCCGCAAGCGACCGCATATTTTTGTGCATTTCTCAGGCCCGGAATGGTTTTGCGGGTATCCAGCACTTTACAACCTGTACCGGCTACCGCATCCGCATAACGTCTTGCGACGGTTGCCGTGGCGGATAAAGTTTGCAATAAATTTAATGCAGTTCGCTCCCCGGTCAGCAGAGCTCTGGCAGGACCGTAAAGTTTACACAACGTCGCGCCTGAATTAACAAATTCGCCTTCATCCGCTAACCAGTCAATGCCAACCTTAACATCAAGATGCCTGAATACCGCAGCAAACCAGTCCTTGCCGCATAATACCATGTCTTCTCGCGTAACCACTTCAGCTTCGGCATAGGTAGCCTCAGGAATAATTCCGGCAGTGATATCGCCTGAGCCCAGGTCCTCTTCAAGAAAAGGTTTTATATCGTTAACTTTTAACGGGATTTTTGTCATATATTCATGCCTGGCGGTGTGATAGCGTTATTTGTCTTGCGGCCAAATGGACAATTATCCTTCTTGTAAATACCTTTGCTTGATCGCTTGCGCCAGCTGATACACCGCCATTGCATATTTATTGCTGTTATTGTACTTCTTGATGACTTTAAAATTCGGGTAAATGCGCCAATGCTCATTACCTTGATAAGTGCTAAGCTCAATAACTGCTGGGCCGTTTGCACTGCTGGTTGGTGTTGCCACCGGATTATGAAACTGCCAGCCGCTACGCGAAAAATAATGCGCTACGCTGCCGATAGCATCCTGTTGATGCCAAAGGTCACGGCGGCCGTCGTTATTGAAATCAACCGCTAAACGGCGAAAACTGCTGGGCATAAATTGTCCGTAACCCATAGCGCCAGCCCAGGAACCATGAGGTTCTTGGGGCTCGAAGCCTTCATCGCGGGTCATCAGTAAAAAATTTTCCAGCTCCGACTTAAAATAGCTAGACCGTCTATAGGTGTCGAATGACAATGTGGTTAAGGCATCAAATATACAGGTTTTGCCGAAATTTTTGCCGAAATAAGTTTCTACACCAATAATTCCTACAATATATTCGGGATCAACGCCATATGTAACGCTGGCCTTTTCGAGAACGTCTACATTATCGCGCCAAAATTCCACGCCATCATTAATATGGCCCTCAGTGAGAAATTTATTACGGTAGCGGGTCCAACTGCCCAGGCTTGGCTTCGATGGCCCCGTATAGGGCGCCGGACTTTCCAGGCGAATGACCGATTCCAGGCGGTTCGCTTTAGAGAACAGACCATTTAAATAGCTTTCCGAGAAGCCATGCTTGCGCACCATGTACTGGATAAAATTACGCACCGCAAATGAATTGGCGTATGTGCCAGTTAATGTCTGTGCTTCATAGTCGTTTGAGTATGAGTGATTTGAATACGGGAATGTCGCATGAATTTCCGGATATTGCCGTATGATGGGCCGGGACTGAGCCACCGGTTTTTTGGCAGGCGGAAGCGTTCTTCGGATAGAATGGTCCGGATATTTAGCGTGATGAGTTACTGGCTCACTGGAGCATCCGGTAAGCAATACGACTAGAGCTAACTTGAGTGAGTGTTTATAAACCAGGTTTGCCACAAGAATCCTCCCTTTTGTTGTTAAATAACGGTCATTGTGCAATCATTAATCTTTTTAAAATTATGCTGCAACTGATAAGTAATGATATTTTATCGCGATCATGGGGGATTTGTTCGCGTTTTTCACTGATTTATAATCTTATGGATATCAATCAACATTGGCTATCTGACGCCATCCGAATACTCTCACCCAACCATGATAATCGCACCGATCCGGAGGATATTTCATTACTGGTGATCCACTGCATTAGTCTGCCGCCAGGTAAATTCAATAACTCTTATATAGACCAACTTTTTTGCAATAAGCTCAATCCTGTTGAGCATCCTTATTTTAAGGAAATTTATCAATGTCCTGTTTCTGCCCACTTACTGATTAAACGTGACGGACATTGCGTGCAATATGTGGCTTTTGATAAACGTGCCTGGCATGCGGGGAAATCAAGCTATGAGGGAAGGGAGCGCTGTAATGACTTTTCTATTGGTATAGAGCTTGAAGGTACTGAATCAATTCCTTATACCGAAGCGCAATATCTGCAACTTGCGACCGTCATTGACACCTTGCTTAAAACTTATCCCAAACTAACAAGACAACGAATAACAGGACATAGTGATATTGCGCCGGGACGAAAAAATGATCCGGGTGAATCTTTTAATTGGCAAAGAATCGGTAAAGCCTCGGATCATCGTGTTGCTTAGTACTTGTTGTGTTAATTTCGCGCAGTTATTCATTTTATTTGGTTTTTCTGAATCATTATATTAAACTACTTCAAAGCTGTGAACAAAATTCGGCCTCGTGCCGTGAGAGTCTTTATAGGCTCCTATATTCATGGCTTTTTCTTTTTCAGCCTTGCATTTTCGAAGCCATTTTCCAAAGTCAACGGATGTCGATTATTAAAGAAGAAAGTCCCTCGTTCCAGGCCGAAGTCCAGGTCATAAATCTCGGCCATTTGTGGCCATAGTAAATTCAAATAGCGATCTTCTCTTGGCAGTTCTGCCCCAGTATACGTGTGTAAACGCTGCTCGTAGAAGCGTTGCAAAGCCCACAGAAAATAATCCACTGCTTGCAAACAAGCTTTACGCTCGGGCCGAAAAGATTCCCCTCCGGCAAAATAAGGGTCTGCCAATAATTCCGATTGCAAGACTTTCAATTTATGCGCTGGTGTGGACGGATTATCTACCTCCAGTTTTCCGAGTATGAAATAACGTGAACAGCCTGGCGACTCAACCAGCGACCGGCCTCGACCACCGCCAAATAAAGTCGGGTCACCCGCTTCGTCCACGAAAATGGACAAGGCATCAGCTTCGCTAGTTAAAATCATGGGGCTTTCGTTACTGGCTGTTTGAAACGCGTTCGGCCAGCCGCCGTGTTTTCGATAACTGCGTCGATTTCCTGCATCAGGCGGATGGTTTCGTGCAGAGCTACGACGATTTTCTAGTAATGGGCGATGTCTTCCTCACTCAAGCCCCGGCCTTTGCGGTCTTTCAGCCATTTTTCACAGACTTGGTAGCCCCCGACATGGAAGTTCAAACCGCTTCCGGCACGTTTTCGAAACGCTGGCCGAAGTTGATCCACACTGCGCCATTTTTGTAGATTGGTTTTTTGGTATGCTGTTGTCGCCTTCCCCCATGAACTGGGTAATAAAATCGTTGACCTCGGGGGATGCGAGTAGATGCAGGGAAATCAGTTCGCTTCCCAATTCTGCTAAAGTTTAGAACACTTCTAACGACTTTGTTAGGGTGTATGCGTGGAAAATCTATTTTTAGGAATTCGGCAGCGACTACGGTATGTAGGACTGTGAAGGGTTCTGTCGCATTAACTGTAAAAATGCCTATTTTGGGCGAGCAAGAATGCCAGTTCTTCAAACAGGACGGATTTATCCTGCCAGCGCATAAAATTGCTCTGCAAAAGACATCTGATTTTCTTCCTCTGCCATTTGACCTTTACGAATCATGTGCATCAATTCGATACCGGCC
>JAQURG010000065.1 GCA_028715725.1 Methylococcales bacterium
TTCAAAATGGGAGCGCATCAAGCATTTTCTGCCCGGCAAGGCAGGTGATCGAGGCGTAACGGCCAAGGACAACCGGCCGTTTATGGAAGCGCTGTTGTGGATTGCGCGTACGGGTTCGCCCTGGCGGAACTTGCCGAAGGCGTTCGGAAATGGGCATCGGGTCACTGTGCGCTACAGCCGATGGGACAAGAACGGGACATGGGCCAACTTATCGGCCTCGGTGTCGGCTATGCCAGACGTGGAATATTTGAGGGTGGACGGCAGCATTGTTAGGGTTCATCAGCACGGCATAGCCAAAAAAACAGCCAGGAACAGGAAGCGATGGGCAAGCCCTAAGGCGGCTTGAGCACCAGGATACACGTGGCGGTTGATGCGCTGGGCAATCCGGTTAGGCTGTTGCTGACGGCGGGACAAAGGTCCGAACACACGCAGGCCAAAGCCCTGGTTGACGGTTTTCACGCCGACTTTGTGATAGCGGATAAAGGCTAGGATTCGGATACTTTTGTCGAAACCATCAAGGGCAATGGCGGCACCCCGGTGATCCCCGCCTCGGAGCTACCGGAACATATCCCGGGACTACGATAAAGACATCTACAAGGAGCGCAACCTGGTGGAACGGTTATTCCAAAAGCTGAAACAATACCGTCGCGTCGCCATCCGTTATGAACGATTGGCGCTAAATTATATGACCATGCTAAGCCTGGTCAGCATTTTAATTTGGCTTAAATGAGAACGCACCCTAGTATTGACATCATATTTATCGTCAAAATTTATATCAGTATCAAGACCATTTTGCTTGGCAATCTTAACAACATCATCTTTGTTATCTGTAATTTCTGATAATATCGGTGGACGATAAACTTCAAAGCTAGGATAAATATCCAATAAAGCCCATAAATAAAAGATGTGTTTCTTTTTAGTAGGCAAATTGGATAAGTTATATTGATTACGGCTTAGTGCTTCAATTATTTGTATTTCATTGAGTTTTTTAGTGAGTACGCTTTCTTTGATTGTGATGACGCTGAAGAAAAGCTCTTCCATTTATAAAGTTCTTAATCGGAAAATGGTAGATATTTTATTCGAATAAATCTCGTGTGCGAAATAGAGTTGAAAGATCAATGACATTAGCGGTAGCTCATATGAAGTATTACAGAATACGGTAGCGGCGACCCCGTATTACGCAAGGTTTCATTACGGCTGCTCAATTTCTCATTAAACCACGTAGGCTTTCGTTTTAAGCTTCGCGTGATTTTCTCCGATCAGCAGGTACACCGCGGGCACTACGAATAGCGTAAACAGAGTGCCGATGGCGATGCCCGTGGCTATGACTAACCCTATGTTAAATCTTGATACCGCTCCGGCCCCGTTGGCGAAAATCAAGGGCAATACACCTAAAACCATGGCCGCCGTGGTCATCAGAATGGGCCGAAGCCGAATGCTGGCGGCGGTCTCAATCGCTGCGCGTTTGGACAGACCCTCTTTTTGTTTGTTGTTAGCGAATTCGACGATCAGGATGCCATGCTTGCTGATCAAGCCCATCAGCGTGACCAAACCCACTTCGGTATAAATGTTGAGCGTCGCCCCGCCGATGCCTAAAGCAATGAAGATGAGTGCGCCGGCGATGGACATCGGCACCGATACCAGAATAATCAGCGGATCGCGAAAGCTTTCGAATTGCGCGGCCAGCGCCAGAAAAATAATAATTAACGCGAACAGGAAAGTGAAAATAAAACCGCTGGATTCCTGGACCAGTTGCCGCGATTGTCCGGCATAGTCAATCGAATAGCCGGGCGGCAGAATCCGTTCTGCAATAATTTTTAAGGAATTAATCGCATCGCCCAGCGTAACGCCTGGAAAAGGCACGCCGGAAATGATGGCGGCATTTAATTGCTGGAAGCGATTCAATGATTGCGGCACGGTTTTCGTACTGATCGTGGCAATAGTGGATAGCGGAACAGAAGCTCCATCAGCCGTGCGGATATAGTAGTTAAGCAACTGGTCGGCGTTGAGTCTGGAACTTTGCTCTATCTGGGGAATGACTTTATACGATCTCCCCGCCATACTGAAATAGTTGACATAGCCTCCGCCCAGCATGGATGCCAGAGACGAACCCACGTCC
Organism: Methylococcales bacterium; assembly: GCA_028715725.1. Classification (GTDB taxonomy): domain Bacteria; phylum Pseudomonadota; class Gammaproteobacteria; order Methylococcales; family Methylomonadaceae; genus JAGXGJ01. The sequence goes on from JAQURG010000065.1 coordinate 2,120, forward strand.
TGCATGGTAAGCCCCAGCAGAGCGGTTTTATTGCGGTCAATTTCCACTTTTGACTGCGGCTGATCATATTTCAGGTCATTGTCCAGGAACATGAACATGCCGCTTTTTTGCGCTTCCTGCAAAAGCTGCTGCATCACCGAGTTCAATTGATCGAACGACTCCGTGGTGCCGATCACGAACTGCAACGGAAGACCGCTGCTGCCGGGTAAGGGCGGCGGCTGGAAAGCGGCGACACGAACCCCGGCGATTTCATTCATTTGTTGCTGAATGATGGGCTGAAGGTCGGTGGCGGTCTGCTTCCGTTCATCCCAGGGCTTGAGAACGTTGCCTGCGATGGATTGTCCGGGAGCATTGATCTGGAAAACGTGATCGGTTTCCGGATGCTTGATGAATTTTTGATAAACCTGGTCGGCATAAACCAGGCGTTGCTGAAGCGTGGCATCCGGTGCAGCCGTTGACATTGTTATAATGACGCCCTGATCTTCCTGAGGAGCAAGCTCGCTATTGGAACTGCTGTAGAGAAAGTAGATACTGGCGAGTATGAGGACGGCAAACACGGATGTCACCGGCAAATAGTTAAGCGTTCCGTTCAGCGTCCGCGAATAGCCTTTGCTCAGCCGTTCAAAGTTGCGGTCGATAAAATCGACGATGCGCTCTTCCCAACCGGTGCGCTCGAGTTTATGTGCTTTAAGCAGGCGGGAGCTCATCATTGGCGACAATGTTAGCGCGACAACGGCGGAAACGGTCACCGCGCCGACTACGGTGAATGCGAACTCCGAAAATAACGCACCGGTCAACCCCCCTTGAAAGCCAACAGGCACATAGACGGCGATTAAAACAATGGTCATGGCGATAATCGGGCCGGTCAACTCGCGAGCCGCCAGCAATGCCGCCGGTATCGGCTGCATACCGTCTTCAAGATGCCGGTTGACGTTCTCGACGACAATGATCGCATCGTCAACCACCAGGCCGATGGCGAGCACCAGGGCTAACAGCGTCAGCAAATTGATGGAGAAACCGAACATCAACATCATCGTGAAGGTGCCGATCAGCGAAAGGGGAATTGCTATGACCGGGATCAGCACCGAACGCGGCGAGCCCAGAAAGGCAAACACGACTAAAGTCACGATCAGCAAGGCTTCGATCAGCGTATCCACAACCTCATGGATGGAACTGTCAACGAATTTTGTCGAGTCATAAACAATTTTGGCGTCCAGTCCGGTCGGCAATTGAGCCTGAATGGACGGAAAAACCTTACGCACTCTTTCGATAACCTCAAGCAGATTCGCGCTGGGTGCAACCTGAAGGCCGATATAAACGGCTTTGTTGCCATCGAAAGAGACGCTGGCTTCGTAGTCGTCAGCCCCAAGGGAGACATTCGCGACATCTTTCAGCCGGATAATTGCGCCGTCCTGTTGCTTAACGATCAGGTTCTCAAACTCTGCGACTGTATGCAGACTGGTTGAAGCCGCCAGGTTGACCTGCACCATCTGGCCTTTCGTCGTTCCCAGCCCTGCAATAAAATCATTTCTCGTTAGTGCGCTGCTGACATCGGATGCCGTGAGCGCATAGGCCGCCAGCTTATCGGGATCCAGCCAGGCGCGCAGGGAAAAGTTTTTGCTGCCCAGCAGTTCCGCAGTCTGGATGCCTTCCACGGCTTGTAGTCTGGGTTGTACCGAACGCATCAAATAATCGGTGATATTGTTGGCAGGCAGAACATTACTGGAAAAGCCGATATACATCGCATCAATGGTTTCGCCGATCTTGACATTGATAACCGGGCGTTGCGATTCAGGCGGCAACTGGTTGAGTATCGAGTTGACCTTGGTATTGACTTCAGTCAGCGCCTTGTTTGGATCAAAATTGAGCCGCAGATTAGCGGTTATTGTGCTGACGCTGTTCAGGCTGGTCGACGTAATGTAATCGATGCCGTTAGCTTGGGCGATAATATTCTCCAGAGGCGTCGTGATAAAGCCCGCGATAATATCCGGATCTGCGCCGTAGTAGGTCGTACTGACGGTGACTATGGCGTTTTCAGTGCGCGGATATTGCAAGATAGGGAGGTTGGCTAAAGAGCGCAAGCCCAACACCAGCAGCATCATGCTGACTACCGTAGCCAGTACGGGCCTGCGGATAAAAATATCAGTTAAATTCATTGCGGATTATTGATCTTTGGGTTGGGGAGCGGGGTCATTACTGGGTTGTACCGAATTATCAATGACCACAGGCGTGCCGTTTCGTAATTTTATCTGACCCGAAGTTACCACCTTATCGCCCTGGTTGACGCCTTTAAGAACAGCCACCTGATCGCCGCGTGATTCGCCTGTCGTAACGAAAATCTGTTTGGCGGTCAGCTTCGGTTTACCTTTGTCGTCTACTCCATTGGAATCAACCCGAAAGATGGTAGAACCGAACGGGTTAAAGGTGATAGCCGTGCGAGGCAGAGTGATATACGATTGCGACTGGCCGGTTGCGATATTGATGGTCGCGTACATTCCAGGCAGTAGTTTGTGTCCGGGGTTCTTTAATGTCGCCCTTATCAGCACATTACGCGTGCTGATGTCTATCCGGGGATTGATGACCGTAATGGTGCCGGCGAAATTCTGCCCCGGATAAGCGTCGGTTTTAAGGGTCACCTGTTGACCGGTTTTGAGCATTGACAAGGCCTGCTGAGGCAGAAAAAAATCCATAAAAATAGTGTCCAGCGCCTGCAGGGTTCCTATCGCTGCTCCCGCATCCAGATATTGACCGACATCCACGAGCCGAACCCCTAACCGGCCTGTAAACGGAGCGCGAATAAGCTTTTTATTGACCAGCGCCTGCTGCTGGTTCACATTGGCGAGAGCGACATCAAGATTCGCCTTGTCGATATCGAGCGTCTGCCTGCTGATGGCTTGCGCGCGGAACTGTGCCTGATCGCGCTTGTAGGTGATGCCCGCCAGTTGCGCAGTCGCCTTCAGCGACTCCAGTCTGGCGACATCATCATTGGCGCGCAATTGCAATAAAGGCGTGCCCGCTTTTACATTATCGCCTTGTTTTAAAAGTATTTTCTCTACGATGCCGGGTACTTCGGCGCTTAAATTGGCGCCCTGAACAGCTTGCAGGCTGCCGACGGCTTCCAGTTTCGGCAGCCAGTCCATGAATTCCGCCGTAGTGATGGAAACGGTTTGCAGCGGCTCACCCTGAGACGTCATGTATTCCTTGATCATACGTCCCTTGAAATTGATAAAGCCGAAAATGCCGCCGAGCACCAGGCCGACAATGATGAGCATAATGATCATGCGTTTAATCATTTTTATTTCTGCCGGAGTTTTGTTTGAACATAAATTGCCGCCGCGTTTTAATAAGTCTTAAAAATAAAGCCTAAAGGTCAAGGCAAAAAAAACATTCATGCTTTTTTTCCTTCTTCTGATTTTCCGTCAATAAAGTCGCGGATAATCTCGCACGGTTCCACCAGCCTCCGCCCAATGCCTGGAATAATGCGGCCGTGTCAGCATAACGCCTGGCATGGGCCGTTATCTGGCCAATGCGGGCGTGTTGATAATCCCGCTCGGAATTAAGTAATGACAGGTAACTGACAGCGCCGATCTGGTACTGAAGGCGGGCCAATTCGAGGCTTTTAAATGCCGCTTGCACGGCGGCATCCTGCGTCTTCAATTCAGCGGCATCGAATTCCAGCGCGCTTAACGTATCGGCAACATTCTGGAAGGCCTGCAATACTGTGCTCCGGTATTGAGCGGCGGCCTGTTCGTAAGCGGCCAGCGCAGCACGTCTTTTATGAATTAGCTCGCCGCCATGAAAGACAGGTTGCAGCAGATTTCCGCCAAAGCTCCAGATCGCGCTGCCGGGAACAAATAAATCACCGACCCTGGTGGCGATGCTGCCTACATTGGCGTTAATAGTAAAATCGGGAAAAAGCCTGGCGGTTTCAACGCCGATTTGCGCACTGGCGGCATGTAGCAGGGCTTCTTGCGCTCGAACATCGGGACGTTGTTGCACTAATTTGGACGGCAGGCTGAGAGGCAAATCTTCAGGCAGATGCAGGTCGGCCAATTCAAATTGAGCGGCCAGTTCGGTGCTCGGCGGCTCACCCGTCAATACGATGAGACGGTGGCGGTTCTGCGCCAATTGCAACTGAAAAGTCGGCAAGGTAGTTCGCGTCTGTTCGAGTGCGGATTGCAGCGCCAATATATCGACTTTTGATGCGCCTCCCAGTTCGAACTGTTGCTGAACCAGGTCAAGCTGCCGGCTTTGGGCATTGATGATGTCCTGAGTCGCTTTAATCTGGGCTTTTAAAGATGCTTCCTGTATTGCCGTAGTGACGACATTTGACGCCAACGTTAGGAAAGCGCCTTCAAGCTGGAACTTTTGATATTCTGCCTGAGCCTCCAGTCCTTCTATCTGCCTGCGGATTGCGCCAAAAACGTCCAGCGTATAGGCGACCTGAACCGAAGCGCTTGACAGAGTAAATACAGTTCCTCGAAAACCGGGATTGCCAAACTGCGCGCCGGAAACTTTTTGACGCGTGGCATTGGCTTTTGCATCCAGGGCAGGAAATAAAGAGCCCTGTTTCGCAGAAGCGTTTTCCTGTGCTTCAGTTAATGCAGATAAAGCCGCCTGTAAGTCGGGGCTATGTTTCATTGCCTGTTCGATCAGTGCAGTTAAAGGCGGGGAGCGGAATAATCTCCACCACTGTCCCTGAATATCTTTTCCCAAGGCTAAAGATTGAGCGGCGCCTGATTCTGAAGAAGTTGTGGTAATACGATTGGCCGGTTTCCCCGTTGTATAGCTTTTTGTCTCCGGACCAGCGGGATGAGTAAAGTCCGGGCCAAGCATACAACCGGAAATCAGCGTCGTTATGATGACTGTGCCGGCAATGGCGGTTTTTCGCATATTGAACTTATCAATGGATGAGGTGAATAATAAAAAAGACCGGTTATTTTTTCATGCAGCCTTTGTCTTTAAGCCGGCTAACAATAATTCAGTAATGTGCGCCGCAATAACCCCCGGCTCGTCGTATTCAGGTTTCCAGCCGGGAAAGTTTTTGAGTAAAGGCTGGTATTCAATATAATACTTGGCCAGGCCTATGACAGAAGCGGCAAGCAAATGAGCATCTTGCTCAGGCGCTAATTCAGCCGCGAGATCCATCAACAGACAAAATTGTTCTTTAAAGACACCTTGTGCCAGTAATTCCATCCTTTCGGGATCGGCTTCCAGAATTTCGCGTTGCATCAGACGATGGAAATCACGGTCTTCAAGCATCACATCAATTAATGAACGAATAAACCCGTGCAGTTTTTCTTCCGCCGTACAGTCGGACTCCCACACCTGGGCAAAAACCTGCTCTTTGTATGAAAATGCAAAGCGGACCGCTTCCAGATACAGCGCATTTTTATCCGGGAAATGATGATAAATGGCGGCGACGCTCATCTCGACTGCCTGAGCCAGCTGTCTCATGGATAGACCTGAATACCCTTTTTGCGCAAATAAAACGATGGCTGTATCCAGTATTTTCTCTTTTGAGCTCAAATTATTTAACCTAACAAACGTTCAGTCGGTATAGTATACGAGAAGCAAGACTGAGGCAATTTTTTTTAAATCATCATTTATATGGAATTGACAAGTATGGCTAAATCTACAAAAGTTTCTGAATAGTTTTCGATAGATTACAATAGCCAACAATTATTCTATCGCCGGACAGATAACACGCTGATGCTGCGGCTTATCAGATCATCTTTGGTTAAGTTAAACTAAAAATAATGAAAAAAATAAAATGCGCTGTTATTGGTACCGGTTATTTAGGTAAATTCCATGCTGAAAAGTATGCTTCACTGCCGGATTGTGAACTGGTTGCCGTGGTGGATACTAATGAGGATATTGCAAAAGCGGTTGCTGACAAGCATGGCGCCAGGGCATTGACAGATTACCAATCCCTGCTGGGCGAAGTCGATGCAGTCAGCATCGTGGTTCCAACTACTTTGCATCATCGAGTTTCCAGGGATTTTCTTGAGGCGGGCGCTCATGTTCTGGTTGAAAAACCGATTACTGTGACGATTGCAGAGGCGGATGAGTTGGTCGTTATCGCCAAAGCGAAGCAGTTGATTTTACAGGTGGGGCATCTGGAACGGTTTAATCCCGCCGTTCTGGGGCTGGATAAAGACGAAAAACCGCTGTTTATTGAATCGCATCGGCTATCGCCTTTTAATCCTCGCGCTAACGATGTCAGCGTTGTGCTTGATTTAATGATTCATGATATTGATATTATTCTGGCCCTGGTCGATTCGGAAGTAGAACGCATTGACGCCAGCGGCACTCCCGTGCTAACTCAGGGCACCGATATCGCCAACGCCCGGCTGTCTTTTAAAAACGGCTGCGTTGCCAATGTTACGGCAAGCCGGATCAGCATGAAGATGGAACGCAAAATGCGGCTGTTCAGGCCGAGTTCCTATATATCGGTCGATTTCCAAAACCGGGTTTTGACCAAGTATCGCACCGGCAAAAAAGAAATGTTTCCCGGCATTCCTGAAATAGAATCGGAAGAATCGGTGTTTGAAAGCGGAGATGCGCTGCTTGAGGAAATCAGGCATTTTGTAAACTGCATAAAAACCGGTGAAAATCCATTAGTTTCCGGTGAGGCGGGACGACGGGCTTTGGCGACAGCGATACAGATTACACATTTATTAGGCGATAAATAATGAAATTCTCATCCGTAGAGACGCATTTCTACTTATAAATAAATTAAAGGCAATAAACATGATACCCATGGTCAACCTGAAGGCTCAATACGCCGAAATCAAAAACGAAGTCGAACGCGGACTGGCTGAAACAATAGAAAAGTGCGCTTTTATATTGGGCCCCAACGTGCAGGCCTTTGAAAAGGAAACGGCCGAATATCTGGGCGTTAAACATGCGATAGGCGTCGCTTCCGGCACCGACGCGCTGCATTTGGCGTTAATCGCCGAGGGCATAGGCGCTGGTGATGAAGTGATTACTACCGCCTTCACGTTTATTGCGACGGCGGAAGCCATTAAATATGTCGGCGCAACTCCAGTTTTTGTGGATATAGACCCCAGAACCTTCAATATTTCGCCGGAAGCGATAGAAAAAGCCATTACGTCAAAAACCAGAGCGGTCATGCCGGTGCATTTGTTTGGCCAACCTGCCGAAATGACTGAAATTGTACAAATCTGTGAGCAATATTCATTGAAGCTGATTGAAGATTGCTGCCAGTCGTTTGGCGCCAGTATCAATGGCAAACAAACCGGCGCGCTAGGCCACGCCGCAGGCTTCAGCTTTTTTCCCAGTAAAAACCTGGGCGCTTTTGGCGATGGCGGCCTAGTAGTTACCAACTCGGACGAAACGGCGGCAAAAATCAGACAACTGCGCAATCACGGCTCGGATGTGCGCTATTACCATGATGTGATTGGCTATAACAGCCGCCTCGATGAAATGCAGGCGGTGATCCTGAGAGCCAAATTAAAACGCATCGATCAATACAATCAGGCGCGGCGGCATGTCGCTCATCTTTACTCGGAGCTGATGGCGGATTTACCTCTCATAAGCCCGTATGAAGATGATCTGGGTGAGCATGTTTATCACCAGTACACCTTGCTGTGCGATCGCCGTGACGCCATTTTAAAAGCCTTACAGGATAAACAGATCGGCTGCGCCATTTACTATCCCGTTCCGTTGCATCAACAAAACGTTTTCAAGGAAGAATGCGCAGGCTTGAGTCTGCCGGTGACAGAATCCGTTTCGGCCAACTGTTTTTCATTGCCTATTTGCCCGTTTCTTGAAGACGATAAGGTGAGGGAAATTGTGGGCGTAATCCGAGGTGTTTTAACGGCATAGCGGTGCAGAGGTGATCTAAAAAGTAACTCAGGAAGGATAACTAAATAACTTGGACAAGATGGAGTTATCGTGGGAGCGGCTTCAGCCGCGAAGAGCGCGGCTAAAGCGGCTCCTACAAAAATGTAAATATTCAAGTTATTGTATTTTTATTTCTGATTAAATTGTAGGCGCGGCTTTAGCGAGGATTTTTTGCTGCTTCAGCAGGAGGGAAACCGGCAAGTAAGGCGCAACGTCAAAGTGTACAACCTCGATGCAATTATCTCTGTCGGCTATCGTGTCAATTCCAAGAAAGGCACCCAATTCCGCATCTGGGCCAACAAGATCCTCAAACAATACCTGATTGAAGGTTATGCACTGGATGAGCAGAAACTCCAGGTGCAACAGGAAAAACTGGCCGATTTAAAACGGGCCATCGCCTTGTCTTCCCGGCTGGTTCACAACAAGGATTTATCGGGCAGCGAGGCGCAACGCATTTTAGCGATCTTGGAAAAATACAGCTATGCTAGGGATTTTGTTCGATTATGGAATTGAATCCCAATATTCGCCAACGTTGGTCAATTCGCCTTAAACATTATGATTATTCTCGGGCGGGTTTGTATTTTATTACCATTTGTATTCAGAATCGCTTGCCATTATTGGGTGAAATTGTTGAGGGTAAAATGTTATTAAATGCGGCGGGCGATATGATTAGCTTTGAATGGTTAAATTTAACCTATCGTTTGGTTGCTATGGTTTTACATGCTATGTCGTAATGCCCAATCATTTTCACGGAATTATGAACTGGTAGGGGCAACCCTTGTGGTTGCTCCTGATGAGGCCGACGTGAGTTCAGGGGCAGGCACAAGGCCTGCCTCTACGTTGGCAGATGTGGTTGGACCGTTTAAGTCGTTGTCGACTAATGAGTATATTAAAAATGTTAAACAAAATGATTGGCGGCCTTTTTCGGGGAAATTGTGTCAGCGTAATTATTACGAACACATTATCCGCAACGATGCGGCTTATTTACAAACCGCTGACTATATTCAAACCAATCCACAGCGATGGTTTGAAGGTACCTATTAGGTCTAAACTCACCGAATCGGTTATTGAAGCGTTTGCAATTGAACGGTTGCAAGCGTTGGGCTATAGCTATCTCTACGACCCCGATATTGCGCCGGATGGTGAACATCAGGAACGGCAATATTACGATGAGGTATTGTTAATCGGTCGTTTGGTTCATTGTTAGTGGTACTGACGCAAAAAGTGAGAAAAAATGCCTCGATTGACTGGACGATCAAAGAGAGTGTCAAAGCCAAGCTGAAAGTCATAGTGAAACGGACTCTGCGGCAATTGGGCTATCTGTAGGATATGCAATTGCCGGCGACTGAAACCGTACTCAAGCGGACGGAAATGATAGCCAACGAGTTGGCGTATAACTAAAGGTAAACTTACCCCATGACTCAACATATTCCGTTAACTATCCTGTTCAGCGCAGGAGAATCCTCCGGCGACCAACATGCCGCCAATATGTTTCTGGAGCTGAAAAAACATCAGCCGGACATAAATGGCATCGGCATGGGCAGCGCCAAAATGGCCCGGGCGGGCATCGATATTCGCTATGATTCGGCCCACATCGCCGTTATCGGTGTGGTTGAAGTGATCCGGCATTATGGTGAAATTCGCAGGGCGTTAAAGCTGATGCAGCACATCGTTCTAAATGAGCGGCCCGATTTACTGGTCTGTGTGGATTATAAGGAGTTTAACCTTAAACTGGCGCGATTCGCCAAGCAACAAGGTATTAAGATTTTGTTTTATGTGAGCCCGCAAGTCTGGGCATGGCGGCCGGGGCGAGTCAAAACTTATGGCAAGGCGATCGACATGATGGCGGTGATATTCCCATTTGAAACGGCTTATTATGATGCCGAGAATGTGCCGGTGCGTTATGTAGGGCATCCTTCAGTCGATAAAGTCCACCCTTGGCATAGCCGGGCTGAAGATATGGCCTTTTTTGAGCTGGATGACAAAAAACCGGTGGTCGGATTGCTGCCGGGAAGCCGCGCCAACGAAATCAAGCGTATGTTGCCGGTCATGTTGGGCGCAGCTGAAAAGTTGCAAGCAGGTATGCCCGACATTCAGTTTATATTGCCTCAAGCGGATTCAATCAGTGATGAGCTGCTTCAGGATTATCTGCGCCAATCGTCCGTTAAAATAAGAGTCATAAAAAATCAGCCTTATGATGTCATTCAATGCTGCGATGTCGTGACGACAACCTCGGGCACAGCAACGCTGGAAATTGCCTTGTTGACCGTACCTATGGTCATTGCCTATAAGCTTTCAGCAGTAACTTACTGGCTAGGCAAATGGCTGGTGAATACGCCTTTTATCGGCTTGCCGAATATTGTCCTGGGCAAGGGGGTTGTTAAAGAGCTTATTCAGCATGAGGCGACGGCAGAAAATTTGGCTGCAGAAGTTGAAAGAATCTTGACGAATAAGGCCTATGCTGACGAAATGCGCGTCAATCTGAGCCAGGTTAAGGAACGGTTAGGGCAGGGCGGAGGTTCAAAAAATATGGCGGAGCTGGCTCTGGAGATGTTGAAATAATCCGACAAGTCTTTTGAGCGGTTTAAAGGAATCGTAGAGACGCAAGATTTTGCGTCTCTACTTGTTGTTCATTTATTTTCAACGGCTTTTTCGTTATCGTCCTCATTTTTTATAAAACTGAATTGCCCGTCCGGCTCTAAATACGCTATTTTAACTTCATCGATATTTTTAATGCCTTTAAGACGAAGATGGCTCATTATTTCATCATAAGTTATCATTTCACTCTTCATATTTTTCCGTATCAGCTTGCCGGCCTTGATCACAGGCAACGCTGTAGGCGTTAAAATCTTCTCGAAAAACTTTATGTTGAACCCGAGCCAATTAAAAAAATAATCCCAAAGAAAAATAGTGATAATCAGTAAAGCGGCTTCCGTTACCGATTTTGAATCACCCGCCATACCGTTCTGGGCGGCATCAGCAATGACAACGATAACCAGCAGATCGGCAATTCCAACTGAACCTGACTGTCGGCGGAAAATCCGTAAAAGCGTGAACATAATTAAAAACATAATAGTTCCGCGGATAAAAATCTCAGGTAGGGATTCTGTCGGAGAAAATATCGAATGCCAGTCAACTTCAAAAAACTTTTTCATTTCGGCTATAAATTCAACTCATTGGAGCAGTAAATTATTTAGAAGATCACTTTCCTGGCTTTTCCTTGTGGTTAAATATGCTCAAAGATTAACAACAGATCATGGACGGAATTGTACTCCATTTCTAACTAATTTTTGCAGGCATGAGTTAAATGCCGCCCTGACTTCATGTTGAGCTGACTTGCTTCTGCTTCTTTCATAATAGACATTTTCTTATAGCTTGTCTGACTTTTGAGGCTCACTGGAACTCTTCATCATATTTCAAGATTTACCTCAGAATCAGATATGAACTTTTTGAAGAAAGTTGAATTTAATTGCGAGGGATATTGTCAATTCGAAGTTAAGTCACTATAGAGAAAATCAATGATCTCAGAAATAAATTTGCTGAGGGAAGACATTCCCAGGCTGGAAAAAAAGTTCGGTGTGAACCATCTGTTCGTTAAGGTTTTGAAAGCCCAGTTAGCTTCGCTGCTGAAACAAACGGAGCAAGGACCGCATAGGGGACGCAATCATCGGGGGCTTATTAATCTGAAAAGATTAAAAAACTGGAAAAGAAATAAAAGTACAGGCAATTCATTTTAACTCATGTCTCCATATCTTCAGATAGCACCATAAAGCTGGCAGCATCAAAATAACCTATCTAATGTCCTTTTTGATCAAATGGCTCAAAATCAATGGCCATCCTTGGCTCAGTTAATGGTTGTTTAACAAATAGCAACATTTTAGTTGAACCAAATATTTCGGGTGGAGCACGCTGCCCTGTTCAGATGAAAGGTAAATGTTGGGCTTCTCAACGCCAGCCCAAACTATGGCACTACGGATTAACCGCATTGAGGTATGTTTATTTGCTCGAATAAAAAACTCATGAATTGCAGTTTTTCCGATGCACTATGAGCGTCCTATGGTAAGGCTTGAATGCAAAGAGTAATGTAGCACAATATCAGTCTATAGCTCACCCTCAGCATTTGTACACAGAAAAAATCAATGAGTTAGAACTATTCTGACCGGAACTGATGGTGTTCAGCAATAGAAATATAACTATTTGAAATTTAATATAAAAGCTTGTCTGTCGTGTTCTTGTACAATTTAACAAAACTGTAATAAAAACCATAGTTAAGCGCCGAATTTAACAATTAATCCACAGAGTTATCCACAGGTTTTGTGGATAACCGGCGAACAAGCTTGTTTAATAAGCAAAAAACAGAAATTTTCATTAATTTGCGATAACTCAGTCAGAAAGAAAGATTTTCTTTTGATTCGCTATTATTTTTACATAGCCTGAATTAATGACCGGCCTGAGCTGGCATCCGAGCTTTGAAAGCTGTTAATCATATTGTAAGTTATTGATATATAAAAATATAGAGTGGCTTGTCGCGTTTTTATACAATTTAACAAAACTGTAATAAAAACCATAGTTAAGCGCTGAATTTAACAATTAACCCACAGAGTTATCCACAGAATTTGTGCATAATTTTTTGCTGACTTTAAAACCCTTATTCAGCTTGAAAGAGCTATTAAACCCTTCATTTTTTATCCTCCTAACACAATCAAATAGCAAGGCAATCGCGCTATGTTGCTTTCCCAAAGATTAATTCAGACCGGTAATCATCGTTGATAGCAGCGCGCATCTTGCGAAGACGCAAGCTATGCTTCGATGGCCCATTGTGTCGAATGACATTA
>JAQURG010000066.1 GCA_028715725.1 Methylococcales bacterium
AGGCTACGAACTGATTTACGACTTCCCGCAGCCGACCCCAATGATCCTGACTTTGAGTGTGCATTACACGCGCATCTCCGATATGATCCTTCAAGACCATTTGATCACCGATCCGCCCGTTCCAATCCCCGCCTATCGTGACAGTTATGGTAACTTGTGCAGCCCCGTGGCGCAAGCGAATTGCTTTAGCCGTCCCCGGACCAAAAACGCACAGGCAATATGATTGTGCTGAATTCGGGCGAGCCGGCGTTGGCAGCGTTCCAGTCCCGTCACTTGTTTGCCTTCGCGGTGCGGTTGCTCGATTTTCCAGCAATAGCCATACGCTTTGTGCCGCCGTCGTGGTGTGCTAAGTCCTGAATATAATACGTGGGGTGTGGCTAATTAATGCTGACATCGACTTAGAAAAGTCACACCTATCAATAGAATCTATTTTGATTTATGATCGATAGTCTATCACAGCATCTTAAATTCTTTTGAGCGAAAATGATCATTGGATATGCCAGAACCTCGACCGTCGATCAAATTGCCGGGTTTGAAGCGCAATTGCGAGAACTCGAAGCCGCCCAGTGTAAAAAAATCTTTCAGGAACAAGTATCGTCCGTTGCCATCCGTGTTCAACTCGAAGCCGCATTAGAGCATTTTCATTTTGTCTGTAAGGCATAACCGGCACCGCGAAGATAATTTGCGCATTCCGCCGGGGTAAATTGCCAAGGCATGGGCAAGGGCTGATCACAGGGCCTCGACGGTACGCTCGCCGGCTTTTCGAAACCAGGCTTTCAGCTTGGCGAAGACCTGTTCGATGGGATTAAAATCGGGACTGTAAGGCGGCAGCGGCTTCAGGGCGGCCCCGACCCCCTCAATCGCTTCACGGACACCCGCGACCTGAGGCGAGGACAGGTTGTCCCAGACCACGATATCGCCTGGCGAGAGCGTCGGACAGAGGACCTCCTGCATATAAGCTTTGAAAAAGGCGCCGTCCATCGCTCCCTGTATCACCATCGGGGCCGTCAATCCCTGCTGGCGCAGGGCCGCCACGAACGTGCCGGTGTGCCCATGCCCCTGCGGAGATGAACCGCGGACGCGTACTCCGCAGACTCCCCAGCCGTAACGGCGCACCAGAGCGGTATCAAATCCGGTCTCGTCAATGAACACCAGCTTCGCCGGATCCAACAGCGGTTGCGCCTGTTGCCAGGCGTCGCGCTGCAGGCGCACATCCTCGCGCGCTTGCTCGACCGCTATCAGTGTTTTTTTTAAAGGTCAGGCCGAGACGCTGGAGGCGTTACCCGAGCGTGGAGAGATGAACCTTCACCCCCAGCGGCGCCCGTAACGCTTCCAGTGTGAGATCAGGCTGCACCATCAACACAGCGTGCGCAGCGTCTCGTTATGTGCCGATGTTAGCAGGGACTGGCGTCCTCCTCCGTGGGGTTTGGGCACCCAGGTGCCGCTCTCTCGCCGCCGCTGCTGTAACTTTTCCACAAACGAGGTGCTCACCCTGAACCGTTCGACCACTTGAGCGATAGTTTGTCCTTCATCGCAGGCTTCGATTACCCGCTTCCGCAAATCCATTGAATAAGCTTTCGGCATGGGGAACTCTCCTTCAGCAAATAAGCTTTCGACGAGTCTGGGAAACGGAAGTTTCATTCAATCTGAAAATGCTCTAGTGTAACGAAAGAGGCTAAAACAACATTCCCAAAAACAAATAAAGATCAGAAAAGCTCTAAAAAAGCTCAAGCCGTAGCTCCTAAACCGGTTACGGCGATGACTGAGCGTATCGGTTTGATCGCAGGCCGTATTTGGCATTACTTAGCTAGAAATGGCGCCACTTCTGTCGCGAAACTGGTTCGTGAGCTTCCGGAAGAAGAGGAGAAAATCATCCAATGCAGCATCGGTTGGCTAGCCCAAGAAGGTAAAATAACCCTAGAGTCTATTGACCGGGTTGAAACCATCGCCTTGAAAGACTAGCGATCAGGATAATGTAGTGAAGTGGTTGAGTGGCATTAGATTTACTGATTAGCAAGAATCATCCGCCTGGCCTATTTTCCTGTACCGAAGGCTGGCGTATATTGGCAGTGAGCGAGCTCAACCCTGCACGAGGTGTATCATGCCCATGAACCGTATGCAATTCCAGCCCGGCCTATCCATGTAGGTATTTATCAAACTCTATGGCACGAAGGCGCAGTGTGAGGCGGCCCTGGTGCAGTACCGCTGGCCCACAGGCTTTAGCTGCCCTACCTGTGGTCACGGCAGCCATTGCCTGCTTCCCGGCAGGCCGCGCATGACCTTCCAGTGCAACACCTGCCAACGGCAGACCTCGCTGATCGCCGGCCCCTTGTTCCAAGGCTCCAACCTGCCTCTGACGACGTGGTTCCCGGCCATTTACCTGGTCAGCCAAGCCCAGACCGGTCTGTCCGCCCTTGCCTTGAAGCGGCGCCTGGGTGTCAGCTATCCCACCGCTTGGCTGATCCACCACAAGCTGATGCAGGCCATGGCCGAGCGTGAAGACCATTACCGGCTGTCGGGCGCGGTACAGATGGACGACGCCTACCTCGGCGGCGAGCGCAGCGGCGGCAAAGCCGAGCGCGGATCGGTGGCGTTGATAAAAACCCTCGCTATACACGCGGTTGGCAAGGTTTTCCAGCACGCCGATAAGCTTCGGCTGAAATGCACGACCCGGCCAAGGCGTCGTCAATGGCCTGGCGGTAGGTCTGTACAGTTCTGGCTACATAATAATGGGATTTAGTGCGGCCTTCGATTTTAAGGCTGTTCACGCCGATTTCGACCAGACGCTGCACATGTTCGATAACTCTCAAGTCTTTTGAGTTCATGATGTAAGTGCCGTTCTCATCTTCCATAATGGGCAGCAGTTCACCCTTGCGGCCTTTTTCTTCGAGAAAATAGATCTTGTCGGCTAACGGATGCCGTTCCGCACCGCCGCAACTCGCGGTACTGATGTCTGCCATGGAAAGCGCTTCGCCATCAAGCACAGTGTCGCCTTCGGCATTTTTTCATGAGCGGGGAGGGTATCATACTTCCAGCGGCAGGAATTTGTGCAGGTGCCTGATTAGGGTCGCGGTGATTTAAATAGCCCGATAATAAACAACGGCCGGAATAAGCAATACACAAAGCACCATGTACAAAGACTTCGAGTTCCATATCCGGGCACCGTTGGCGAATTTTATGCAATTTCATCGAGTGACAACTCGCGCGCAAAATAACCCGTTCGACTCTCATATTTTGCCAGAATTTGACTGTCGCATAATTAACGGTATTGGCCTGTACCGGTAAATATATCGGCATGTCCGGCCAAGCTTCACGGGTCATCATAATTAAACCGGGTCTGGCATAATCAAGGCGTCCGGTTTCATAGCGATAATGCTAATATCTTTAATAAAGGTTTTGACTTTGGCATTGTGAGGTATCACATTAGTCGCCAGAAAAAACTTTTTGCCTTGTTGGTGCGCTTCATTAATGCCTTGGGCCAGATTATCGGCAAGAAAATCATTATTGCGCACTGAGACTGTAACGCGGTTGTCCTGCATAAATCACATCCGCGCCGAAGGCGAAGGCGTAGCGCATGTTTTTCAGGGTTCCGGCAGGGGAAAGAAGTTCGATTTGTTTCATGTTGATGTGTGTAAATGAACTGTGCAAGGTATATTTTATCTTAACTTGGCTTTCGCAAACGAAAAAAACAGGAGAATAGCAATGTGGATAGCGTTATTTATAGTCGCAATACTGTTCGTTTTAGGCAGTGCATTGATCTTGCTCAGATCGGCAAAAATACCTGAAATTCCTGATAATGTTAAACCGCAACCGTATAAAAACGACGATTCTGAGGACTGGTAGCCTTTCACAAATACGGAAAAATCTACCACTCGGCTTAAGGTAACCCCGAAATTTGGGCTTTATGCTGTTTTTTTGCGGGCAACGATAACGCCATCACGGGTTGGATTGATAAAAGTATCAAAGTCAGGGTCATCAAAAATAAGTTGATTGTGTTCAATAATGGCCTCTGTCCAGCCCTGGAACATATCAACATAATTTTCCATCGCAACACGCCCGCGCCAGAGTACATTATCCGCGATATAAAGCCCGCCCGGGCGAATGCGGTCTTTAGCCATTAGCCAGATTTCCGGGTAGTCGCCTTTATCGACATCGTTATAACAGATATCAAACAGACCGTCCGTTTTGGCGAAAATATCCTGAGCCATACCTGCCTGAAAATCAACTCTATCCCATAAACCGGCCGAACCGAGGTATTGCTCAGCCTTCTCTTTATTGAGCAGATCAGCTTCGCTGCAAATAACTTGTCCTGCCTGGCCTACTGCCTTTGCGAACCAGTAAGCTGAATAACCATAACCGCTGCCGAATTCGAATACCCGCTGGGCATTGATGGTTTTTGCTATCGTTTCGAGAAAAACACCTACCAGACGGCCAACAATAGGGAAATTGTTTTGTCGCGCCAGTGCTTCCATCTCAATCAGCACCGGATGATCGGTATGCTTCAGCAAGTTGCGCATATAATCTTCAACAGCCGGATTGACCGGAATTAAAACGCCGGGATTTAAAGCAGACATGTTTGTTCCTCTAAAAATAGGTGATTAGCAATAGTAGGACTAGCGGGAGCATTTAAACAGAAACTTACGGTTTCGCCATCAGTTTCCAGTTCATAACCGTAAGTTTATGTACTGATCCACAATCTTAACTGGAGTTAAAGTCTGCTTTCTTCAGGACAATACGGCAGGAATTCACCATCGTGCCAACGCCAACGCGAGCACTGACATTAAATTTACTGATACTTGATCCAACAGCAACGACTTCGCCAGTTAGCTCATGGCCAACAATTTGCGGATATTGGATCTTACCCCAATCTCCACGAATCGTATGGATGTCAGAGTGGCAGACTCCGGAATAGTGAATCTTAATAGCAACGTCTTTGGACCAAGAGCGCGACGTTGAAACTTCATGAGCTTATGCGGGCCAGTCGGAGAATAAGCGGCCATACCTTCAACACGGTACGGACCGTCTCCAATGGCAGCAGCATTTTTTAAGTTAGCTGCATTCGCAGTTGGTAAATTCAGCAGATTGGCAGCGCCGACGCCCGCTACTGCGGTGGTTGCTGAAACTATAAACTGGCGGCGCGAATGACTTACAGTCAGCGGCTCTTTTGATTGACTTTTATCGTTTGTGTCGCTCACTGTTTCCTCCTTCTTTTGGTTCAGTAATCAGGACACCGTTTGGCCGCCATCGATGACCATAGCGTGGCCAACGACGAAGGCGGCCATGTCTGAACACAGCCATAGGACGGCATTGGCGATCTCTTCGGGCATTCCCATCCGTCCGATCGGCTCCTCCGAGATCACCCTTGCCCGCCCCTCGGCAGTGTCGCCGGTGAAGCGAGCCATCATCGGGGTGTCGATGTATCCGGGGCAGACAGCATTGATGCGGACGTTCGCCGCCGCGTAGTCTAGGGCAGCCGCCCGGGTGATGCCGATCACGCCGTGTTTGGCGGAGGTGTACGCCGGGTTGCCCTTGATGCCGATCACCCCGGCGCCCGAGGAAGTGTTAACAATCGCGCCGCCTCCGTGCTTGAGCATCAGCGGGATCTCGTACTTCATGCATAGGAAGACGCTGCGGAGGTCGATGTTAATGATCCTGTCCCACTCATCTTCGTCCAACTCCGCGAGCGGGACCAACTTCTTCTGTTCGACACCCGCGTTGTTGAAGGCGGCGTCAAGCCGCCCGAACGCCCTGACGGTTTGGTCCATCGCCCCCTTCACGTCGTCGACCTGCGTGACGTCGCAGGTGACGGCGAGCGCCCGCCCACCCATGTCCTCGATCATGCGGGCCGTTTCCTTGTTGCCCTGTTCTGAAACGTCGGCGACCGTGACACTGGCGCCCTCGCGGGCAAACGCCAGCGCCGCCGCCCGTCCGATTCCATTCGCCGCCCCGGTTACGAACGCAACTTTGTTTTCAAAAGACAGATTCATAATCGAATTCCTGTTTTAATGGTTGCATTGCCTTCACTCCGACTTGAGAGAAGCCATGTCAATGCAGAAGCGATATTTCACATCAGACTTGAGCAGTCTTTCATAGGCTTCATTGACCTTCTGGATGGGAATGACTTCAACATCGGCGGTGATGTTATGTTCGCCGCAAAAGTCGAGCATCTCCTGGGTTTCAGCAATGCCTCCTATGTTGGAGCCGGATAGGCTGCGGCGCCCCATGATGAGGCCGAAGGCCGAGATGTCCAAGGGCTTTGCGGGAGCACCAACCAAGGTGATGTTGCCATCGCGTCGGAGCAGGTTAATGTAAGTGTTGATGTCGTGATCGGCGGAGATGGTGTCGAGGATAAAGTCAAAGCTGCCGGTGTGCTTGTGCATCTCGTCAGGGCTGCGGCTGACGACGACTTCGTCCGCACCGAGGCGGAGCGCGTCTTCCTTCTTGCTGGGTGAAGTGGTGAACGCAACGACATGGGAGCCGAGTGCATGAGCAATCTTCACGCCCATGTGACCCAATCCGCCGAGACCGACCACGCCAACTTTTTTGCCTTGTGTGACGCCCCAGTGGCGCATGGGAGAGTAGGTCGTGATCCCCGCGCAGAGCAGCGGCGCAGCTCCGGCGAGATCGAGGTTGAAAGGAACGCGTAGTACGAAGCGTTCGTCGACGACGATGCTATCGGAGTAACCGCCGTAGGTCACGCCTCCGAGGTGCTTGTCCGTACCGTTGAAGGTGAGCGTCAGATTTGGGCAGAACTGCTCGAGGCCAGCCTTGCACTGCGGGCAGGTACCGTCCGAATCGACCAGACAACCGACCGCGGCGAGATCACCGGGCTTGCACTTGGTAACTGCCGAACCGATCTTGATGACACGGCCGATGATCTCATGGCCGGGCACAATCGGGTAGATAGTGGGCATGACATTGCTCCACTCGTTACGAACTTGGTGCACGTCGGAGTGGCAGATGCCGCAGAAGAGAATCTCGATCTGCACGTCGCTTTCTGTCGAATTGCGACGTGGGATCGTGGCGGAGGCCAGTGGTGATGTCGCACTGATAGCTGAGTAAGCCTTCACGTTGTACATGGATTTACGCTCCTATTCGTTGGCTCTTGGGGCCTGATACTGTTCGTCGCTGACCTGTTTCATCCAGTCAACGGCCTTGCCGTCGAGCTGTTCGACAATCGGGATGTACGTTATGGCCGTGGTTAGTGTAGCACCATGCCAATGCTTCTCACCCAGCGGGCGCCGAAGCACGTCACCTGGTCGAATTTCTCTGATGGGGTCTTCCCAGCACTGGGCTAGGCCGCAGCCGGCTGTCACGATCAGGTTTTGACCCAACGGATGGGTATGCCATGCTGTTCGAGCGCCGGGCTCGAACGTGACACTCACCCCAAAGGTACATGCCGGACCGACTGCCTGGAACAGAGGGTCAATGCGTACCCTACCGGTGAAATACTCGGCCGGCTCATTGGAAGAGGGTTGAGAACCGCTCCGGCTGATGCTCATTTGCAGAGTCCTATGTTTAATCGTAACAGTAGGTTAGGTATCATAACCAACTATGTTATGTTTCATTCTTACACCGCATAAACAATCCCTATACTGTAAGACTTGGTCAAATATACGCACAAATTTGATTGGTTTCTGTGCGGTAACACACTTGGTTAGTGCTATTTAAGTAGAACAATAAGTTATAACGCTGGCTATTAGCTAATGGGGCAATCATGGGGTAATCTATCACCTGTAATATATTCGGATTCAGATACTCCATGCAGTTGTCTTTTAAAAAAAAACAGCAGAAACGAACAGAATTTTACGGCAAGCGCTGGATTTTAGCTTTGGTAAAATCGACAGGCTCCTGATGATCCGCCGTTTCCAACTCTGACAGATCGTATACTTTACGAACACAGGACCATTATCCCGGCGGAAGTTGGCAATGATCTTGAAGTTCGGTGGCAGGCGCCCATCAACCAGATGAGTTCTAAATTACGTTAGGTTTCGCGTTCCAGGCGTCGGCTCTGGGCTGGATGCGGTTCAATAAAGCTTGAGCAGGACGGCAGAGTGATAGGTTGGTCGGCCTGTTTTCATGAGAGTAACTCCCAATTTGCTCAGATCGAGTTGCTTGACAAACACATCAACGACGCGAACGGGGCGGTCTTCTGCGACATAGTCGTCAAGATGCTCAGGAAATAACATTCCTTAGGTTCGGTCTACACTTTGAATGAATCGCTTCATCGCAATGCTCAGCTGATTGAGATGACTTGAAGACTGATTGATACTCAAAGTTGAACCTGATTTGATCTTGGTAATGGATAAACAAAACCGGGTTGTAAACATTGCCCAACTGGGGTATATAGTCAGTTGAGCGCATAACTACATACAATTGAGGAATAAGACATGGCAAAAATTCTCGTTCTTTACTACAGCATGTATGGCCATATCGAAACCATGGCGAAAGCAGTGGCTGAAGGTGCTCGCAGCGTCGAGGACACCGAAGTCATTATCAAGCGTGTGCCTGATCTGGTGCCGGAAGAGGTGGCAAGAAAGGCCGGAGCCAAGCTTGATCAGGAGGCGCCGATCGCGACGGTGGACGAGTTGCCCGATTATGACGCCATCATATTTGGCACGCCGACGCGTTTTGGGAATATGTGCGCGCAGATGCGCAACTTTCTCGACCGGACCGGCCGATTGTGGTTGAACGGCAACTTGATCGGCAAAGTGGGCAGCGTGTTCACATCCACGGCTACGCAGCATGGCGGGCAAGAAACAACGATTACGTCGTTTCATACTACCTTGTTGCATCACGGCATGATCATCACAGGCGTTCCCTATTCCTGCCAGGAGATATTGAACATGAGTGAAATTACCGGCGGATCGCCTTATGGCGCCAGTACACTGGCGGGTAGTGATGGTAGCCGTCAGCCTTCAGAGAACGAAATAAAAATCGCTCGTTTTCAGGGCGCTCATGTTGCAAGAATAGCTAAGAAGCAGTCGGCTTAAAATCGCTGTGGAATCTGCATTTCTATGCTCAGCCATTTTTCAAGAACATTGACGATGTAGGCTTCTTCGTCCGGAGTCAGAGCGCGTCTTTTGGGGATCCTGTGCCATTTTTCCAGACAGCTCCGGCAGCAGCAGGCTGTCGCATGCTGCGCTACAAAAACAGGATGCCCGCGAAAAGGTGTTTGCTTGCCGTCATTTGGATGAAATTTGCTGCGAATGCGGATTTTGACAATGCGGCAAAGACTTCTTCCAATTCTCTCATATGCCGTTACAGGATATTGGCGTAATCCTGCTCCAGTTGCCGGAAATTCAGTGATGACATAAATCGGCTGAAACTTAGCCAGGACGACAATCCCATCAAATCCCTGAATTGCGGCGGTAAAAACCGGGGCGCAATAACTGTGCCTTCTTCAACCAGATCGACCAGCACTTTCATATCCTCGATCATGGTTTTACCGCAGAACAACAAGGGAATACGATCCGGTTTGCCTTTGCTGACCGCCAGACGCATGAAATTATAAGTCAGCACGAACCCTTTTAAATAGGTCAGGTCTTTGGTAAACGGCAATCCGTCCGGGCTGCTGCCTCTGAATACACGGCTGCTGAGCGTATAATTTTCTTCGTCATCCAGACCCTTATCCTTGAAGAAGGCAAATATATCCATAAAATCTGCGCCTTCTTCGGTCAATGTAATAGCCCGTACCCGGTTAATCAGACGCATGAGACGATTGGGCGTAGAGCTGAAGGTCAATATTTCCATTAATACCGCTAATCCTTCCTGAGTCACCGTGGCGGAAGGCGGGCCTTTGCCAAGAAAAGTGCAATAAGGCTGGGCCAGACCATTTAATGTAGTACCCAGATGCACCCATATTTCATGAACTTCAAGTACCCGTAAATCACGCATATTGAAGAGAGCGTCTGCACGTAATTTAATGTAATCGGTGCCTGCTGCGGCATCGGCAATAATGCCATCGCTGATCATTGCACGAAGACCATCGCCAGGAAACATGCTTTCAATTTTTTCATTAAGAATGGCCACCGCATCTTTTGCATTGATTGTCTTGGGTTCTTCAGCCAGCAAATCAAGCTGTAAGAGTTGAGAGAGCGTGGCCTCCATCATACTGCCCAAATTAGCGATGGTGGGGTCGCCGACATGAAAAACATCTTGGGAAGAACCGTATAATTCCTGGGAAATATTGGAAAATACTGGCGTTCCCCTGGCCTCTAGCATAAGTACCACATCCTGATATTCGCGGCAAATACGGCGCATAATCACGCTCAGGGGATTGAGCTGGCCGAGTTTACGAACTAAATCACGCTCAATCTGATAAAACTCGTGTTTTTTTTCGACAGGATCAAAGCCCAAGGGGCGATTCTGATAATAATCCGTTGTTACTGCAGGTGGTTTTTGGCAGTTATTTTTAAAAAACTCCTGTTTGATGCTGTCATCCCATTTGATAGCGTCAAGAATACGGATCGGTTGTTGCGCTTTGAGGATTCTATCCGAAAGTGTTTTGACTTCCGTTAAATAGGTCGAAGGTTTGATAACTTTTTTATTCATATCTATGTCATTCGATAACGATGCCTGACTGCTATGGCGACAATTAATCAAGAACCAGTTTCAGCTATATTGCAACCAGAGCCAGTATACCAATAGATTGAGAAAGCCCAAGGGAATTCCTATCCGCGCAAATTCAAAAAAGCCTAATGCAGCACCGTATTTTTCAGCATTTTGAATAATGATGACATTGCTTGCTGCGCCGAGAATGAGGAAATTGCCGGCAATAGTGCTGC
This sequence comes from Methylococcales bacterium, assembly GCA_028715725.1. Lineage (GTDB taxonomy): Bacteria > Pseudomonadota > Gammaproteobacteria > Methylococcales > Methylomonadaceae > JAGXGJ01. The sequence continues at coordinate 10,788 of JAQURG010000066.1, forward strand.
CCGCAGCCAAGGCCATCAGCAATTCAACATCCGGGTTTGTGAGCATCGGCAAATAAAGGGCGACCAGAGGCACATTCGATATTAGCTGACTTAGAAAAGCCGTTAGCATGAGGATGGCTGGAACAGTGGCCAAGTTTATATGCAGTTCATTAACCCACTGTTGTATTAAACCCGTTTGCCAGACGCTGGCCATCAACACAAACATAGCCGCAAAAAAAGCCAGGGTTGACCAGTCCAGACTCTTTAAAAGTCGTAATCGGGCAGAGCTGAACAAAAGTGGAGGTAAAGCGGCAATAATGGCGATAGAACCCAACTCTATTCGTATCGGGCTGTCCTTACTGACAAGGATAACATTAAGGACGATGAGACTGACCAATAAAAGTAGTGAAGCCAGTGCCAATTTAGCCAGTTTTTTATCCAGCAGTTCGACAGGCGCATGAATAAGCGGCGCGCCATTAATAAACTCTTGCCGGTAAATCAGGCGTAGCGCCGAATAAGTGATAACCATATTAATCAGCGTGGGGATGGCGAGAGCCTGAAAAAATGTCAGGAATGGCGACGGCAAGCGGCTCTGGCTGGCGATAAGAAAATTTTGAGGGTTACCGATAGGGCTCATCACACTGCCGATGGTAATGGCATAAGCCAGTGTTAATAACAGCAACTTGCTGTTGATATTGTGTTCTCTGGCCAAGCGTAGAACGAGGGGGGTGCCAATAATGGCAAGCGTATCATTCATGAGCAAGGCCGAACTCAGCGCCGCCCCGAACAAGAGCGCCATAACCAGATGTTGAACTGATTTTAGTCCTCCAAATAAACGATAAGCCATATAATACAAATAGCCGCTGGCAATCAGCGCTTGACCAATGATGAACATGCCCAATAAGAATAGCATGACATTAAGGTCGATAGCCTTGAAGGCATCGAGTCCGCTTATCTGTTGGGTAGCCACTACGGTAAGCGCACCTCCTGTCATTGACTGCCAGATTTTGATATTAAAACGGCCGAATTTTCGGATGGCGATTAATATAAACACTATTATCAAAACTATTACCGATATTTTCATTTATTTGATGACTTAGACGTGAAAAATTGCCAAGGAAAAAGCGTTATTATTGACTTTTCCTTAAGCTAATATTTATTTTTTATGATTTTTAAAAATTGCATATGAATTTAAGATTCTCTTAAGAATTGAATGTGCACAATAGTATAAAAAGCATTATCCGAGATAAACCATGAATGAACATACCCCAAAAAATCAGATGTCTGATGAGGACAAGGCAATCGCATCAAGACGCAAGTTTCTGAAGCAGATGGTTTGCGGGTCTGTATTAGCCATGGGCAGTTCGGGGATAGCAGAAGCGGCAGTCCGGCATGTTATCTATCCGGGTAAGCACAGGCACAAGCATCTACATGCACATCCTGCCCATATTACCGGACGACATCCTCATTCGCGCCCTTTTAAACGGCCTGCTTTTGTTTCGGCGCAACAATTCGATACTCCCGAATACAAAATGCTATCCTTCAATCATACTCATACCGGGGATAAGTTAAAATTAACTTATTTTGAGCAGGGAAATTATATCCAGGATGCATTGCAGGAAATCAACTATTTGCTTCGCGACTATCATACCGATGATGTTCACCCTATTGATACCGCTTTACTGGATCAGTTATACGACCTGAAGCAAACTCTGGGCGTTAATAAGCCTTTCAATATTGTTTCAGGCTATCGCTCTCCATTTACCAATGCCCAATTACGCAAACATAGTCATGGCGTTGCAGAGCATAGTCTGCATATGCAAGGCCGGGCAATTGATATTCGCGTTGATGGAGTGGCCACTAAAACAATTAGAAATGCCGCGCTTACAATGGCGAGGGGTGGCGTAGGTTATTATCCCAGTAGTAATTTTGTTCACCTCGATACAGGCGATTTCAGAACTTGGTAGATTTGTAAAGCAACCTGATTCTACTACCTGCTCGAACTGTCCTCTGACGCTTGTCCCCTTCTGGGAGTTTAAATTCTCGTAAACCGGTAATCCGACCGATCCCCGCAACTTAAAATTTCCGCGCAGAGCATTGAGAAACCGGTAGTCGGAAACGAACGTTCCACGACCCAGCGGCGGGGCAGCAGTTCTAAGCCTTTGGCTGGGTCCAAGCAGTACGACATCCAGAACAAAGCGGAAACTTTCCGAAACCCCTGTGCAGCAGCTTTCTGCGATAGCCCCCATCAACCCAAATCTGGCGTAGCGTTTTGCAACTGCCGGGGAATGCTTGAAACACGAGTTTTGCCCCGTCCCGATCCTGCACCGAAGCGGCGGCACCATAATTACCAACATCAGACCCAGGGTATCCATAGACGGTTTCCCAAGCAGGGCAGTCAAAGGGCGGCAGCCGCCGTGTGTCACATAGCGGATGGCATTTAACACTGGGCGCAGATTGATCGTGCGCGGACGTCCGCCCGGTTTGGCGTCCGGCAATAGCGGGTTGATAAGCTTCCAGCATCTCCGATTTAAACTCGTGGGGTAGCGTTTTTTCCGGGTTGAGGGTCTTTTTTAGTCATGCAAAATAATCAAAGTCTACAATATGTTGTATTTTATCCGCTACTTTTAAAATACGCTCTAAGCCGCGCATAGGGCGGCGAACTATAAGGGACTCAGAACGTGGCAAAACTGGGATTTCTAAAAGCAGGAAACCTGGCCAAGCAGTTGATACATCTGGACGCGGTCATTCTGGATGAAGTGGCTACTTACCATTCCCAGAGTCCGGAAAGGTTTTACTCTTCCACTTCATTAGCCACCTGTACGAAAAACATCGTTGATCATCACCACCAATCTCAACTTGCCGAATGGGTACAGGTTTTTGGTGATGCCCAGATGACGATGGCACTTTTAGATCGTATTACCCATCACTGCGATATTTTAGAAACCGGCAACGATTCCTACCGGTTTAAACAACGGAAAAAAGCGGCTGAAAACAATAACCCTATAACTTAAATGGAAACTTTTCGACGCCGTTTGACACTCGAACACACCTCCATCAACCCCTTTAAACGGTTTTGCCTTGTCAGACTTGTCGCCCTCGGCAGCAATCGTCAGCGCATCGAACATATCGCTTTGCACATCTTCAGGAAATTCCTCGAAGTCTTTAAGCGCGGCCTTCAGCCATGAAATCGGTCTGCTGTTTCTCATTAAGACTACGCTGACAAATTTGTAACCACATTGCAAGCGGAAACTTACCTCTTCCCTATATATATTTAGGAATAGGGCTTATCTAAAAAACGAAGGGTTATGATCCATACCGAAAACCCTCTGAATTCGCCATCCTGAAACCCAGTATTTGCGGGCTTCCGGCGGATCTGTTTAGCCATACCGTAAACACTTGTTTGCGGTATGGCTGAATGAAAATTGGAACAGATTATCGAGAAGTTACCCTAGCTAATAATAAAATTGGTCTAAAACTACCGTAAAGCGACTCTTTCAACAAAATACCCATTGGGGGGTTGCCCCTTTTTTTATTAAGTTGATAGAATTGGTGTTTTCCCCCTTCGATGACGATACTTCCATCAGGATATGGCTTTCGAAACAATCTGCGCCCGTGCGGAACTAACTCGATTGGCCGCGACCGAGCTGAATTTAAAATAAGGAGAAAAAAACATGCCTATCCTGGAACCTGACCCCTGGCGACAGCAGTTCTTCGATCATTGCCTCTGCCCGAACGACCTAGACATTCCTATC
>JAQURG010000067.1 GCA_028715725.1 Methylococcales bacterium
AAGCCATGACGCAGCTATCAACCTATCTGGGCAACAAGCGTCATGGCGGCACCTTGTATACGCATTTACGGCAATGCCACAAGAAACGTAACTAGAAATAGGGATCAAAGGATAAACGAGGCCGGATTGGAAATCGTGTCAGTATTGACGAACGTCCCGCCATCGTTGCCGAAAAACCCGTATCGGCGACTGGGAGATTGACACCATGACAGGCCGGAACCATCAGGGCGCTTTTTATGATAGTGGATCGGATGTCCAGGTTCACCCTCATAAAAAAGGGCGATAGTCACACGCAGAAATCGTTAACGCCGCCACTATTATCTTGCTACAGCCTTATCTGGATAAGACCTTAACGATTACCGCCGATAACGGCAAAGAGTTTGCGGGACACCATAAAGGAACAACTGAGCGCTAATGGGTACTTTGCTCATCCTTATTGCTCCTGGGAACGCGGCTTAAACGCGAAAATACGAATGGCTTGATTAGACAATACTTTACCTAAGGTAGCCATTTTGAGAACATAACCGAAGACGAGGTTGAGGCGGTGATGAATAAGCTCAGTCATCATCCTCGAAAAACACTCAATTTTAAAACACCTTATACGGTATTTTTTGCTCACACATTGCAAGAAGCCGCATGAGCCTAGGATTGCACTTCGGAGTTGAATCCACCCTGGTTGACATGCGGCCCCCTCCTAATCACTCAGAGCAACCACGCATTATACAGCTAAAATCAATGAGTGACCATGCTTGCCATTTGTTTACAGCTGTCAGCGCATTCACGACAAGTAGACGCGCATTCTTCCATATTGCCGATTCTTCCGCAGTCCATGGCACAGGCATCGCAAATTTCGGCACAGACTTCACACGTACGATTATGGAAACGGGAACTGCTTAACATGAAGTTAGCCGATAGTTGGCAGATTTCGGCACAGTTCATCATCAGACGAAAGTGTTCCGGCTCAACGTGCTTTCCACCCATTTCCAAACAGTGGTTCATAGCCGTTTGCAGACAGACTTGGGCACAGCGTATACAATTATCTATACACGATTGCATCGATGAAGAAGTGGCTGAGGATTTTGTTTGTTGAGATTGAGAAGTATGCATCAGGAATTCTCCAAAAAACTTAAAAAAATAAATAATCTCTGAAAAAGAAGTCCAATTTCCAAAGGCCAGGCCTTGCACATTCATTGCAAATCCCGATATTTAATTTATCCTCTTCCGGCGTTTATTGTCTGTACGCTGTCACACACTTAAAACAATTATGTTATCCGGGGCTGTTTATCTCTTTGAGGCGCGTACGGCTCGAAAAAGCTCACGAAGCGTCAAGGCGCTTTCCAGCTAATTTATTCAGTTGCAGTTTTTATATTGGCTCTTTTTACACTTTTGCATCTTTTTTTGAGCCTCAATGATTTGAGCCGGCGTCATCCGTTGAGCAAGCCAGTCCAGATCACCTTGTGCTTCCTTAAAACCTTGATTTGCAGCCAGGCTTATCCACATATGAGAGCGAACATAGTCCTGGACGATGCCTTGACCTTCGGCATACATAACGCCCAGGTTATATTGGGCTCCCGGTTTTCCCTGTTCTGCACTGAGCCGATACCACTTGCTGGCTTGTTGATAGTCCTGGGTGACGCCTTGGCCTTGATCGTACATGACTCCGAGCTTATATTGCGCTTCCGAATTTCCCGCTACGGCAAGTGGACGCAACAAGTTGACAACTTGCGCGAAGTCTCCCTTGACATAAGCTGCTCCTGCATCTCCGAAAGTATCAGCTATTGCGAAGCCGCTATAGAATATCAATACAGAAATTAAACAAAAAAGCGGTCTTTTCATGATTGTCTCCTTTAAATTTCATATATGTTAAACCAGTTGCAAAATCAGAGCCGCTTGATTTACTTTACAAAGAAAATTTATAGTTGAAGCTCGAACTGCTGTTAAAAAATGCAAAACCAAAAATTTATTATATAAGCTGAACCGCTATAGTCGCGGCAGTTTGCTATCGCGAAAATGCACGACGATATGTTACGATGTGCTCATCAATTTTCATCAATGGCATAAATTCATCTGATGAAAACGGCATTCTGGCGTGCAGCACCGATTAAGCTTACCCTTGAAGCCATTGTGTTCACGTTTTATTTATCTTGTTTAACATTGAAATCTTTTGGGTGAAATATGTGTTTTAGTGCTGATATGTCGCTGAGCCTGGGCGTAATAGGGTTCGCCGCGTCAGGAGTGACTTTTCTTGATAAAAACGAGACTTTTTGGGTAAGGGCTGCAAGATCTTATGCTATTTTCCATTTTTCAATCATGGAGTTTATTCAATATTTCGCGTATCCGGTCGCCGATCAGTGTGGATACGGCACTAATTATTATTTAAGTGAGCTATCGACTTACCATATCGCTTTACAGGCGTTCGCGATTATGCCCGCATTGGCAACCTATTCCTCTGATAAATCCGCGCTAAAGCATGCAACAATATTTGGAGCAACCTTAAGCTTTTTATTTCTGATCTGCTCCTTTCTGCCGAATAATTTGCAACCTTTTAATCTCAAGCCCAGTTTTATCGGCAATATGGTTTCCTGTTTATTTATGGGGAAATATCATATCGGTTACCACATATCGAGCGCATACGGAACCTTTGTGACTCACGGCTCATTATTTGCTCTGGCCTTAAGCGGTTTTGTCTGGAAAGATAACTGGAAAATTTCCAGCTATCATGCCTTTATGGCGTTGATGACTCTATTTATGCCGCAATGGGTCATGGGCGTTTCAACAGGCGAAGCCGCGGCTATTTATTGCTTTTATTCGATTCCTATTACGGTCAGCTTTATGCCCTATTTTAAAAACTTTTTCACAGTTCAGAATTATGCAGACAACCGCGATTTCTCGCTTAAAAGTTAACTATTGAAGTGATCGGTTTTAATATGTATGGGTAAGGGTGTGTAGATATACCTCCTCAGTCATGTCATAAGCTGATTCGATCAGTCTGGCGCCCGTCTTCTGCACGATACTTTACTCAATTACAACTGCTCAACATGGATACACCTTTAATCCCCTTAAACAATCGTTTCAGGGGCTATCTTCCTGTCATTGTCGATATAGAAACATCAGGATTTAATCCCAAAAAAAATGCTATGCTGGAAATTGCAGCCGTTATTGTCGAACTTGACAATTACAATAACCTGGCGATCAGCGAACGTTATTCAACGCACGTGGTGCCTTTTAAAAATTCCGAACTGGATGCTGCGGCTCTTAAATTTAACGGTATAGATCCGTATCATCCATTTCGCATGGCAATTGATGAAAAAGATGCCCTGGATATGCTGTTTAAACCTATCAGGCATGCCATAAAGCGTAATAACTGTACCCGGGCGATTCTCGTAGGCCATAATCCGGCTTTTGATATCGCTTTCCTGAATGCCGCTATTCAACGAACGCAAATAAAACGCAGCCCTTTTCACCCTTTCAGCACTTTCGACACGGCAACCTTAGGGGGGCTGGCTTATCAACAAACCGTGCTGGCGAAAATTGCTCAGGCCGCAGGACTAAAATGGGATAATGAGAAAGCGCATTCGGCTTTATATGATGCTGAGATGACAGCCGAGCTGTTCTGCATGATAGTCAACCGCTGGCAGCAACTGGAAGAACTGGATTTAAAAAAAGAATTGTAGATGCGAAGTCCCCCTCATGAGGAGCATGAATCACACCTACAATCAGTTGATTCCTGGTAGGGGAGAATTATTGGGCGCCGCCGGCAGACCCCAGCAGGGTAGCCAACTCGCCTTTTTTATATAAATCGATAACGATATCGCAACCACCCACTAATTCGCCCTTAATATATAATTGTGGAAAGGTGGGCCAATTTGAATACTCTTTCAGCGCTTCCCGCAATTCCGGGTCTTCAAGAATATTGACATACGTATATTTTGCCTGACAGGCATTTAATATTTGCACAGTTTGGCCGGAAAAACCGCATTGTGGAAAATCAGGCGAACCCTTCATATATAAAACAACCGGATTACTTTCAAGCTGGTTTTTAATTCTTTCTATAACACTCATAATAATAGTAGGCACTTAAATTAAAAAAGACGTGTTGATTCTATCAACTTTGCAGATCTTAAAAAAGTAAATCTTGCAATCCAATACTTGCCTGACACCAGATTGGTACTTATAATCGAACATTTTTTTATCGGTAGCAGACCTCCATCTGTTTCGTTTACAGGCAGAAACCATGACCAGCCATATTATGCCAACATACAATCGTTTACCTGTCGCCTTCGAAAGAGGAGAAGGTGTCTGGTTGCTGGATGAAGATAATAACCGTTATCTGGATGCCGTATCAGGCATAGCAGTTTGTAATTTGGGACATGCCCATCCGGCTGTACACAAGGCCATCTGTGCTCAAAGCGAAAAACTTCTGCATACCTCCAACGTTTATAAAATCGCCGCTCAGGAACATCTGGCTGACAAGCTGATTGAAAAAAGCGGCATGGATAACGTATTTTTCTGTAATTCCGGCGCCGAAGCGAATGAAGCCGCCATCAAGCTGGCTCGCAAATACGGACACGAAAAAGGGATAGAGAATCCCGCGATTATTGTCATGGAAAAAAGTTTCCATGGCCGTACTTTGGCGACGCTAAGCGCTACCGGCAATAGCAAAATACAGCAAGGCTTTGCGCCGCTTGTTGAAGGCTTTGTACGCGTACCCTACAACAACATAGAAGCTATCGAACAAGCTATTGATGAGCATAAAAATATCGTTGCCGTATTGGTTGAACCCGTTCAGGGTGAAGGTGGAGTCAATATCCCGGCCGCTGATTATCTTAACCGGATACGCAGCCTGTGTGACCGGCATGATTTATTGATGATGCTGGATGAAATCCAGACGGGCATAGGCCGTACCGGCAAATTTCTCGCTTTCCAGCATAACGCTATCCTTCCCGATGTATGTACCCTGGCAAAAGCGCTGGGCAATGGCGTTCCTATTGGTGCCTGTCTTGCGCATGGCAAAGCCGCGCAATTGTTCACTACGGGCAATCACGGCTCTACATTTGGCGGCAATCCCCTGGCCTGTAGCGCGGGGTTAGCGGTGCTGTCCACGCTTGATGAAGAAAAACTGGTTGAACAGGTACCGCAAAAAGGCCAGGCTATCTGTAGCGGATTGACCGAGCGCTTGCAAAACAACAAGCACATCGTTGATATTCGCCACAAGGGTTTGATGATAGGCATAGAACTTGACAGCCCTTGCGCCGAGTTAGTTAAATCGGCATTGCAAAAAGGACTGTTAATCAACGTTACAAACGAAACAACCATTCGTTTATTGCCGCCATTGATCATTGATGAGCAACAGATCAAGCAGCTCGTAGAAACCTTATCGACTCTTATTAACGAGTTTACAGCCTAACCACAGCATTATGAATCCCAGACATTTTACCAGCCTGCTCGATTTATCCTGTGAAGAGCTCCATCGCCTGATTAGCCGAGCCATAGAATTAAAAAACAATCGCGATCCTGGTTATCAACCCTTAAAAGGCCGGGTTCTGGCGATGATCTTCGAGAAATCATCAACGCGAACGCGTATTTCATTTGATGCTGGCATGGTTCATTTCGGCGGCAGCGCCCTGTTTTTATCGCCCAGGGATACGCAACTGGGCCGCGGCGAGCCTTTGAGCGACAGCGCTAAAGTGATTTCCAGCATGGTTGACTGCATTATGCTGAGAACCGACGAACATGAAACCGTAACGACATTCGCCCGGCATTCAAGAGTTCCTGTCATTAACGGTTTAACCGACCTGGAACATCCCTGCCAGTTGCTGGCCGATATGCAGACCTTTTTTGAGCATCGTGGCGATATTAAAGGTAAAACGGCTGCATGGATCGGCGACGGCAATAACATGTGCCATTCCTATATGCATGCGGCCCTGCTGTTGGACTTCAATTTAAACATCGCCTGCCCTTCCGGATATCAGCCGCTGCCGGAATATGTCGAGGCCGCCAGGGAACGCGTCAGGTTTTTTGACACCCCGGTAGAAGCTGCCAAAAATGCGGATCTGTGCGTTACCGATGTCTGGGCCAGCATGGGGCAGGAAGAAGAACAAAAACTTCGCCAAATCGCTTTTAAAGACTATCAGGTTAACGCCGAAGTCATGAACGCTGCGCACAAGGACGCATTATTTATGCACTGCTTGCCCGCGCATAGAGGCGAAGAAGTCACTGCCGAAGTGATTGACGGCCCCCAAAGCGTTATCTTCGATGAAGCCGAAAACCGCCTGCACGCACAAAAAGCATTACTGGAATTTCTTCTCTGTAGCAAATAACGTTAAAATCGTTGCTTTCAGACGACCAATAAAAGAGATAACAATGAAAATAAAAACCTTAAGTTCTTTTATTATCTTGATGGCAACTTGCGGCTCAGCATGGGCCGAAACAGTCTATGTTACAGACAATCTTAATTTATCACTGAAAAGCGAAGAAAGCATGAAGAGCAAACCATTAAAGCCGCTCTCCATCGGAACTCCGCTGACCTTTATTAAGGAAAACAAAAAAAGCGGATTCACCAAGGTCCGTCTGGATAATATAGAAGGCTATATCGAAACCAAACGCATAACAAGAGAACCGCCTCTTCTGCATCAAACAGAGGCCAGCAACAAAATTCAGCAATCATTGCAGGCAGAAAATAATGCCCTTAAAGCTGAGCTGGATGCCCTTAAAAAATCGATAACGCCGGGAACGTCACTCGAACAATCCCTGGCCAGGGAACGCGATCAGTTAAGCAGAGAGCTTGCCGAACTGAAAAAAACGGCAGCCAGTTCAATACAGCTAAAAAATGATCGCGACCAGCTTCAGGAACGCATAGTTAGTGTTGAACGGGATCTGGAACAGTTCAAACTTGAAAACGAGGCGTTAAAAGACACCGCCAATCAAGATTGGTTTTTATACGGCGGCGCACTTGTTTTTGCCGGTGTCATACTAGGATTTATTCTGCCCAAGCTTGGCTGGCGCCGCAAAAGCAGTTGGGATTCATACTAAACTCAGCCTCATGGCAAACAGATATTACGGAAAAGCAATAATAAAAATCCCGTTTTATGTCATCCGAGTAACCATTTTTATCCACCTTTTACCTGAGAATCGCTCATATGGCTCATTCAGATGACCACAACACCCGCACCTATTCTTCTCAAGTCGTTGACGGCATGGAACGCGCGCCCAGTCGTGCAATGTTGCATGCTGTCGGATTTAAAAATGAAGACTTCAAAAAACCGCAAATCGGCATTGCTTCGACCTGGAGCATGGTGACGCCTTGCAACATGCACATCAACAAGCTGGCTGATGACGCCGCGCAGGGAGTAAACAACGCCAACGGCAAAGCCGTTATCTTCAATACCATCACGATATCCGACGGCATATCCATGGGCACCGAAGGCATGAAGTATTCGCTGGTCTCGCGAGAAGTGATTGCCGACTCGGTTGAAACTGTCGTCGGCTGCCAGGGTTTTGACGGCATTGTCGCGATCGGCGGCTGTGATAAAAATATGCCGGGCTGCATGATTGCGATATCGCGTTTGAACCGTCCGGCGATCTTCGTTTACGGCGGCACTATTCTGCCCGGCTGCCATAAAGACAAGAAACTCGATGTGGTGTCCGTTTTTGAAGCGGTCGGCGCCAGAGCCAACAATAAAATCGATGATGCCGAACTGGCTGAAATTGAAGCCAAGGCGATCCCCGGCGCAGGTTCATGTGGCGGCATGTACACTGCAAATACGATGGCTTCGGCGATTGAAGCATTAGGCATGAGCTTACCCGACAGTTCCGCCCAAACGGCTGTTTCAAACGATAAAAAGCTGGACTGCGAACGCGCCGGCGCTGCGATACTCGAATTGCTGAAAAACGACATCAAGCCCAGCGACATCATGACCAAGGCCGCTTTTGAGAATGCCATTACCGTCGTCATCGCACTCGGCGGCTCGACCAATGCGGTATTGCATCTTCTGGCGATGGCGAATGCCGCCAAAGTTGACATTACCCTGGATGACTTCACCCGCATTGGCAAGCGTGTGCCCATGCTTGCCGATTTAAAACCCAGCGGCCGTTACCAGATGGCCGAACTGATCGAAATCGGCGGCATTCAACCGCTGATGAAAGTCCTGCTGGATGAAGGTTTATTGCATGGCGACTGCCTGACTGTCACCGGTAAAACGCTGGCGGAAAACCTGGCCGATGTGAAGCCCTATCCTGAAGGACAGGACATGATTCATTCGCTGGATAATCCGATTAAAAAAGATAGCCATTTAGTGGTTTTATATGGCAATCTGGCCCCCGGTGGCGCAGTTGCAAAAATTACCGGCAAGGAAGGGCTGCGCTTTGTCGGCACAGCCAAAGTATTTGACGCCGAAGAACAGGCTTTGCAAAGCATTTTAAATGGCGATATCGTTAAAGGCGATGTCATCGTGATCCGCTACGAAGGCCCCAAAGGCGGTCCCGGCATGCGCGAAATGCTTTCTCCTACCTCCGCGATTATGGGTAAAGGCTTAGGGAAAGAAGTGGCATTGATAACCGATGGCCGTTTTTCCGGCGGCACGCACGGTTTTGTGGTCGGACACATCACACCGGAAGCTTATGCGGGCGGTCCATTAGCGATTGTCCAAAATGGCGATACCATCACCATCGATGCAGAAAACAATGAACTGAAGCTGGTTATCAATGGGCACGAAATGGAGCGCCGCCTGGAAAAATGGCAGCAACCCGCTCCGCGTTATTCCCGCGGTGTATTGGCGAAATATGCCAAACTGGTGAGTTCGGCTTCGTTGGGTGCGGTGACTGATAATCTGGATTGATTGTAGGTTGGGTTACGCTACCGCTAACCCAACCTACAACACTTCTTATTGAATAATCTTTTATGAATTTACGATGTATTATCGCGAAACGCCAATTCAAGACTAGACTTGCGAGCCTCTCCGAGTACTCAGAGACGCTAGAGCGAATGCTGGCATCTGAATTTGCTTCTGTCTACACTAGGGAAGTGCTTTATGAAGTCGCGTTGAAGGCACGTGGTCAAGAGGACATTGATGTCGAACCTAGTGAGGAGTTGCTAGCTCTACGCGATGACTTTCCAAGCATTCTCCGCGGCTCTCTATTCATATACGTAGTTAATACCTTCGAAATCCAAGCCCGAGCGTTTATAAACGCTCATATTGGCAAAGCTGGTATCGAAAAAGGGGCGTCCCTTAAAAAAAATTAGCAGTTTTCTTGAGTCCGCCTTACCCACTACTGTCGATCAACCAGCCATCGAAAGGTTTGAAGGGTACAAGTATCTTCGGGATGCCTGCGCACATTCGGGGGGACAAGTGAATAATGAGCTGCACGAACTCTTAAAGGTTTCCGATGCTGTCAAAAAAATTCCTGGTGTCATTTTTCATCCATTACTACAGTATGGTGAAGATGAAACCAGTGAAGATTTGAATTCCTTTACTCCAGAACAACGCGCCATCGGAAGAGTCCAATTTACAAACGAGTTCATACCAGCGGCGATAGCTTTTTTTCAAGAGCGATTCGAACACATCACGGGATAATGCTATAAGCCAAGTAGGGCCTGCCGCGCGCGCCTTTAAACATGGAATAACATCTTCGAGCGCGACGGAGTATGTACCCAGCCGCAACGTTTTAATGTTGCGGCATATCGGGCAATTCACAAAACGTTTCGGACGGGGTAAATATCCCGCCCGGCGCGGTGACGGTAAATCCTTAATTTTAAATTTGCTACAAGATGCAACCCGAGCGCGACGGGGTATGTACCCCGTCGCAACGTTTCGATGTGGCGGCATTATCCGGCAACTCACGCAAAACGTTTCGGATTAGGTAAATACCCCGCCCAGCGCGTGAGAGTCGCTATTTTTGCGAAAGCTTTTATGGACATCCCTGTCCAACAAGTGGCAAAAATTACGCGACCGCTAATGCCTTCGGCGACCCCAGCCGTCCTGCCTCACTCGTTGCATACCCGACAAGGGGTATCCAACATAGTTATCGCAATGACTCGACGCGCTGTCGGAAAGCCTGCATTTTCACTACGCAGAAAACGCTTCGTGAAAACACATGCCCTATCGCTTATGGGGACTACTCGACTCCTGTCTCGCAGCGGTGAACGCACGTTTGCATGGCTTTATCGCGATCGCCGTTTTAGCAAAGATTACGAAGTAAGCCTTGAACCCAGCAAAGCATTTGTTTATATCGCGATGATTAATTTGATGCTGGTCAGCCTTTCCTCGGGGAAGGTATCAAACTTTTAAAACACACACTTAAGCCATTGATTGTTATTAATCTGACCTTTTCATCTCTGTGTCACACTTAAGTCGCTCTTAAGACTTACGCAGTTACAATTGCCCGAACGTAAAAATAATTAACGTTAAACTCTAGAGCAAAGCAATCGATTTAGTGAAGCAAGGCAAAGAATTATGGGCGTTTTGGGTATAACCCAGTGCCGTTGGTTCCTTATAATTTGCTACAAAACCGTATATTTTGCCCCCATTCGCAAAAAAAGAAAGACGATATAAAATGAACAACAAATGCCCTATGATGTTAATTTGGTTTAATTATTTTTTAATAATTAAGGTAAAACGTACCTTAAAAAAACTTTTTGCCGCAGTTTCGATTTTTGTTGCGAGCGTGATATTGTTTCCGGTTCCCTCAAGCGCGGCGACCAGCACTAATGGCTTCTTTGGTGTAAACGGTCATCTCTACGGACCGTATGCCGATATGTCCGTTGCAACGCAACTTGATCTTGCGAATCAGCTGGGCACCGGTTTGTATCGTCTCAGTGTGAGCCCCGTTAATTTCGCATGGGTCGACCAGTTCATCGCGGAAGGTCGAACACGGGGTATTAAATTGCTCACGACATTGACTGCCCCTCTGGCTCGGAACACTTCCACCGCGAGCGCTATCTACACCGCGGCATTCAATCAAGGTCGGTCATTCGCAACGCATTACGCCGGACAAGTCGCCGCGTATGAATTGGCGAACGAATTAGATGTTGCTACTATCCTTCCGATAATTAGCGACGGTGCTCTTCCAAGCGATTATGACGATGCCTTGTATGTAAAAGCGAGAGAAGAAATCCGGGGGTTACATGACGGAGTGAAAGCCGGTGACCCGAGCTCTAAAACACTTGTTAATTTCGCTTGGTTGCACTACGGATTTATTCAGCGGCTTTTGGACGACGGCGTTACCTTCGATATCATTGGGATTAACTGGTATTCCAATATGGGAGATATTACCAATGTAAGGGGGAGGGGTTTTGATCTTGTTTCGTATATAAAAACACATTTTGGAAAACCACTGTGGATTACGGAAGCTAATAGGAAGGATGGCACTATGGGAGGGAACGAAACGGCGCAGGCAACCTATATTTCGCAAACAGCACAGGCAATGGCAATGAACCCGGACGTGGACGCATTTATAGCCTATGAATTATTTGACGAGCCGGGACACGCCAGCGTATACGAGCAAAATTATGGTCTTGTGAAAGTTAAACAGAGCGACGGTAAATATGTTGTCGATACGTTCAAACCGGCTTTTTCTCAGTATCAGCAGGTGATAGCGAGCAATACTGCGCCGCAGTCTAACCCTCTTTCCGATGTCGTTATCACCTCGAGCTCTTATGCCAACGGAGTCTTCACGAGTACGGTGAAGAACCAGGGTACCTCAGCCACCCCTGCTGGCATAGTCATCGGGGTGGGATATTGGGTAGATGGTTCTCAAAGGACCTGGGGCGCCGTAACTGGGCCCCTGGCCGCAGGAGCATCCGTCTCCATCGGTACCGGCGGTGGATCATACACCATTCCGACCGGCGCCCACACGATTACAGCTTATGCCGATGACGTAAACCGCTTTGCGGAGTCGGGCGAAACCAATAACAAGCTTTCCAACTCGATTACTGTGCCGTGAATTAGATGAGACCACTCTCTATTTCTGGCTCCTCAGCAGAATCTGTGTGAATGGCGGTTCGGGTTTGGTTCGTAACCGTCTACGAGTATTGAGCGCTGCGTCTCCGGCGGAACGTTATCAACGGTCATGACTGAGGTAAACGTGAACAAAGGTCAAGCGAAGCGTACACAGAGAACTATGTAAGTCACAATGGATATGTATATCCCTGAAGCTGGTTTTAGCATCGTTAGTAGCTATAAGCAATGGCAGTGTTAAATGGCAGTATTGGATGAAGCCGCTAACGCGGAGAAAAGCCCCGTCACCGATTAATCTATTAAAATGTAACCTCAAGCCCTCAATCAGAGAGGAGATCGTTTAGCATCAAATAATGAGCTTACAAGACAATGACATCGTCCGAAGCAGATTTCAAGCAGAATTATCAAACGCATCTTAAACATCTTAAACTCAAAGGACTTCAGCCCAAGACGACCGAGGCCTATGCCCGAGCCATGCGGCGCATCGGCGCGTATTTCGATTATCATATTGATGATCTGTCCGAATCCCAGTTGACCGATTATTTCAGCGATTTGCTGGAATCGCATTCCTGGAGTAGCGTCAAACTTGATCTGTACGGTCTTAGAAGCTGTTTGGAAATTCCTATTTTTCCAGTTTAGAGTATAGGAATTTTACTATCACGTGAACTCATGAATCAAAAAAACGGAAGAAACGTTATCAGAGTAATCTGAGCGAGGGCGCATGGCGCTACTTGAAGTCGTATCTGCCGGTGTCGCCGGCCGGCAGACCACTGCCTGGTTTGCGGCAGATTATCAACGCCGTTCCGTATAGCCTGAAGACCGGGAGGGTGCTCGCCGGCTGTTAAGTCATCTGCCCGGCGGCTGCAAAAAATTACGCACGGTTCGGGTCGATAGCGGTTATAGCGGTCGTCTGCTGGATTGGGTCGTCGACGTTTCAAGTTCTGTCCGGCGGTCGTGTTGCGTCCCAAACAAACCAGAAAGTTTGTGCTGTTGCCACACCGTTGGGCAGTCGGACGCACATTTGCCCAGTTGAACCACTCACGCCGTCTCAGCAAAAGTTATAAGCGTCTTACCCGCACTGACGAAACCTGGATTGTCATCGCCATGACTCCTATTATGCTGAACCGCCCGGCTTGAAGCGGGAGTTTCCAAACAGTCTCTTAGAGCGTGTTTTAAAAGTCTATTTAGTCAAGTCGCTTCAGCATCAGGTTGATCATGGCAATATAAACAAAGGCTTCGCTGGATTGGGTTAACAGCTCGTAATCTTTGCTCAATCTGCGGTAGCGATAGAGCCATGCGAAGGCGCTCCACGACCTAGCGGCGGGGCAGCAGTTCAAAGCCTTTGGCTGTGTCCGAGTGCAGTACGACATCCAAAACAAAGCGGAAACTTTCCGAAACCCAGTGCAGCAGCTTTCCGCGATAGCCCCATCAACCCAAATCCGGCGTAGCGTTTTGCAACTGCCGGGAATGCTTGAAACACGAGCTTTGCCCCGTCCCGATCCTGCACCGAAGCGGCGGTCACCATAATTACCGACATCAGACCCAGGGTATCTACCCGCAGATGACGCTTGCGCCCTTGAATGTGCTTACCGGCATCGTAGCCCTTTGCACCCGCCAATGCCGTGGTTTTCGCTCTGGCTATCCAGGCACGTGGCCGTGGGAGGTTATGCCGCCCAGCTTTTTGTCTCACGCAAGCGTAAGGTTTCGTGAATCCGATGCCAGGCGCCATCGCGTCCAGTCCCGAAAGTAGCCATAGACGGTTTCCCAAGCAGGGCAGTCAAAGGGCAGCCGCAGCCATCGCGTGTCACATAGAGGATGGCATTTAACACCTGGCGCAGATTGATCGTGCGCGCTCTCCGCCCGGTTTGGCGTCCGGCAACAGCGGGCTGATAAGCTTCCAGCGTCTCCGATTCAAACTCGTGGGGTAGCGTTTTTTCCGGATTGATCGTCTTTTTTAGCCATGCAAAATAATCAAAGTCTACAATATGTGAAGTGGCTACACTAAACCGGACACATATTCTAAAATAACCTGAACTACAGGAAAGGTGTCGAAAATGAATCAAGAAAAACAAAAAGTAAAAATATAGAGTGCGGAATTTAAAGCCTCTTCTGTGAAACTGGCGATAGACTCTGACCTGCCGATTACCCATACAGCGAAGGATTTATGGATTAATCCCAGTACATTACATACCTGGATTAATAAATAGTGCCAGCCCAAGA
>JAQURG010000068.1 GCA_028715725.1 Methylococcales bacterium
CTCTTGGTACGGTATGAAAAAATGGAGCGGAGTTATCTCGGCTTGCTCATGCTGGCCGCTTCCGTCATCGTCTTACGAAAAATCAAGCGGCAAAATAAGAGCAATGTTATTTATGGATAAGTTCTTAGCTTAACCACTTAAAGCAATAACAGTATGCGCGATTCCACCAATTGAACAAAGGATTATCTTATCCTCAATATTTTGGAGGTGGCGAAAAACGGCAGTTTTTCCGGTGCCGTTAATTGGTTTTTTCTACGCTTATTAGGTTAAAAATTTAAGTGGCAACTCGGTCACTCTCCTATAACGAGAGCTACCGAAGCTGATAGATCCAAAAGGCTAATCACATTCAGCCTGATCGCCAGTCTCGTCAACTCGATGTCGCTGGCAACGCCAAGTTTACGCTTGATCAGGTAGTGGCAATTGCAGACTGTTTTCGAGCTGATATTGAGAGATTGCGCAATGTCCTCTGTTGTTCGCGCTTCGACCAGCAAGCGCAGAATTTCGAATTCCCGTACCGTCAACGTCTCCAGGGCGATACGTTCATGGCCGAGCTTTTCCAGCGCCAAGGCCTGGGCAATATCTGAGCTAAGGGTAAGGCGACCGCAATAAACCTCGTGGATCGCACGCAGCAATACCTCCGGCGGACTGCTTTTGGTGACATAACCCAAGGCACCGGCGCGGCTTGCCTGCACCGCAAAACTCGGGTTTTGATGCATGCTAAATACAAGAATCTTCGCGTTCGCATCGCGTTGTTTGATGCGGGAAATAAGTTCCAGGCCGCTGATTCCGGGCAGGGAAAGGTCCGTAATCACCACGTCGGGACTGGATTCCTTAAAACGCTGATAGGCTTGGGCGTCATCTGTCGCTTCCGCGACCACTTTCAAACATGGCTGCTTTGCCAGCAGAGCGCGGTAACCTTCGCGGACGATTGCGTGATCGTCAACCAGCAAAATTCTGATCGTTGTCATAGGTTTCATGGCTAAGCAATAGGGCGAATCGGAAGCCATGCCTCAACAATCAAGCCATGTGGTTGAGCAATTGCCAATGTCAATTGCCCATGCAGCACAGTGACGCGTTCGCGGATGCCGAGCAGGCCAATACCCGGTCCATCGGAGAACGATAATTCGGTGGCGTTGCCGTTATCTTTGACGGTCAAAGCGACCGCATCAGCAGTGATTGCCAGTGAAACGCTGGCATTCGTCGCGGCCGAATGTTTGGTGATATTGGTCAGGCATTCCTGGATGATCCGAAACAGCGTGACCGCCAGCGGCTCTGGCAGCGAGCAATCGCCGGTTATGCCCAGTTGATAATGAATTTTACCGCCGCTACGCGTATTCCATCCCGATACCAGGCTTTTCAGGCTGGCGGCAAGCCCCAGCTCGTCAAGCTCAGCAGGGCGCAAACGCCTTAGTAGCTCACGCACACTGTTCATCATATGTTGGGAAATCCGGCTAATATGATCGGCTTCATCAACTAATACAGGACACTGCTGGTCTGCCGTGTGCGCAATGGATGCGGCGACTGCATTGATTGCTGCCAGACATTGGCCGAACTCATCGTGCAGTTCCCGAGCCAGATAACGGCGTTCTTCCTCCTGAAGATTGATCAGCCTCACAGACAGTTTTTGGCGTTCGACAAGTAATTGCTGCTGACTAGCCGCCAGTTGATTGATTGCCGTGGCAATACGTTGCCATTCGATCAGTTCGAACGGAGGCAGGCGGCAAGCCAAATTGCCTTTTTCCATGCTTTCCAGCCCGGCGACTAGGATTCCAGCCGGTCGCAAGGCACGGCTGATGCTCAGATAAACCAGCAGACAAACAGCCAAAACGGTAAGGGCAGAGAGTCCCAGTAAGCTCCTGATATTTTCCCATGCCTGGGCTATTTCCATCTCGGCACTGGGTGTGACGGTCAAAGAACCATAAACCCGACCATTAAATACAATCGGTCGGATGATCTCAAAACCGGGACTGAAAAGCCGGCGGTACAAGGTCTCAAAACCATCCGGCCAGCTTGGATTGGAGAGTTTTGCTCCGTTGCAAAGACTGCGCGCAACCGCACTGTCTTTTGATACAAAGCGGACACAAATACCAGGCACGCTACCTGTCTGTTTCCATAGATCAAAATCAGGAAACTGATCAGCTTGCCCGAATCCGGCATCAAAGCGCAAAAGCTGCACCTCCAACTGCTTGCCCAATGACTCGGCCGTGACTTGTATTGATTGTCTGGCTTGCCGGTCACTGTGATACAGCACATAGGCTGCGGCGACCAGCAGACACATCAGGCCGACAACTGCGATGCGTAACAGCAAATGGAATTGTAGTTTCATGGTAAGCCTGACTAGCCGGATAGTCCGGCGATGACTGTATTATAAGAGGTGTTCAATAACCTGAAAAGACGGTTGGTTAAACGCGGTCAAATTGCCCGTGCTTTGCGGGCAAAAATCGGCTTACGGCACTCCTATCATTTCATAAACTACACCCACCCTTGAGTCGGTCGCAGGCCTGGGCAATTAAAAAAATAACTTAATTTACAAAAAACACTTAACAACCTCAGATGCAAGGAAAAACAAATGACAAGCCACCTTTTTGACGTCGCTAACATCAAATGGCAAACCTTGGGAGATTTCGAGCATTTGCTCTATTCAATCCTTAATATTGATGAGCAGAACAAGATCATTGACGTGATTTTTAAGTTTACCGCACGCCAGCAAATTGCCCTGCACAGACATAAAGCCCTGAACAACACGTTTGTTATCCAAGGGGAACATCGCCTTTATGAAGCAGACGGGAGGCTCAAGGAAATCAGAGCGGTTGGCAGTTACACCTCCAGTCAGCCCAGTGATGAGCCGCACCGGGAAGGCGGCGGTGATGTGGATGTCATCGTCTTTTTCAGCATTCGCGACAATGATGGTGTTCTCTATGAGGTTCTGGATGATGACTTGAATGTCATTGCCACACTAGGGTTTCAGAACTTCATTGATTTGTACAAAGACCAGACGCACTAATAGTTGAATTGACTATCACCCTTGAGGAGAATACCGTGAATCGGCCGACATTAACAGTAATCATTCTGTCTATCCTGCTGCTGACAAGCAACATAGGACAAGCCGCACCACACATCGCCATCTTAAATTTTGAGCTGAATGATATTACTTCCCTGCCTAACACGCCCCAGGAAAAACTGCGCACCGCATCTATTCAGCCCTTGCTGGAGCGGGCGATAAGTCAAACAGGCGATTACGAAATAATTCACATTAATGCCACGGCACAAGCAACCGCCAATTCCAGCTTCGGTTATCTATTTCGCTTTAATGATCTAGCTGCCAAACTGGGCGAGCAGTTTGGTGCTGATTGGGTGATTATCGGCCAGCACAGCAAGCCCAGCTTTTTGTTTTCATATCTGATGGTACATTTGATCAATGTAAAAAACCAAGCACTCGGCGCAAGCTATGATATTGAACTTAAGGGTAACCATGAAAAGGTAACAAAACGAGGCGTTAGATCGCTTGCCAATAAAATTCATGAATCGATAAAACTCGCAAGATATAGTGAACGGTAGCCCATAACATAAAATGGACTAAACAACTTGCAGCCTATCCTATAGGCCTGACGATATTAAGAATATCAATTCGCGGTTTATTGCGCGATTGCTGGCCTATTTGGCAAACCGTTTCCGCATATTTTTAAACCGAGCGACGAGTTCATCACGCATCATTTTTCTGGCGATGGTGTGACGGGTTCCGCTCATTACTCCGGCTAACCGGTCGGTTGAACTTCTAACCGTCGAGAAGAACAGAGTGCCTTTGCTGGATATCGTGTAAGCGCCCGATACGGTCTGGGCGGCATCGTAGGAATGTCCGACGAAAAATTCCCGTTTCAGTATGGTCAGGTTGATAGGGCCACGCTCTAAAATGCGGTGTTCCAGCACGAAGCCCGGACGGTTTTCAATTTTTCTCTTGATCCAGAAGAAACCATGCTCAATGTGCAGCGACTGATTTCTGGGATACTCAAGAAAAGTGCGGTAGAGTCCGGGCGAATCTTTGGCCAGAAGCTTTGAAGCCTTCGTCATGGCTTCCAACTCTTTCATGACACTGTTTTTTTTCCCCTTTCCACGATCATAAGGAGTAACTCCGAATATGCCTAATTTGAGATAGGCTTTCATGCGGTCGATCAGAATATCCCGATAAACTTTAGACAGGGCATCGGCGGAAGTCTGACCGGACGCTATGGATGCCCTGAGTTTGGCAATTTCTTCGGTGGACAGGTTAAAAGCCTCGCCCCCGGTAAATTTTTTCAGTTGCTTAAGTTCCTGCGAGTCCGCTGACGTGAATTTTGCCTTGGCAAAACTGGCTTCGATATTAAGCGGATCAATACGACCTGAGGCAATGACTTTGGCATCCGCGTCAAACACGCGTTCGGAAAGCGCAAGGTCGGCGGCTTTGTAAATATGCATGGGTGCATAGATGGCAAACGATGCCGCCAGCATTTTATCGGTAGTTTCAGGAAGATCAGCTGTGATGACTTCGCCGGACAATAGCCTTTTCTCATCCTCCGGTTTGAATCCGAGGCCGGCTGCAAAACTTGAAAGCTCACCGAAATCTCCGTAGGCGTATCCGCTAACAAAGACAAACAGCAAGACCAGAAAAATTCGAAAATTAGAAAAGCGCGCGCACATAAATAACCTCGACTTCCAGTTGATTGATTCTATTAATAGATTACCTGAATTACAGTCAATTTGATAACTTATCATCAAGATAATCGGGGGTTACTAAAATTTTCATTTACTGAGCTAATGCTTGCCTGAAACCGGACGGCATTTTGAAGTAGGCGGTAAAGCCTTTACAATAAAGCTGAAACCTCTCAGCCGAAGAGTGCTATTTAAAATTCGCTTACTCACATCTTAATTTATTAACTCCACCACCAAAATGAACAACTTGATTATTTATGCGCTCGATTTTGACGGCGTCATCTGCGACAGCGCGGTAGAAACTGCGATAACTGGCTGGAAAGCGGCCGGCAGTCTATGGGAAGACATGCCTAAAACGGCTCCACAGGCAATGATTGACCAGTTCCGGTTAATAAGGCCGAACATAGAAACAGGCTATGAAGCTATATTGTCGATGCGCCTGCTCTATCTGGGAGAGACAGTCGAGTCGATTGACGATGGTTATAGCGCTAAAATGCAGGCCTTGTTAAAAGAGGCGCAAGTCAGTGTCGATGATTTGAAAAAACTGTTTGGTGAAACCCGGGATGTCTGGATTGATAACGACCTGGAAGACTGGGTGAACATGAATCCGCTATTTAACGGCGTTGCAGCCAAGTTGCATAGTCTTGGACAACAGTATCCGTGGTATATCGTCACCACTAAGCAGGAGCGCTTCGTCAGGCAGATATTGAAAGCCAACGCCATTGAATTGGCGGACGAGCGCATATTCGGATTGGATCGCAATATGAGCAAGGTGGACGTCTTAAAGGGGCTTTTAAAAATCCATCCTGACGAAGTGATTTATTTTGTTGAAGACCGGCTGCCGACGCTGCTGAATGTTTCGAAAAACGATGAACTTGCGAATGTGAAACTGATGTTTGCATTGTGGGGCTATAACACTGCAAAAGATAAAGCGCTAGCCGCCGGGCAGGCTTTCGCTTCGCAACAGCTTGAAGATTTTCTTGTGTTTTAGCTCCGACTGGGGAAATAATAAAGATTGGGCGTTTTGTGGGAGCGGCTTTAGCCGCGTTCTTTCGTTCGTTCGCGGCTAAAGCCGCTCCCACAAATTCATTTTATTCACCTGAATATCCATTTACTTCTACCGGAGGAAAGATTATGTCGCTGACTATGTACCAAGCCTCAATCCCTGTTTTTATCCGTATGCTGGGGAATTTATCGGCAATTCTTGAAAAAGCTGCCGCACATGCCGAAACGAGAAAAATCGATCCGTCCATCTTTATCAATGCGCGCGTGGCGCCCGATATGTATCCGCTTAGCAGGCAAATACAAATTGCGACTGATATGGCGAAAGGGTGCGCCGCGCGTCTTGCCGGCATCGAAATACCCGGCTATGCAGATACTGAATCCACATTTCCGGAATTGCAGGCGCGTATCGCCAAGACCGTGGATTTTTTACAGAGTGTCCGCGCTGAGCAGATTAACGGCAGTGAAGAACGAACGGTGACGTTAAAAATGCACGGTAAGGAAATCAATTTTTTAGGCCAGCCTTACCTTCTTGATTATGTGCTTCCCAATTTCTATTTCCACATTACAACCGCCTATGCGATCCTGAGACATAACGGGGTGGAAATAGGTAAAATGGACTTCATAGGCGATCACTAAAGTGGGTATCCGTCCTGAGCTATCCGAACAGTTCAGGACTTTCCAAGCAAATTCGCAAACACCTATAATAGCCTGGATTTGGGCAAAATCCATTTGCCCAAATTATTCCTGAAAGCTTATCGCTCTACGCCTGGCTATTCAGATAGTCTTCATAATTACCGTTGAAATCATTGATGCCTGTCGGAGTTAATTCGATAATCCGGGTCGCCAGTGAAGAAACAAATTCCCGGTCATGGCTGACAAAGATCAACGTGCCGGGGTAGTTTTCCAGCGCTGTATTCAGGGATTCGATCGATTCCATATCCAGATGGTTAGTCGGTTCGTCCAATACCATGATGTTATTTTTTTGCAGTATCAGCTTGCCGAACAACATCCGGCCTTGTTCTCCGCCGGAAATCACTTTAACCGACTTATTGATATCGTCTGCGCTGAATAACAAGCGTCCCAAAGTGCCGCGTATGGTCTGATCATCGTCGGTATCCTTGCGCCATTGCCCCATCCATTCGATAAGCGAGATATTTTCGGCAAAGTCTTCGGCATGATCCTGGGCAAAGTAGCCCACTTCGGAGTTTTCGGACCATTTAATTATTCCGGAATCGGGCATTAAATCTCTGACTAAAGTCCGCAATAAGGTAGATTTACCGATACCGTTGGGGCCGATAACCGCAACCCGCTCGCCGACGGCGACCATCAGGTTCAGGTCTTTAAATAGCGGCTGTTCGCCATAACTTTTGCTCAATCCCTCGACTTCCAGGGCCAAACGATGCAGTTTTTTGGTTTGATCGAAACGGATAAACGGATTAACCCGGCTGGAAGGCTTGACTTCATCCAGTTTGATTTTATCCAGCTGCTTGGCGCGCGACGTCGCTTGTTTGGCTTTGGATGCATTCGCCGAGAAGCGGCTGACGAAAGTTTGCAATTCGGCAATCTGGGCTTTCTTCTTGGCGTTGCCGGCCAGCAGGCGTTCGCGAACTTCGGTCACTGCGATCATGTAGTCGTCATAGTTGCCGGGATAAACGCGCAGTTCGCCATAATCCATATCAGCCATATGGGTGCAGACACTATTCAAAAAATGACGGTCATGCGAGATGATAATCATCGTGCAATTGCGCTGATTTAATATATCTTCAAGCCAGCGGATGGTGTTGATGTCCAGGTTGTTGGTCGGTTCATCCAGCAGCATGATGTCAGGATTGGAAAACAAAGCCTGAGCGAGTAATACCCGCAGCTTCCAGCCCGGCGCTACCGCACTCATCGGGCCGTTATGCTGTTCCAACGGAATATCAAGACCCAGCAACAGTTCACCTGCTCTGGCTTCGGCGGTATAACCATTATATTCGGCGAACACCGATTCAAGCTCGGCTGCGCGCATGTAATCGTCCTCGGTCGCTTCCATGTTGGCATAAATGGCATCGCGTTCGGACATGGCGGCCCACATTTCGGCATGCCCCATCATCACCACGTCCAGCACGCGGTAGTCTTCATAGGCAAATTGATCCTGACGCAAATTACCGAGCCGCTCATTGGGGCTGATGCTGACATTGCCGGCTGAAGGTTCCAGATCGCCGCTCAATATTTTCATGAAGGTCGATTTGCCGCAGCCGTTCGCGCCGATCAGGCCGTAACGGTTGCCGTCGCCGAATTTAACAGAGACGTTTTCAAACAGGGGTTTAGCCCCGAACTGCATGGTAAGGTTTGCTGTAGAGATCAATTTTATTGTTCCGAAAATTAAAAGTAAAAATGTATGTTAACCACGTGTTTACAGAAAGCAGAGTTCCCGGCGATTCCTGAACTTTTACATGGTAATGCTGACTACGAAGTAGCTCCCGCTTCAAGTGAAATTGAGCGGAAGCCGGAGTTTATGCGGGCCGGCTTTCAATCTGAAAGCCGGGAAATGCCCTGCATAAAACTATGCGGTGATATAAAGCGATGGATTAAAGAATGTAATTACTCGCAGAGAAAGCATGAGCTATGCGAAATCTGTATTTCAATTCGATGCCCTGCTTTCTGATAATTTGTAGTGCGTCAAGTTAACGAGTCAATTGACCGAGCGCTGATAGTTAACGGTAAAATCATTCAAATGGGATAGAACAACGGGCAGGTGTTCAACTTTTTCAGGATAAAACGCATTAACACCGACGCGCGATAAATAATAGACCTGATCAGGCATATAACGGCCTGTTGCTCTGATTTCACCCTGATAGTTATAGCGGCTTCTAAGCAGCCAGGCATATGAAAACAAGCGCCCATCAGCAAAGGCCGGGAAATCCAGCTCAATGAGTTGTATGCGCTCCAGGTCTTCGGCAATTTCTTCAATCGAATCGTCGGAATTAATTCTTACGCCCACCTTTGCGCCGCTTGCAAGCAACTGCTGCTTATCTTTTTTCCATCTAGCCAGCGACACAGTGATGTCGCCTTTTTTCAGCTCGGCATCGTCTGCAATATAGCTCCAGGTGTCATCAATAATCTTTTTGTCTTTAATAATCTGCATAGACTTGCTCTTTGAATGGGGTAATGCCAACCCGATTTACCATGTCAAGGAATGATTCATCGTCCAGGCGTTGTTTAACATAGACGTCCAGAATAGTGATGATCGCTTTTGTTACCTGGTCTTTGGCAACCGCAGGCCCTAAGCGTTCCCCAATGGCTGCTTTATTTTCCGAGGAGCCGCCCAAGGTTAACTGATACCACTCAGCGCCTTTTTTATCGACGCCCAATATACCGATGTGGCCGACGCTTTGATGCGCGCAGCCATTCATACAGCCGGACATATTGATTTTTAAATCGCCAATGTCGTGGATATAGTCCATATCATCCAGAGCCTCATTGATTTCTTTGGCGATGCCGATTGAACCGGCGTTGGCCAGCGAACAAAAATCAAGACCGGGGCAGCAGATCATATCGGTGACAGTGCCTATATTGGCTGTCGCCAGTTTGAGTTTATCAAGCTGCTGCCACAGAGGAAATAAATCAGCTTGTTTAACATCGGCAAAAATTAAATTTTGCCGATGAGTTGCTCTGATCTCGCCGAAACTGTACCGATCAGCCAAATCGGCAACCGCATCGAGTTGGGTATCGCTCATATCGCCAGGCGGTGAATCAGGCGCTTTCAGTGATAAAAATACAGCCCGATAGCCTGAAACTTTATGCTCGGCAGTATTATATTTAACCCAGGTCGCAAAAGCCTTGTCTTGCAGCTGATGTTCTGCAAAACTGGTATCCTGCGCTGCGCCCGGATCGTAAGCGGGCGGAACGAATTGGGCTTTCATGGCGGAAATACGGTCAGCGCCAAGCTCGCGCTCGTCTCTGATCAAAAGCCATTCCTTTTCAACCGCTTCAGCAAACTGCTCAAGCCCGGATTCCTTGACCAGAATTTTAATGCGCGCTTTGTACATATTGTCGCGGCGCCCGTTCAGGTTGTATATCCGCAATATGGCTTCCAGATAAGACAATAAATGTTTCTTCTCCAGGAAAGGCTTGATAACCTGCCCTATGATCGGTGTGCGGCCCAAGCCGCCCCCGGCGAGTACTCTGAAACCAACCTCTCCCGCATCATTTTTAACCAGATGCAAACCGATATCATGAAATTGCGTTGCAGCGCGATCATGCAAGGCGCCGCTGACGGCAATTTTGAATTTGCGCGGCAAGTAATCGAATTCAGGATGCAATGTCGTCCATTGGCGGATAATTTCGCAATAAGGCCGGGGATCCTCGATCTCGTCAATGCAGACGCCGGCCAGATGATCCGATGTGGTGTTTCTCATGCAGTTGCCGCTGGTCTGGATGGCGTGCATCTGGACGCTGGCTAATTCTGCCAGAATATCAGGCACTTCCTCCAGTTTGGGCCAGTTAAACTGGATATTTTGCCGGGTCGTGAAGTGGCAATAATTTTTATCATAGGTACGGGCGATATGCGCCAGTTTCCGGATCTGTTTGGAGTTCAGCAGACCATAAGGGCCTGCTATCCGCAACATCGGAGCATGAGTTTGAATATAGAGGCCGTTTCTTAGGCGTAAGGCACGAAATTGATCGTCTGAGATTTCGCCTTTTAAAAACTGCTCGGTTTGTCTTCTAAATTGAGCTACCCGTTCATTAACAATTGTTTGGTCGACTTCGTTATACTGGTACATAAATGCGTGTTTCGAATGCTGTCAGGCAATAATCATGGCAGACAATCATATACTGTGAGCCATAAAATGACAAAATTTATTAGTTGATAATACTATTTACGGTTAAAATTCGTTGTTTTTGTTTATAACTATAACGGAAGTTGAGGGGATATTTTTGTGCGATTTTTATTAGTTTTGTTATCGGTATTGCTGGCGCCGCAAATTGCGATGGCAGGCGGCTTTGAAAGCCTTGGAATGACGGGCACCGAACGGGGCATTTATACCGTTCTGATTTTTATCATTGCTTACGGCTTTGTTATGACGGAAGAATTTACGCATTTGCGTAAATCCAAGCCTGTTATTCTTGCAGCCGGCATTATCTGGGCGCACGCAGCTATTTTAGCTTCACAAAAGGGTATTTCAGTCGAAGCGATGCACGAAGCTTTCGAATACAATTTGAAAGAGTATGCCGAGTTAATGCTGTTCTTATTGGTCGCCATGACTTATATCAATGCGATGGCGGAACGCAATGTGTTTGAAGCCTTGAGGTCGTGGCTGGTGAGAAGGCAATTCGGCTACCGTAAATTGTTTTTGATTACCGGCGTTATAACATTCTTTCTATCCGCAGTAGCTGATAACCTGACGGCAGCTTTATTGGTCGGCGCTGTTGTTATGGCGGTAGGCGCGGATAACCCGAAATTTGTCAGTATCGGCTTTGTCAATCTGGTGGTTGCGGCTAATGCCGGCGGTGCGTTTTGTCCTTTTGGCGACATCACTACATTAATGGTTTGGCAGGCTGAATATGCCGAATTCTTTGACTTCTTCAAACTATTTATCCCTTCAGCAGTCAATTACGGTGTACCTGCGGCAGTTATGTATTTTGCAGTGCCGGATGAACAACCTAAAGTCTCTTCCGAAGCAGCTGTTCAGTTAAAACCGGGCGCGATTCAAATTTGTGCATTATTTTTGCTGACTATTGTTACTGCGGTCAGCTTTAAACAGGGTCTGCATTTACCTCCTTTTATGGGTATGATGGTGGGTCTTTCTGTGTTGATGCTTTATGGCTTCCATTTAAAGAAGCACTATAGTGTTGAAGGCGAAGAAGGATTCGATATTTTTAATAAGGTTCGTCATGCAGAATGGGATACCTTATTATTTTTCTTCGGTGTGGTATTTGCGGTTGGCGGTTTAGGTTATATCGGTTATCTTGAGCTGCTGTCAGGCGCAATGTATGACGGCTTGGGCGCGACTACCGCCAACATCCTGGTAGGGGTCATTTCAGCGATTGTTGATAACATTCCCGTTATGTTTGCAGTACTGAATATGAACCTGGACATGGATTTGTACCAATGGTTACTGGTCACTTTAACCGCAGGGGTCGGTGGTTCGCTGCTCTCCGTAGGATCGGCTGCGGGTGTTGCTCTTATGGGTCAATCTGACCATAAATACACCTTTTTCAGCCATTTGAAATGGACACCTGCAATTGCCGGTGGTTACGTAGCCAGTATCGTTGCTCATTATTTGATTAACGGTTGATATTGCTAATATAAGCGCTTCACAACATGTGCGGCGCTCTTGTTCTAACAGGGTCGATAGCCACTTGAGCTTTCGATCTTTTCAATTTATGTTTAGCCTGATAGGGCTGCTGACTTTCTTTAGTACTTTCTGATTGCTTTCATTCAGCTTCGTTAAGAAATAAAAGCGTAGTATCGCTTAGGTCAGTCGTAATAAATATTTGTGCGCCAATATAAGTTAACAAGTAAGTGCTTAACCTCTTTATTAGCGCTGCCATCCCGGCAAAGTTTGAATTTTATAGGTGAGATCCTGTGGCAAATAACACAAACATCAAGCAGGTGGTGTTCAACAAACGCATGCTTATTTGCGTATTCACAGGCTTCAGCTCAGGCTTGCCGTTATATATCCTGATCAGTCTGTTACCCGCCTGGCTGCGCTCTGAAGGCGTGGACCTGAAATCCATAGGGTTGTTCGCATTGATTCAACTGCCATTTACCTGGAAATTTCTTTGGGCGCCCTTGTTTGACCGCTATATTCCGCCACTTGGGCGGCGGCGCGGCTGGCTCTTTATCATGCAAATGGCATTGCTGCTATCCATCCCGGCATTTGGTGTGCTGCATCCTGATCTGGATTTATGGACAATTGCCTATCTTGCCGGCGTAGTGGCGTTTTTCAGCGCCTCACAAGATATTGTGCTGGATGCCTACCGGCGTGAATTATTGCTGGATGCTGAACTGGGCCTCGGTAATGCCATTCATGTTAATGCGTATAAAATTGCCGGCCTGATACCCGGCTCTTTATCTCTTATCCTGGCCGATCGTTTACCGTGGAGCAGTGTATTTGTTATTACTGCCTTATTCATGCTGCCGAGTATTGTGATGACACTTTTCGTGAATGAACCCGCGCTTAAACAAGGAGCGCCTAAAACTCTCAGAGATGCAGTGGTTGAACCCTTTCAAGAATTCATTGGCCGCAATGGTTTAAACTCAGCGGCGCTGGTGCTCGCCTTCATATTTTTTTACAAACTGGGCGACAGTATGGCTACCGCTCTCGCTACACCGTTTTACCTGGATATGGGATTCAGTAAAACAGAGATTGGGATTATCGCTAAAAATGCCGGTTTGTGGCCCAGTGTCATTGGTAGGTTACTGGGCGGTATCTGGATGATCAAGCTCGGCCTCAACCGAGC
>JAQURG010000069.1 GCA_028715725.1 Methylococcales bacterium
CTGGTTTGAAACCACCCGGCTTTCGGCGTTTGAACGGTTCCAGTAAAGGCTCAACAAAATTCCAAAACTCATCCGAAATTTCCTGATAGCTCGTAAATCAAAAAGCATTGATAAAAAAGCAAATTATCCAATATCCATAACATTAAGCATAAGTTGTGCCGGATATTCTCTAAGTACATCATCTCATTCCTATGGTCGATTGTGCAGGAGTCGGCTTTTTTAAGTGCGCCGCATCAGTTAATTCCGTTCGATAACACCTCAACACAATCGATCAGGTTGGCTATTTTGGCAGCCAGAAGGTCTAGCTGGTTCGGAGAAGTAGGTTTCGTACCTGGTCAAACCGCTGCACTGCAATCGCTACTTGCCATCAAAGAAGTACAGTTCCTGGTCTATGATTATTGCGATTATCAGCGCAATCGGTAAGGGAGGGACAAGAAGTCATGCTGAATCGGTACAAAAGAAAAAGGCTGTAAATAAGCCATGGCAACTTATTCACAGCCAGCACAACCAACTCAGGAGCCAACAGATTAAACGAACTCAATCCCAACGTAAATCCGTAGTAATACGTACTGGCAGGATTTATTTTGCTATGTTATTTTTTAGTTTAATTCGCTCTGAAAATAAACGGCAGCTAAATAGGAAAATACTGGGGAAACTCTTTTAAAGTCCATCACAACCTGGCTAATTCAAAGAATTATTATCTTATTTTCATCAATAACTTCGCCTATAACACAGGCTTTAGAAAAGCCATTTTGATGAAGGGCCTTCAGGCAATCTTCGGCCTGATGAGGCGGCAATGAAAACAAAAGCCCGCCGCTGGTTTGGGGGTCGAAAAGCGCGGGAAAATTTTGATTGTTTATATCAGCGCTCAATGCAGCACTTAATGATTCATAATTTTTACTGGCCAGAGATGCAAAATAACCTTTGGCAAATAACTCATTGACGCCGTCGAGCAAGGGAATGGTCTTATAGGTAATTTTAATTCCCAAGGCGCTATTGCTATTTTTTCCGATCATTTCAAACGCGTGGCCTAATAGGCCAAAGCCGGTAATATCGGCGCAGCCGCAAATATCAAAGGATATGATCGCTTCCAGGGCTGTTTTATTCGACAGAAGCATGCTTGAAAGCGCATCATCCACCCGTTTTCCATTCGCCTGGGCAAGCATATTGGCTGCAAAAATGACGCCTGTGCCAATGGGCTTCGTCAAAATCAAGCAGTTGCCCGGTTTTGTCAGTTGTTTTCTTAAAATCTGCGTTGGTTCTACTTCGCCCTGAACGGCGATCGCAATTGAGAGCTCTGAACCTTCGCCGGTATGACCGCCAACGAGAGATACGCCGTTTTTAGTCAGGATATCAAGCACACCTGACATGACTTGAAAAATATCTTCTCTCTGAATCTTTTCAGTCGCAGCGCTGAGTGTTAAGCCCACTTGTATCGTTTTTGCCGCACCGCCCATGGCATATACGTCGCTTAATGCATGTTGGGTTGCAATTTGACCCAGTAAAAAAGGGTCTGAGATAAAGGACCGGAATTGATCAATGCTTTGCAAGCACAGTGTGTGCTCTGAAAACCGTGTCAAAGCACAGTCTTCCCCGTCCTTTACTCCCAGCAGCACAGAGTCATCCTTGGGGATGGTCAGTTTATTAAGGCTTTGAGTCAGCGTGGAAGCCGCCAGTTTACTGCCGCAACCTCCGCAAGTGTTATCTTGCCAATCTTCCGGAACCAGCGTGCTCTTCGGCACCGGCATGGCTTGATTAAAAAATCGAGGCTTTGTGTCAAACGTCCTGGCTTGAAAACGATCCATAAAACGCCGGTCGATCCAATCTTTAACCCGCCACAACAATGAAGGCCACATCCATCTGATCATCGAGGGGCCGTCCTGATGCACAAGCGCTTTCCGGTCGCCAATCGTAATCAGAGACAGCACATGTTTTTTAGGATGAAAGGTTTTTAGAGGGGACTTCCGGGTGAAAAAAGCGCGTATATTGTGCTCTAGAACTTCCCCTTGCCGGACCGCATAAACACCTGCTTTTTTCAACGGCGAAGGCGAGAAATGAATACAGTCGCCGGCAGCAAAAAGGGCATTTTCATTTTCCACGAGCAGTTTTCCGGTGACTTTTACAAAACCATGCTGACTAATTGGAAGCTCTGAGCTTTTAAACCAGGTTGGCGCAGAGGCTTGTGTCGCCGTCAATACTCTGTAAAAATCTTCAGTACGAAGTTGCCCCTTGCCATCTTTAAGAACCAGGCCGTTTTCACGCAATTCAAGCACTTCGGTGTTTTGAAAGACTTTAATGCCTGACTCTTCAAGTGTTTTTGACAGGTGTCTTTGGGCTCGAGGATCTTTTGCCGAAACCAGGAATTCATGCCGGTGGATTAGGCTCACCTGAGCATTCCAGTTGTTTTGATCGATCAACATCTTCAGGATAATCGAGATTTCGACGCCTGACGCGCCAGCGCCGACAACAGCCAATTGTAAAGACTCTTTTCCTTGATAATTCTTCAGGTCCGTTATCAACTGGTCCCAATGCGCTATAAATTTGGAGATCGGTTTAAGGGGGATAAGTTTTAAGGCGGATTCCTCGGATAAATTTTCTATACGCCTGGGCTCGATCCCGACGTTAATGGATGCGCAGTCATAGCTGATTTCAGCCCTGTTTTCCAGTTGGACCTTTTTTCTTTGCGGGTCCATTCCGATAATTTTTGCCTTGATGAAACGCTGGCCCAACTCTTCACAGATTCTTCGCAGATCAAAATGGCATTCTTCATAAGAATAATATCCTGCTAAATAGCCGGGCACCATGCCGGAATAGGGAGAATGGGTTTGGTCTGATATTAACGTAATTCGAAGGCCGCCAACAGGATTCATGGACATCATTTTCAGGATCTGAATATTGGCATGTCCGCCGCCGAGCAGTGCCAAATCTGAAACAATGGGGGCTGGGATTTTATTCATTTTGCAGGCCCTTCAAAAAATTCAGACAATCCCTCCAGGAACCTTTAAACAAGGTCGCGCGTGATTTTAACGAAAGAGAATAGATATACTGTTTATCATAATAGCCGGTCAGCAGGCATTCAATCCAATCGAGATGAGCGTCTATATTCTCTTCATCCAGTCTCTCGAATGCAAATGCTTGCTTCAGAAGGCTTTTGATCTTATCGCACTCCAGGCCGCCCAATTTGTTTCTGATTCTTTCTATATTCCGTAAAAAGCAATTCTCCAACTCATCTAATAGCACTCCATTTGCCAAAGGGGCTTGAATATATTCCTGATAGATTTCAAATGCCCGTTGTCGGGCAGGAGCTTCTATCATCACCATTGGCGCTGTAGTCATTCGGGTAGAAATGCTGTCAGGCAAATGGCAGCGGCCGATATTGGGGCTTTCATCTTCAAGCACGGTGTTTCGGGCCGCCTGATAAAGCGATTGCGCCAGTTTGTTTTCAAAGGTAGCCTGTTGAGGCTGGCTTGTACCGAAATGTGATCCAAATGCACTGCCTCTATGATGGGCGAGACTTTCAAGATCGACAAAATGCCTGATTTTATGAATCAGGCGGGTTTTGCCGGAACCGGTCATTCCCGAGAGTACTATAAAGGGGGCCGGACTTTCCAGTATTTTCAGCGCCTCCTGTCTTAAACCTTTATAGCCGGAATCAACACGAATAACCTCGCACCCGTTCCGGTGTACCCAATCCTGAGCTAATCGGGAGCGCAACCCGCCTCGCCAGCAAAAAATCAAGGCCGGCTCTTGCGGATGACTTTTGATGTGTTGACACCATTGCTGAATCATCTCTTCTTTATAGCTTCCGCTGACAAGATTGTGCCCAAGCGCCTTTGCCGCTTCGGAGCCTTCCATTTTATAGGTAAGCCCGACATCATGACGATGAGCATCCGAGAGTATAGGGATATTCAATGTGTTCCCGAAATGTGCCTTGGCATATTCTCCCTCCGACCTGACATCGATGACAGACATTCGGTTATTGATGCTTAACAGTTCAAAAGCCTCAGGGGCGGGCATAGTCAGGGGGTTATTCATAACTGATATTCAGGGCAGGAATTATAGGTAACGATATTACGCTTTATCCGGAAAATGAATGGTTCATTTTCTGAAGCGATGCCAGAGAAATAACTGTTGATTTTTTCAGGGCTTTATTGAGCATGAGATACATATCGCGATCAAATGCCGGCCGGCCCGAGGCTAACAATTCATGCACGTCCGCTTCCTGTTTGGCGGTGCCGAGGTAGCACCAGTGGTCAATGATATGCAACTCGTCGCCTTCCTTTATCCCTACCGCACTCCTATAGGGCCAGGTGGCCAGTTTGAGTTTAGTCATCGCCGCCAGCAAACGGGCCGCATGCTGGAGCGGTTGTTCATGGCCCACACAAGCGCCTTTACATTTTCTGATCTGGTGGGCGAAGCATGCCCGGCCTTTTACGGTTTTTTCCAAACCGAAGATGCTCAAACAGAGTTGATATTGATCGGCAATGCCGCGCAGGGCTTTTTGCGCATCACGCTGGCTATGATAAAGACCATAGAGATTATTTTGAGCGCCAAAATCAAGATCATTGGCCCAGATCAATTTGGGACGCAGTTGTTCATTTTCTTGCAGCAGTTGCCACGCACATAAGTCCTCTTTGCGGCGTAAGCGCCGGTTATGTATGGGCGTCAGCTGCTTGATGAGTTTGGCCTCAGTCAGCAATGCGCCCAATTCACCCGCTGTTTCAATCCAGTCAATCCGCCGCAATTGTTGTGACAGGCTCATCTCTTTGCTGTGACGATGATCCGCCGAAAAATGCGACAGCACACGTTGTTTAATATTGATGCTTTTACCGATATACAGCGGCAGATTGTTCTCTCCATAAAACAGATACACACCCGGACCTTCCGGCAATTCATGAATCAGCAATGGATCAATATGCGACGGCAGGCTTGAGCGATTCACCAGTTGCTGAACGGTATCATTCAGCGTTGATGGCGAAAAACAGTTGGAAAGATGGGTCCAGAATTGATGAATCAGCTGGGCATCCGCCAAGGCGCGGCGACGCCCGTTGGCCGTGAGGCGATAGCGTTCGATCAGACTGTCGAGATTGTGGTACGGGTATTCAGGATAAAAAGCTCTGGAGAGTTTGACTGTACATAACACGCTGGGCTGAAAGGTCATGCCCAGACGCTTGAACGCATTCTTCAGAAAGCCGTAATCAAAACGGGCATTGTGCGCAATAAACAAACGATCTCGCAACAACGTATCCACTTCCTCAGCAATCGCGTCAAACGGAGGCGCCTCTGCCACCATGGCGTTAGTGATGCCGGTCATCTGCTCGATGTAGAAAGGAATACGGGTCTGTGGGTTAATGAGCTGGCTCCATTCACGGACACCGCTGTCATCCACCAGCACAATACCGATTTCTGTAATGCTGTCCTGAGTGGATGAACCACCGGTGGTTTCCAGATCAACAAAGGCCAGAGGTTGCATGGCAGGAAATTTCATAAAGATAATAAAGAGTTACTGTTTTTCGTTGAGTCAAAGATTATAAAAACGGGTTTCCTACGCTAACTCAACAGAACCTTTACAACTTCTGCACATCCTGATCACACTTCCGTCCAGGATCATTTGCACCTGCCGCCGGGTCATTTTGTGCTCGACCTGGAAGCTTTTGTCCTTTGTCTTATTGACGACAGTTACCTGATAACCTTTTTGAATCTCCTCGTTGGCACGGAAAAGCTCCAGAATATCATTCCGATCGACCAAGTCATAATCCTGCTCATCGATAAAGCCAAGCGGCAAAATTCCGAAGTTGCAAAGGTTCTGCCAGTGAATGCGGGCAAAGCTTTTCGCAATGACGGCTTTGACCCCGAGGTATCGTGGTGCAAGAGCGGCATGTTCACGGCTTGAACCCTGCCCATAGTTTTTGCCGCCGATAATAATGGAGCCGGTTTGTTGGTGCTGCATGGCTCGATCATAATAGGTATCATCAACCTGATAAAAGGTAAATTTGCTGATTTCCGGAATATTGCTTCGATACGGCAGCACTTTTGCGCCTGCCGGCATGATTTCATCGGTCGATATATTGTCGCCTACCTTGATCAGCACCGGACCTCCGATGCTTTGAGGCAGGGGATCAAAATCGGGAAGTGATGCGATATTGGGCCCCTTCACCAGTTCCACCTTCGAGTTGTCGTCGGATGGAGGAGCCAGTGCATCGATGTTGACAATGTATTCTTTCGGCTCCTCGAACTTCGGATAGGGCATTTCCAGCATGCGCGGATCCGTAATGACGCCGGTAATGGCTGAGGCGGCGGCTGTTTCCGGGCTACAGAGGTAAACCTGATCTTCTCTGGTTCCTGACCGGCCCGGGAAGTTTCGCGGCACCGTCCTCAGACTGATCTTGTCGGTAGCGGGAGCTTCACCCATTCCAATGCAGCCGCCGCATCCTGCCTGATGGATGCGTGCGCCCTGGTGTATCAAAGTACCGAGATAACCCAGTCGGGTCATATTTTCCAGAATTTGACGAGAGGTCGGGTTCACGTCGAGCGATACATCCTCGGATACCTGTTTGTCCTTCAACATCAGCGCGACTATGCCAAAGTCTCTAAGTCCCGGATTTGCTGATGAGCCGATAACGCACTGATAGACTTTACGTCCGGCGACTTCAGTCACAGGAACCACATTACCGGGACTGCTGGGGCAGGCGATGAGCGGGACCAGTTCCGAGAGATTGATTTCGATATGCTCGTCATACCCGGAGCCTTCATCAGCAAGCAGTTCCGTCCAATCATTGCCGCGTTTATGTGATTCCAGAAAAACTTTTACAGCGCTATCCGATGGAAATACGCTGGTTGTCGCACCCAGTTCGGCTCCCATGTTGGCAATGACATGCCGGTCCATGGCGCTCAGCTGATCCAGTCCCGGCCCGTAATATTCGAAAATTTTCCCTACGCCGCCTGAAACATTAAGACGGCGCAGCATCTCCAGGATCACATCCTTGGCGCTGACCCAGTCAGGCAGTTCGCCGGTCAGTTTCACGCCGACAATCTTCGGCATCTTCACATAAAAAGGCTCACCGGCAATAGCCATCGCCACTTCCAGCCCACCCGCGCCGACCGCCAGCATTCCCAGAGAGCCTGCGGCACAGGTATGGCTGTCCGAACCGAGCAAGGTTTTGCCCGGTTTGCCGAAACGCTCCATATGTACCGGATGGCTCACGCCATTGCCCGGACGGCTGAACCAGATGCCGAATTTCCTGCACGCGCTCTGAAGAAACAGGTGGTCATCCGCATTCTTGAAGTCTGTTTGCAGCAGGTTGTGATCGACATACTGAACAGATATTTCGGTCCTGGCCCGATCAAGTTCCATGGCTTCAAGCTCAAGCATCACCATCGTGCCGGTCGCATCCTGCGTCAGGGTCTGATCAATTTTCAGTGCAATCTCTTCTCCTGCCCTCATCTCACCTCCTATGAGGTGGCGTTCTATCAGCTTTTGCGTCACATTTTTAGGCATTTGCTTTCTCCTTAATGTAATGGGATATCGATTACCCGGCGTCTTCCGCAGATTCAGGGATGTTGAATATTCTGCAAAAACGTCACTCGCATAGTTGCTCAATTCAACAGTTTGGGTTCGTCATCTTATCTTGGCTGTCTGTCAGACCGCGCTTCGACCAGGAAGTTTTGACTGTAGCGCGTCAGACCCGAAACTTAATGCCTCTATGTCACTGACAATTCAATATTCTGCCGGTTGGTTTCATGTCAGATAGATGAGAGCAACAGCGATAATCTTTTAACGTGTTGAATATGGGAAGCCTTTAGACGCATCCTTTTAGCGCCGCCTCTTGCATCTCTTCCAGGCTTACATCACGAACATGGGTGGCAATTGACCAGTAATGTCCAAACGGGTCTTCGATGATGCCGTAACGATCGCCCCAGAACATATCATTGACCGGCATTTTAATTTCCGCCCCGGCGCTGACAGCCTGTTTGAAGACGGCATCGACATCGTCGACCTGGAGATGAATGGTCACCGGAGTACCCTTCAATGACTTCGGCCCGAATGATCCCCAGTCAGGGAATTCATCCGCCAGCATGACTATAGAGTCACCAATTTGAATGCTGGCATGGATGAGTTTACCTTGCGGGCCCAGCAGGCGCATCACTTCAATGGCATTAAACGCCTTCTTGTAGAATTCGATAGCATCGGTGACTCCGGCGCAAATAAGATGCGGTGTCACAGTGTGCATAAAGTCTGAAACGGGCTTTATTGATTGCGTATTCATCATCATTCTCCTGTTGTTTTAGGTCAGAGAAGCAAAGGATTCCGGACAGAATTAGCTCCTGCTTCGCTTTGAGCCATCAATGGATATTGCGTACCATTTTTCAATTCTGGAACTATTGAAGGCGTTTAATCCGTATTAACTCCCAAAAAAGCAGAATAAGCGCTATCATAAATCCGGCTTTTAAATTGTTTTTGCCAAAAGCTGACGGCGAAAATTGGTTAAAAGTCTGTCGTGCAATAAATATCTGTATATGGCCGCTGGGCAGATAATCAGCCCGGACCTGAATGCATGAGCATGCTCTGCACCAAGCGCAAACATAAAAATAAGAATCCGGACCTTAACTATAATAGTAATATTCATGTACGGTCAAGGAATGGGCTTTTCAGTTTCGGTAAAAGGTAATGAATATGTTAAACGTATCCTTATCCCCCAGAAGCAGATGACCACGATGCTTGGCCGCCCTGTTGCGGAAAACCCTATTGATCGAATGTTCG
Organism: Methylococcales bacterium; assembly: GCA_028715725.1. Taxonomy (GTDB): domain Bacteria; phylum Pseudomonadota; class Gammaproteobacteria; order Methylococcales; family Methylomonadaceae; genus JAGXGJ01. Next base: position 8,762 of record JAQURG010000069.1, read on the forward strand.
ATGCGGTATTCGCTCACTACGGCCTGCCGTGGCAGTTCTGGAAATGTGACATAAACTCAGAAAGCAAAATTGCGCCGGCTATAGCCGGCATACGAGCGTTTGGATTTGCATGCGCCTGTATTACTGTGCCCTATAAAATAGCTTGTATCCCCCATCTCGATGAAGTTGATGATGATGTCAAAGCGATTGGGGCGGCCAATTATATGACCATCCATGATGGGCCGCCTTACTGGGCACAATAATGATGGTAAAGGTGTCGTCAAAGCCATACAGAAGGTAACACCGATAAAAGGAAAGCGGGTTGTCATGCTCGGGGCCGGCGGCGCAGGCAGGGCTATGGCGGTTGAACTGGCTTGGGCCGGGCCTCTCATCTGACTCTTGTAACCAGAAGAGAAGCCAAGGGCGTCGAGCTTGCGCAGACTGTAATCAGTGCATCCGGGGTGCCGGCTGAGTGCATGCCTTGGTTGGCAAAGTCCAGGTTCCAGATGGTACGCATATTCTGATGAACGTCACTTATTTAGGGCGGCGCCTGAGCAGGAATCTGTGCCGGTCAATTGGGAAACTGTCTCCCGGCATATTACTGGAGTTGATGTCATTACCAACCCGCGCATTACGCCCTTTCTGAAAGCGGCGCGTGACAAAGGCTGCCCTATTGTAGGGGGTATGGAAATGCTGGTGCAGCTGGCGAACAGATATTGAAGAGTGGACCGGTATCAAACCCGATGAGGCTATATTTCAGCAGGCCGTTGCCAAGGCTCTTGGCGAATAGCTGAGAAAGTGTGTCTGTTATTTGTATGAATGCTAACGGGATGAGTTTATTGGTGCGGCATAAATCATTAGATGCGTGAATTCAAGTAATGCCTTTTTTTCGTATAACAGTTCCAATCATTCTCTCGCTTTTGCTCAGCGCGTGCGCAATTCTGCAAGAGTCAGACTGTAGCAGCGGCAGCCAATTCGCTATCGAAGACTCACTCTACTTCGGAAGCGTCAAACCGAACGGGATTGTCACTACCGAAGAGTGGGGCAAGTTTCTTGAGACTACGGTCACGCCTCGATTTCCACAGGGCCTAACCATTTTTGAATCCGTCGGCCAGTGGCGTAATGCCCATGGCCTCGTTATTCGGGAGTTGACGCATACCTTAAAACTTGTTCATCCTGAAGACAAACCGAGCGAGAAACTCGTGGCTGAGATTATTTCCTCGTACAAGGCCCTTTTTCAACAAGAATCGGTTCTTCGAGTGAAAATGGGTGCATGCGTATCGTTTTAGCCGCCGTTTGTTTCAGACAAGCTTCTGCCGGGCAGACCGGGGCAGCCCTCTCATATCAAGCGTTAGACCTGCCAGAACTGGATACAACCAGGAGTAAAGAAAACAATAGACTTTGAAAACTCGCGCGCCAGATTTAACAGTAAGCTTGGCTTCACTGTTTTACATTCCAACTCATAAACCCCCGATTCAAGACGGAACGCCAGAAAAGTCAGTGCCGACCATCGCACAATTAATGGAAGACATGTACGATTTTTTCTGGTTAATTTCGTCAGTTGCCCTCTGAATACCTCTGGCGGATGCTTAACTAATCCATAGAAAGTCAGCCGGAATAACTATCTGAGATAGGTGTATCCCGCCTTGCACCCATACTTAACACGCCTGGCTTACAAGTTAGACGTCATCTTTCCTCTTTGAGACTTTGTTTGGCTGGTTAAATCCGTATTATTCAGCCTTCATCACCTTTTACTCTGGACTTTAAATGCTCTGCAAGACGCCTCATGGCTGAAGACGCATCATCGGCCGAGAGATGTACGTTAATAATGCTTGGCATGGTTTGGTTGTTCAGGGAGTTGATCAGTGCTTCTTCAAACGCTGCTTCGGTAGCGGCATCGTATCCGTTTAAAGGACCAAAGACTTCTCCAAGTCGATCGAAACGCCAATTATTAATATCGTTGAAAGGGCCTTCAAGAATGCACCGTTCAGTGCTGTAGCCACGATTGTTAAAGACCACCACGATAGGATTCAGGCCCAGGTATGCGTGTGTTGAAAGCTCAGTGCCGGTCATTTGAAAAGCGCCATCCCCGACCAGAATGAGTGCACGACGGTCAGGCCGGGCAATTTGCGCGCCGAGTGCGGCAGGTACTGCAAAGCCCATAGTGGTATAAAAACTGGAGGCCAAAAATTCGCTTTGCTCGTGTACCCGTAAATCGATAGCGGCAAAAAGACAATCGCCAACATCGCAAACCACGACCATATCAGTACTAAGCGCCTGATTGAGCCGCTCAATCAAACGGATAGTCGTGATGGGTCGATTTGCTTCGGGAAACCCTTTCGTTTCGAATGCTACAGATGTCAATGGGAACTCATCGCGGCCTCTATTCATTGAGTGTATCAGGGCGGTTAAAAAATCGGCTAATACGACGCGAGGGTAGCGGTGAGCACTGATCACAACCTCATTCAAAGCGGCGCGGATCATATGATGGGGATCAAGTTTGGCCGTATAAATGCCGGTATCTATATCATTCAATGTAACGCCCAGCATTAGGAGTAAATCGGATTGTTCCACCATGTAACGTGCATTTTCAGAACTCATCGCTCCTTCGTAAATGCCGAGATAAGCGGGATGCCGCTCGGCTATCACTGATTTACCGGATAAGGTGGCTACGACCGGTAAGTGCGCCCGCTCAACGAGCTCGATCAAAGCTCTCTGAAGGCCGCGCCGATGTAGCTCAACGCCTGCTATAATCATAGGAGAAACTGACTTGGCCATAAGCTCCATAGTCTCTACTACCGCTTCCGATAAAGCCGTCTCATCACTAACTAACGGCTCCATCGCTTCAGCCGGCATCGGATAGCCTTCAGCCATAACCAGGTCACGAGGAATTTCTATATAGACCGGTTTACAAAATCGGCGTGCGGCTATGATTGCACGGTCTATCTGACGAAACGCTATCACAGGGTCATTGAGCACTACGGTTGCGCAGGTAATGCGTTCAAAAATTTCGCGCTGGAATGTAAAAGGACCAAAGCGGTGGTGAAGCAATGGATCATCAATTTGTTCACGCACGCCGGGAGCTCCGCTGATGACGATTACAGGCGAGGATTCCGCATAGGCGCCGGCAACGGCATTGACTGTATTTAAAGCCCCTACACCGTAAGTCACTGCCAGCGCGCCCATCCCCAGACAACGAGCATAACCGTCGGCTGCAAAGGCAGCGGAATCTTCCCGCGTGGTGCCGATATGCCGGATGGGACTTTTGACCATCAGATCATAAAAGCCGAGCACATAATCCCCCGGAACGCCGAAGATATGCTTAACGCCTACATCATACAGGCGTTTGAGGAGATATTGTCCAATAGTGTCGAACTTGGCTATGCTCATCGATTTTCCTATAAAAAATAATAATCAAGCAAGTCAGAAAACAGTAATTTTTTCCAGATAAACGGAAAATCCTAAATTACACCTTACCGATCCTGGTAAGCAAGCCATTTAGCTCGGTTTCATTAATTGAATTTATTCGTTTTCAATAAATACACTGTGCCGAATTATCTGCAAAGCGATTAATTTTGAAGGGCCATAGGCAGTAAATTCCAGGCGCAGAGATTGGCTGGCGTATAGCCGGATAGAGGTGGTGCCGAAAAATTGAACAGCCGGTTAAGTGGAACACCTGTTACTTTTGAATGTCCAGAAGGACGTTAAAACGGAGCAGAACATGTCTATCAAAACGAGAAGAAAGCATTCACCGGCGTTCAAAGCCAAAGTCGCCCTGGCCGCGCTAGCGGGTGATAAAACCCTGGCGCAACTTACGCAGGAATTTTAAGTTCACCCGAACCAGATCACTGACTG
>JAQURG010000070.1 GCA_028715725.1 Methylococcales bacterium
TGTTAGCAAATAATGTGGGCTCATTCGCATTTAATGCGGGCCGAAGGGGATGGATATTCGCAAATAATTCGGGCCGAAAAAGCGGATGTTTGCAGGTCTTATGGATTATGTTTGCGGGCCGCTACAGTTAGCGAGTTCAAAGCTGAAGTTAGAGGGCTCAAAACTGATTAACTGAAGATGGCATACAATAAATAGCTACTGAAATGAGCAGTAAACCGTAAAAACGTGTCAAGCACAAAAACAAGCCAAAATTCCCCGTAAGTTTCCCGCTTTCCCTGTTTAGCAAATAGGGAAAAAACAGGGTTTTCAATATGCCTTATCGCAAAGTCGCGATGATTTTTTGGGCATATTTCAATGACAACATTATCAACCGAACAGCAATCGGCACTTTATAGCTACTTAACCGTGAATCAATTTTGCGATAAGCATCCAGCTTTTAGAGTTGGCGGAATCCGGGCTTTAATCTTCAACGAGCATAAAAACGGATTGGCTAAAAGCGGCGCTATTGTGAGGCTTGGCGGCAAAGTGCTTATAAATTGTCCCAAGTTTTTTGCCTGGGTTGAAGCGCAAAACCAAGGCCGGGGTTAATCATGGACAGATCAGAAACCCCAAAAACCCAAAGCTTGGGTGCGCCAACTACGAGCAGAGCGCTTCAAGTTTTGTTTGATGCCGCAAAAGATGTGTTAAGCAAAGATGAGCTAAGTTACCTTGCCGACATGGGCGAACTTGCCGCCTCACAAAGCAGGAGCCTTTCAGATTCTCTTATGACAATGGGCTGTCTTTACGCCAATACCGACAGCATAAGCAAACCTGGCGCACAAACCACAGCGGAGATATTCTGGAGCCTTTCCTATCAGCTTGACCATATAGCAGGATTGATAGAACTGGCTGAAAGCGCGGCTTATAAGCTGCAAAAGGGATGTGCGGCATGACTAACGAATTATTCGTGATTGTTGCCAAGGGCAAGTATGGCGATATGGTTTTAACGCCTGAGCTAAGCCTTGCCGATGCGAAAGCCAAATTAAACGTAATCCAGCGATTTAGAAAAAGCTCAAGGATTGAACGCGCCGATTATGCGATGCCGATAACCCGATTTGATGAAGTGGGCGAAGAAGCGTTGATGTTAATTTGTAGGATACTTACGGAAATCGAAGGGGGTTTCTTGGTGGATGCCTGGCGCGGCTGTGATGGAACTTTGGAAGATGTGCTTAACCAACTATTCGAGCTGGTTGTTTTGATGGGCATTGACCACCAAAGAGCCACCCCCAAAGCGGCGAACTAAGGGGGCGGACATGAAAACAAGCAAGCAACAATTGCAGGCCGATTATATCAAGGCGGCGCTTAATCCTGCGGACTTTTACCGCCACGAATTGCCAAACGCACCTTTAAAAAAGCACGGCTGGAACGATGGCAGTTTGTGTCCTTTCCATGCCGACAATAAGCCGGGTTCTTTCCGCGTAAACGTAACCACAGGCGCGTTTAAGTGTTTCGCATGCGGCGCGACTGGGAGTGATGTTATCAGCTTTACAATGACATTGCAGGACCTTCAGTTTACCGAAGCCTTAACAAAGCTGGCCGATGAGTGGGGGCTTGTATGAATAGCATCCCTCAGAATTACAACGGCAAGCCATTAATTTACGCTTGGCCCTATCGTGATAAAGACGGCGCGGCCTTGGGTATTGTTGCCCGGTATCAGAACGGCAGCGACAAGAAAGACATTGTGCCATTCTTCAAGCTTAACGGTTTGGGCTTTACGGCTGGCATTGAATTATCACCACGGCCATTATTCGGCCTTGATTACTTGGCAAAGCACCTAAAAAACAAAGCGGTTTTTATCGTTGAGGGCGAAAAGAACGCGGCAGCTTTGCAGAGTATCGGCCTTTGTGCGGTTACATCACTGGGCGGTTCTCAAGCGGCAAATAAGGCAGACTGGAAGCCGTTAAATGGCTACAAAATGGCCTATCTTTTACCTGATAAGGACGAGCCTGGCGAACAACTACGCACAAGATGTTTACCGGGCGCTTTGGGCCTTAGAAAAGCCACCAGTTATACAAGTTTTGCGATTGTCCCAGTTGCCGGAAGGTGGCGATATAGTGGACTGGATTCAGGGCTGGATTGGCGGCTGGGACGGTTACGCGCCTATTGATGAAAAACGTCATGAATCGCTGAAAGAAGCATTAAGGGATGAGCTTAAAAACGCTGAACCTGTACCAGAAAGTTGGGCTTTAGCCGGTTTAGCTGGTGCTAATTCTGGCGCTTTTGTCTGGGAAAAACCCGGCGAAATAGAAACCAAAACCCCCGCCCGTTCAGGCATTACAATCTGAATTAATACCGGAACCTTTTAAAAATTGGCTGGCTGATGTATCGCACCGGATGCAAACGCCGCCTGATTTTCCCACAGTTTCGGCCTTGGTTATAACTGGCTCAATGATTGGCGCAGGATGCAGCATTAAGCCCAAGAAGCGGGACGGATGGGAGGTTATACCGAATATATGGGGCGCGTGTATCGGGCGGCCTTCAGTAGTGCTAAAAAGCCCCTCCATGAAAGAACCCATGCAGCTTTTGGAGCGCTTACAAGCTGGATATGGTGAAAAATTTGAAAAGGATAAAGCCGGGGCTGAATTTGACGCAATGGCAACAAAAGCCATGCTGGATGATGTAAAGGGTAAATTATCCAAGACTGCTAAAGGTAAAGGCAAAGATGGTTTAGTTAAGGGCGATGATTTACAAAAGCTGAAAGCCGATTATATGGAACTGGCAGAGAACGCAGAACCTGAGCCAACGCGCCGATTATTCAAAACCAACGAAACCAGCGTTCAATCTATGACTCTATTACAGAATGAGAACGAGCGTGGGATTCTGGTATTTAGGGATGAATTAACCGGCTTGCTGGTGAAGTGGGATAGAGAAGACGGCGCAGACGAACGCGCCTATTTTCTGGAAGGCTGGAACGGTGATGGCAGTTACACCGACTATAAGATAGGGCGCGGCCTGACTGATGCAAAAAATATCTGTATCAGCTTATTAGGAGGCATACAGCCGGACAAGCTTAAACGGTATTTATACCAAGCCATGCAGGGGACTAATGATGGCCTGATGCAACGGTTACAGCTTGCCGTATGGCCTGATGAGCCTAAGAGCTGGCAGAACGTGGACACCTACCCGGACAAGGCGGCAAAACAACGCGCCTATGACATTCTGGCAACGCTGGCCGATATGGATTTTACTCAGTATGGAGCCACACAGGGCGATTATGACAACAGGCCTTATTATCGTTTCACTGATGCAGGGCAGGCGGTTTTTAATGACTGGCTGGATGAGTTGCAGACTGTAAAGCTCAAGAAGGAAGAAAACCCGCTGATGTGTGAACACTTCGGGAAGTTCCGTTCGCTTATGCCTTCACTGTCTTTAATCTTCCATCTTATTGACATTGCAGACGGCAAAGCACAGGGCGGCGTATCAGAACAGGCTGCAAAGTTAGCGGTTAAATGGTGCGAGTATTTGGAAAGCCATGCACGACGCATTTATGCCATGGCCGAAAGCCCTGAACATGAGGCAACGGTAAGGCTGGCCGATAAAATAAAAGCCGGATGTTTGCATAGTCCCTTTAAGTCGAGATTGATACAGCAAAAAGGATGGCACGGGCTGAAGGATAAACAGGAAGTGGACGCGGCCTGTAACATCCTGATAGATGAAAGCTGGTTGATGATGACCAGAAAACCGAAACCAGCTACCGGGCGGCCACCGTTGCCAGAATATTATATTAACTCCATTTTTCTATGAAAACACGCCTACCCTGAGTCTACAAAACCTACTAAACATCTTTTGTAGGTTTTGTAGGTGGGGGGTATAGGCATTTTAAATTTATCAGCAAGGAAAATTAAGCATGACAACGGAAGATAAGCCGATAGATCGCAAGCCCAAGCAATTATATGTCCCAAGGCTTAAGGGCGAAACCGAAGATGCCGCGATAACAAAGGCGGTAATCCGGCCAGAGGTGTTATCAGCTATGACGATTCACAGATGGGGTGATAACCAACTGGCAATTAATACCCTTGTAGAGGCTCTATCAGGACAAGTTGAAGCCGTTAACGATGGGATCATGAAGCAGCCCGAAGCAATGTTAACGGCGCAAGCTCACACACTGGACGCGCTCTTTAACAATCTGGCGATGCGTGCGCAAAGTCACCGCGAGCTATTACAATTTGAAGCATGTTTACGGCTTGCGTTCAAAGCACAGAGCCAATGCCGGGCAACCCTTGAAACATTGGCGGCAATAAAAAATCCGCCCGTTGTTTTTGCCAAACAAGCTAATTTTGCACAAGGACCCCAGCAGATTAACAACGGCACGCACGCGGGAGAAAATAAAAATCATCAAAATGAACTATTGGAGCAAACTCATGGCGAAAGGCTGGACACCAGAAAGAAAGCAACGGCAAGCGGAATTAATCCGGCAATGGCAACCATGGAACAAGTCCACAGGGCCGAAAACTGACAAGGGCAAGGCTATCAGCTCAAAAAATGCGCATAAGGCAGACGGTACGCGCGCATTACTGAAAAGAATATCCAAGCTATTGAGGGAGCAGAGAGCGAGCCTCAAGCAGATTTTAAAATAATCAGAACCGGCTCATCCTAGTTTGTGTAATTCGGATATGGTTGAGGAGCGTAGTTAAGGGCTATACTGCACTTTTTTTAGCCGGTGGAAGAGAAATGGAAATTTTAATATTGTGGGGGTTTCTGGGCATAGTTGCCGGGGTTATAGCCGATAATAAGGGCCGCGATTTCTTCGGGTTTTTTTTATTGTCGATTATTTTAAGCCCGCTTATCGGGATTGTTAGCGCGGCATTGGCACGCCCTAACACAGAAGAGTTGGATAAAAGAAAGCTTAAATCCGGAAAAACCAAGCGCTGCCCGTTTTGCGCCGAGATAATTAAAGCCAAAGCGATAACATGCCGTTATTGCGGAAAAGATTTGCCCGAGCATATGGGCAGGAAAAATGTAAAGGGAAAGAACTCGACGCCCTTGCGCCCAAATCAACCGAGTATAAAGGAAAATTAATTGACAGCCATCAGTTAGACCAGGAAAAATGAAGAAATGCTATGACGTACAGCACTTTCACTGACAGATAGCATTATTTACAGATTGATAAAATCAGAACCGGCTAACCATGCCGGTTTTTTTATGCCTGAAATTCTGGCAAGTGTTGCGGTTTATTATGGGTTTTTATTTTTTACTGTGACGTGAGTGTGACGCGAAGCCGTAATTGCTTTCTTAATATTGTGTAACCTATTGATTTTATGGAGCCGATGAACGGAATCGAACCGTTGACCCACACATTACGAATGTATTGCTCTACCAACTGAGCTACACCGGCGCTGTGCTGATTATAATGCATTTATTACGTTTTAAATACTGGAAGCCTCTGCCTAGAACAAATGAATCTAAAAGAGATGTACATTCATAGCAGTAAGTAAGTTTGATAATATGTGAAATCTCGTCAAAATCGGAAGACAAAACCGATAATGACCAGTCTCAATAATTCCTGATAACGTTCAGGTTCACCAAAAAAATTTTATTTACTATATTTCTTTTCTTTGAAAAGCAAATTGATCAGTTCCACTCTTCCAAATTTTTGAGCCAGGCTCATTGCATTTTCTCCTTTTCGAGTTCGTACCGAAGGGTTTGAACCATGCTCTAGCAGTAATTCAATCACCTCAACAGCGCCTGTTGACAGAGCCAGTAGCAAAGGGGTCCATCCTAATGGGTCTCGAGCATTGACATCTGCGCCCAATCTGATCAGTTTCTCGGCAATTTTCTTGTAACCTGTAGTGTCTTTACCACAGGCCAGCAATAAAGGAGTAAATCCATGCCCATCATAAGCATCGGGATCGGCTCCGGCAATTAACAAGATGTTTGCAATCACGATATAACCTTTTTTTAAGGCAATAATAATTGCAGGATTGCCTAATTCGTCAGGAACATGGATATTAATCCCACCGCGTACAAATAAATCCACCAGAGACTGATCGCCATCATAGACAGTTTGCAGAAAAGCCTCCACAGTAAATTCAATACCTCTCTTTTTCAGTTCACAGACCGCCTCATACTTGTCTTCCACTTTCCGCAAACGTTCAAATTCCCTGAATTTGCGGAGCTGGTGGATTTCATTGAAAACATCAGATTCAAATCCGCTTCGCCCATTACGGGTATCGATAATCAGACTAGTGAAATAGTCGTCGATCTCCGGCTCATCCCAAAGCTCTGCGATTTTTTTAAGAATACGTTCATATCGCTGCTCAAGGGCAATAGGGTAATCATCGCCTAACGGCTCAAACAAAGGGTATTTCATAAAGCAATAATCAGGATTTGTGCGAAAAGATGACTCTATTTTAGAGCATTAATAACACGACGGTCACTTCTATAAATTTGAAGAAGAAGTTATTTCTAATCAAAAAAGAATATGCGTATAAAAAGGTAAATTTTAATAGACGGAATTGGAGATCAATTTTTACCTGAAATTCAGGCTTGTATACAGCAGTGACTCGAGGCTGTGAAGAAGCGTCCGGAATACGGATTATAGTGATCGCATAGCCCTGATCTTCGGTATGCAAACCCGGTAGAATAAGCAAATCTCTACGCTGAGGACGATTATCAGCACGTACAACAGGAGCATTGCACGGCTGAAGCTGAATTGAGCATAATGGAGATGCTGCGGATTTCGATTGAGCGACCTTTACTGGTGGCGGCTCAAAATTTGCCTGTAGAAGCCTTATTCTATGAGTAGGAACCAAATGATAGGCCTTGCAACTGATCAGCTTATTTAAAAAGTTAGTGTCATATATCAGTATTCGTACGTATTGCGAATCCAGTTCAAACATTGATATTGTAAATTTTCCGTTAAATCAATCAAATATCCAGGAGAGATAAACGTAATTGCCCACTGTGTATCCCCGATTGGATATTCAGCGCTAAGGCATCAGTATCCATTACGCGCGGTTTCCGATTATCGGCCCTTGCCCGTAAAAACTGCACCTCACTCATTCTGCTTTAAGTTGATAACAGATAGCCAAGCATTAAAAGAGAGAGATATAACGTTAGGATACTCAAGCCGAAAAAAATCAAGTTTAAAACGAATAAAATTAAGTGAAAGCTTAATTGATCAATACTACAAATTTATTGTTAAGGAATTTTAATTATGTCTACAAAAACTAATACCGGTACTGTTAAATGGTTCAATGCTGATAAAGGCTTCGGTTTCATTCAGCAGGAAAAAGGACCTGACGTTTTCGTCCATTTCAGCAATATCAATACTGCCGGGTTTAAATCACTGACTGATGGGCAAAAAGTGGAGTTCAATATAAGGGACGGGAAAAAAGGTCCGCAAGCTGAAGATTTAACTGTCCTTTAATATTTTAATCAACCATATTCACAGGCATTAAAAGATTCCTGGGTTGGGATATAACAAGCGCCAGGTAACCATCGGGAGATAATGTCCTCTGACGCATACAGGAACTTGCCATGCATCAGAGGAACCCGTTAAAAATGATGGGTCAGCACTTTGGCACAAGCACGGTTTTTGTTGTTGCGCTGTAATTTGCCTATATAGTCTATTTTCGTTCCGGAGAGCTTTAAAAATCTTGTTTTATGTAGGTTACCGGACAGACCCTCCATGTCGATCCTATTATGATGAATCTCATGCAACTTTTTAAGTCGCATAGACTGCTTTAACGGCTACCGTTTTGAATATTTAACCTAGTCAGAATCAAGAGGAATCGCAGAGTTTACTTAAAACAGCACGAACCATAAAATTTGTGTTGTTTGTTATTAACTGTATTGCCGGTTTCTTAATCAAAGGCCAATTCATATCCAGAGGAGATCAATAATGGCACTTAATATTTTTGAACATCGGGGGCTCCCAATCGATAAACAGCATTTAACCTGGCGAGATATGGTTCAGGTTCCCATCAGTAAACTGGATGATGATGCGTTCACCCGTGTAATGATTATTTTAATGAACGGAATCGAGCTTGAATCGATTCAATTTTCCAGGGCCTGTGCGCGAATGAATAAGAACCTTCAGTTGCCTCTGGCTCAGCTACGACGAATCGATCAACACCAGGCCACGTTGATTAACTGGATGCTCGGCGCGGATCACTCTCCGCTTGAAACGACTATCGCCTATGAGCAGGTCGCGATCGAAGTCACTGCGGCTGTGGCGCAAACGGAACCGGATCCTTATCTTGCGCAGATTTACCGTTTTGGCCTGTTGGAAGATTTTGATCATATGTATCGTTACTCGGCTTTGCTGGACCGTCTCGAAGGCAAGGATTCAAATAATATCTTGCAAAGCTACACCGACGTTCTTCCTGGCCGTCCGACTATTTACGAGCACCGGGCTCCGGAAGATGATTTAAGGGAATGCTATGATCGTAATAAAGCTGAGCCGCTAACAAAAATGCATGCTTTGACGATTACTGCCGGAGAGCAGCAAACCTGGAATTACTATATGAATATCGGACCGCTGTTTAGTGATCCGCTGGCTCGGCAACTCTACGCAGAAATTGCGCATATCGAAGAGCAGCATGTGACTCAATATCAATGCATTATGGATCCAGACGAAACCTGGCTGGAAAAGTGGCTGCTGCATAAGGCAAACGAAGTTTATAACTATTATGGCTGTGTCCAGCAGGAAAAGAACTCCCGCATTAAAGCTATTTGGGAACGCTTTTTGGAATATGAGCTTGGCCAGTTCCACTTTGTACGCGACATTTTTGAACGTACTGAAAACCGGGATTCTCAAAGCATTGTTCCTGCAATTTTGCCTGAACCGATTGCCTTCGAGAGTCAGCGGGATTTCGTCCGCGAAGTTTTACGCAAGGAAGTCAATTTGCGCGCCAAAGGCACTGCTTTTGTCGATATGTCCGAAGAAAGCGAGGCTTCAAAAATTTATAGACAACGGATAAATGCAAACGGAGTTCCGTCAGAAATCGTTGCGCTCAATTATATCTGGAACCCCGGAGGTGAGCTTAACAACCCCAATCGCCTTATAAACGTTAATCCTCCTGTAACCACCTCTCACCTTCAACACTAAAAGGAGTCCCCCATGAAAGATTCTGCCGAACTTGGCTTAAACAAAACACCGACTCAACTTCATCCGGCCATGACACAATCCATGGTTGAGGGTTGTGAAGAATTTCCTCCTCACGCTGAAGCAATGGCAATTGATGCATTCGATATGAGGAAGAGCTATATCAAAGACTCGGAACAATTAGGCTCGGTCCCTATTCCAAGCACGCTTCGAGGCGTTGTTAAAACAGGCGTACAAGCTATGCAGGGAAACAGCCCTACTGTGTTAATTGATAAACTCGGGCAACGCCTGGCTTTTGAACGCAGCGGCGTCCGGCTTTATGACGCGCTTATCACAAAATGCCAAGCTGCCGAGCCCAGCCTGGACATTGGCGTGCTTGAGCAATTCCGCAATGATGAAGCTGAACACTTTGCTCTGGTCCGTGACTGTATCATTGCCATGGGCGGAGACCCGACCGCGCAAACCCCTTGCGCTGATTCTTCAGGAGTCGCTGCGATGGGTTTGATACAAGTCCTCAACGATCCACGCAGTTCTATTCCACAATGCGTAGAAGCTATATTAATCGCCGAGCTGGCAGATGTCGCTTCCTGGGATCTGCTTGTGCAAATTGTGCGCGAAGCTAACCTCAATGGGTATATTGAAAAATTTCAGCAAGCAAAACTTACTGAAGATCATCACATGGATACGATAAAGAAGTGGCTTGAGCTTCTGACTTTGAATAATGATTCTTCTGCCGGAAATCTTGAAGATGCAGCTTCGGAAGAGGGGTACTTTTAACGCAAGGAAACGATACTGCCTGTGTTTTCAAAAATACTTCTGTATCAAGTATCACAATAAATAAGATGCCATGAATCATTGAAAGCATTAGCTATAGCCAGGACGCCTCCGAAACAGCCGCTTTCGCCGATTGATGGCATCGCACTCTTTTTGCACTGCGTAATCTTGCAGGGGTTGTGTCCTGCTGTATTTTATCCAGAACCTTTCAGTTTATAGAGATTAAGGCGAATAGAGTATAGTTGGCGGTTTTTTTAGTGGATATAATTCATGGTTGAAACCGAGGTTATCATTATCGGGGCTGGCGCATCGGGTTTGATGTGCGCAATTGAAGCAGGCAAGCGGGGTCGTAAAGTCATGGTTCTGGATCACGCTAATAAGGCCGGAAAAAAAATCCTGATGTCCGGCGGCGGCCGCTGTAACTTCACCAATTATTCCATCGATCCTGAAAACTTTATTTCCAACAATCCGCACTTTTGCAAGTCCGCACTCAGCCGTTTTACCCAGTGGGATTTTCTGGCATTAATTGAGCGCTACCGGATTCCTTATCATGAAAGAGATCATGGACAGTTGTTCTGCAATGACAGTGCTAAAGATATTCTCAATATGCTCCTGGCAGAATGCACTGATGCCGGCGTGTTAGTGCAACTGAACACACATATCGAAAACATAGAGCGGCTAACCGACAAATTTCACCTGAAAACTGATCATGGCAGTTTTACGAGCAAGTCTTTAGTGGTTGCTACAGGCGGACTATCCATACCGAAAATGGGCGCTACGCCATTTGGATATAAAATAGCGCAGCAATTTGATATTAACGTAATATCAACCCGGGCAGGTCTAGTGGCCTTGACTTTACAGCCGGAGGATAAAGACAGATTTTCACCTTTGTCAGGCATTGCCGTGCCTTGTCTGGTCAGCAATAAACGGCAAAGTTTTAGAGAAAATATATTGTTTACCCACCGCGGCCTGAGTGGCCCTGCTGTGCTACAGATATCATCCTATTGGCGAGCAGGTGAAGAGGTGGCGATCAACTTGTTGCCACAGGTAAACCTGGAAGCAGAACTGAAATCCTTGCGCCGGCAAAAACTGAAGAGTCATTTAAAAAGCATTCTGGATGACTATTTACCCAAACGTCTGTTTGGCTGTTTATTACCTGATGATATCTTGAACAGTTCATTACAGGATCTATCCGACCGTCAGATTCATCAGGTTTCTGACCAATTGCACAACTGGACAATCAAGCCCAACGGCACCGAAGGTTACCGTACCGCCGAGGTTACTGTTGGCGGCGTAGACTGCGACGCCATTTCTTCAAAGACCATGGAAAGCAAAAAAGTGCCGGGATTGTATTTTATTGGTGAGGTAGTCGATGTGACCGGTTGGCTGGGCGGCTACAATTTTCAATGGGCCTGGTCATCCGCCTGGTGTGCCGGGCAGTATTTATGATTGTGTAGAGGTAATAAAGTTTGTTACTTTAATTGTGTTAAAATCATATTTGTCCAGAAACTCTGTTGAATTTAAGCTGAAATGACCAATACGGAACCCTCAACCGAAAACAATGATGATCTATCGTTTGTTTGTTTTGGTGCTTCAGCCGGTGGTATGGAGCCTTATTTAAAGATACTTTCACTAATGCCGGCCGATACCGGTTTAGTCTTTATTATCATTCATCATCAACCTTCAGACTGGAAATCACTGTTGCCGGAAATTATTCCGCGTTACACCTCTATGCCGGTTAGGCTTGTGGAAGATGGAGATATTGCAAAAGCAAACTGCGTCTATGTCGGTCCTCCAGGAAAGCAGGTTTATATGGCAGACAGCAGGTTCAAGCTTTCTCCTCTTTTGAAGCAGCGTGGATGGCCGAAAAATATTTCCAGCTTCTTGCACTCCCTGGCGAGCAATCAAACTAAAAATGCCATAGCAGTGATTTTGTCGGGGCTGGATGCAGACGGTGCAGCGGCGCTTAAACCGATCAAGGATGCGGGAGGAATAGTTATTGCTCAGGATTTTCATACGGCAAAACAACCGGAAATGCCCATAAATGCCGTAGATACCGGCTGTGTTGATTTTCTGCTAACGCCAACGGAAATAGCTGAAAAATTAAGCTCTATTGCTGAACAACGCAAGCATTCCAGGAATACGAAAAGCCGTATTAATTGAAACGTAAGCGTTTATCCCTTGGAAAACAATGTTGAAATTTTGCTAGTTATTGCTAATGAAAGGACCGACTAAATGCTTAGATGCTTGTTGGGTAAATATCGCCAAACAGCTGTTGTCCACCCCAAGCGTGCCAGGGCAATCGCGCTATCTACCCATTGAACCCTGAAATTTGTTAAAGTCTGTTTTTTGACAAAAAGCTGTATGTTGCCTGATCCACGCCCTTATTTTGCCGATCTTACCGATCCGCGCCGCGA
>JAQURG010000071.1 GCA_028715725.1 Methylococcales bacterium
CACACAACCCCGGCCGGTAGCACTGCCGTCAATCACCCACACCAGCGGCGGATGGGCCAAGCCACTCAACACCATGAGAATAAACGGCAAATAATAGACGGTGTAATCCAGGGCCTCATTCGCCAGTGATATAACTTATTAATCTGGAGGCTAAACTACCTTATAGGCTTTCTGCTGTCTGCACGTTAGCGTACGAATATCTGCTCTGAGCGCGATCACGGGGAGCGAGCTTAGTTGGCCCGACAACTTTATACCCCATCCATACCTGATGAATATGAATGAGGAGCAATAGGCTCATCTCTGTAATGGGGCAGAAAGGTGTGCTCTTCCCCCAGGATGCGCTCGTAGATGTCTTTATCGGCCCGGTAACATTCGCAGGCCGCCGTTTCCAGGCCGGCCCGATCAAGAATCGTGATATCCCCGCGGCGATAGCTGATGAATTTTTGCTTCAGCAGGGAATTGGCGGCTTTGGTAATGCCGACCCGGCGCACCCCCAGCATATGGGCCATTAATTCATGGGTCACATGGAAGTGATCGGAGTGCGCCCGATCCTGGGTCATCAACAGCCAGCGGGCGAGGCGGGCCTCGACCACATGGTAGCGGGTACAGGCCGCGTTTTGCGCGAGCTGGGTCATCGTTACATAGAGGTAGCGCTTTAACTCCTGCTGCAGGGCAGGGCTGTGTTCGAGCTCATCAAGAAACGCCGGCGCCGTCATGCGCAGCGCCGGGCCTGAGCCATGAACCAGCGCATGAAAAGGAGTGACGTCGACGCCCAGCATGAGGGTGAAGCCGAGCACGCCTTCATTACCGATCAGCTTTACTTCCAGACCCGCGCTGTCATTGACCGGCCTCATCAGGGAGATCAGGCAGCCGGTCGGAAAATAAACGTGCCGGATCAGTTCTCCTGAGCGATACAGCATCTGGGCAGAATCAAGCTTGACGGCTTCGCAATGAGTCAGCAACTGTTCTCGATCCTTATGGGGCAGAGCCGCCAGCAATCGGTTGTTAGCGAAAACAGCTTGAGAGAATGACACGCTTAACTCTCCTGTAGTGTTAAGGGAAAGCCGACCGCCGGCGTAAAATCACCCGATGGCGGCATTGCTAGCGTCACAAGGTTCCACTAGTCGAAATGATAATCTAGCCGTGTAGTTGTCTATCGTCTGTGCGTTAGAGCACGTACCGGCGTTAGAAGAAAAAGCGGGAGAAGTGGATATTCCTTCGGCTGACAAGCTTCAAGTATAAAATATCAATATGTATGTTACCGCACTGACTGCGGGCAGGTTTGGGATTAGACTATTTAATATATTTAATATAAGCTGTAATTCGTTTCGAAGAGTCATTCCTGAACGAGATGATTTGCTCATTTTTAACCATGAATGACTATCGTAAGTGTAGCAATAGTGAATGGTGCATAAGGAGATAAACAGCAGTAAATAAAATGAAAATGTCTAACTATTGTTTTGATGATTACAAGAGAGAATGGTCATGAATAAAAATACTTATTTCGGTTTAGCCTTGACAGTTTGCATGAGTCTGGCTTCTATACCTTTGCTGGCGGAAGTAGCTCCAGCTTATGAGCCTTCTGCTGATATGCCGGTGCAGCGGGAAGATACCGTTACTAAGCCTGAAAGCTATGTGCAGCCATCCGAATTTCAAAGAGAACAGGAGAGTTATAGCGAGGAAATGACTGGGCCTGAAACCGATATGCAGCCATCTGAAGTTGAAAGGCAACGGGAAGAGCGTAAGAGAGAAATGGTCACTGAGCCTGAAACCGATATCCAGCCATCCGAACTTCAAAGGCAACAGATGGAGCGTAGAACTATAGCGCAATAACCAGCACTGACTAAATCATCGCAATACAGTGCGTTTTCGCTCTTAGCAGTCGCATAAAGTTGTCTTGTAACCCGTCTGATTGCCTTGCAGCAGAGTAATGCTATTCCTTGGGCATAGCTGATGAGCATTTTATGATGCAAATTAGCAACAGGTGAAGTTATCGGGGAATAGACGTACATGCTCTAAATAATATTGCCGAGCGCTATGGAGCCAGTTCCAGGTGAGGAATAGGAGCCATTGATAAAAATTAGCCGGAGCTTATAAGCACTATTGCCATTAAGGTGATAATGACAATAGGCTATTCGTTAATGTCTGGCTAATTCAGTCCGATCAAGACCAAGCCATGTGGCTCCGGTCAGGTTGATTTCGCTGATCAGGCCTTTCCGGTCGATTGTAACGTAACCAATCGGAGCAGACTCATAGATATCGGTATAGCGATCTTGCGCTTCTTCCAGTGCAATATAAGCTCTGCGCAGTTCTTCATTCTGTATTTCCAGTTCGACCTTGTGAATGAGAAGTTCATGCAGCAACATCTCGGCAGGGCTGATCGTTACCTCATCCGGAGATAAATTGTCTACCAAGGCCTCGGCCTGTGCTCTTAGCAACAAGCGCCGATTAATCCCATTCCATTTCTGGTTCATGTTTTATTTTTCCTGATTGGCTCGTCGCCGATATTTTCAGTCGTTAGTAGAACCAGTGACGATTCACTTGAATTGCTAATAAACGCGAGGATTATAATCTTCAATAGCTCGCACAAGACTTGGATATTGGCTGTTTCGCTAGCTCCGAATGCCGCGTCAACCGAATTTGTTAATACTTGAAATATAGTAAAGCAGAAGCAATTTGCAAGCCGGCTTTGACCGCTAACGGCAGTATGTCCATCGAAAGGCTAAAATAGCCTATGACTTTTTAGCTTCAAATATTGGGACTAGCAGATGATATGCAAGTTCAGCTTGTCTATTACATGGGCAAAGGAATGTCATTATTGACGAACGGCTGTTCGATAAGGTTACCGCTGACAGTGGGCTTATGTTCGGTAACGTACAGACTAGCTTCATGCTTTTAGCTAAACTTTTTTCTCCTACTTTTAAGGAGGACCTTATCAAATATGAATTTAAATATCGCGCTTGACCCTGACTGATAGTTGGTAACAGGAGGGATTAGTGCCAGGTTTTTGGCTGTATGTTTAATCGTTATGGGGGGTGTTTTACGGTAAATGCGCCAATCTTTGTATGTGGAAGTTATTCCGGCCAAAGGCGCACCGTTTTGAAACAGTTTTCAGTTTAATGTTTTTTCTGACAGGAGCGCTACCATGTCAATTGGTACTATTTTACTCATAATCATTGTCTTAATGCTTATTGGAGCTTTTCCAGCCTGGCCATATAGCCGGGCATGGGGTTATGGACCCAGCGGCGGACTGGGGCTTATCCTTATCATCTTACTCATTCTGGTCTTAACGGGTACATTCTAGCCAATATCACTATGATAATAAGGGGGCCGCTGCCAGCAGCGGCCCCGGTTAGAGCGGCATCCTGATTTACAACCTGCTATTTAATTTCTGACGGAATCTTAACAAAACAAGCAAGTATGGATTATAGTGCGCAGAAAGCAGAGCACCAATGCTAGACTCTTCAGGTGAAGCATGAGTAATGCCGAGAATGACTATAGCCATAGGTTTCCGGCGCCGGTGATTTTGGGGCAGGAAAGTTCCAAAATCGATCTGAACTGGCCCGCATAGTTATTATTTAAGCCGGAGAATCAAACCATGGCAAAGCAGCAAGAGCAACGGCGGCATTCCGGAATCGAACATCCGGGTGGTGAGGAAACGCCTATCCGGTTCGAACAGTTCAGCACTGATCGGCTCGAACAGCTCGCGAGGAGATTGGCCCAAGCGCAAAAAAACACCAAACACAAGGAAGGACGAAAACTGATTCCGCGGGTTCAGCAAAATTGTCGGGTATTGCTTGATGCCTATGAAGCTGGGAGTCGCTATTTTTGCGAAAGCTTTTATGGGCATCCCTGTCCAACAAGCGGCAAAAATTACGCGACCACTCATGCCTTCGGCGGCCCCAGCCGTCCTGCTTCACTCGTTGCATACCCTACCTGATGATAAGGACTCCTCTTTCCCGGCGTCAACTACACACCGCATTAAAAACCGGAATAAAGAGGAGTTCGAAATGAATAGTGGCGTAGCGGGTTTAGACATAGCAAAAAACATCTTTCACATGTACAACATTGGGGCAGATAAACAAGTTATCAAGAAAAAGCTCAAGCGGGCAGAGTTATTAGCTTTTTTGCCAACTATCCGGCCAGCTTGATCGGCATTGAAGCGTGTGGAGGGGCGCATCATGGGGCAAGAGAGTTAATTAAGCCAGGGCATGAGGTGGTCTTGCTAAATGCCCGGTACGTCAAACGTTTTGTCGTGGGTAACAAAAATGACTTTAACGACGCGCAAGCGATCTGGGATGCGGTGACCCGGCCGAACATCCGCGTGGTGGCGATCAAGACGCTGGAGCAGCAGGATATTCAACTTATCCACACGGTTCGGCAAAGCCCGGTGGATCAGCGTACCGCTCCGGTTAACCAAATTAGATGCTTGCTGAGTGAAAGAGGAATCGGAAGATGCGGATAATCACCTAACGCCGTTAAGCCGGAATTACTAAACGAGCGCTACGAGCAATGGGTATTGTTGGACGATGCCATTAAACAGCAAGACCGGCGCATGAGTCGCCTCTGTAGGAACAACGAATTAAGCAAGCGGTTTCCGGAAGTGCCCGGTGTCGGCCCCATGACAGCGACGATTATCGCCTCCGCTATCGGTGATGGCAAGAGATACGTCACCAATAGTCGGGATTATGCGGCCGGTTCAGGCATTGTCCCCCCGCAATATAGCAGCGGTGATAAGTTGATTTATTTTGCTTGACCTTAAACAGAGTATCTATCGCTTATAGGGGCCTACTCGACTCCTGTCTCGCAGCGAGGGAAAACAGCATTCTCTGAGAGTGGTGCTTGGTTAAGCTCGCCGGCAGTCATTTTTTACCGCCATCGGTAGGGTATGAGTGTATTTGGTTCTCGCCAGTTATCCCAAGCTCTTTATTAAGCGATGAGCCTGCAGCCTGGCATTGGCTGGAGGCTCCCGCAGCTTTAAGTCAGGTGAAGCTGAAAATCTGCATAGTCACCCTGTTGAAACCGGACGGTTCTTATCTCTAATCCACTCGCTCCAGGAGCCTGCATAAAGTTTAGAGCCGGTTAGGCCGGCATGTTCCATTGCCAGTAGATTATGGCAAGCGGTTACGCCGGAACCGCAGGTATGAACTACCTGCTCAGGCGGGGTATTGCCGATAAGCTGGCTAAATTGAGCGCGCAATTGCTCAGCAGATAAGAATAAGCCGGAATTATCAAGATTTAATTGAAAAGGATGGTTTAAGGCATAGGGAATATGTCCGGCAACGGGATCAATGGGTTCTTGTTCGCCGCGATAGCGCTCGGGTGTCCTGGCGTCAATCAAACATATCGTTCTTTGCGCGAGCCCGTTTTGTACTTGTAAGGCATTCAGACAGCAGGTGCGGTTTAAATAGGGTCTGAAAGTGGCAGGCTTAATGGCGGGTAACGTAGTGGTAACAGGAAGCCCAACCTGTTGCCAGTTTTTGATGCCGCCGTCCAGCACCGCAACGCATTCGTGCCCTATATAACGCAATAACCACCATAGACGTCCTGCAAATGCACCACTGACATCGTCATAAGCAACTATTTGGCTATGGTTGGTTATGCCCCAGACCTTCAGTTTTTCTATCAATAGTCTGAAATCGGGGAGGGGATGACGGCCTGTATTCTCGGTGATTGCTGATGACAGATCTTTATTCAGATGAGCGTAACGGGCATTAGGGATATGCCCGTGGCGATAAGCATAAGCGCCTGTTTCTGCATCGGATAGTGAAAAGCGGCAGTCAACAATGACCCAGTCGGGGTTATTAAGATTTTGTTGCAGGGTTGCAACTGAAACAAGGGTTGTATAGATCATTTTTATGATACCGTTAAGATGATTTTACCGATGTGTTGGCTACTTTCCATGAGCTCATGGGCTTTTTCAGCATCCTGAAGTGGAAATGTGGAATGAATAATAGGCCTGATTTTACCGGCTGCCAACAGGGGCCAGACATTTTTATACAGTTTTTGCGCGATGTCGGCTTTAAATTTATTATCCCTGGCTCTTAATGTTGATCCGGTTAGGATAAGCCGTTTCAGCATAACGGGTAACAGGTTGATTTCAGCTTTCGCCCCGTTCTGAATGGCGATTTGTACCAGTCGCGCATCAAAATCCATGCATTGCAGGTTTCGGGGGAAATAATCGCCGCCTATCATGTCGAGGATTACATTGACGCCCCGATGATCGGTAATTTTTTTGATTTCCTCAACAAAATCCTGACCCTTATAATTAATGGCGGCGTTCGCACCGAGTTCTATACAGGCGTTGCATTTTGCATCAGAACCGGCGGTAACGATGACTTTGGCGTCAAAAGCCCTGGCCAGTTGTATTGCCGTGGTGCCTATGCCGCTAGTTCCGCCATGTACCAGCAGGGTTTCGTTTGGCAGTAATCGGGCGCGGTCAAACACATTGCTCCAGACTGTAAAAAAAGTTTCAGGTAAGGCGGCGGCTTGTATAAACGAAAAACTTTCGGGTAAGGGTAAGCATAACGCAGCAGAAGCAAGGCAGTATTCAGCATAACCGCCGCCCGTGACTAGTGCGCAAACACTGTCGCCCGGCTTAATGTGTGAGGCATTTACGCCTGATTCCACGACAGTTCCGGCAATTTCCAGTCCCGGTATGTCGGATGCGCCAATTGGTGCAGGGTATAAACCTTTGCGCTGCATGACGTCGGGGCGATTAACGCCGGCGGCGGCTACTTTAATTAACACTTGATTAGCCGAAGGCCGGGGGATGAGACGTTCGGTTGGTGTTAAAGTGCCGGCTACAATTTCAACGGCGCGCATGTTAATAAAACGGCATAAGTTGAGTTCAACAAAAAACCAGGATGCGGTTATTATATGTCTTAGGTTATTTTTTAAACAAATGTGTTAGAAGGATGAGATAGATGATTCGTGCAGGTATCGTTGGGGGAACGGGTTATACAGGTGTTGAACTGTTACGGATTTTAGCCTTGCATCCGGACGTTGAAGTAGCAGTGGTAACCTCACGCACCGATGCAGGACAGAGGGTTGATTCGTTGTATCCGGGCTTGCGCGGCTATATTGATGTGGTATTTAGTTTGCCTGAACTTGAGCCCCTGGCGCAATGTGATGTCGTATTTTTTGCAACGCCGAATGGTACGGCGATGTTGATGGCTGGGCAGTTATTGGAGCGCGAAGTTAAAGTGATTGACCTTTCCGCAGATTTCAGGCTGAAAGATGCAGAAGAATGGAGTCATTGGTATGGCATTCAGCATGCTTGCCCGGATTTAATCGCTGATGCAATTTATGGGCTGCCCGAAGTGAATCGCGAGGCGATCAGGCGAGCTGATCTGGTTGCCTGTCCGGGATGCTATCCTACGGCTGTGCAATTAGGATTTTTACCATTGCTTGAAAACGGTTTGCTGGACGTTAAATGTTTAATTGCAGATGTTAAATCGGGCGTCAGTGGTGCAGGGCGAAAAGCGGAAATAGCTACGTTAATGAGTGAGACGGGTGAAAGTTTCAAGGCTTATGCAGTAAGCGGCCATCGGCATTTACCCGAGATTATTCAGGGTCTGGAGCTTTTCGCAGGGACATCGGTAGGCTTGACCTTTGTACCGCATTTGACCCCGATGATTCGGGGAATTCATGCGACTTTATACGGACAAACCAAGGCGAGTCTGGAAGATGTACAGGCGCTGTATGAACAACGTTATGCTACTGAGCCATTTGTTGATGTGTTGCCGCAATGTTCGCATCCCGATACCCGAAATGTCCGGGGTAGTAATATGTGCCAGATTTCTGTCCATCAACCGCAGGGTGGGCAAACGGTTGTGGTTTTATCAGTGATTGATAATTTGGTTAAAGGTGCAGCAGGCCAAGCCATTCAGGCAATGAATCTGATGTTTGGATTGCAGGAAGATATCGGTTTGAAGATAGTGGCGTTTTATCCATAAATCTTGACTGTGACGCTAGGTATAGTCATAATTTAATTAATTTTAATTGTATAGTGGGTTTAATTTATGGCTAATCCGATCATTTTTACTGATAGCGCGGCTGCCAAAGTGAGTGAGTTAATTGCTGAAGAGGGTAACGATAATCTGAAACTGAGGGTATATGTTTCAGGCGGCGGATGTTCAGGTTTTCAATATGGCTTTACGTTTGATGAAGAAGTCAATGAAGATGATACCAGCGTGGTCAACGGTGGTGTTACAGTATTGATTGACTCAATGAGTATTCAGTACCTGTCAGGTTCTGAAGTTGACTATAAAGAAGACTTGTCAGGGGCGCAGTTTGTTATTCGTAATCCGAATGCAACTACGACTTGCGGTTGTGGGTCTTCCTTCTCGGCTTAATATCTTAGAGGTCGCTCGTACTCGATAAGGCAAGCGGCTTTACTTGGCTTCAATTTCTTCTTTAAGATCGTCAGGCTGATCATCAAAGTCGGCCTGACGACTCAGGCAGAAATAATAGCTTCAACATAAAATTCAGTCATTATGCCACATGCCATTATATGGGTTAGTTGCAAAGAGGGATCTTGCTTTAGTCTGGTTAAGTTTTTCCAGCACGGATTGTGTCTGTGTTTTGAAATCAGCCAGTAATTCTGCTTGTAACGGTAATGATTGCGCCAGATCCAGTGTTTCCGGATTACGGTGAACGCCGTCAATACGAAATTCATAATGTAAATGAGGCCCTGTTGCAAGGCCCGTTTGACCAACATAGCCAATTACTTCACCTTGAATTACATGATCACCCGGTTTGAGGTCTTCTTTAAAATCGGCAAGATGTGCATAAAGCGTCTCATAGTGTTCGCCATGTTTAACAATAATGACTTGTCCGTACCCCCCTTTACGACCACTAAACACTACCTCACCATCTCCAGCCGCTTTAACCGGCGTGCCTGTCCGGGCTGCATAATCAACCCCTTGGTGAGCGCGAATCCTGTTAAGTATCGGGTGTTTACGATGGGTATCAAAGCCTGAACTGATGCGTATGAAGTCGACTGGGGCGCTTAAAAAAGCCTTGCGCATCGGTCTGCCTTCAGGACTGTAATAATTTATATTACCTTCATTATCTTTGTATCTGATGGCAGTCAGGATCCTGCCATTCTTAACAAATTCAGCAGCAATAATTGAATCATCGCCAATCTCCGTCTCTTCATAAACGACAGTAAATTGATCGTTGTAATCCAAATTAGTGGCAAAATCGATATCCCAGGCAAAAATGTTTATAAGCTGTATGATCAAATTATCTGATAAGCCGGCTTCTCGACCAGCCACAGATAAAGAGGAATTAACAGCTCCATGAACGCTGGTGATGTGGTGAGGCACGCTATCGCTAGCTGTATTACTGATAAAGTCGCGTTTATTTTCAGAGGCTATAAAAGAGTGTATGCGATTATTGCTTTGGGGCGGTTGTATAAGTGGTTCGCTTCGAGCCTTCTCAGTCGGGTAATAGTTTCTGTCTAAAACCGATGTAGATTCACTATCTGAACTGTTTGCAATGAAAATAGAGTGTGGGTTGGATTTTTTTTTGGAGGATATAAACGAATGTTTTTTTCTTGAGGATAGAGGATGAGTGACACTGTGATGTCGTGTACTAATTTTGGCGCGCTTGGCTGAAACACTGGCGTGTTTTAAATGAGCAGGCTTGGCATAACTGATCGTTGTAGCAAGTGTTAGGCCTATCCCCATTAACAAGGATGTATAAAGTTTGGTTTTCACGAGACGTTAGATAAATGGTTAATATCCAGGATAGAACCTCAAAATTTTTCTAACGGTATTCTAAGAGCTTTTAAATATTTTGCCAATATAATGGAGTAAATGAAAAATTATTATTCTGCAGAGGTAATGGTTAATTCTATAATGATCATACTATTAAGACTACTAGGAGAAAAAAATTGCAAGAGGACGTGTTGACAATCCTTCTTAGAGGGGCGGATGAAGTTTTAGTCAAGCAGGAATTAATTAGCAAGCTGGAAGAAGGGCGCCCTTTACGAATCAAGGCTGGATTTGACCCAACAGCTCCGGATTTACATTTGGGGCATACTGTTTTAATCAATAAATTGAAACAGTTTCAGGATTTAGGGCATGAGGTTCTGTTTCTGATTGGTGATTTTACAGGGATGATAGGTGATCCAACAGGTAAAAATGTTACCCGCAAGCCATTGACTCGGGATGAGGTTATTGACAATGCAAGAACCTATGAAGAGCAGATATTCAAGATTCTGGATCCGACCAAAACGCTGGTAATGTTTAATTCAAGCTGGATGAATGCAATGTCATCGGCTGATTTAATTCAATTGGCTGCAAAACATACCGTAGCCCGAATGCTGGAGCGGGACGATTTCAGTAAACGCTTCAAGGGCGGACAACCCATCGCGATACATGAATTTTTATACCCTTTAATCCAGGGTTATGATTCAGTTGCGATGAAGGCTGACGTGGAATTGGGCGGTACGGATCAAAAGTTTAACTTGCTGGTTGGCAGGCAACTACAGGAAGCTTTTGGACAAAGGCCTCAGGTAGTTATGACAATGCCTATTTTGGAAGGGTTGGACGGCGTGCAAAAAATGTCCAAATCCCTTAACAATTATATCGGCATAGCCGACTCTGCTGATGATATGTTCGGTAAATTAATGTCCATATCTGATAAGTTAATGTGGCGTTATTTTGAATTATTGAGTTTTCGGCCTATGGCTGAAATAAAATCATGGATACAAGAGTGCGAGCAGGGAGCAAACCCGAGAAACTATAAAGTAAAGCTGGCTCAGGAAATTATAGAAAGGTTTCATGATGCGTCTGCTGCGGCCAAAGCGCGGGAAAATTTTGAAGCCAGATTTCAGCGTGGCGCCATGCCTGATGAAATGGACGAGCTGGAATTAAAAATCGAGGGTACAACTTACGGTATAGCCAGTTTATTAAAAGAGGCAGGCTTAACAGAGAGTACGTCTGAGGCTAATCGCATGATAAAACAGGGAGCAGTAAAGATTGACGGAGAGAAGATTTCCGATCACAAATTGGAGATTCGGGTAGGTACTCAACATGTTTACCAGGTAGGCAAGAGGAAGTTTGCGCGAGTTGCGCTGATGGCTTGAGCGGCATCTTACCGGTTAACCAAGGGGTTAGGAAGTATCTGGACAGTTTGAACGGGATAGCGTCTAAATAGGACTTGC
>JAQURG010000072.1 GCA_028715725.1 Methylococcales bacterium
ATGAAAAAATGGAGCGGAGTTATCTCGGCTTGCTCATGCTGGCCGCTTCCGTCATCGTCTTACGAAAAATCAAGCGGCAAAATAAGAGCAATGTTATTTATGGATAAGTTCTAAGTCGAACCAACCGTCATCACACTGAAAACCAAACTGCATCGATGATTCCTGTAATGACTTATTCCGGCCTCGATACAGCCGAGAATAGGCTTGATAGAGTTTTTCTGTGTTTTCTGGTGTCATATTTATTAATCCTTCGTACTATGATCCGTGTACCGGTTTTCACGGCGCCAATTTTCGACCGGGCAAAATCCTATAACAACCTAGTCGAGTTTACTGGCCGGTTTCACCAAAATTGTTTTTTAAATCTCTTCCCGATGAGTTTATTATCATGCATCCTTCAGCGGTAACTATGATTAATTACCACTCCGCCTCGGATCAAAGGCATTCTGAACAGTATCGGCGGCACCAGCACGGTTCGAGACGACACCGGCAACGAGGCTTGCGAAACCATTTATTTAAAAGAGTTTGAAATTGTCAACAAGGCAAACCACAAGTCCCGCCGTTTATTCAAGCTGGCAAAATGGCTGACCCTTATTTCCGGTATCGGGTTTTTAAGCATATTTGCAATTACTCCGGTCAGAAATAAATTCTAGGATTTGCGCCGGAAAATCTCTTCTATTTCATCCGCATCTTTAAGCCCGCACTGCAAAAATACACTTCGTCGCAGTGTTTGCCCATTATTTGCGCGGCTTTGCCGGATAAATCAACAAACTGCCGGGCCAGGGGATTATCGGCTATGACGCCCAAACCCACCTCATTGTGCACCAGAACCATATCGCAAGGTAACTCCATCACTGCCTCCAGTTCCTGCAAAATATCGGTTTCGGGAATTTGATAATAAAGCAGATTGTTCAGCCACATCGATATGCATTCAATTAATACCGGACTGCGGCATTGTTCGAGGGCATCGAACAGCTTGACAGGTTCTTCAAGGGTAATAAAAAAACCCTGGCGGCGCTGTCGATGAACGTCTATGCGGGCTTGCATTTCCTCATCAAAAAATTCGGTAGTGGCCAGATAGCAGGGTTTATTTGCACCGGCCTGCTCTAAAATATGAGCTTCTGCAAGCCTCGATTTTCCGCTTTTTACGCCGCCTATAAACAGGGTTTTCATGTTAAGAATGTGTGATTGGAAATCTTGAGGAATTTGTCGGGCTTTATGGAGAATAGCCAAAGACATCCGGACAAACTTCCAGGTCAATTATGCGCATGATTGAACAAGATTCCTGTCGCCAATAGGCTTAAGACGATGATGTTAATGCCCGTTTTCATCGCTAAAGCCTTTGCGAGCGTAATATCATTAACCGGATTAACCGGCAAGCCTAGCGTCGGTTTATGTTTGAGCCGGCCGTGATAATAAGCGTCGCCGCCTAATGCAACACCTAAAGCACCGGCCATTGCCGCAATCGGGAATCCGGCATTGGGACTTTCAAGCTTATGACCATCCCGCCATAAACACTGCCAGGCGCGACGTTTATCATCCGCCAATAAAACCAGCAATAATGCCGTCAGCCGCGCAGGCAGGTAATTGGCAATATCGTCAACAATGGCTGCCGTTTTGCCGAAGTAAAAATAGCGCGCCGTTTTATAGCCAACCATTGAATCCATGGTATTGATGGCTTTATATACTGCAATTCCAGGCAGGCCAAACAGAATCAGATAAAACAGCGGCGCGATAACGCCGTCGCTGAGATTTTCAGCCCAGGTTTCAAGGGCGGCTTTATAAAGATCTGTTTCCGTCATCGTCCCGGTATCGCGGCTGACCAGCAAACTCAAGGCTTGCTTGGGATTATCAATAGTGAGCAATGCTGCGACGCTGGCATGCAGCATATTCATCGCCAAACCTGTCGATGCAAGCAGAGCCAGAACCAATAAGGACAACCATGCGGGTAAAAATCCGCTCAGATAAACCAGCATGAGGCTTACCGACAGAGTCAACACAATCAGGCTGATCACCAACAATGCGCCCGGTAAAACCCGGTCATGATAAAAATGCCGTTCAAATCCGGAAATAAACTCACCCATCACTACCACAGGATGTTTAGAGGGAAATTCACCTAACAGGATATCGGCAAGATAGGCCAAAGCCGCCAACTCAAACGCCATCAATCCGCCTTTAATGCTTGTAAAATAGCGGCAGTATCCAGGTTTTCCGACACCATATTGGTAAAACTCCGGATTTGAGCTTCACGATAGACCCCGTAGTCGTATCCCTGATATTGCGGATTAATCGCCTTAAAGTAATCGCTTCGGAAAACCTCATCATCAAAAACGCCATGTACATGCGTACCGGCAACACGCCCGCCTTGATAATACAAAGGATATTTGTCCATGCGCCCGCAATGGATTTCATAGCCCTTAATTGCCGTATATGAAAACAATTGATAATAGCCGCGCTGAAGAATTTTAGGGTTTTGATAGACGACAATATCATCGATAAAGCTCAAGCCCGTTTCGATGCTGGCCGTATCATGCTCCAGCAAATCAGGGTCCTGCAAGCTTTGGCAGAACATTTGAAAACCGCCGCAGAGTCCGAAGACAGGCTTGTTAAACTGCTGAAGCTCTTTAAACAAACCCTGCTTTTTTAACCATTGCAGATCACGAATCACCGTTTTACTGCCGGGCAGCAGCACCATGTCAAAGCTGTTCAGCGGGCGGCAATTATGAATCAATTCAACATAGAGCTCAGGGTCCGCCATCAGCACGTCAAGATCGTTATAATTGCTCAGGCCCGGATAGGCGATAACGGCAACGCGGACTTTGACATCATCCTGACGCTGTTGATAATTGCCTAAGGATTGGGAGTCTTCCATATCGATATTCAATGGCTGAAAAGGCAGCACACCCAATACAGGCACGCCGAACCGCTCCTGGATTATTTTTTCACCCTCATCGAAAAAAGCCCGGTCGCCACGAAATTTATTGATCACCACGCCGATCAGATTGCTGCGCATGACCGGGTCCATCAGCGCCAAAGTACCGTAAATGGAAGCAAAAACACCGCCGCGTTCGATGTCCGCTACTAAAATATTTTTGGTGTTAAAGGTATTGGCGACAAAAGTATTGGAGAGGTCTTTAGCCAAAAGATTTAACTCGACCGGAGATCCCGCACCCTCAGCAATCACCAGGTCATAATCCTGCTGCAACCGGGAAAATGCCTGCTGCACATGCTGTTTTAACTGATCAATCTCATCATAATAAGCGGAGATATTCATCATTTTATGGACCAGGCCATTGACAATCACTTGCACCGAACTATTACCGTGCGACTTGAGCAATACCGGATTAAACAAATAATTCGGCTCTATGCGCGCGGCCTCGGCCTGCAAATATTGCGCACGGGAGATTTCCCGGCCGCTTTGAGTAACCGCTGAATTATTGGATACATTTTGCGCCTTAAAAGGCGCAACCTTTAAGTCCTGGTCGGCAAAGATGCGGCACAAGGCCATGACCAGAGTGGTTTTACCTGCATCTGAACTGGTACCAAAAACGGCTAATGGTTTCATTGTTAATGACTTCCGAATGTAAAAACTATTGATGCAGGCCTGCTTCAGCCCCCGCTATGCTTGGCTTGGAATTATGGCGACTATCAGCGCCGGTGCTAACAACAGACAGCGCTTTTAAACTGGACGCAAGATAATCTATGGCCTGCCTGTTTTTTACGGCAAAACGCACATAACTTTTATCGAGGCCTTCAAAATTATCACAAACGCGGATTAATATACGCGAGGATTCCAGTTGCGCCTGCAAATGATAACCGTCGCCGCTACTTTTCAATCTCGCCAGTAAAAAGTTGGCCTGTCCCGGATAAATCTGCTCAAACAAACCGGAACTTTGCAGCGCCCCATAAAGTAAATCGCGCAGAAGCGCCGTTTGCTGCCGGGTCTGTTCAATAAATGCGGTGTTTGCCAATGCCCGCTGCATGTACATCATATCAAGACTGGACAATTTCCATGCCGGCTCAAAGCGTTTCAGATCAGTGACCGCCTGTGTTGCCGCCATAATAAAACCGATGCGGATACCGGCACAGCCGTAAAACTTGCTCAGTGACTTGATGATATAAAGTTTATCGTAATCGGCTATGTGTTGCGCTACTGAATCTGCGCTGCAAAAATCCAGGAATGACTCGTCGATAATGACGGCGCAGTTTGCCGCCCCCCATATTGTCAATAGCTCTTGCAGGTCATAAAGCCGGCCATCCGGCGTGGATGGATTAACAAAAATGATCGTGCTGGATTCGGGGATCATTGGTGTTTTGTTTAATTCAAGGCGGTTAATATAACGCAGCGTACAGCCTATTTGTGCTGCAATATGCGCATACTCACCGTATAAAGGCGCGTATAAGACCAGACTTTCGGGTCGCAACCAGCGTAACAGAGCAAAAATGGCAGCGCTGGCGCCGTTGAAAACCTCAATATCGGCATTGGCAGAAACAGGATAACGGCGCTTAATGGCCTGTTTCAACAAGCTATAATCAGGATCTGCATAAGGACCGAGCGGGACATTCTGCCAACACGTTAGATCAGCCGCTTGCTGAGGATTAATATTAGCCGAAAAATCCAGCACCTGCTCAGGCAGGCAGCCGAGATATTCGGCAAACTGATAAATATTGCCGCCGTGTTTCATTTATTGATGTAATCGATATAAGTGTAATTATCGAGATGCCGGATTTTATGAACAGAACCCGGATCAACCCGAAATTGGAAAGCATTGGCGGGCGGCAGTTTTAAAATATGCGCTAGCAGCGCTCGAATAACGCCGGCATGGGTTATGACCAGGACATGTTCGGCTTCACGTGTCAATAAAGCCTGCCAAAAAAGACCGGCGCGACGGCATAAATCAGTGAAACTTTCACCGTTAGGCGGTGCTGCATGAACAAAATCATCTGTCCACTGTTGCAGAACACCGGCCTCAATAGTATCAAAGTGCAATCCTTCCCAGTCGCCAAAGTCCAGTTCCAGTAAACGGGAATCAGCATTCACAGTGCCGGAAAATTTTTCCGCCAATTGCATACAGCGTGTTAACGGACTGCTGAAGACCAGATTCTCCTGATTAAATTCCGGCAATTTCTGTTGCAGTTTGTGAGCCTCCGCCGGAAAGCTGTCAGCCAGCTCCACATCACTTTGGCCATAACACAGTCCCTGTTGGGCGGCTGTTTTAGTATGACGGATTAAATAAATGTCCATAAAGCGCCGACGCTTAAATAAAATACGGCTTCTGCAATTTGCTGGCTCGCTCCCAGACAATCGCCTGTATAGCCGCCAATATGGCGGTAAAAATAACGCCCCAAAAACCAATTAACAGTCAGCACCGGAATAATTGCCGAAAGGCATAAAACGGGTAACAGCAATACAGGCAATAAAGCTATGACTGTAGCGAAAGCCAACTCTCCGGGACCGGGCTTATAAACCGCGCTCCGGGACTTGCTATTGTCAGTGCGCGCATAATTATAATGAACCATCAGCAACAACGGCGGCAATCGGCTAATACTATGCCCGGCCAGCAGCACCAAAGGCGTTGCGGCAGTAACCATAGCATTGAGCAAGCTGATCTTCAACAAAAAAATCAGCAATAAACCGAGAAATCCGTAAACTCCGATACAGGAGTCTTTCATGATTTCTAGGATGCGCTGTTTGCCCCAGCCGCCGCCAAAGCCGTCACAGACATCAGCAAAACCATCCTCATGAAACGCACCGGTAACAAAAATGCCCGTAATTAAAGCCAATATCACCGCAGTGGCTTGCGTCCACAGAAAGTCAGCCAGATAAAAGCTCAAAGCCGTAAGCCCACCGACCAGCCAGCCAATCAGCGGTAAATAAATAACGGCTTGAGGTAATTTTGTGTAATCCTGCGATTGAGGCACAGGCAAACGGGTATAAAAACCGAGCGCCAGCAAAAACTGTTTCAATTGAAGCATTGTAAGTTATTAGATTTTTTGTTGAGTTCTGACAGCAGAATAGCGTTTTGCCGGCATGAATATGCATAGGATAACCTTTTTGCTGAAGCATTATCATTGTTGGCAATAAAAAATAGTCGTTGACATCTACCAAATAAAACTTATAATGCACGTTAGCTTGAAAATCTGATTTACCGTCTGTTTACCTTTTCGATGTTTCTCCTTGTAGTAGCTCGTCCTTGTTTCATTAAGTAATTTCTAAATTTCCTTAGCTTTCCCGCCTTAAAAGGCTTCATTACTTAATTTTATTAAAGGATTCATTATGTCTACAATCACAACCGGCACCGTTAAATGGTTTAATTCCGATAAAGGCTTCGGCTTTATCGCACAACAATCAGGTCCTGATGTTTTCGTACATTTTCAACAAATCAACAACTCCGGCGGCTACAAGTCACTGGATGAAGGCCAAAAAGTACAGTTCAGCATAACGCAAGGCCAAAAAGGCCTGCAAGCTGAAAATGTAACGGTCATCTAAGTACAAACGCCGGCGGCAGAGCAATTACGCAATGCAGCCGGCATACAAATAACAGTCATGATAAAGATAGTAAATTATTTTTCATCCAGACCTTGGAACTTATTTGTAAAAGCTATATCTTATAGCTTGTAAACCACATGGGGGCGACATGGCTTCGACGTGGGTAGCGAAACCTTGAGTGCATGCCGAGGACTGTACACCTCGTAAAATCTACAGAAATTAAAGTATTCGCAAATGACGAAAACTACTCAATGGCTTTAGCTGCTTAAAAACAGCACCATTCCTTTGACCATCTGTGCTTATGCGGGTGGAGTTCAGTTCGCTGAACGCTCAGAGGTCATTTACATAAGATCGCGCTGAAATCTGTCCGGTGTGGATGCGCTAAAACCTTACGGAATCGTTGATGATTTTCTTGGCTCGACGGGTAGTCATCAGCTAAATTAAAAGAGCGAGATAAGCATGTAGACCTTGTGGCGGAGTACTTGCGGACGGGGGTTCAATTCCCCCCGCCTCCACCAATTAAAGATTTAAAGCAGTTCAAAGAAACATAGAAACCCGCAAGTCATAAGGCTTAGCGGGTTTTTTATTGCCCAGTGAAGTGTAATAAGATTTATATACCGTCATTAATGACGGTGTAAGTAGCGGTTTATTCAAATTCACTGGAGTTGATACCCCATTTGAAAATTGCCCATATTCCAAGGCAGGAATAAAAATTGTCAACCCAGAAAATATGACTCGTCAAGCATCCTTAAAAATTCAAATATGCTTTTAAATCTTCCCGATTGAGTAACACAACCTGCTGTACCATTGCTTCCCGTGCTAAATCATCAGAACCGATACGCATCATTTTCAAAAAATATGGCAGCAAAGCGCCTCTTGCCTGACGCTCTAAAACCCCATCGATCATCCCATAATCAAACTCGACCGCTTTTTTTTGCGCATCACTTAAGCACGGATGAGCGGCTATCTTAACCGGAACAAAAGTCTGCCATGCAGTATCACCGGAAGCATCTACTTTGGCAAATCCTGCAAACTCAGCCGAAAGAATCCGTGCCAGCACCAAATCCCGAAACTCATCATGACTATGACTAAAAGCCCGCGTATGGCAGCGCAGACCGTCAAACACCAGCGCATGAGGACATATGCGATGCTCGACAGGTTCGGTATGCGACATCGACTGATAACGAACCCGAACGGTTTTGGCCGACACAATCGCCTGATTAATCATTTTTAAAACCGTCGGATCTACTTGTCTGAACGCGGGCTCAAGCACATCGACAACAGGCAGGTTATCCGCCAGAGCCACCAAAGCATTGGATCGACCGGCCTCGCCCTGATGAACCTTTAAATTTGCAGAAACTCCGTTGCACTACCGGCTATAAAAGCCGCCTTAAAGGTCTCGTCAATGACATAACGTTTTAACGATTTATCATAACGGATGTTGCCGGGACACAGCGTTTGATACAGCGTTAAATCCTTGGAAGCCTGCACCCGGCTAATGCCAAAATGCTGTATTAAGGTTATTGTTGAAAGCTCACCGCTCCAGAATACCGTAGCCTCCAGCAAAGTAAGCCGCTACCGCTGTTCCCATTTTAAAGTTTGTTGCAAACATTGATTCATGATGCTAGATCATGTGAAAAGTTATTTAACATATAAATATAATTTTCTATTTTACAAATAGCCTAACACTAATCTTCCCGACAAGGAATGATATGACTAACTATTACACCCATAGTGGCAACGAGCATAACGATTGGCATTTGTTGAGGGAACATTTGGAAGCTGTTGGACATTTGGCCGAACAGTTCGCAGAAAAAAATAATATCGCTCTAAAAGAAGCTGCTTATTGGAGCGGCTTATTACATAACTTGGGTAAATATCGCGATGAGTTTCAGCAATATTTGAAAAAAGAGCGCGACAGGGGTAGCGAAACACATCATGCAGTTTACGGTGCGGCACTGGCTTATCAAAATAACTGGCTGGGTCCAGCTTTCGCAATCGCCGGGCATCACGCCGGATTGCACGATCTTGATCAACTACAAACACTGATTTGCGATACAAGATATCGGATAGATGAACGCCTACTATCCATTGTAAAACGATTCGAAAAAGAGCTAGGCACAATCGTTAAAAACATTACCGAACCCCATTTTGTTGTAGATGATCCTCATCGGCTAGAATTTTACGCTCGAATGCTGTTTTCAACTCTGATTGACGCTGACTTTCTGGATACTGAGACCCATTACACAGGCAAACAACGCGATTCTTTGCAACTCGATACCTTATTGGTAAAGACACTGTTGCAACGTCTAATTGAAGAAAAAAACAGCAAACCGCAAACCGGAGAACTTAATGCCGTTCGTAGTCGCCTTTTTCAGCAGTGCCTCGACAAGGCCGAAGAAAAACCGGGATTTTTTCACTGACAGTACCTACCGCCGGCAAAACACTTTCCGGTATGGCTTTCGCGTTGGCACATATTGCCAAGCCCGAGCATCAATTAAGGCGGTTCATTGTCATTGAACACCATTCCGCCATTAAAATAGCCGATGATACTGATGAAACACGCCCATATCCTCCTTTTGAAAAACACGCGGCAGAATACGTGGCAGAAAATTGGGATGCACCCATCATTGTTACTACTTCCGTCCAATTCATTGAATCATTGTTTGGCTGTCGCACTTCTCGTTGCCGCAAACTGCATAATATCGCCCATTCAGTGATTATTTTCGATGAAGTCCAAACCTTGCCTTCACATCTGCTTAATCCGCTGCTCAATGTGTTTCGGAATTTACGCGATAATTATGGCGTGAGTTTTGTATTTTCCACCGCTACACAACCCGCGTTTCGCCACCGTCCGCTGTCACTTAGCCACGGATTTAAACCTGATGAGATTCAGGAGATCACCCAAGATACGTCTCATCTTTTCGACAGTCTACGCCGTGTGACCATCCGCACACCCAAAGCAAATGAGACTACATCCTGGGATAAATTAGCCTCTGATATGTCCGAACATAAACAAGCTTTGTGTATCGTCAATGTTCGTAACGATGCCTTCGGGTTATGGGAAAAATTGCGCAGCCAAGTTTCGGCAGAAGAAAAAGCCTCTATTTTTCATTTGTCCTCAGCCATGTGTGCTGAACACCGTCTTGCCATACTGGGCACAGACCGTGATCCACAACCCGGAACCATACGTTATCGATTAATATATAAACAAACTTGCCGACTGGTTTCCACCCAACTGATTGAAGCCGGTGTAGACGTGGGTTTTCCGATTGTATGGCGGGCACTCGGCCTCTAGACTCCATTGTACAAGCGTCTGGACGCTGCAACCGTGAGAATAATCTTTGCGATGCTGATGGTAATCCAAAACTCGGTGAAGTCATCGTGTTCCGCCCTGAAGACAACAAACTGCCTCCCGGCATATACAAAACCGCCACCGATCTAACCGCCAAACTGCTTGCCAGCAATGACGCAAATGCTTTATCCACCCACCATATCTTATTTGAACACTATTTTGATCAACTTCACCAACATGTGCCTGTCGATATGGCAAAGGCATAGAACTCATTGAAGCCATTCAAACACGCACCATAACAAAAGATCGTCCGCGTTTTGATCGCACGGATATGCGTAAACTACAACAATTCATAGTAAACCTGCGTTCGAACGATTTTCAACGCTTACTCACGCAACGCGCTATCACTCCCTTATTGCCTAATCTCGCAGTCTATGTTCTAGGTAGCGGCTGGTATCATCCTGAACTTGGCATTGTGATCGACCAACGTCCTTTGGAGGACTTTATAATATGAACAACCTTGTTACCATCCGTGTTTGGGGTGATTTTGCGTGCTTCACTCGCCCGGAAATGAAAGTAGAAAGGGTGAGCTATCCTGTGATGACACCCTCTGCCGCTCGCGGTGTTCTCGAAGCAATTTTTTGGGAACCACAAATTTACTACTTGATAGATTCAATCTACATCATTCAACGTGGACGCTGGTTTTCGATTCGCCGAAATGAAGTCAGCAGTGTAATCAGTATCAACAGCACAAAACAATGGATGAAATCCCGGAAAAAGTATCACCGATTCAAGCGGGCGGTGGTGCGAAAGATGGCACTCAACGTAATATGTTGGCGCTGCAATCGGTAGAATATCTCATCATCGCTGAAGTACATTTGAGTGACATCGGAAAAAAAGCAAACGAATCTATTAGAAAGTATCAGGCGGAAATTGAACGACGAGCAAAATTGAGGAAGTGTTATCACCAGCCTTATCTCGGTGTTCGCGAATTCGCCGCTGACTTTGATTGGGAAGAAGATGCTCAAGCAACGCTGGAGCTAAGGGCCCAAGAACTTGGCAAAAACTGGCAAAACATCTGGCCCGAAGAACAAATGGTTACTAAGAATCTGTTCAATATCTTCTCAGTAATAACGCCAAGAAAGCCAAATTAACGAATTGTAAGCTGGTGTTAAGCAAGCGCTCGGTATTCTTCCAAAGCCGCCGGCATTTTTCCAGCCAGGCAAAAGATCGCTCGACCACCCAACGTTGCGGAAGCACAGCAAA
>JAQURG010000073.1 GCA_028715725.1 Methylococcales bacterium
GTTTCGCGGCGCGGATCGGTAAGATCGGCAAAATAAGGGCGTGGATCAGGCAACATACAGCTTTTTGTCAAAAAACAGACTTTAACAAATTTCAGGGTTCAATGGGTAGATAGCGCGATTGCCCTGCAGTCCTGCTTTGCTAATACAGTGCAACTCAGTTTTTGGCAAGTGTAAACAGGTAACTGTTGTTGGCCCGCTATTGACGCAAACAAGCTTAGCCGTCGGCGACCAGATATTCGGCCATCGCGTCACTGAACTGCTGGAATTAGTGGGTACTGGACGGTATACCTATAACCACAAGATTTACATTTATAGCGCTGCTTTTCCTTGACTATGCCATCTTTAGCGCAGTCGGTTGATCCACATTTCGGGCAATTCATATAACAGGTACTCAAGATAAAACGAGTAATTATAGGTGTAACTATACCAATTTACCAGTGCCCAAATTTGAACTGATATTTTAATGAAATCATTTAGGCTTTTGTCGGAAATATCTAATTCTACTTTGCTTTATTGATACGTTGAAATTGCTATCCTGTAAGCTATACAGACTTGAGTAATGACTTTGGTAACCTAGAAACTATGTCCTATCGGCTTTGTATGACATAAGATTTTGAGCTAGGGTTCTGGTTGGCAATGATTGCGGATAATAAAGCGTTACTCAGATTCAGTTTAAAAGTTGACCAGAGGTTGACCCAAGAATTTCAGGCAATAAAAAAGGACTTGGCGACTTGCCTAAGTCCTTGATTTACTGGTGCCTCGGGCCGGAGTCGAACCGGCACGGTGTTACCACCGAGGGATTTTAAGTCCCTTGCGTCTACCAATTTCGCCACCGAGGCTTCGATAAGCGGGTAAGCCGGGTATTATATAGAAAGAAAAAAAATAAACTAGAGCTATCTGATATTTTTTTCAATAACCGGCGGGGTTTTATTCTTAAAAGAGTGATAAGATTCTTGCCGGGGCCGATCAATTCTATTTATTGTATCTGGCTGCGGCAGTCGTGGATTCCAGGGAACGAGCATTTTATAATCGGATCATGATGAGATGATCTTAAGCAAATAAAAATGTAAGGCCAGGAGTGTGGTGCCTTATGCTCTGGTTCTCTGATTCTTTCTTAAAGAGGAGAAACTTCTATGTCTATAATCGCTAAAGTATCAGTTTTCTATATCTTGATGCTTTTAAGTATCGCTGCCGGTGCTGAAACGATGGGAAAAAAGCTGATGATAGGTTCTTTTTCATCAGGCTCGCTGGAGCACTGGGAATCCAAAAAACTTAAAGGTCAGACAAAATATCAATTAGTTGATCTTGACGGAATTCGGGGGTTAAAAGCGAACAGCGCAGACAGCGCTTCGGGCCTGTTTAAGGAACAGCGCATTGACCTGCAAAAGACACCGGTTATGAACTGGCGCTGGCGCATTGAAAACAGGCTCGGCAATCTCGATGAACAGGCTAAATCCGGCGATGACTATGCGGCAAGGGTTTATGTAGTCGTCAGCGGCGGCTTGACTTTCTGGCGCACCCTGGCGATTAATTATGTTTGGGCAAGCACCTCGCCTACAGGTAAGATATGGCCGAATGCCTTTGCAGGAGACCATGCCATGATGATTGCGCTCAGGTCGTCAAATGACCCAATCGGAGCCTGGCAGACGGAGAAACGTAATATTCTTGCCGACCTTAAACGACAGTTTGGTGAAGACATAGGTTATATTGATGCCGTTGCCATCATGACCGACACTGACAATGCGCATGGCCAGGTCACAGCTTATTACGGCGACATTTACTTCAGTAAAAACTAATTATGCACGGAACATTACCTTATCTGGAACAGACCGATTTTCCGGCTATTTACAGAAATACTCTGGAAATACTTCAGGTTAATATGGGTTATTTATGTAATCTGAGCTGCACTCACTGTCATGTTAATGCAGGGCCCAAGCGTACCGAATTAATGGACGAAGCGACTGTGGATTTGGTTTTGGATTTTGTCCGAAGAGTAAACATCCATACGCTGGATTTAACCGGCGGCGCTCCTGAAATGAATCCGCATTTTAAAGCGCTGGTCATGCGTGCGAGGGAAATGAATGTTACCGTTATTGACCGCTGCAATCTGGTTATTCTTGAAGAGCCGGGTTATGAAGAAATGGCCGGATTTCTTGCAGACAATAAGGTTGTGATAACTGCCTCCTTGCCTTGTTATCTGGAAGATAATGTCGATAAACAGCGCGGCAAGGGCGTCTTTAACGCCAGTTTATCAGCGCTGAAAAAGTTGAATCAGGCGGGCTACGGGCAAGCAGACAGCGGACTTGAGCTTAATCTGGTCTTTAATCCGCAAGGCGCTTATCTGCCGCCTGAGCAAAAGGCTCTGGAGCAAGCCTATAAGGAGCATTTAAAGGTACACTATGGCATCGTTTTTAACAGACTTTTTGCCTTAACCAACCTTCCTGTTCAGCGTTTCGGCAGCATGCTGATCAGCAAGGGTTTGTTTGATAATTACATGCAGTTATTAAAAGATAATTACCGTTCGGAAAATCTGCAAGGCGTTATGTGCCGCAATACCCTGAGCGTAGACTGGCAGGGCTTTATCTATGACTGCGATTTTAACCAGATGCTGCAACTTCCTTTGGGCGCATGTCCATCACGAAAACTGCATTTAAGCCAATTAATCAATGCTTCATCTTTAGCGGGTTCCGCCATCACCGTGCGTCAGCATTGTTATGGCTGCACGGCAGGGCAGGGCAGCAGTTGCAGCGGAGCATTGGATTGAATAGACCCTACACCGTACAGGCGATGGCCTACATGGAGGCCTTCATTAAAGCCGGCTATATCGCCGTCAGTTACGACAAGTGATAAAATCAGCCTTGGCAGGTCATCGAAAGGCTGGAATTTCGTTCCGTCATTATTGCTGCGGTAAAGCCCCAGAATGAACCTTGCCTAGATAAAGGCCATGCCGTTATCTATCGCGGTCCTTATTCTGAAGTCGATGACGACGAAGGTCATGTTTACCTGAGAGGCCAGCGCATGGCACTTTGCGAACGCAATTTATAAACTGCTCACCGCAATGCCTTTGGCAATAACTCCATCGGCATAGCGCCCGCTAAAGAAAGCCGGCAAGCCCTGGTGCTGTAACGGGCACGATCCTTGCCGTCGCCGAAACCAGGCGGCCAGAATCAGGATAACTCCAACACGGGCGGAAGTT
The DNA here is from genome assembly GCA_028715725.1 of Methylococcales bacterium. Classification (GTDB taxonomy): domain Bacteria; phylum Pseudomonadota; class Gammaproteobacteria; order Methylococcales; family Methylomonadaceae; genus JAGXGJ01. The sequence goes on from JAQURG010000073.1 coordinate 3,197, forward strand.
GCTGTTAAGAGCCGGCTTAACAGCAGACGATAACCGCTCGCGATTAAAGGCTCATCGGTTGCAGGGGCGACTCCCTCGTCGCAATTTAAGTCCGTATAAAACCGTGAACTACAGAACAGCTTTTAATTAGTTTTCATCAAGCCATCAAGAGTTAATCCGCAACTGGGCACAAATACTTTCATGAAAAAAATAATTTCCGGTTGCTGATATTCACCGATAGTCAGTGCCAGTTGCTCGGCGGCGATTTCAAATTCAGCATTGCCCGCCTTTAATTCAGTCTGGCATTTAAGATAAGCTGAAATTTTATCCGCCGCCTTGATGATTCGCACATGCTCTTCCGGCATCTTGTCATGATGAATAAGCGCCTGAAAATCCGCGCGGAGTTCTTCGGGTAAAAGCGCCAGCAGTTCTTTTTCAGCACGTTTTTCAATCTCTTTGTAAGCGGTATTGATTTCTTTGGAATGATATTTGATTGGTGTGGGCAAGTCGCCGGTAATGACTTCGGTTATATCGTGATACAGCGCTGCTGCGGCGATAGCGTTGGCGTCAATATTGCCGCCGTAATAACGGTTTTTTATCAACGCCAGAGTGTGGGCAATAACGGACACTTCCCAGCTATGCTCCATGACATTTTCCTCATGGGCGTTGCGTTTGAGCCCCCAACGCTTGATCCATCTTAGCCGGGATAAATAGGCATAAAAACTGCTTGTTATCGGTATGTCTTTCATACGTGTTGATTTTTTCCTGCTTATTAAAGCTGCAATCTGGTATCTTGTATTCTAGTGATGTGATTTCTGGTAATAAATGTACCTTGCTGCAGGAGCGGCTTTAGCTGCGGATCATCACGGCTAAAGCCGCTCCCATAATTTAATGGAGTTATAATTATTCCTGGAATTGCATTGTCATGCATGTTCTATTTTACGCTCTACAACCAATATTACCTTAAATCCGATACGAAATTATGCTTATTCAGTGGTACCCCGGTCACATGCACAAGGCCAGTAAAGAGATCAAGGAAATCCTGCCCCAGGTTGACTTGATTATTGAAATTCTGGATGCGCGTATCCCGTTCAGCAGCCAAAACCCGATGCTTGCAACCCTGCGGGGCGACAAGCCGTGCATTAAAATTCTCAGCAAAAGCGATCTTGCCGACCCTGAAATTACCCGCCAGTGGCAAGTTTATCTGGAACAGGAGCAAGGCGTAAAAACATTGGCTGTCACTATCGAGCAACCGGAGAGAATCCGGCAACTGCCGGATTTGTGCCATAAGATGCTGCCCGACAAAGAGCCCGCCGGCAAACTCATCAACACGCTGATTATGGGCATACCCAATGTCGGGAAATCAACGCTGATCAATATACTGGCCGGCAGAATGATCGCCAAAACCGGCAATGAACCTGCCATTACCAAAACGCGACAGCGCATTAATATAGGCAATGGCATTATATTGCTGGATACGCCGGGCTTATTGTGGCCGAATGTTGAAAACAAAAACAGCGGCTACCGACTGGCAACCACAGGCGCTATCAAAGATACCGCGATAAATCATGATCACATTGCCTTTTTCGCTGCCGACTATTTGTTACGGCATTATCCCGATGAAATTCAGGCCCGTTTTCAACTCAATGTACTGCCGCAAGGCGAGCAGGAGCTTATGGAAGCTATTGGCAAAAGCCGCGGCTGCCTGAAAGCAGGCGGCCGTATCGATATGGATAAAGTCGCCAAAATCCTGCTGGCAGAATTGCGCTCCGGAACGATCGGCAGAATCAGCCTGGAAACGCCGGCAATGATGGAGCAGGAACTGGCTGAACTGGTTATTATCCGCGCCCAGAAAGAGGCGAAAAAACTGGCGAGAAAGCAGAAGCGCAAAGCCTCGGATTAAGAGCTGCACGACAACATCGAGCATCCCGGCCTCTGCCGCGCCCAGTCGGGGCGTTTTGCCGCAAATTCTTCCTTGCCCGGCTGCTCGTCGTAAGGATGGCGCAATAATTCCAGTAACTCATTGACCATCGAGAAATCGCCCTGTTCGGCTTTGTCAATGGCGAGTTGAGCAAGATAGTTGCGCAGCACATAGTTGGGGTTCACTGCATTCATGCGTTCTCGTCTTGCTTTATCCGGCAGGGCGTCTCGCTGCACGCGTTTTATATAAGACTTAAGCCAGTTAACCAAGCGGTTTTTGTAATCGGCAGTCAGTTGTTCCGGCACATAATAGGCTGGCATCAGGGGCAGCATCAGCGCTTCATCGCTGACAGAATCCTGAGTCGGTATCATGGCGAGCTGCCTGTAGAAAATCGTCATATCGGTTTCGACCAGTTCCAGCACGCTCAGCAGTTCCACGGTTAACTCTTCATCTGTTGCCGGGTCAAAAGCATTAAATCCGAGTTTGCCTGCGATCATAGTTTGCCTGCCTTGTTCAAAGGTCTCTGCATAAACATTCAGCGCTTCCTGCAACGGTTCCACCTGTTCAACCAGCGGATAAATCGCATTCGCCAGTTGGCCCAGGTTCCAGAAAGCAATTTGCGGCTGATTGCCGAAACGGTAACGCCGCTCTGCTGCATCGGTGGTGTTGGGCGTCCAGTTCAGATCGAAGTTTTCCAGCCAGCCGTAGGGGCCGTAATCAATCGTAAGGCCAAGTATCGACATATTGTCGGTATTCATCACGCCATGCACGAAGCCGACGCGCTGCCAATGCACAATCATTTCTGCGGTTCTACGGCAGATTTCCGCATACCAGGCGATATAGATATCGGGGGACGGTTCGCCCAAATGCGGGAAATCAGTACGGATCGTAAAATCCACCAGTTTTTTCAGCAAGGCAATATCCTTGCGCGCAGTTAAAATTTGAAAGTTGCCGAAGCGGGTGAATGAAGGCGCCACGCGACAGACGACTGCGCCCGGTTCCGCTTTGGGGTTGCCGTCATAAAACATATCGCGGATAACAGTCTCACCAGTCAATATCACGCTCAAGGCCCGCGTCGTAGGCACTCCCAAATGATGCATGGCTTCGCTGCATAAAAATTCACGCACCGACGAGCGCAACACAGCTAAACCGTCTGCTGTTCTGGAGTAGGGCGTAGGGCCTGCGCCTTTAAGCTGTAATGTCCAGTGCTCGCCTTGTTTATTGATGACTTCGCCCAGATTAATGGCGCGGCCGTCGCCCAACTGACCTGCCCAATATCCAAACTGATGGCCGCCATAACAGGTCGCATAAGCTTCCATGCCCTTGGCAGGACGGTTGCCGGCAAATACCTGGACAAAATCATCGGATTTACAGATTTCTTCAGGCAAATCCAATAGCGCCGCCACTTCTCTGGAATAAGCGACCAGTTGCGGTTTGGCGACCGGGGTCGGCAGCACGCGAGAATAACAGGCGCCGATCACCTGACGGCGATTATTGAAGGTCTCGGGATCGGCCGGTAATTCGCGAACAAAACGATTATCGAAGGTTAATTGATCGAGCTGGGAATTCATAATAGTCGGAATAAGGTCTGATGAAGTCATCCCCAATGGAAGGTAACAGAGGGCGTTTAATTTATCCTGACCCAGTTATTTAATAAAAATTCCCGCCTTGCAAGCTTTATCAGTTTATTTACCATTTAAAAAACCAGCGCTTCAATCCGTTCTCTTTTCTTGCCGGAGATATTTTCGTCAAATTGTCCTAATACGCCTGCTTCTCTGGCCAGGTGGCGGAAATTTTCCGAACGGTTGGTCCTTGCCGAGGCCACTAAAATCAGCTCCAGTTCCAGAGGCGGCAGCGACTTCATCAGGTTTTTCACCAGTCCCGGATTAACGCCGTTGCCGCCGAAATCGCCCAATGATAAAGCTCTTGAAAAGCCATAAAACTGCTGCATACGGCTTTCGCACAGCTGGCTGTAACGCAACCGGTGTTTTTTGTTTTTAAGCGACTCCTTAATCGCCAGCGCCGCAGCGGTGGCGCATCATGTGGACGATACAGAGCTGCACCTGAGTTTTTGGGAACACCGTCGCAATGGCCTTCCGGGCATCCGCTCAAGCCCTCGACGCCGGCGATAAACACGTCTTTAACGCCGCGGTTTTTCAGCTCGGTTAACACCGACAGCCAGAACCTGGCGCCTTCATTTTCAGCCATCCCTAGGCCCGGCAGCTCTTTATGGCCTTGGCTATTAACGCCTGGCGCCACCTGGACCGCTGGGTTGATGACGCGCTTATCCTGGCGAATTTTGACGACAATGCCCTCCAGATACAGAATGGCATACCCCGTAGCCAGTGGTCTTGTCTGCCATTCGATCCCCTTTTCCAGGACCGCATCGGTTACCTGGGAAGCCCGCGTAGGCGAAAGGTCGGCACCGTAGAGTTCGGCAAAGGTTTCGACGCTGTCCGGTGTCGTCATGCCCCTGGCATAGAGCAACAGGATTTGATCATCGAACTGGGTCAGCCGCGTTTGATTTTTTGCAACAAAAACAGGCTCGAAGCTGCCGTTACGAGCGCGCGGGGTTTCAATCTCAATCGCACCAGGCTCGCCTTTTAGCGTTTTGCGGTTATAGCCATGGCGGCTGTTGCCGGTGTTATAACCGTCTGCCAAAGGTTTCTCATCACCTGTATGCCCATCCATTTCAGCATTCAGTGAGGCTTCCACGGTGATCTTTAACAACTCTCGGCTCAGCTTGGCCAAGTCGCTGGCGGATTTCAAGCCGCGCCCTGATTCTTGCATGGCTGAAATTAATTTAGGGTCTTTGATCAGGTCGCTCATTTTCTCTCCTTACATGGCCGTATTCTACGGCTCTGAAAATAAGCGGTTACACGAATTTATTTACACCCCCCAGCAATGGGTTCAGATACAGATACCCAACTACAACTATAATAACAACCCCTATCCTTAAGGATAGTTTTGGCTGGGGCGGTACTAATTTCTGGGGGGCAGCTTCAGCCGAGGATTTCCCCGACATCCTAGACAAGGAGTACATCCAGGTTTAGGAATAGGGCATCCCCATCCTCCCCGCCGATGATATTAATATTGTGACGCAAAAATGCTGTTTATCTTGAACTATTTTCTAATTCGGTTTGGCATGCTAAACACTATTTACAGGCAATTGCCTTTCTGCGCTCTTCCGGAATGGGGTCGCCGCATTCTTCACAATTGATAGCCGGATTCACCCGTATAGATTGATTTTCGTGCTTCTTCGATAAAGAGAGCTGTCATTTTGTGCATTCTCTCAATGACTGCATTCATTCCACCTGCCCATGCTGATGACATATTTGATCCGCTTGATTAATGTTAAATTTCTATATTGGGGGTTTATTAAATCACGCTCACTAATGCTTGCTTCACTTCAATGCCTGGCATTTTTAGCTGTCAAGTTTTTTGAGCATAAATTGCCGGGCCGAAACTCTGAGTTTAGGTGCGCTATAGTCGGCATGAAAGTGCCAATAAACGCCGCGATAACCTCGTTAAACAAGTTGCGTTGGATGCTATAATAATACACATGGCGCTGAGTCTCTGGAGCTGAACATAACCACAAATTGCCGGAATTATGTAGCAACTACACAAAGACAGGAGTAAAAAAGGCGCGAGCTTTTCGGCTTGCGCCCGATTACCTACCCTATCTTAATCACCAGGAATGTTCATCAAAAAGAAACCAAACGTTGCGTATTCGTCATGCGTCAAAAAAACTGACTCTATGTGAAATACAGTGGGTAATGCGATAATCTGGCCATGAACAGTGAAACATTATTCAGCATGGCTTTAGCTGCCACCATCTTGGCAGGTCAAAGAAATGATCTTTTCTACTGACCAATCCGGCCGCAGCGAGCTCCGCCTGTGCATTGGTTTTGTACCGGGCTCTCGCTTTTCTGATGAAGCAAACGAACTCTGTCCGGTACAGGATACTGTGGGACGGCAGTGGCAACATTTGAGCTTTTTTGACACACATGCTATCTCCATTGTGCGGTACCGCGGATGGCCGCTGCCGATGGTAAAGTTCGAACCGTAGAGGTTCCCTGGGGCACGGCCTGGCAGTGGTTTTACCTTTCTTATTCGAAGCATTGGCACTGGCCTTGATCGAACGGGAAAGGCCGGTTAATCGTGTTGCAGAGAGACTGAAGGTTAATCCGCAGCGCATCCGGACGATCTTCAATCACTGGATAAGCAAGGCGAGAGTAGCGGATGATTCCGCCACGATAACCAAGCCGGGGGTGATGAAACCTCGACCGGAAAAGGCCATCATTACGTCACGCCCGGCGTTGATTTAGGTGAAGCTCGTGTGATTTCTGTCACCGAAGGTAAAGGCAAAGCGACGCTACAAAGCATTCAACAAGCTCTTGAAAATAAAGGCATTGATAAGAAACAGATCGAGCAAATCAGCAGGGATTTGTCATTTAGTGGGCGCCGCCGGGTCGTTCCCTGCCGCACAGATTACTTTTGACCGGTTCCATGTTGTCAAATTATTGAACGAGGCAATGAATCAGGTGCGCATTATCGAGCGCAAGCGACAGGATGCCCTGAAAGGTCATAAATACACGTTCCTGAGGAATGAAGAAAACCTGTCAGATAAACAGGAAAAATCTCTGGCTGAAATGATTAAACTCTCCCCGACGCCGGGTGAAGCTTACCGATTGAAAGTGCTGTTCAATGACCTCTGGGATATGCCTGACAAACCGACAGCGGAAGCTTTTCTAAGGAAAGGGCGCGTTGCTGTAGAATTGGCCGAAATCCCTGCCTTTTTGAAGTTCGCCAATACGATCCGGGCACATGGGTTGGGCGTTGTTCATTTCGTCATATCGCGTATCACTAATGGCATTCTTGACGGTATCAATAGCAAGATTCAGCTCGCTAAACGGCGAGCCAGAGGCTATCGCAATATCAACAATTTCATCAATATGATTTACTTCCTTTGTGGAAAGTTAAAATTCGATTCACTACCGTACACTTTTTGAAAGAGTACTTGTGCACTTCACAAAGATGAGTTGTATCGAGTAGGATGCTGGATTTTGTTAATTCATAGACTAGCCAATGAGACTGTATAAACAAATTCACACCCGTTTAAAAAAAGCTTACCCAACCATTTGACGGGTAATCAGGCAAGGCATCTACGTTGGCAGGCTTCGTGTATGGGATCATCCAAAGCCATCCAGTCAAACTCTCAGCCGTGGCAGGCGAATCGCCGAAGGCGGGAAAAGAAGAAAGCCGGATTATGCAATTACGCCGGTTACTGGCGAATGAGGCCCTGGATTACACCGTCTATTATTTGCCGTTTATTCTCATGGTGTTGAGTGGCTTGGCCCATCCGCCGCTGGTGTGGGTGATTGACGGCAGTGTTACCGGCCGGGGTTGTGTGATGCTGAGGGTGAGTGTGGTTTATCAGCGGCGGGCATTACCCTTGCCAGGGGTGATGCGCAAAGGCAAAAAAGGCCATTTCCCGGAAACGATCCCTATCGAACTGATTAAGGCGGTTCAAGACATTTTGCCCTCCGGTCGGGACGTGATTGTTTTGGGCGATGGCGAGTTTGATGGCGCCAAATGGCTGGAGACTTTGAACCGTTGGGAAGGGTACTATGGTTGTCGAACCGCCAAAGACAGTGTTTTTTATGAGGGCGACGATGACTTTAAAACTCAGGATATTTGCCCGGAACGGAACGGGGGTGCACAGGCCTGCTTGATGTCTGCTTTACAAGCCGCCGTTATGGGCCTGTGATGGCAGTGGCCTGGTGGGGGCGAAAGTATGAGGAGCCGATTTA
>JAQURG010000074.1 GCA_028715725.1 Methylococcales bacterium
ATCCCATGCCGTCAATAATCTGGTAACGGTTCGCCAGTTTTCGGGCAACAAGAAGAAATGGATAGTTCCTGTAAACACTAAGGCTGTCGTTAGCCGAGGACGTACCTTGAGATGTCGCAACATAATCGGGGTTTAAGGTGCAGTGGAACGGAAAGTTGAGTTAGCGGCTAAAGTAAGCGGATTCACGACCAAATTGAGTATACTGTAATTGGCTAACTATAAACCATGTGGCCACTAATGAAAAATGCAATGTAATTTGGCTACTGTTTAATTGACCACCCATTTTGGCTAGGCGTCGGGATAATGTGCCTTCAAACCGTGCGCATTCCGATAAAAACCTCCACCTACTACAGTACTGGCCAAATTTCAAATGTCTAAGTCCAGCCTAGATCAATCAGCAAGCCTAACAATCATCCTCATGAATGACCTTGTTCGGTTTTGAATGATCGATGGGCAAGCGGCAGCATGATTTGTTTGATGGGGGCATCATATCTATACAGGTAAGCAAGTGCTATCCTCAAAATATTCTTTGTTTGTTGACCGATCATTCCAAAACACCTTAGAATAATTTTTCAAAATTGATTCATCGCGACATCAGCGGGTTGAATCTACTTTTTTGAAGCGTTGTTTACGCTCGAATAACCACGGCATTTTGCGGGAGGTAGATTAATATTTTCTAATTTGAAGTGACGGATGACATAAACAAAACGCATCATGATTTTTGAATAAAAAAATTACGCCAGCTTTCTTTCATGCCTTTTAATCTGACCCTCCATAATGGCAAGACCCAAAACATTTAACGAAGAAGACGTACTTGATAAAGCCGTTGAGGTCTTTTGGGTGAGCGGCTATGAGGCCACCTCCATGCAAGACCTTGTCGATGCAATGGGCATTCAGCGGGGAAGTCTTTATGCTGTTTTTGGTAGTAAACAACAGCTTTTTTTACGCTCACTTGAGCGTTATGGCACCGTGGTGGTTAAACAGTTTTTGGATATTTTGGAGAGCAAACCCTCTGCGGTTGAATCGATTGAGTTGTTCTTCACGCAACTGGTTGAACAGGTCGTAACGGCGGGGCCTTTTCGGAGTTGTTTAGTCACTAATTCCGTCATCGAAAGAGGCTTAACAGATGCAGCGACGAAGCAACAAGTCGTGCGTTTGCTGAAGGCCCTAGAAAAAGGATTTGATAAGTCATTACAAAGAGCTCTGAGCAATGGTGAAATATCACCGGATCTCGATTTAACGAAGGTTGCCCATTTTTTGACTTGCAGTATGCAAGGACTATTGGTGATGGGAAAAGTGTGCACCGAAAGATCTGTCCTGGAAGGCATTACGCAAGTGACCTTATCGATCATTAAATAACCAAACAACGAGGAGATACAACATGATAACGTTCGCCGTTAAACGTCGCTTACCCGGCATTACGATGGAGCAATTAGGGGCCGCTCAAAAAGCCGCTATAGAAACCAGCCGGCAATTGACTGAAGCGGGTACGGAGGTTAAATACATCCGTTCCAATTTTTATCCCGGCGATTCATCGTGTACCTGCATTTTTGAAGCCATCAACAAAGAAGCGGTTAAGGCGGTCAATGAAAAAGCCGCAATTCCTTTTGACGAGATTACCGAAGTGTTAGACCTCGTTCCTTAAGGTATACATCATAACAATTTAAATAGTCTTGATAGGCATCGTTTACAGTGCCTCGCCTTGCTTTGTTTTTGAACGATTATTCAATTTGGAGATAACCGACATGTTTTATACCGCACCGAACCAGCCTGCCAGTAAAGTCAATTTTAAATCACGCTATGAAAATTTTATCGGAGGTGATTGGGTCCCCCCAGTAAAAGGACACTATTTCGAGAATCTAAGCCCAGTCAACGGTAAAGTCTTTTGCGAAATACCTCGCTCAACGGCAGAAGATATCGAAGTGGCGCTGGATGCGGCTCATGCGGCAAAAGAAGCCTGGGGCAAAACATCCGTGACAGTCCGGGCTAATATCTTATTAAAGATTGCCGACCGCATCGAAGCCCATCTGGAAACATTGGCTGTTGCTGAAACCTGGGATAATGGTAAAGCGGTACGCGAAACCTTAGCGGCGGATGTGCCTTTATCAGCCGATCATTTTCGTTATTTTGCCGGTTGCATTCGCGCACAGGAAGGCTCTATTGGTGAAATTGACGAGCATACCGTGGCCTATCATTTTCATGAGCCGCTGGGTGTTGTCGGTCAAATTATTCCGTGGAATTTTCCTTTGCTGATGGCCGCCTGGAAATTGGCGCCGGCTTTGGCTGCGGGTAACTGCGTGGTCATGAAACCGGCGGAGCAAACCCCGGCGTCCATTTTGGTACTGATGGAGACCATCGGCGATTTATTACCCAAAGGCGTGCTCAATATTGTCAACGGTTATGGCGCAGAGGCGGGTCAGGCCTTGGCAAGCAGTACCCGTATCGCAAAAATAGCCTTTACCGGTTCAACCCCTGTAGGCTCGCACATCCTGCAATGCGCGGCAAAAAACATTATCCCGTCTACCGTTGAATTAGGCGGTAAATCGCCCAATATATTTTTTGAGGATATTCTCACTCAAGAAGATGCGTATGTCAGCAAATGCATAGAAGGCGCGGTATTGGCATTTTTTAATCAAGGCGAAGTCTGCACGTGCCCATCGCGTCTGTTGATACAGGAATCCATCTATGACGAATTCATTGCAAAAGTTATCGCGCGTTCCAAACAGATCATACGGGGCAATCCATTAGACACGGAAACCATGGTGGGGGCGCAAGCCTCTAAACAACAGTTTGACAAGATTCTTGGCTATGTCCAAATCGGCAAGGAAGAAGGCGCTGAAGTGCTGATGGGCGGCGGCATAGCGGCTGTTGGCGGTGGATTCTCTGAAGGCTACTATATTGAACCGACAATCATGAAAGGTGGCAATAAAATGCGCATCTTCCAGGAAGAAATTTTTGGTCCTGTCATCGCTGTCACCACCTTTACAGATGAAGCACAAGCGCTGGAAATCGCCAATGATACCGAGTTTGGTTTAGGTGCCGGTTTGTGGACCCGCGATATGAATCGAGCTTACCGTATGGGTCGGGGTATCCAGGCAGGCCGTGTCTGGACCAATTGCTACCATCACTATCCTGCCCATGCGGCGTTCGGGGGCTATAAAAGATCGGGTGTAGGCCGTGAAAACCATAAAATGATGCTGGATCATTATCAGCAAACCAAAAACATGCTGGTCAGTTACGATATTAACCCGTTGGGTTTCTTCTAAACGAACGCGATTAACACACCCTATGCAGAAGAGGTGTTATTCCATTTCTACTTCATAGATGAAATAATAAGCCGTGCTTTATCATGGGGGCGGCGATGGCGAGAACGGCTAGCGGGAGAGAATTTCTGGAGCAAGCCAAGGCTTGTTTAGCAAAGGCGAAGACGGTCAATGAGTTGCGACAGGCCCAGGCGGTGGTGCTAGCGCTGGAGTTGGGGATATCCCTGGAGCAAACGGCCCGGCTGCTCGGTGTTTCGAAGGGATGGGCATGCCAGCTGCGGACCCGTTTTATCCGCAACGGTGGCCAGTGCAATGAGGCAGGTCCTGGGCGTGGAGGGAGACGGCGCGAGCATTGGTCACGCGAAGAGGAAGCCGCTTTCCTCGCATCCTTTCTGGAATTTTCAACTTACGCCACAAGCAAAAATGGATATAAGAACAGTATGAATTTTACAGCGAGATAAATATTATTAATTGATGTTATCAAAAAACTGATGGGTGATTTTAAAATCGATATTTCTGCTTTATGCCAAGTGATACCCAAGGTTACAGAGGGCTGCCGGGACAAACCGTTCTTTGGATAATTAATCCCATACCATTATCCACCGAAATTTAGTTATTTTTATCAATTTGATGTTCATAAATAACCTTCGTCAGCAGATCAGGACGACCCCAAACAGGGCAGTTGCCATCGGGAATCCGGGAGCCGCTTTCGCGTTTTTTCAATTTGCCGCACAAAAGGCAGGTTGAGTCGCTAAGAAAGCCGCATCGGGTCACTTTATTTGCGCACGCTGGCTTATTATCAGCGTCGAGGTGCGCTAAAAGCCCCCTCGTTTTAGGTATTTCTGCTGTCGTAACCATCAGTAAAACGATCCGTTGCGGAAGAACAAGGGGGTGTAAGGGCAAACCGCCGAAAATTCTGTCGGCTATACGTGCGTTAAGTCTTAACCTGATTTTTGCTTGAAAAGCTTACAGTTTGTCTGGGGTTTGACAAGTAGTTGACGTAACCAAGATTAACGACCATTAATTGGCATACAACTAATTGCCTCTATTTATCGATCTGTTATAAATAACTACATTTCATTCGAAAATTTTGTCGGTTAGGGCTTAGAACCCCCCCCTTAAGTGACAATATTTAGCGGCACCCGGATCAATAACTTTGCAGCATAACTGCGATTGCTTAACTAGCATGTACTTTAATCATTTATAATCAAAGGTTTATGCGCAATGCAAAATCAATATCGGGGGTTTATAGTCCGAATTCTGTGTCGACCCCAAATTGACCTATGTCGCCGTCGATTAAGGCAAGGTGGTCGGAAGCTGAAAATTCCTTCGATTTCGTCTCGTTCCGAGGTTCCGACAACGTTGTATCCGCGCGCCAGAAACGCTTGGACGACACCCGCGCCAATTCCTTGGGAAGCACCTGTAACGATGACTGTTTTCTGTTTGCTTGTCCTATCCGACTCCTGGGTAAGGTATTTGAGGAAGCACGGTTGGTCAACTTGTGCTTATGGGAGTCGGCGCCAGCAGTTTGATGAGTTCCTGGGCCGCCGCTTCTGAAGATGCCGGATTTTGTCCGGTGATCAGGAGGCCGTCGACGATCGCAAAAGGTTGCCAGTCGGCGACCTTTTCAAAGTGGCCGCCCAAGCGCTTGAGTTCATCCTCGACCAAGAATGGAACTATCTCAGTGAGGTGGACGGCCTCTTCTTCAGAATTTGTAAAGCCTGTGACGCGTTTCCCCTTCACAATCGGCTCGCCTTTAAACAGGGCGTGACGCAATACGGCAGGCGCATGGCAGACTGCCACGACGGGTTTGCCTGCGTTGTAAAACGTTTCGATCAGAGTATTTGAGATTGGATCTTCAGCCAGATCCCACATCGGGCCGTGGCCGCCCGGATAAAAGATCGCGTCGTAATCCTGCGCCTTCATGTCGGACAATTTCGTTGTGCTGGCCAGCACGGCTTGCGCTTTGGGATCATCCTTAAATCGTCGCGTAAGCTCGGTCTGCCCCTCGGGTGTGTCGCTCTTGGGGTCGAGCGGGGGTTCACCGCCTTTGGGAGAGGCGACCGTAATGCTGGCCCCCGCATCCAGGAACGTGTAGTAAGGGGCGCTGAATTCTTCCAGCCAGAACCCCGTCTTCTTCCCTGTATTCCCAAGCGTGTCATGGGATGTCATTACCATCAGAATGTTCATTTTAATTTTCCTTTGTATAAGTGATTAGAAAACTAACGTTACGATTAAGCTACAAGCGTGAAGACGAATCTATTGGATGTAGGCAGGCACTTGATTGAACTTATTAACCTTAAAGTATTAACGTCATTATCAAAATGCGAAATTAATAAACTTGATGCCTTATAAAAAATTCACATGGATAATGGGAATTATTTTAAATCCGCAACGCATTTAAACATCAGATCATGTCAAACCCCATCGACAGCAGGCGACGCCGATTCTGTGAGTTTACCACAGACCTCTGCCGCGCGTTCCGTGCCGTTTCCAGTCAGTGATCTGGTTCGGGTGAACTTAAAATTCCTGCGTAACTTGCGCCAGGGTTTTATCACCCGCTAGCGCGGCCCGGGCGACTTTGGCTTTGAACGCCGGTAAATGCTTTCTTCTCGTTTTGATAGACATGTTCTGCTCCGTTTTAACGTCCTTCTGGATATTCAAAAGTAACAGGTGTCCCACTTAACCGGCTGTTCAATTTTTCGGCACCACCTCTCCCGGAAGGAGCGACCCAAGCACTTTAATTTTGCCGTCGTCTAACGTTTTAATCAGCCCGCGTTTTAGCGTCGGCTGGAGTGCTTTGTCAGGCCCACCGATTCGATGCAGGCTTTCATCTGTCCCGTTACTAGCGGAAGAACTTCGTCAACCATAACATGGACGAATCGCTCTGGTTCCTCGAAGGGCGGATTGTGCGCCGACTGCTCGAACCAAATGATCCGTTTGCATGGCGCAACAAGGGTATTGAAGTAACGCTCTGCCAGAACGGACGGTACTTGCCAATCGTAGCGTCCCAGGAGGAATACAATCGGAACCTGGAACACGCGGTAGCGCGTGAGGTCGAGCTTCGAATACTCGGGTCGCAGGCTTTCCAGCGAAAACCGGTTTCCTTGCCCAAACCTTATCAGGTCCACGAGATTGGCCTCGTCCGTGCTCAAGGCGGCCAGGATCAACTGTCCCGTGGACAGGTCTTGATGAAACACGCCCCCGAAAGCTTCAACCCATTTGCCCTTGGTCAACTCGTCGTCGACCGACCTAGGGCCAGGATTCATGGCGCGCAGGACCATGATGGCACGGCGGTTGTCCTGCGCCGTAGCCTGAGTAAGCGCCCATTCGTAGGAGACCCGCTCGTCCTCGGCGAAGTTCGCGACTTGATTGATGCCGACATAGGCAGCGACCTTCTCGGGATGCCGGTAGGCGTATATCGTCCCGAGCTCGGTGCCCCAGGAGTGCGTCAACAGGGTGACTTTGTCCTTGCCGAAACGCCGCCTGACGAGATCGACCACCTCGTCGAGATCGCGCTCGAACTGCGAAATGGTCATTGAGGCGCGGGAGATGTCGGAATGGTATGACCGTCCCGCGCCGCGTTGCTCCCAGTACACCATGAGAAAGTGATTCTCCAGAACGGCGTCATAATGGCGAAACAAGGCTGATTCACTGGCACCGGGTCCGCCGTGCAAAAGAATGATGGCGGGCCGGCGCGTATCTACTCCGCGAAACCAGATGCTTTGGGGAATGCCCCCGATGGGCACCTGCTCCATCGTTGCAATACTGCCGGGTATGATGCGCCCGTCCGCGTCAGTGAAGGGACGGGTGCTGGTGCAACTTGCCACAAACAACAGTAAAGCCACCCTCAGGATGAAAGTCAGTCTACCAGACATGAGCCGTGTTTTTTGAATCTAAGTATGAACGAATAAGTTATAGCAAGCAGTATCCATGCCGCTATAACAGCCGCAACTTCGAACAGTCCGATAAACGAGCCCCATCCACGGTACAAATTCTGCTGCACCGGGACGTGAGCGGTCAATGCATCGAGCGTAACGGCGGTGCAAATCAGACTGATCCAACAAACGATTCGGCAAAGCACGATTACTCCTAAAAATAGTCGGAATCTTTCAACACTTATGTCAATCGGCGCCCATTTTTCGCTGATCCGGTCGGCCTTCGACAATATATGCCCACTGATTCTGCCAAAAGTAAGAATATGGAAATCTCCTGAAGGCGATATTTTCAAAGCCTCCTGCCACAAGAGCATCTTCAAGCTCTTTGCGACTATAACGGTTTGCCTTCCACCATTTTTCGATCAGCAGTTTTGTTATCCAATTCTTTCGAGTGATAAAAAGCAAAATCCTACCACGCGGGGCGAGGCGGGTCCGTAATGCGGCTAGCGCAGCAGTCGGCCGAGTTCGAGAACATTGTCTTCGCGAAGTTCGACATCAGAGATGTCACACCGGATCAGGCGTTGTCGAAAGCGATCCAGCATTGCCGGGGTAAAGTCGAATGCATGGAGGCACCGATAATCCATGCCACGAAGCCGGAATGCTTGCAACAGGGCAAAAGTCGCCGCTCCCGTTCCGCACCCGGTGTCGAGTATGCGAATATCGGGGCTAATAAAATCGCTGTCCTCGAAGAATCTCCGAAGCGCTTGCGGAGTGCGAAATACAGAATTAAATGACAGATACGCGTCAATCTTGTCCGTATAAAGGCGTTTCACATCCAAAGGTTTTCTCTCTGTTGGCGTCATGTCGCAGCCCAACAAGTGATTATATAGTTTCTGTCTATCATCGCTTATTGACACACTCCAAGCAATAAATTCAGCGGCTTCCTTTAAAATGCTAACGGTATATCTTCCAGGGTCGGATGATCTAGGGTTTCTTCTTATCTTAATGACTGCCTGTCATCCGGCATAATCAGCCGTTCAAGCCTCGGTGGTAAGAGGTCGATCCGCTCACGGCATTAGGTCAAATCTGGAACCACGCGTTCATTTGCAATTAATTTGAGCTTACAACGGCATTAAAGGCGAGCCCAATGGATTTCAAATGGGAGCCGTTACACTTAGCTCGTGCTAAGCCGGAATGCATACTTTGATTATGTTTAGCCGAGACTCTAGATAACTCCAGGATAATTTAATTAAGATCGATTAGGGTTGGTAAGTCCTAATCGTCGATGATCCCCTTGTAAAAATCGCCCGCTTTTATTTCATCAAAAAATCGCATCAGATCGCAGGTCTGGCTCTTATAACGCGGATAATGAGGGCTGTCATCATTATTAAAAATAAATCAAATTGGATGGGGTGTTTTACCTTGTTATGCAACACTTATTACTCTCATCCTGGTAGCTTCGTGAAGCGCCGCCAAACATACCAGCACAACGATCATACTCATTTATCTGGAGAGTTTTACAAATATGCGTAGAAGGGATTGTGAATACGGCTGCAAAAAACCCTTCCCTGCTTTTCCTGTTCCAACGCTGACCACCTTTTAGACAATTTAACTTATCAGCCAGTATGGATGGGTAAACTAAAGGTATTGTTACAAATTAAGGACAGCTTTATCCACAGATTTTGTGGATAACTCTATTTCGCTGCCGGGTTAAACAAACCAGCGTTTTTTTAACCTTCCAATTTACTGTTCAGCGGCTTGCCCAAACCTCGCCAAACTACGTTAAAAAACTAGGTAAAAAAAGTAAGACTGTGCTATAGTTAAATAAAGATAGGTTAAAAAAATAGCAGGGCATTCATGTCGAACACAACAGCCGAAGTTTCCATGACTATCAAATTTTCTGACCGGGAAGCCTGAGACTTGGCACAATTTTTTAAAAGAGCAGGGCGCTCGGATTTTCAAAGCACGGCTAGGGATGATAACGAGCCTGGCGAATGTCTGCAGCGGCAGACAAAATACGCCAGGCATTAGCCGCCGATTATTTACCGAAATAGGGGCTGTCATGAAAATAGGCTATGCACGGGTCTCCACCAATGACCAGGATACCCAACTGCAGATGGATGCGCTCAACGCCGCAGGGTGCGAACGGATTTATCAGGAAAAGCAGTCCGGCGCTAAACAGGACCGCCAGGAATTGCAGCAGTGCCTGAAATCGCTCAGGGCAAAGGATGTGTTAATCGTCTGGAAGCTGGACCGTTTGGGCCGCAGTTTGCCCCATCTGATTGAAGTGGTGGCCGATCTTGAAAGCCGCGCTATCGGTTTTCAATCGCTGACCGAACACATCGATACCACCACTCCCGCCGGCAAACTGATCTTTCACATTTTCGGCTCGCTGGCGGAGTTTGAGCGGGGTCTGATTCGGGAGCGGGTTAAAGCAGGCCTGGCTGCCGCGAAAAAGAAAGGCAAACGGTTCGGCCGCCCCGAAGCGCTGACTGAAAAAGACCAGGCCATGGCGCTGGCCATGTTCAACGGCGGCGCTACCAAGATCGATATCGCCCGGCATTTTAAGGTCACCCGGCAAACCGTCTATAGCGTTTTGAAAAACCACGAGCCATGACCTCACTCTCAAGGGCCAACCATCGAGGTGACTCCTGATGTCTGTGTACCTGGAACGGCACGATCCGGATCAGAACCTGCACCGGTTCTATCAGCTGCATGTGACGCCCGGCCTGTTCGATGACTGGTCGCTGGTCAAGGAATGGGGTCGAGTCGGTTCACCGGGTACGGTAAGAAAGGCGTGGTTTGAGACCGAGGCTGAAGCGCTGAACGCCCGGCAGCGGGTTATCGAGGTCAAACAGAAAAAAGGCTATCGGCTGCGTCTAGGAGGGGAAGGTTAACCAGGCAGCCTATATATAAGGCGTAAACTCAGCGTAAAGATGAGCGCCTGAAACGATACGACAAGGAAGCACGCTCAGTAACAGGGACCGGCGGGAGCCTCTGCCATTCCCTGGTGTTCCTATCGGCAAGGCGCCAGTTGCTAGGGATGAGAGCCTCGTTTATACGGTTTTGAAAATTGATTCGCAAATTATGAGTGAACGTATGTCAGATGATGTATTGAAAGTAAATAACCTCAAATTCCAAAGCGTGGCGTATCGCCAGAGTATGGGTAAACTGTACGCTCGTGACTTGTATTGATGTGCGGCAGGATGGGCGGGCACGGCTAAGAAAGGCTATTGGGGCGAAGTGTCCGGACACCATAATCCGGAGGATCTGTTGCAGGTTATAATGTATGGCGGGAAATGGAAGAATTTGCCGTAAAGCCTCTGCTGGCCGAATCTTCGGTGTCAAACGGACGACTCTCTATGATGCGTTCAAAGAACGCCCATTGAATGATTCAGGATGCTAGCGTATATTTACGGACGAATATGCACAGTACCCTTAATTCACCTTTTTACCATGCCCATTCGATCTAACTAAAATAAACAGGAGAACATCATGCACGAGTCGATAATATTAAAAGTGAACGGCATAACACG
>JAQURG010000075.1:0-1400 GCA_028715725.1 Methylococcales bacterium
GCCGGCAATTGGCTGCCGGTGGCCGAAACGATGATAACGCGGCCATCTTCAGTCACGGCGTGGACGCTGCCAACGGCAAACGCCGGGCCCGCTCCCAGACGGCTCATCTCAACTTGGTCTTTCTTGGGATCCATGGCAGCGAATTTCTTCTTAATTGAATTGTACTTGCCTGACTCATTAAACTCATCAACCAAACCAAGGCCGACAAGAGTTTGCGAGGCCATTGTCATGACTTCGCTGCCTTGAGGTATCAGCTCCAAGGCTTTAGCCTTGGCCTCTTGGCCTGAGTTTGCAACGAAAACCTTAATGCCATTGGCTTCAAGCGCCGCAACAGTCTTTTGTATGGCCGCATCATCGGCCAAGGTATTCCATTCTGACATATATAATATGATTATTCTTACGCCGATAGCTTACCATAGAACGTCAGGCTTGTAGCAAGCATACTAAAATCCGCCATTAAGGCGGATTTTATTGGTGGACCCTATCGGATTCGAACCGATGACCTCCGCGTTGCAAACGCGGCGCTCTAACCAGCTGAGCTAAGGGCCCCGATAACCGCTGCATAATATGGATTTTTCAACTTTTAGTCAACTCCCTCTTATTTAAAACAAAGTTATCCTCTCGACTAGTTTTTTCGCCCTGTCTATACTCCATGGCGTTATGAAACGTGCTTGGTCAGTCCTATTTTCCGTCTTACTTGGTGCCATAGTCGTTGGGCTTGGTACCGGTTACTTCCTCCATTTGGCCAACAAAGACCGCCAGCTCTTGGCTTTAGAAGCCACACAGGCCAAGGCTGAAGCTGCCAAAGCCCAATTGGAGCAACAGGGTGTCGTTGAACAGGCGAATTTGAAGCTCAGGCAAGCCAGCGAAGAAGTCAGCAAAGCCCAGGGCGCAATCACTGCCCTGCAAGAAGAACGTCGCTTGCTGGCAATGGCCAAACCCTTGATTCCCCTCCCTACGCAATCCATGCAGGGTTGGAATTTGATTGTCTCAACCTCACAAAACATAGCACTCCAGTTCCCACCGGGTTCGACCGCTGCCCAGGATGACGAAAAACTTTTGGCAATCGCTATCAGCGGGACTGATATTACCTCACAAACCAACGACGGGCCCTGGCTAGCCATATCACCTTTTGATAAGGCAAACAAATCCCGCTTGCTATCTCGCTTGGCAACCTCGACTGAGGTGACCTACTTTATCAAAGGCAACATATTGCATGGCCAACAGGGCACCTTGATCGGCAACTCACAAATTCGCGCCGCTGTTTTTGATGTCTGGCAGTCCGGCACATCAACCCGCACAGTTTGGATCCAAACTCCTCCCGGACAAAAGCCTGACCACAAGGCTAAACAGATTAGCATGGAGAACGTGCTTGCAACTTTTGATTTCCCCAAACAACC
>JAQURG010000075.1:1500-10416 GCA_028715725.1 Methylococcales bacterium
TGCCACGAACCAATGATCTGCGAAAATGGAATATGCCACTGTGATTGTGGTATGGCATTACCTGAGAATCAATGCCTTTGCTCTGTTTGCGTGACTGAAACGAAGTAGTAATCACCCAACTTAAGCAACTTACTAAAAACTAAAAATGTACCATCAGCGCATCAGCGCTGATTTTGCTTGTGGATAAATACCCGACTAAGCATTCCATCTTCGGCAGAATTTTTTTTGCTCTTATTCAAGTAAAATTATTTACTGACAAGCAAAAAATTTTTAAAAAAAATGTTTTATTACTCAAATCACGCTAAGATTGCACAAAACATGGAAATTCCGACCCGCGAAAAAAATATTCTTTGTGTGTTTTTTAGATCAAAAAACTTAAAAAATATTTCTAAAACTTCTTTTCTTGCTTGCTTTGCCATTTACTCTTGACTCGCCCTTTGATTCTTCTTGACAAGAAAAATTTGTGTTATAATAACAACGTGGTTACAGGAGTTCTCTTCTGTGAGCATGCTCACTGACATTTAGTCAGAGCAAATCTATAAAGAAAGGAAGGTGATTTACATGGCAGCTAAGAAGAAGGCCAAGAAGGTCGCCAAGAAAAAGGCAACCAAGAAGAAGAAGCGTTAAACTGTTTTTTCTTAGGAGGAATCCCGCTGTGAAGTAGGACCGTAAATAATTACGGTTCGACCCACCACGGCGGGATTTTTATTTACAATAACGCTTGTTGCGAAGGCTTCAATGAAGCAACACCCTTAACGCGGACCTCGCCGTAGACGCCGTCATAACCCGGGCGGATTTCGACTTCGCCTTTTCTCATGCGCAAAATAGACTGGCTGATTTCTGGCTTACAAAATGCTGCCAACTCTTTTTCTTCAAGATCAAGCAAGATGGCAAACTCACTGGCATGTTCCAACATTTGTGCGCACTCTTGCTGCACACCCTTGCTGGTCTTGCCCTTGCCAAAAGCGTCGGCTATCAGCTCACGCAGCGGGACAAGACTGCGGAAAGGCGCGGAATTCGGGGGTTTGGGCGGTTGCGGAGGCCTGTCTGCCAACTCACTGACCCGCGCCAGAACTCCAATCGTCAAAGGCTTGCCGCAGACAGGGCACCTGCCTCCCAACTTTTTTGTCTTTTCCGGTTCGCAATAAAACTTACAGTCAGCATGCCCGTCTACATGGTACATCCCTTCTTCCGGAAAAAACTCCAGCGTTTCCAAAAATTTTGACGTGTCATGCTCAACCAAGATCCTGCGCAGTTCGGCATAGGACGGTTTGTCCATCTCAAAGACATTGGCTTCGCGGCCTAAATTCTCACATGAGTGCGCATCTGAGTTGCTGACTAAAAATAAACGGTCGAGCGCGCTAATCCGCCAATTCATGGGCGGATCGGATGACAAGCCGGTCTCGATGGCATAAATGTGCTTCGAGTTATCACCAAAACACTCTTCCAAAGAATCAAAACCTGACTTTGAACCAAAGATGGCAAACCAAGGGGTCCAAGCATGGGCAGGAATGAGCAAGATCCGCTCATCAATATCCAATAAAATTTTCAATAACTCCTCGGAGTCCAAGCCCATAATCGGCCGGCCATCGCTCTTAAGGTTGTATCCCCTATCACTCAAGACTTTGATAGTTTGATCAAGCGCCTTCAGATCAGGAAAAAGGATGACATGGTGCAAGCGGCGTGTCTTATCTCCCCGCTTATAGATGCAAGAAACTTCAGTTGATAGGCAAAAAGCGGTTGGCGAGGAATTATCACGCAAATAAAAGGCCCCATCCCGCTCTTCCAGGCTTTGGCCGATTTCTTGCCTCCAAGCCGGGTGCAAGGCATCTCCCGTAGCCACCCATTGGATCCCCTTTTGCTCGCAAGCTTTGGCAATACTTGGAATAGTTAAAGATTTGGAGCAGGCCCGCGCAAAACGGGAGTGAATATGCAGGTCAGATATGACTCTCATGCGGATAGGTTAGCCTTAAACAAGTGAAAAGTGAAGAGTAAGAGGGCAAAAATAAAAAAGCCACACAAGACCCCAACGAGTCACATGCAGCTCTTCCAATCTTACCCAAGCATGGTGGGTAAAATTGATTTGCGACAACATCACTGTTTTGGTGATCTTGTGCTTTTTGTTTTTGTCTTTAATTGCGTAAGGAGCATTCCCTTGCGGGATCTACAAACATTATACTCTGACTAGCCGGACTGCCAAAATTTGCCGATTATTAGTCTCAATGAAGCCATTTCCTATCAAAATAAAACCAAAAATAGCTTGTGCATATTTTGTGATAACAATAGAGATGCCTGATTGGCATCCCTATTTATTGAACCTGGAGTCTAAATTATTTTACAAAATCCTTGCCCACAATCACCAAGAAGTCGGCTTTAGATGCTACTTCGCCGGCTGGCAAATCAACTATTTCGGCATTGGTGGCCTGCTGAAGAGCTGCCAAGGTGGCTGGCATGGCGGCTGAATTTGATGATGCTTTGATAATTACTGTCTTGGGATAGGTCTTTATCTTGGCATCGCCGATTGTCAGTATCTTCAATCCTTGGGCTTTTAGCAGACTCGACATGGTCGACGCCTTACCGACGGTTGTCGTGCCATTCCTGACCTCAACAGTGGCGTTTTCTGACTTGATAGTCGACTCAGCCGGCACTGCCTTGATATTTGATGCAGTAGAGGTTGCTTGGCCTAAATTTGACGTCTCTTGAGCAGCTGGCATGGGCATGACCGCCAATAGCTTGTCTAACTTTGTGCTGTAGAGCACTGCTTTATCCGACCAAACCAGGAGACGATCACCGTTCTGGGCATCTTTATAGAAAATCGGGCTGCTTTTCCTCAAAGCATCCGCGTCCTGGACAGTAGCCACGGTCGGCTCTTCGTCAGATTTGACCAAAATGAGGCTGGCTACGCGATTGATCAAAGCAACAACGTCGGACTTCTCCATTGATTTACCCTTGTCTGACGGTGCTTGGGCTGCAGCCTCGGTTTTTTGGCCACTCGGAGTCGGTTTTGCCTTAAGCTTTTGGTTAATCATGAGGGCAAAGGCTGTCAGAACAACCACAATTAACAAAACAATGTAAATTGTCATCTTGCTCCCACCCTCCCCCTTCTTAGGTTGGCTGATTATTTGCTTTGTATTTTCCATTTTGACCGCCCCTCGTTTTTTAATCATAAGCTAAAAAAATTCATAAACAAAATTCTCTCGAAGTATACCATAACAAATTAACAATTAACAGATTACAATTAACAATTACGGACCAACAACAAAAAAACAATCAGCCTCCAGCTAAAAATTATTAATTATTAATTATTAATTTTTAATTGAATATTAGGCTGCTTTCAATTTTAATACCTTATCTATCACCATCGGACCCTTGGCGGCCGTATAATCAAGTACGTCACTGCGCAATTGCCCGTAGCCATCCTTGGTGACCGTCACGTAAAACTTGCCCTTACCCACCAAGAAAGCATATCTGCCGTCTGAATCAGTGACTTGTGTCTCGAGTATGCGGTTAAATTGGGCGTCTAATATGCGCACGATGGCATTTTTAATGGGCTTGCCAGTACTGATGTCTTTAACCGCGCCGAAAGACGAGGTTGGTTTTCTGAACGATAACCTGCGGAAAACAACATAAGTGGCTACTTGAAAAACTACCAAGCCGAGATATTGGTAGCTCGGTACGAGCACTAAAGCTCCGACGGATAATAGGGTTGTCAGCAAAGCAGCAGCACCTTGGAGTTTCCTCAAGGCAATCTTGCGCTTCACTTCTTTGGGCAATCTCGTATCTTCTTTTGGATCCAAGGGAATATTATTGGAAACAACTGAATCAGAGCTATAACTTAATTTATTGGTTGTCAACAAATTTGTGTAATCAACATCTTGGGCTTTATTAACCAACAGGGTGGTCGGAAAAATATAATTTGGTTTGGAAATATCCAAAAGGTACTGGCCCTTGTTGATTAAGAAGCTATACCTGCCTTGCCTGTCAGTGATTTTGGTTTGCACGATCCTGCCACTTTGGTCTTTGATGCGTACGGCCGCTAAATCAACAGGCAGCTTGCTTAAACTGTTATAGATGACCCCATACTTTTGTTTTTTGCGCCTGCCGATCAGTATCAAAGGCTGGGTAAAGATAAAGTACAAGTAATTGAAAAGTGTGACGTAACCGGCCGTAGATGCAATATTTAAAACAGTGATGACGCCTAAAGCCGGGATGCCTGCTTGCTGGACAGCTGGTGCGGCTAAAACATCGGCCGTACGCTTGGCACCTTCATTGATTGCATTGCCGACGGTATCAGCCAGACTCGAACCTACAACGGCGGGCGCTGAAGTACCGGGAACTTCTGGCGACGGTAAAGTCGTGGTTGGCAACTCAGGCACAACCTGAGTTGTTGTCGTTGGAGAAGCAATGGTAGTTGTCACTGCCGCTTGCTCAGCTCCCTCGGGTTTCTTTTCAGGTTCCTTAGGCGGTTTGGGCGGCAAAGGCATTGTGCCATTGCAAGTTGAATTGCACTTCCCCACTTGGCCATTAGCCGTGCCATCGTCGCAGGTTTCTTTATACGTCTGTTTGGTCTTTAAATTAATCCATTGGTCGATTTTTCCATTGCCGCAAAGATTGGATGGCGGTAAATCAACGCCGGAACAATCTGATTTGCACCAACCATAACCTGTCCCGTTATTTGAGCCATCGTCGCAAACCTCCATCTGCTCTTTGCCGTTCAACAAAATCGGACTGCCATTCTTGTCAGTCATGACTTCTATCTTTGAGTTGCCGCAAAAAGATTGCTCTTTGATGACCAAAGGCAAAGTGTTTGGATCGGAGTTATCCGGGGGCTGCATGACAGCTGAATTGGAAACTTGTTCGGTCGTAACTCCGCTTTTTAGGTAGACCGTAAATCTCATTGAGTGTTCTTGCCCGGGGGCAACCGTGGCCCAAACAAAATTCACCTGGGCCGGATTATCGTTATACCAGGCATTATCGTTGTCTTTAGCATCAGTTTGTCCCACGCCGTCAACCTGCATGGAACCAGTGTAGTAAAGCGTGCCAGCAGGGATTAAATCATTTACGACCACATTCTTGGCTGTTTTAGTGCCAGTATTCTTGAACTTTAATTGGTAGGTCAACGTAGTCACCCCGGCTGCTTGGGCGGGTTTGGCTAATGCAATGACAGATGTTGCCTGAGCCAGTGTCATGGCACCAATCAAAAATATAACGGCTGCGCTGACCCGACGTCGCTTTTTTACCTTTTTAGACTTTACGGGCTTCCTCCGTAGTCTTTTTTGGTAGACCAAGGCCAAAGCACCAACGAGAACGGCTGGCACAAAAGAAGGCCAAGACCTGCCAGCATTAGCTCCCAGCGTGCTCAAGGTTGCTGAAACGGTCGGCGTAGGCTCAACCACGCTTTCAATCATCTGCATCTCAGTATCAAAAGTAATGACACCCTTGGTGGTTGAGGCGGTAAATTCCCAGACTCCTTGGCCAGATACTTTTGGATCTGAAGTCCGGATAATTCTAAATTTGTAAGATGTTTCCGATTCCAGGCCGATAAGTTTGAAATCTGATCCCCACTGCTCGATTGTTTGGTAGAAAGGCGTGGAATCTAGCTTATAGGCAGCTGATTGACCGGCCGTTGGTGCAGTGGTGACAGAAGTTGAAACCGGCACGAACCAACTATTAAATGAAGGCAAGTAAAAACCATATAGCTGACCCTCATTTTTCTCTTTTAAATCAGCATGCCACCCAAAACTCATATCTTCAACTCCGATTGAAAGGATATCCAAAGGACTAACCGTAAAGGCTGACGACGTTGCCATTGGGATGGGCAAAGTTGTGGCGCATGGAAAAATCGAGTTTGTCTGGATGGATGTCAGTCCTGCGCTGTTATAACCCCTGATTGCCCGGTTGCAATAAGTCGTAGAGGCAGAAAGGCCTGTTTCATCAATTGATTGGGCTAGGACATTGGTACTGCTGGCCAACACAAAATTATCAGTTGAATTGACTATTTGGAAACCGGTTTGGCTGTTGGAACCGGCCATAAAATACCAACGGATGGAATTCGGCCCCAGGGCTTTGCCAAAACCGGCGATCGGTGGGGTAGGCATGCCGGCCGCAACCGGAGATGCAACACCTCCCGTGCCGCCGCCCTTGGGAATTTGGTGGACGATCAGAGCCGCTGCCGTCGAAGTACCGCCTAACGGATTAACGACCTTAATCAAATGCGTTCCCTCGTCGGCTACGTCTGCCCCGATTAAGTTCATGTTTAACGTAGTTGGATTGATATAGGTTGAGGCTCGCAAAGCATCGTCCAAATAAACCAATGAATTCAGTAAAAAATTTGATCCCGTCAATTGGACGGATAAATCATGGTCACCCAGATCTTTAGTCGTAGGCGTGATGCCATCCAATATTGGAACAGGATTTGTTAAGGTCAAATCCGCCACATTGCTAGTCTCGCCACTGATAGGATTATGAACGGTGACGCTAAATACGCCAGCAGTATTCAAATCAGCAGCGCCTAATGTCATGGTTAGCTGCGTGGGGCTGACATAAGCCGTTGTTTTGTCGCTGCCAGACAACCTGGCAGTCGCATTGGTTTCAAAATTATGGCCGTCTATTGTTATTACTAGAGAAGATGTCCCGGCGGCTGTTGAAGATGGGGTTAAGGTATCAATAAATGGCGGCGTCATACTGAGCCTTATCGTGCCATTTTGGCCGTCTGGTGTACCTCCGGCAGCAGATATTGTCCCAGAAAAATTGTATATTTCTGTTGACATGGAGATGCGTCCGCCTCCGCCTCCGCCTGTTAAGGCAATTCCGCCATTGGCAGTGACTGACCCGGAACCTGAAAGGGTTGATGTTTCGACCCAAACCGAGCCACCTGATCCAGCACCATTCCCATCTGAACTTTCTCCATTAGAGCTAATGACTCCGTTGATTGTGACGATCCCTGCAACTAAATGTATTGAGCCGCCTCCTGCTTTAACGCTGCCACCTGAGCCTAAATCCGTTGGATTAGTAGCACTGCCATATGTTCCACCGCCTACTGTCCCACCACCAGCACCACCATAGCCGCCTCCGCCTGTGCCAGTACCGGCACCTGTACCCTCTCCAGCAGGAAAACCCTGGGCATTTGTGCTTAGGTTTCCCAAAACCGATATTCTGTCAGAAGTGATGGTTGTTTGGCCGGGAAAGGCCACATCATAGAGAACCGTGACCGTCACGCCCGTGTTAATGGTTAACAGGCCGGTGTAAGTGTAAGAAGTGCCACTGATTAGATCGCAATCGGCTGCGATGGTTACATCATTACCGGAACCAGCACAGGCTGCAGCCAAGGCGGGCTGAGCTTCCAAAAACGTAAAAAATGCCGAAACAACGGCAATGGCAATTAAATAAATTTTAGGGAAAGACCAAGTGTTTTGTTTTTGCATATCCACAATTGGGCTCAACAGCCCTTACATACATTAAACCAGAAAATAATGATTCTATAAAACATCCCATCAGTTAGCCCTGTTACCGAGACAATAAATGCTCAAGCACCTGTTAATAAAATGCTGTGATAAAAAAGAGCATTTTAAAGACGGCCCGCTAAAAGGCCGTCTTATTCTTTTTATTTAAATTTTATTTATTCTTTTCCCACCACCCATTAATTATAGACAATCTATAGGACATGGTTGTTTTACCTAAACTAAGATGTTTTTTAGAAATCCGCCTATGTGCATAATGTGTTAACGAAAAAAGTGCTTAAAAAAGACAAATCCTTCACCTAAAAGCGACCTTATTCTATTCACACCTTTATCCACAGTATCACAACTAAGCCAAATTTAGACGGTGACTCATATTAACTGTCAACATTGATCTATCCTCTTTTTGTCATTGCGAGGAACAGCAGCGACGTGGCAATCTCTTTGTCGTCTTGAACGGGAGATTGCCGCGCTCCTTCTAACTTCACTCGCAATGACAAAACGCGACAAGTAGTCTGACTTTTGTAGCGCCTTAGTTAACTCACGACCAGTTCTTTTGTCAGTCTCCTGACAAAGTAATAAATAAGATAAAACAACCGTAACGAAGATGGGCACATAAAAAGCGACTTAAGCCCCCTACCTATAACATACAGGATTAACTATCCGTCCTTAAAAAGGACCTTACACCTTACCAAAGAGTTACTAACCCATTCATGGTTAGTACTTCCTGAGCCTTCTTAGATACGCTGGGCTATAAGACTTAACGAGCGATAACCGCCCAGCGAACCTCAGGTGCAACCAGAGACTTTATATAGATAACCGCCAGCCAGAAGTTTTCCTCCGCGTTCCAACAGAGAGGAGTGCATCATCAGATACTAAATTTATTTTGGGCATCAACCTGTCCTTTTTGCCCTCCTCGTCCATGGTCACAGCCCGCAACTTTCGCGGTCAGAAGTCAGGGATCATAACCCCTAATTTAGTCGTCTGACTAGGCCGGCCAAACCGCCTATTTTTTTCTTTGTAACGAAAACGCCCCGCAGTATTGCGGAGCGTGGTTTCAGTGCAGCTTTGGCACTGATTTTTGTTTGCTACTTTCCTATTATGGAAAGGAGGTGTGTTTTTGATTTCGCCGTTTTGTTTTTAGTGGGTGGTGGGATGTAAGGTGCACCGGCGAAGATCTCTCACTTGAACCCATAATCATTGTATCCAATAATGATACAAACTAAAAATCTACGCTAAGTAGAGATTAAATATCGGTTTATGCAGACTGTGAATAAGATGAACACTACTCAACATAGTAAAAAGTAACTAGTAAAAAGTAAAAAGATCTGAGACCGGCACACGTTACCAGTTACTCGTTACCAGTTACTGAACGCTTGTTACTATTTTAGGTAGTTTTCCCGCTCAGAGAGATACTTCTGCAGGAGGTCGATTTGCTCTTTTGTCAGGCCCTGGAAGC
>JAQURG010000076.1 GCA_028715725.1 Methylococcales bacterium
CGTTTGATCGGGGTGTGCACAATGTTTGGCGGAGTTGGATCATAGACGTTGATCAAGTAGTTCGTATCCGGAGCTTCCAGCGGAAGATGCGCACAATTGCCACTGTTATCTGTCGCTTCGATATAATACTGGATGGCGCCCATACGCACGGCCGCGGCTGGGATTATCGCATGATCACATATTTTGTCTTGCTTGATCTGAGCAAAACTCCAATCCCTGCTGTCGATATGTTTATAATATAGCCTGCTTGATTTTACCGCTTCATTATCGGCGATCTGGGCACAGAGATTAATTTCAGTAAACACTTCGGCTCTCGAGATCGGCACGTGCCGAATTATCGGCTTGACTCTATCTGTCAACTGGATCGAAGCTATCGCTGACCAGTCGCTATAATTTGCCGGTTTGGCCGAATCGTAGGCTTTGACCCTGAACTGATAAACATGGCCATTGGACAGATTCTCGATCGTTTTTGTCGTAACGTCGCCGACTTTGATTTCTACCCAATCTCCATTCGTAGAAATATCACGAAGGGCCAGCACATAACCGGCCAGATCGGTCAATCGTGAGCCGTTATTATTACTCGTTGGCCCCGACCAGGAGATCATTGCCGTCCGGTCCACGTCATTACTTAATTTCAGGTTTGTTGGCGGCAATGGAGCGATCGTATCGGCCGTCATTGCGCCGCCGCATTCCAATAAGCACAGATAAGGTTGAATTACCGTCGCACTGGTACAGTTCATTTTTCCTCCGAGGCAGCAATAGCTCCATTGAGCAATTTAATTGTTTTCCTACACATTGTTTCGATTTTATTGGGGAATAATTTCAGTCAATTACTTAGAGGCTTTCCAGCTCGACAATGCCGTCTTTAACTGCGTTCTTTATAAACGCCTTGATCTTCTGTTTTGCTACTGGATATGTCCTTTTATAATCTTCCGCAATTTCTTCCAACGACTTCGCCCCATCCATCCCCCTAATAAACTCTCTTGTCCTTGCGCTTATTTTTCGCGCATCGATTTCGCCGTTTATCTTATAGAACAAATAATGCACTTTCCTGTTACGATCAAATTTTTGAGCTCCTATCCGCTTCCCCAGTTCCATATACTTTTTTACATCATAATTAAAGGATTCATATATTACTTGTTCTGATATTTTTGGCGCTATCATTACCCAATCGCCCTTCATTCTTCTTGTTTGCTTGACGGTCCCGGCTGTTAACGGCTTTTTAATAAATTGGACGTTATATATCGCCGTTTCATATTTCAGAAGATCGAATAAAAACAAGGCCTCGATCTTTTTCTCTCTGTGGATTTCTTTTGCGAATTTACAAAAATAGTCCATTGATTTATGGGTCAAGACCGGGCTTTCTATTAAATGTTCATTTTTGTTAAACCAATTGATCCATAAATATAATACTTCCAACGGAGCCGCCTTTAATTCGTCGCATAATAACGCAAAGCTTTTTGGCAAATATTGTATGACAGGGAACAACCAGTCTTGCGCAAAGATGAACAGCTCCAGCGGCAGATATTTTGTTTTAAGGTTATAAAAGGAGCTGAATAGCCCTGGATACTTCTTGATCTCTTCTCTTTTCGTGCCTAAACATGAAGTGATGTCGTTAAAATCCGAATAACAGTAGGTCAAGGCCAGAGATTTTTTATTTGTTTCCATTAATTCCGAGCCGGCAACCGGGGCCGCCAGATACAGCCTGATATTCACTTTTGGCCCAACATTGCTTAGCTTAAGGGCGAGGATTAATGTATCGTTCAGGTCGGCTGCCTTTTCTTCCGGAAAACCGATTATGAACGAGGCCGCGCATTCGATGTTGTTCTTAATTGTTTCTCTTATTACATGTTCAACCCTCTTTAAATTAATGCGTTTTTTAATTAGCCGCTGCATTCTCTCCGACCCCGTCTCCACCCCGTAAAAGATGCCTTCGCATCCGGCCCGGGCCATCAGCGTCAGGGTATCGTCTTCGACGTCCAGGCTGTCTATCCTCGAACTGCAGGTCCAGGTAACCCCCAGTTTCTTCGTAATCATCAGTTCGCATAGTTCTCTGAGCTTTTGCCTGTCGAGCGTGAACAGGTCATGCTGGAAGGCAAATGATCCGATCTTGTATCTCTGTTTTAAGTAAACTAATTCCGCCACGATCCTCTCCGCCGATTTGAGCCGGAACCGCCTGCCCCAGTGGAGACTCGTGGAACAATAGACGCAGTTATACGGACAGCCCCTGCCCACCTCTATGCTCGCGACATAGCTCTTCTGTTCACCCTGATACTCCGACAGCGGCGCGGCCAGTCCGTAGTCTAACAGCGGCAATTCATTTAAATCCCCCATCAGTTCCCTTTTGCCGTTATGGATTATCTTTGGCCCTGTTCGATATGAGATCCCCGCTACCCCCGCCAGGCCTGCCCCCTTTTCCAGCCTGTCGATCACCTCAACCAGCGTGATGTCCCCTTCCCCGTAAATAATGACATCGATAAAAGGGAATTTCCTCATCGTTTCTGCCCCGGTCGCGGTCGCCTGCGGGCCGCCAAAGATGATCTTATATTTCGGGTTTGCCTTCTTGCATTCACGCGCCAGATTGAGCGCCAGCGGATAATTCGAACACACAGCGGTAAAGCCAAGCGCGTCCGCGCCTTTCGCGCCGATCAGCTTAACCGCTGCCTTATAGAAACTCCGATTGAACCTGAGAACTTTTTGATTTATCAGCAACTGCAGGTCCAGCAGTTCAATCGGCTTGTTTTTGTTTTTTAGTATCGTGCCCAGGGTCAGGATCGACAATGGCGGTCGGTTAAAATAATCCGAGGCTTGGTCTGCGTTAAGAAAACTGGGAGGATTTATTAGGCATGTTTTCATCTTACTTTACTACCATTGCGGATCCAGGTCATCCTAAATTTGTATTAATAACGCCATTTTTTATGGTTTCCCTTAAAAATCGCCCTATTTTCGAGCGTGGCGTGGGATAAACTTTATTAAAATCATCGATAATTTCCCCGAAAGTCCTTTCCCCATCGATCTTATCCAAAAACAATTTCGTTTTTTCACTAATTCTCTGGATTACCAATCTATCACTTAAATTATAAAAAAGATAATGTAATTTCTCTTGATTATTATACGTTTCCAGGTTTTTTTTCCTGTTGTCACTGAAATATTTTTCGATATCATATGAAAAAGTTTGGCTAATCAATTGCTTTGATACGGCCGGCACGATCTTTTGCCAATCCCCTCGAAACATTTGTCTCAAATCCGTCCGTGAACAGCCTTTGATCTTTTTCTTTTTATTAAGCTTGATCATATTCATGCTTTTTTCATATTTCATAAGATCCCTGACAAATGAGGATCGTTTTTTATGCTCACGATAAATCCCGCTGACGTATTTGTAATATTTGTTGTAAGCATCAGTAAAGCTAACGGTCGTAGTTATTTCATAGCCATTGCTATTAAACCATTTTATCCATAAATAAATCGCTTTTAACGGCGTCATATCCAATTCGCGGCAGAGCAACAAAAGACTCTTAGGCAAATGTTTTAGTATCCACACTCCCCAATCCTGGGCAAAGATAAACACCTCTAAAGGCACGTAGCGCGTTTTGAGATTGTAAAAAGCGCTGAATAGCTCGGGGTTTTCTTTTATTAATTTCATTTCATCCGACCGGCATAATTTGAATGAAGTGTAATAAGAGATGCATTCCGTCATGATCAGATCTTTTTTGTAGTCCGCCATCAATTTTGTGCCCGCGACCGGCGCGATAAGGTTGCATTGGACTTTCGAAATATAATCGATGTTGGCCAAGCGCAGGGCAAGGTTTAACGTATCGTTCAGGTCGGCTTCTTTTTCTTCCGGGAAGCCGATGATAAACGAGGCCGCGCAGGGGATATCATTTTTAATGGTTTTTTTTATCACTTCTTCAACTCTATCCAAATTAATATTTTTGTTTAACAACCGCTGCATCCTCTCCGAACCTGTCTCGACCCCGTAAAAGATACCTTTGCACCCGGCCCGGGCCATCAGCGCCAGGGTATCATCTTCGACATCCAGGCTGTCTATCCTCGAACTGCAGGTCCAGGCGATCCCCAGCTTTTGCCCGATCATCAGTTCGCACAGTTCCCTTAGCCTCTGCCTGTCGAGCGTGAACAGGTCATGCTGGAATAAAAAAGTCCTGATCTTGTACCTCTTTTTTAAGTACGTCAATTCCGCCACGATCCTCTCCGCCGATTTGAGCCGGAACTTCCTGCCCCAATGGACGCTCGTGGAACAGTAGACGCAGTTGTACGGACAGCCCCGGCCTACCTCTATGCTCGCCACATAGCTCTTCTGTTCACCCTGATATTCCGACAGCGGCGCGGCCAGCCCGTAGTCCAACAGCGGCAATTCATTTAAATCTCTCATCAGTTCCCTTCTGCCGTTATGAACTATCTTTGCCCCTTCCCGATATGAGATGCCCGCCACCTCCGTCAGATTGTCTCCCTTTTCCAGCCTGTCAATCACCTCAGCCAGCGTTACGTCTGCTTCTCCATAAACAACGATATCGATAAAAGGGAACTTCCTCATCGACTCTGCCCCGGTCGCGGTCGCCTGCGGGCCGCCGAAGATGATCTTATATCTCGGATTCACTCGCTTGCACTCGCGCGCCAAGTTGAGCGCCAGCGGATAATTCGAACACATCGCGGTGAAACCGAGCACATCCGCGCCGGACGCCGCGATCAGCTTAACCGCTGCCTTATAAAAACTCCGGTCGAACCTGAGAATCTTTTTATTTATCAGCAGCTGCAGGTCCAGTAGTTCAACCGGCTTGTTTTTGTTTTTTAGTATCGTGCCCAGCGTCACCATCGATAACAGCGGCCATTGATGAGGTCCGGCCTCGTCTTCTGCTCTAATAATGTGAGGTGGGCTTATCAAACAAGTTTTCATCATAAATGATTTTTAAGCTTAACTGGAGGTATCTAAATGCCTTATAAATACTTATGGAGGCGTTTTTAAGGGCGCCTCCATAAGCTTGTTTCAGGGAGATTCTATAAATTCTTAAAAGCCCCTTTGATCTTGGTCTTGATATCCTTCATGGACGTCCCTATCATTTGTTCCGGAGGCATTTCCTTGTCCGCAACGGGATTAATCCCGCCCCCCGGCTTTCCCGACTTTCCGGGTGCCACGATCTTAAATGAGCCAATTACTTTGTATCCTTCCTTCTTTTCCGCCATTCTTCTCACCCCCTTTTTCTTATATTCTGATGAATCACCCTACAATTACGCAATGCAGCAATGTAAGTATACCCCATTTCTTATTATATGACAAACAAGTTGATCGCAAGTTTTTGCCGCTACAATGCAATAGACAAATTTATTAAAGGTCACTTTGCTTCCGTTTCGATAAATCCGTGCTTTAACAATCTAGCCAATAAGCGGGTCACTTCGTCTTTCGCGCAATTAATTGGCAGATCAAATTTTTTACTGATCAGACCGATTATTTCATTGATCGCGAGCTTTTGACGGGCCAAGACAAAGATGTCGATCCCGTAATTGTAGAGAAAATGGCTTTCTCTGGTTAAAATATTATATAAGAATCCTGTTCTCATTTTATCTGCCTTTATTATTTTAGGCTTGTCATTATTAAAATATTTACTTAGTATCTGTTCGGCCTCACGCAGGTCATATTGGAACTCGCCATAAATAGTCCCGGCCGTTAATAAATAGGCGTGTTCTTTCCCAGGCGTGCCCTGCCCGCGTCTTAATAGCTTCCTTTCATTTGAACCGCGTTTTCTGACTTTGTCCATCTGGCCCCATTTTGTTTTATAAAGAAAATAATGTCCTCTCGTTCTTAGAGGCAAAGAAAGTTCTTTTGGCGCCTCCCTCTGAAATTTCTCTACCCGAGCCTGCGACATGCCGGCAGTCACTTCATAATCATGAGACACCTTCAGATCTTCGTTCTTGCTATTAGGCTTAATTCGACTGATTTTATATTTTTCGGGGCTGACGAAGGCCTTCGAGCCTTCTTCCAGGATAAAATTTTGTTCCACAACGATCCAGCCGATGTTCCTTTTGTTTTTTTCGATAAAAGTCAGCGTGCCTTTCGCTTCCTTTATTGTCTCGCTGGGGAAGCCAAGAAAAGCCATTAAAAACGTATCGATGCCGGCTTGCTTGCATCCCCGCAATATCTTTTCTATCGTTTTTATCCGCGTGCCTTTTTCCATTAAATTCAATATCCTCTGGCTGCCTGATTCCAGGCCAAACCAGATAAACCGGCAACCGGCCTTTGACATTTTAGCCAGCAGATCGGGGTTTAGCGCTTCATCAAACCTTGCCATGCAACTCCAGAAAATCTTAATATTCTCACGTAAAATAGCATTCGATAATAGTTCCAATGTTCTGGGGTGTGTTGCTTCATCAACAAATAAGTAATAGCGCGCATTATATTGGGAAACCAGCTTTTTTATGTCTTTTATAATAAATTCAGTGTCCCTGATGCTAAAGGGAGCCAGATAGCCGCGATAATGGGTGCAAAACGCGCACTTTCTCCAGTAGCAACCCCTGGACGTTAAGATCGGCAGCATGATGTGGGGAGAAAAGTAGCTTTCTAGCGGCAAACCTTCAAAATCCGGCGTCGGCAGGTCCCGGGCCTTGAGCGTTGAATCGAGTTTGTTCGTACGAATTTGACCGTTCGTTTTATAGATCAGGTTCGGTACATTCTCCAGGCTCTTATTTTGTTCCAGCGCCTCAGCCAACCTCAACAGTGGTATCTCGCCATCGTAGAGCACAAAACTATCGCAATATTCATTAATTGATCTGTTTTGTGAAATTTTTTCGGCCAGCGCCGAAATAAAGCTCCCGCCGATGGCAACGTGGATATTTTTGTTTTTGCTTTTTATAATTTTTGCCAGCGTCAGGGCCGGCACGATCTGCTCCATATATGAAACGGAGATCCCGACCAGCTTAAAATCACCATTGAAAACATCCCTTAAAGCCTCTTCATAATAGTCCTTAAATATATTGCTCCGCTCATCTTCAATGCATTTTTTCAGCTTATCGGTCGATTCCCAGGCATTCAATATAATATTTTCATATTTTGAAGTGGAAAAGGTTATTGGATAATATTCCATTGAGACAATGAATAAAGCCGCATCCAGGACCTTAAAGGCCCATTGATATTTCTCAATATCATAAAAGTCTTCCTTGTCATGTGCGATGCGTTTGGCTTCCTTTAAATTGGCAATAATATACGGGTAAGCCATATCGGCCCGGGATAAATTATAATATTCGTCAATTTTCTTAACTGTTTTCAGGGGCCGGCTTGACCTTTCAAATGCTTTCAGCCTGTCTTTTACTTTATTAATAGAGCTTTTAAGCCTATCTTCGTCTAGAAAATAATTGTAGGCTTCAATACTTAGGTCTCTTTGAACGACCTCATGTCCATTTTGTTTTAAAAAAGCGGTTAATGACGGCACGCCGAGGACCGGCTGGGCAGGTTCGCATCGAGGCGGAATAAGTAACAATATTTTCATTTGATACTATTTATCAATATTCAGCCGCTTACCC
The DNA here is from genome assembly GCA_028715725.1 of Methylococcales bacterium. GTDB lineage: Bacteria > Pseudomonadota > Gammaproteobacteria > Methylococcales > Methylomonadaceae > JAGXGJ01. The sequence goes on from JAQURG010000076.1 coordinate 7,531, forward strand.
GCGCGTGCTTCATTGGGCTGAATCTCTTGTCATGCAAGGGATTGTAGCATTTTCCAATTAGTTTTTAAATAGAACCTGCCCATTTTTATTGCCCAACCACGCGAAAAGCGTTATACTTTGCCTTAAATGCGCGACAGACTAAGGCTGCTTTTTATTTACACCAAGTTGCTTTTGCCGTATTGGGATAAAAGCCTCGTTTCCCTGCTTTCGGTCGGTATCTTAGTTATTTTTGGCATGGCTAACCCGCTGATCACCAAGGTCTTGATCGATTACGCTTATCCCAACAAAGATTTGCTGCTTCTGAGTTTCCTGATCCTGTTTAGAATACTGATCTTTGTTTTTGACACGATTTTTTCCGATATTTCCAGCTACATGGATACTTTTATCCACCAGACGCTGTCGATCGACCTCCGGAACACATTTTTTACCAAATTGCTCAGGCTGCCGTTGGGCTTCCATTACGAAAAACAGGTCGGCGACCTGATGGTCAGGGTCACCGACGATATCGACGTCATCGTCGATTCGGTGGCCGAGTTGATCCCCGTGGTGATCAAGACCCTGCTGCAACTCGCCTCTCTCCTGGTCATCTGTTTAATGATCGACTGGAATTTGACCCTGTTGGCCCTCGTCGGGATCCCGATCTATTTCATCCAGACAAAATTTTTCTCGCAGCGATTCGAGGACGTCCAGACGAAATCCCAGAAAAAAGAGTCGGAGATCTATACGTTCTATCAGGAAAAAATGAGCAACGTCAAGACGATCAAGTCATTTAATCAGGAGATTTACGAAGCCGGCCGGCTGATCGATAAGCTCAAAGGCATGTTCACTCTCGTCAGGGAAAATCTGTTCCTGGGGCTGGTCAACTCCTTTTTTGACTCCACCTTGATCACTGTCTGGACCAGCTTTTTGGCCTGGTTCGCCGGTTACCGCGTCATTACCGGCCAGATAACGATCGGCGAGGTCATGGCGATACTGGTCTATCTCGGTCAGATCCACCAGCCGATCATGGATTTTGGCGCGCTTTATAAAGCCGTGAACAGGAGCTTTGTTTCCATTAAACGGGTTAACGATGTATTGGAAGAAAAACCTGAATTGTACAAAGATTCGCACACCTTCGTTCTGTTTCAGATCGAGGGTAAGATCAAGTTCGAAAAAGTCAGCTTTAAATACCCGAATTCGGATGAATACACGCTTAAGGATGTTTCATTGCTGGCCAATCCAGGAGAGATCACGGCGGTTTGCGGGGCCAGCGGCGCGGGGAAAAGCACGATCATTGACCTGATCCTGCGATTTATTGAACCGACCGAAGGCGACATCTTTATCGATACTTATAATCTCAAGCAGGTCTCGCTGATGACCCTGCGCGCCAACATCTCCATCGTTTCCCAGGATGTGATCATCTTCTCCGGCACTGTGCGTGAAAATCTGCAGTATGGTCGTAAGGAAATCGACGAAGCCAAGATGATCCAGGCCGCCAAGGAGGCGGACATCCATGATTTTATCATGGGCCTGGCCAACGGCTATGACACCCAGATCGGCGAGGGCGGGGTCGGCCTGTCGGGCGGCCAAAGACAGCGCCTTTCCATTGCCCGGGCCCTCTACCGAGATGTTAAGATCCTGGTCATGGACGAAGCCACCTCCGCGCTCGACAGCGTCACCGAAGCTAAGATATTCGAGAACCTCAAAGCCGGCGTTAAAAATAGGACCTTGATCCTGATCACTCATCGCCCCTCCACTTTGAAGATCGCCGATAATATTTATGTCGTGTCAGATAATGCGATCTCCGAATCGGGCAGTTTTGAAGAACTCCTGTCGCTCAAAGGCGATTTTTATAAATTTTATCAGGCCCAACTTCAGGAAAACGACCAGGAATTGGCAGAAACCATTGAGCTCATTAGATTCAAAAAGAAAATAGCCAAGGAAAAACAAGAGAAAGAAATGGCCAAAAAAGCCCTTAAACTATCCGCCCTTGAGAAAAAGGTCCTGCGAATGTATTATGACGAGAACAAAACTTATGATAAAATCAGTCAGGAATTGAGGATGCCGCCCTATGAGGTGAGCCTGATCCGCAAGTCGGCCCAGGACAAATTGGATCGGACCAAGGAATTGGAGATCGAGTAATGACCAGGATCAAAGACCTGTTCGACTCTCTGTTAGCGCAGGATATGGGCAAGCAGGCCCGTCAGGTCGAATATGTCACGGCGGCCGTTCTGCTGGTCATGCTATTGACCATCGGTTTATTATGGCAATACAAACTTACGGTCATTGTACGCAACAATAGCGGAGGACAGGTCCCGACCAAAATGAACGTTTTTGAGTTGCTGTTAAAGAAATAGAACGGAGCGCGCCTTGGTTAAAGAAATAAAAGCCCTGGTTATTGATGATGAACTGGCGGTCCTGGAATCATTTAAAATGATCCTGGGGATTAAGAACTACACGGTAAAAACAGCCAGGAGCCTGGAAGAAGCCGTATCCGCGGTCTCAAAAGAACATTTTGATATCGCCTTCATCGATCTGCGTTTCGAAGGCAGACAGATCGGGCTGGATATTTTAAAAAAGCTGAAAGAGATCGATCCAAAAATTGAAGCCGTGATCGTCACGGCCTACGCGACGGAGGCCACTAAAATCGACGCCATACAGCTGGGGGCTATGGATTACATCAGCAAACCTTTCATGATGGAAGTCATCTATGAGCTGGTCGACCGGGCGATCGAGAAAAATAAAGCTAAACGTTAAACCCGCCCTTTTTCTCTTTCTTGATATCTTTGATGCTTTTGACGGCGGTCACCTTGATCTCCTGGATGTTCTTCACTGCTTCGTCTTTGATCTGCTTGATCCCTCTCAG
>JAQURG010000077.1 GCA_028715725.1 Methylococcales bacterium
TAATTACATGTCCAATATTATCGCGAGTTTGCTTGCTTATTCCTATCAGGATAAAAAGCCGGCTCTGCAATTACGTGAGGCTGATTTACTGCCTCTTTTACGGAATGCTTAAACCGAACTCAGGTTAGGTAAGTTTTGGATTACCGGAAAGTTATTATAGGCTACCGTCATTGAACGTCATTTATATAAACGCTTGGGGCATGGCTGGACCGGTTCGACCCAGTTCGCATGACAACACCCTGGCGACTCCTAAAAATGGTCCGTTCCTTAATAAACTCGTGGATTATTAAAACACATCGCTGGTGTCAGGCTAATCAGTTGGATTGTTTTAAGGTACTTATGGAGGAGCGCCCTCGTCGTCGAACTTTACAGACACTACCCTCCGAAACTATAAACTGGCTGAAACTAGCCAACAAATTGAAATTGAATACCAACGTGATTTGATAGGTTAAATCTTAAGTTGGCGCGTATGGGCTGGCATTCTCCTCCGTGGGGTTTGGGCACCAAGGTGCCGATCTCTCGCCGCTGCTGTAACTTTTCCACAAACGAGGTGCTCACCCTGAACCTTTGACCCTTGAGCGATAGTTTGTCCTTCATCGCAGGCTTCGATTACTGCTTCCGCAAATGCATTGAATAAGCTTTTGGCATGAGGAACTCTCCTTCAGCAAACAAACCTTCGACGAGTATGGGAAACGGAAGTTTCATTCAATCTGAAAATGCTCTAGTCACATCAATGCGCAAACCCGTCATATTTCCCTCACAGCAAGCACAGCTTGACGATCAGAAATTTGCGAGTCTTTCAGGATAACAGTCCCACGACTACAGCAAGGCAGACTGGCCAAGATAGTTACAGTAAGTTTTGATGACGAAGGGCGTATTACGAAGATAACAAGCCCGTAATTGTGTAAAAATGGCTTCATACCATTTCATCATACGAGCAAGAAAAGTCAGGCCTAGAAACCTGTAGTTCACAGATTGCCTAGCAAGCGCTTGCCTTGGGCGCCAGTAAATTAGCGAATCGTTGCAGCATGTTCTCCATGTGAGAGCCTCTCCAGTAGATTCGCTGGCACTCGATACAGCGCGAGAAGATCTCATAATAGAGCCGTGTTTTGGGCTCCAGGCGATAAAGAACCTCCTCCTTGGTGACCGATTCCAAAATACCATTGCAAGCCAGGCATCGGGTAAAGGGGTGAATTGAGCCATATAGATCGAAGCGGCCCAGGATCTCGTCGATCTGGTTTTCGGCCTTGACCTCCCGCACCCAGTAGCCATGATTGATGTTTTTAAAATACAAGAGGCGGCGATCTCGGGTCAGCACGATGCGTTGCTCGTTCACCGCGATATTTATAACATCCTTATCCCGATAATCGTTCCGGTAAAGACTGTCGAAACCGAGCAAACGCATGAATTTGGCAAGCTTCCCAAGGTTTACGTCCAGAATGAAGCGGGGATTGGGAGAGATATTTTCTCGCAATTTCACCAAAAGAGCGAAATCCCTGTTTTTGAAAGCCGGGTAAACTGCGACTCGGTCATTAGCTTGCAGTTGATAGTCAAAGCCTACCAATTGGCCATTGACAACGATCATTTCCACCTCAGGATGAGGCGCACCCAGAACTTCTATCGGATCCTTGATGCCGGGATGGCCGCTGAAACGATAAATTAACGTCTGTTGGCGTTGCCTTAGAGGTAGAAAATCATTCAGTTCCCCGTAAAAACGAAACTCGGCTATGTGTTCTTTTTTCATGTCATCTGCTTTTGATAGCGCTTAATTGGACAACAATTTTTATAATGAGCTGATGCGTTTTATACCATCTGTCAATGTCGCCTTCGTGTGCTGCCAGGATTTGGGAATTCGCATATCCTCCGGTTAATTTATCGCCAAGGTTTTGGACTTGTTCCCTGTAACAAAGCAAATGGACAACAATTGACTCGGCGATATCCTAGCCTGTGCAGCCGCCATAATGGCAGAAACGAACAATTGCGCCTTAACGGCAGTGAACTGTTAGCCTGACCGGCAGTAAATTAGTGCTTAATTTAAATATCCTGTTTGTGCATTTATTTGCATAGCCGTCTAGAGCGTATTTTCTGCACTCTTAGACTTTACCGGAATTGCATCGATAAATTCGATAACATCCGCCCGCACAGTAATCTTGGGCAGGGCGAATAAAATAAAATAAGTGGAGGTCTTCTCATGCACTACGTTGACAATGGTCTGGGCTTTTCCTTCGTGAATTCCCGCAGAACGGTAAAGCCGGGTAATCGCCTCTTCATACCCGGGAGACACAAAAGTGAATAAGCCCAACAAGCTGAAACCGACACTGCTGCCGATCACATTGGCTTTTACAATTTTGTAATTCTGTCTATATAAATTGACTTCAGTAGTGGTTAATATCGGCGTACCAACCGGAGTGGAAGCCAGGCCGGATAATGCAGGAATCGCAGGCAGCACTCCGGCGCAACCGTTAAGAAACCACAGAACAGGCAACATTTTCAGTGATTTTTTCATAACACCAGTCTCCTGACATGAGTATTGGAAAATTAGTCAAAGCACCTCCGGATTTCTGGGAATCCATGAGCTACTGCCTAAAACTCAGGGTAGAACCTGCAACCCTGATTTTGCACTTCATCAGGTACACTCTTTGATGAGTGCGAGGTATATCCAGAAATTTAATATTCGTACTGTATATTTTTCCCTCCTTTCAATCCCGATCGCATTGAGACTACCAATAAAAAAACATCATTTTCGCCATTACAAATTATTAACCGAGTGCTTTTTTGTATTAGTGAATATTAGTAAAACCAGGCGCTAATCCGCTTTTTTACCTCGACTTTCAACTGCTGCGCCAGACGATAGACCCTGGTTTCAATGATTATCTGATGAGCCCAATGTAGCCAGCGAATAATATTATTATAAATAACCGAGAATAAAGTAAAGGTCAAAAGTTGCGGTTTGGTTAATGCGAAGACTCTGGCGATCAATAACGTACCCAGCAGTTTTGCCAGTAGCTCCAACAGTATCCCTTGCAAAATCAAGCCATGAGCCAACAGCGCGAACGCAGCCAGATTAATGGGCGCCACAACCAGCACAGGAATCATGAAAGCAACCAGAGCGATAGTCGGTGAAGTTTGACTAAGCCATCGTTCAACGCGTTCCAGATTTAACCAATGGATCAGCGAGTGCCCGAATAAGGTCAGCACATCCCATAACCACTCTTCGATAATCAGGATGATGGCCAGCAGCGAAAGTAAAAGATTCTTCATGATTTGATCAGAAAGTCGGCAGATGTTGTTGCACGGATATTAAATAACGAAGTTATAGCATATAGCGCATTAGTCCCATACGGTTTTAGAGGATATAGAAAAATAGCGTAATCCTGAAAGCTTATGGTTAGCTCAGTAGTCCAGGCTACTGGAGCATATCCTGACTTCATAAAAACTGTATTGTATGTTTGATAACGTACAGACCACGCAAACAGGCTAGACTTATTCTAATTATATGCAAGACAGGAAATTTTTGATGGAACGGCCTGTGAATCCGTTACACAGTAACGGGCAGTAGCCGTAGATCGAGACACTCCGTAACCGGAAAGAGCCCTTAAATGAAATACCTGATTCTAACCTTAAATTTGAAGGCAATTATTACAAAGAACGCACTTAACCCCACCATGCCCATACCTGGCTAAGGCCCTATACCTATGAACATAACAGACTTTTTCAAAGGGCTCTCATTACAACAGATTGCTTCAGACTTGCCAAAGATCCTGCGTTATGGATACAAACTGCTTTCTCCATCGCTGACTGCCTGGCTGGCGCATCGCGCTACCAGCAAGGGGGCCGCTGTGGCTTTTTATACCTTATTTTCCATGACTCCCATTCTGGTGCTGACCATTGCGGTATCCGGCTATTTTTTCGGCACAGAAGCCGCGCAGGGGGAAATTATTGCGCAAATGAAAGCATTGGTAGGGCCTAATGGCGCCCAGGCTGTCGGCGCCTTACTGTCTGCTGCGGGCCACCCCAAGTCCGGGGTCATAGCATCGGTTATTGCCACGTTCCTGCTGCTACTGGGAACCACCAGCGTCTTCGTTGAGTTAAAGGATAGCCTAGATGAAATGTGGGGCACTGATAATAAACCTCAGACTTCCTCTCTCAGTATGATATTAAAAACCCGGATTTTGTGTTTTAGCCTAGTGCTGGTTTTAGCGTTTTTGTTGCTGGTTTCGCTGGTCATCAGTGCCGCTCTGGCTCTGCTCAGGCAGTATGTCCTGGGAGGCGTTTGGGATTTCACGGCCCTGGTGCTATCTCCAGTCGTATCATTGATTTCCTTTGGAGTGATTGCCAGTCTGTTTGCAGTGCTTTACAGAATGCTGCCTGAAACTCCGGTGGCCTGGCAGGATGCCTGGGTCGGTGCACTGTTTACGGCCATTTTGTTTAGTCTGGGAAAATACGGCATAGGTTTATACTTGGGAAACAGTGGAGTAACTTCCAGTTTTGGCGCCGCCGGATCAGTAATCGCCCTGCTGCTCTGGGTCTATTACTCGGCTCAGATATTTTTTTTCGGAGCCGAGTTCACCCGCCAGTTTGCCTTGCATTATGGCAGCCTGCGTGATCAGCTTAATTCTATACCCCACAAAGACCATTTTTCTCAAACTGAACAATTAGAGTAAAAGCCATTTTTACCGATGCGTTAATTTTGTCGAAGTCCAAGCGGAGGCCCTGTTCAACTTACCAGTATGTACTAGAATAATAACTTAATTAACGCTGAATCAAATTGATAAAAATGAACCGATTAATGATGCGGATTTGGCTTTTGCTGGGGCTTGCATTTATTTTAAATGGCTGTACCAATTCTGCGCCTGTGGTAAAAAATAATAGATCCGTGACGTATCGAACGATTACTCAACCACGAACGTCTCCAACGAAAAGCCTGGTATACAGGCCGCTAGTTTACTCCAGCGTATTCCAGAAATCTGATGAACTGGAACCGGCGGTAGAGTTCTGGCGCAAAACCTATGTTGTATGGCATCGCTCGGAAGTTGCAATTCACGATGACCGCTATCTGGACGTAATATACGAAGTGATAGTATTGCCAGGCTATGTGGGTGAAAGCCTGACTAGCGAACAAAAGGAAATGATAAACCAACGCCGCAATTTCTGGAAAATCCAATTGGGGGTTCTGGAGAGCAAATTGCGCTACAATATGCCGCTGAATGCTAACGACAGGCAAATAATCGCTAACCTGGGAAGTAGCAACAAACATGTTAACAGCGTATTATACGGCGCCTCTGAACGGGTGCGTGCGCAACGCGGCATCCGCGAACGTTTCAAACATGGGCTCGAAATCAGCCGCCGCTACGACCGTCAATTTAGAAGAATATTCCGAAATGCCGGCTTGCCGGAAGATTTGGCCTGCCTTCCGCATGTCGAATCCTCGTTTCAACCGGCTGCCAGGTCATCCGCCGGCGCCGTGGGTATGTGGCAATTTACCAAAGGCGCAGCGCGAACTTTCATGCCCGCTGGCGACAGGATTGATCAACGCCTCGATCCTTTTGCTTCCGCTACTGGCGCAGCCCGCTATCTGAGTTATGCTTACAGTAAACTTGGCGACTGGCCTACGGCGATTACCTCCTACAATCATGGCATCGGTGGCATGAAACGCGCTCAAAATCAGGTGGGCCGAGATTTTTCACGAATTGTAAAGAACTATGACGGCACAGCGTTTGGTTTTGCCTCCCGGAACTATTACGCCCAATTTCTGGCTGCGCGTGAAATTGCCAATAATCCGAGACAGTATTTTCCGGAAGGAGTGCAATACGAATTTCCTCTGGAGTTTGGCCAAACTCTGGCTTCGGAATAGACAGCCGAAGCAATCCACTGTCTCATACGCCAAATGAGAGTCACAAGATACTATTTTGCGTAATCAGCATGAAAAACTGCCGGTTTTTCATTTTCAGTCAAAAAAACCTCTAACGGTTATTATGGATGAAAACGCTCAACCAAGTAATATATGGCATTTGCATAATAGGACTTTCAGGTTGCGCTACTTTTAAATCCCTGGATGCGCATCCGCCGCTATATCAGAGTATCTTTATTTATAGTGGAACCCGGCTTGATTGGGCGGCAATCACAAAAAATGATGTCGCTCTCAGGAAAACCAATGTAACACCACCCCGTTATCCGCTGATTGATCTGCCTTTAAGCTTCGCTTTGGATTCTATATTTTTACCGATGACAGTCTATGCCGAGGTTTTTCATTAAAGGGATATTGACTCGAATCCGTAAGACCTTATGCTCTTCAAATGGCATTATAAACAAGAATACACGCTGCAACCCATGCTGAAATTTTAAATCTTTTTCTATCGCTGGAAACGCAAGCGGTTTAACCTGGTCTAAAAAATCCATACACAGTTTTACAGATACAAAGACGTGGTGGATAATAAAGAATCAATTAATACTGATGGGAGTTGAAAACGATGCCCGAATTATTTCGCAGCCTGCTCGGTTTTATTTTATTGGTTGCAACAATTGGTCTTGCAACCTGTCAATCAATGGTGAAAGCTGATCCATCAAGTTCAGCCTATTCTGCTGAGGACTTTTCAGACGGCCGCTCGCAGGCAGAGCAATGAGCCAGTTAAAAAAACTCAAACAGTCTGTCTCCGATGCCTTGCAACCCTATTCCCCGCGAGGCTTAATGCTTTATTTCCTGCCGATAGCGCTGATTCCAGCTACGGTTATCGCATTGGCTAAAGGCCATTTGCTCAGTATTTTTATCAACGCTGCCGGTTTTACGTTTTACATGCTGGCCGCATGGTGCTTGCGCAAAGGTCTGAAAGCTGAGTATATTTATGCCCATAGCCGTATTGGCCGCCCACCTCAAACCCCTTTAAAAACTGTCGCTGCCGTCATTACGGCTCTGGCTACCGGAATGATCGCCTGGCTGGGAGCAAAGCATTCACTGCCGGTGGCGCTGATGTTTGCCGGTGGGGCCTTTCTGGGAATGTATTTGAGTTACGGCCTGGATCCACGCAGTGAAAAGAAAATAACCGCAGCCTATGGCTATTCCGGAGATGAGATTTCGCGAGCCCTTGAGGATTCGTCACGCATCATCCGCAACATCGAGCAGGCCAATGACCGGATCCGAAACACCGAGTTAAACCGGCGCATAGAACGCATTTGCGAAGTTGCCGACAACATTCTGGCGGAAATCGCCGCCGATCCTCGTGATTTCCGGCGTGCTCGTAAATTTCTTAATATTTATCTGGATGGTGCCCGGCAAGTGACGGAAGGTTACGCTAAAACCCATCAGCAAACCCACTCCGGGGAACTGGAACAGAATTTCCGTAATGTGCTGGAAACGATCGAATCAGTATTCCAGGAACAGCATCAAAAGTTACTGGAAGAAGATGTTTTTGACCTGGATGTAAAAATTGAAGTTTTAACAACTCAGCTCAAACGGGAAGGCATCCTTTGATGTCATGGCTTATAGAGGATTAAACATGAGTAAACAGCAAGCATCCATGAAAACTGATACCGCATCCCAGGAAGTTGTTCCCGGCGTCAAGGTCGAAATGGCCCCGCTTGCCGAGGTGCCGGCGGAGAAGAAACAGCTCATTCAAAAGTTGCTAAACGAGATTGATGTCAGAAATACTCAATCGATTCTTTTCTTTGGCAGCAAGGCGCAGGAACAATTGACCACAATTTCCGACCGCATGCTGGACGGCGTTAAAAATAAGGAGATCGGGCCGGCCGGTGATGATCTGAATGAAATGGTGGCGACACTGCGCGGCTTTGAGGTCAATGACCTGGCCCCGAACAAGAAACAGGGTTTTTTCGGCCGTTTGGTAGGCAAGACCAAGCCGATTGTCAAATTTTTGCAGCAATATGAAGAAGTGCGCAAACAGATCGACATGATCACCGACAAGCTGGAACGACATAAGACTCATTTGCTGACCGACATTACGTCGCTGGACCGTCTTTATCAGGCAAACCTGGACTATTTCCATGCACTCGAGGATTACATTATCGCTGGTGAAGAAAAGCTGCGTCAGCTTGATGAAGTTATTATTCCTGAACAGGTTAAGCAGGCCGAAACCAGTACCGAAGTTATCGCTTCACAGTACCTGCGCGATTTGCGCGCCGCCCGCGATGATCTGGAGCGGCGCGTGCATGACCTGCGTCTGACGCGGCAGGTGTCGATGCAAAGTCTGCCCGGTATTCGTCTGGTGCAGGAAAACGATAAAGGTCTGGTCAGCAAAATCAATTCGACCATCGTCAATACCGTCCCGCTGTGGCGTCAGCAATTGGCGACCGCAGTGACTATTTACCGTTCATCACAAGCGGCAGAAACGGTCAAGGCCGCAACCGACCTAACTAATGAGCTGCTGGCCGCGAACGCTGAAAACCTGAAACTGGCCAACGCCGAAACGCGCAGGCAACTGGAACGCGGCGTGTTCGATATCGAAACAGTCAAAAAAGCCAATGAAGCGCTGATCGCGACGATAGAGGAAAGTTTGCAAATTGCTGACCAAGGCAAGAAGATGCGCAGCGAAGCGGTCGCGCAACTCGAGCAATGCGAAACCGAATTGCGTATTACCCTGGCTTCGGCGCATGCAAAATCGACCGGCTAACGCTGTTTCTTGATAAGGTTCACCAGGCAATCCAGGTGATCGCCAAAAAATTACAAACTTTGGACAGCACGTAACACAGGAGGAAACTGCAAGCGGTCGTTTTTTCCTTTGGTCACTTTGCTTGGCCGCACGCACACATGGGGTAGGGCAATGCAGAAGCAATTGCCGAAGCGGCGCAAAAGAAAAAACTCGCCTTCGGGTGCAAAAATCCAATTTAAATAACTGTCGCAATAGCGCCACTTCATACTAAAGAAATCGAAATTCGGCTGACTGCGTAACATCAGTTAATCACACGGTTTTATCGGCAGAACAAAAGCATATAAAAACTGGTGAGCAATGTTAGAATACCATTTTAAGATTCGAGCCTTAATATGGCGAAATCAGGTAAACCACCCGGTTTCAGAAAGCCAATTTCAGTGGGCACAGTAAAAAGGTGCTGCTGGATTATCAGTTGCCTGCCCGGCTCGAAGAAATCGAAAAACTGGCTGATGGCAGTCGAAAAAGTTCTACCCGATCATGATCTGCCTGCTCCGTTAACTTGTGCCTGGAAGAGTTGATAACCAACATTATTCTCCACGACCTCAAGGATGCTTCTGACCGGTTCGTACATATCCAGATAAGATATCAAGCGATTGGCTGGAAGTTCTTCTCCAGGACGATGCTCCCCGGTTTGACCTCTTCATACAAGCTCGAAGGCCGAAACTGGATCTGGACGTTAATGAACACCCGATCGGCGGCCTCGGAGTCCACATGGTAAAAAAGCTGATGGATGAAGCTCATGCCCATTACACTGGCGGCAATGCGACTGTATTGCTCAAGCGCTTGCAGCATAAAACTTCAGAATAAAGGACGTCCGGCAAGCCTTTATTCAAGTAATCGCTACCAGAGCCTCAGCGACAGAATTTTCCATCTTGAATACGGCGTTGAAACCGCACATATCGAATACCGATTGAACGTTTCCCTTGACGTTCGCTAGACACGCTTGGCCGCCTTTAACATTCAATAGCTTGGCCATCAGTAAAAGTCCGCAAACCTGCGCTGCTGGTATAGTCAAGTTGTTCAAAATCAACCACAAGGTAAATATTTCCACTGTCGATCAATTCCCTTACTTTTTCTCCATCCTCCGGCGCAGCCACTACATCCAGTCTGCCGTAATTGTTATTACGATGGCATTTTTTTCTATTCTAGTGTTTAATTGCGTAAATTAATTATCGTATTTTTTAATTGACTTCCTTTTACTTCGCGGCGGTGCCACTTAAATGGCTTAGCCATTTGATTGTGTCTCATAATAAAGCCTCAATGGCATCTTTTAATTCCTGTGCGCCGGCAAAGCTTGCGTCTTTCAAGGTCTTACGAGACAAAATACCGAACCGGATTTCAATTTGATTTAACCCGCTTGCTGA
>JAQURG010000078.1 GCA_028715725.1 Methylococcales bacterium
TGCTAATTCACCGAGCCAGAGCGGTAGTTAAAGCAGCCGCCAAAAAAGATGATGCTCAAAGTTGTTGGATCAACGATTGGGTGAAGCGGCGCAATGCTGACATTGCAGCGGTAGCGGTCGCCAACAATAACGCCAGGAGCGTTTGGGCACTGTTGACGCGGGCAGAAAGCTATAGCGCGCCAACACCAGCCAGCGCTTAATAATCAGTTTTTAAACATTTAAAGAGGTATATAACAGTCACTCCCCAGTTGCGGAGTATTTTTCAATACGATGGCAAATCGGTCAAACCGGTGTTTTCGGAAATCCGTTCAGCGCATGGGCCTTCGAGTCCGGTAGGATGATAGAGATGAAAATACGCGGAAATCCATCAAGGCCAGAGGTAATAAAAATCTCAATGAAAGGCCGGATATAGGGCAGCAACTGCGTTTACTGATCGAAGCAATCAGAGAGAAAAAGCTTGCAAAAAAGAGGAGCCCATATATGCGCGGACATATTGAGCATTACAAAATCCTATGACGGGTTAAATAATCAAGTCAAAAATTTCCGGAACCGTAATTTGAATAACTCTTTAAAGCCGATGCCGGGTTACGTTACACTAATCCGGCCTGCATCCACTTTCCCTTGGGCGGCCGTATAAGAAGTATTCTGATTTCCAGGATATCGCCCTCAGCATTGTAATTAAAAAATAAAATCATGAATAAGCTGTTAAACAATTCCCTATGGCTGCTCATCGCTATTCTTGGAGCCTCGGCAGTTGGCGGCATTGCCCTCAATCGCGGCGAAAATATCAATGCATTATGGTTCATAACCGCTGCGCTGTGCGTATACACCATCGGTTACCGCTTTTATGCCGCATGGATAGCCGCCACGGTGTTAAGGGTCGATAACACCCGCGCAACACCGGCTGAGCGGCTGGATAACGGCCGAGATTTTGTGCCTACCAACAAATGGATCGTCTTTGGCCACCATTTTGCCGCGATTGCAGGACCCGGACCGTTGGTAGGGCCGACGCTTGCCGCACAGTTCGGTTATCTGCCGGGCACATTGTGGATACTGTTTGGCGCAGTGCTGGGCGGCTGCGTGCAGGATATGGTGATGCTGTTTTTATCCACGCGGCGCAATGCCAAAAGCCTCGGACAAATTGCGCGCGACGAACTGGGACCGTTGGGAGGCACGGCGGCATTAATCGGTACATTCGCCATCATGATTATCCTGATCGCCGTGCTGGGACTGGTCGTGGTTAATGCCATGAAGCACAGCCCGTGGGCGACTTTCACAGTATCCGCGACTATCCCGATCGCCATGATTGTAGGCCTTTACATGCGCTATTTCCGCCCTGGACAGGTACTGGAAGCTTCCGCTCTTGGGGTGATTCTATTACTGCTTGCGGTAGCGGGCGGCCGTTTCATCGATGAACACGAGACCTTGCGCGGTCTGTTCAATCATGAAGGACTGACGCTGGCCTGGTGGGTAATGGCTTATGGCCTTGCCGCCGCCATTTTGCCGGTCTGGCTGCTTCTGGCGCCGCGTGATTACTTGTCGACCTACATGAAGCTGGGCACCATCACGTTGTTGGCGGTAGCCATTATCATGCTGCAACCGAACGTGAAAATGCCTGCAATAACGCCGTTTATCGACGGCACGGGGCCGATTTTTGGCGGCAAGTTATTCCCGTTTGTATTTATTACCATTGCTTGCGGAGCGATTTCAGGTTTCCATGCGCTGATTTCATCGGGCACTACCCCGAAACTGCTGAGCAATGAGCGCGATATCCGCATGATCGGTTATGGCGGCATGCTCTTGGAATCGTTTGTCGCCGTTATGGCGATGGTCGCGGCAACTGTGCTGGACCCCGGCGTGTTTTTTGCCATCAACAGTTCGGCTGGCGTAGTGGGTGCGAATGCGGTTGACGCAGTTGCGAAAATATCTGCCTGGGGCTATCCGGTTTCCGTCGAGCAAATGCAGAATCTGGCCCGTCAGATGGGTGAAGCGACGCTGTTTGCGCGAACCGGCGGCGCGCCTTCACTGGCTGTCGGTATGGCGAGCATTTTCGGCAGCGCTTTTGGAGAAGGCATGCTGGCTTTATGGTATCACTTTGCCATTATGTTTGAGGCTATCTTTATCCTCACCACGCTGGATGCCGGTACCCGCGTGGGCCGCTTTATGTTGCAGGATATGCTCGGTAATATCTGGCCGGCAATGGGCAGAACTTCCTGGATGCCTTCCGTTATCCTGACCAGCGCTCTGGTCGTCTCCGGTTGGGGCTATTTTCTTTATATCGGCGTCATTGATCCGAACGGGGGTGTAAACATACTGTGGCCGCTGTTTGGAATTGCCAATCAAATGTTGGCGGCCATTGCATTATGCGTAGCTACGGGTATTTTGATCAAGTCCGGTAAATTCAAATTTGCCTGGGTAACAGGTTTGCCCCTGCTATGGCTAATTACGGTTACCAGCACCGCCGCATGGCAAAAAATCGCCAGCACCGATATCCGCATCGGTTTCTTTGCCGCAGCTGACGATCTGGCTGATAAACTGGCGACCGGCGTTTTACCGGCTGAAAAAGCGGCCATTGCTCCACAGTTGATATTCAACTTGCAACTGGATGCGGGGCTGACGATGTCTTTTGTATGCTTGTTGTGGCTGATCGTCTTCGATATGCTGCGGGTATGCATGCGTTACTTGGCGGGAAAGACGGTATTACCTCTGTCAGAGTCACCGCATAGTTCCAGCCGCCTGGTTGAAGAATGGGTAAGAGATTGATGCTAAAAAAAGTCAAAGCATTCTGGAAGGCCGTGCGCCGTCTTTCGGGTGATGATGCTTATGAGCAGTATTTAAAGCATTACGCCCGGCATCATCAAGCCGCAGGTGAATCACCTGACTGGCATCCCCCGCTGAGCAAGGCTGAATTTTTCAAGCGGTGGCAAGATGAAAAGTGGAGCGGCGTTAAACGTTGCTGTTAGAGCATTAAGATCAGCTTGATAAACGCTGCCGCCATTCAGCGATTTTCAGTCGTAAGTCTTCAATATTGATGGTGGTAAGCCGGCGCTGCTTTAATAAACGCTTGCCCGCCACCCAGACATCGGTAACTTGCTGGCGGCTGGCGGCATAAACAATCTGCGAAACCGGGCAATATAACGGCTGTGTTTCCAGATGCGCCAGATCGATGGCGATGACATCGGCCGCCTTGCCGATACTCAAAGACCCGCAATTATTATCGAGCCCCAGGGCTTTAGCGCCATTAATGGTCGCCATACGTAACGCCGTCATGGCCGGAATGGCGCTGGCGTCACCGGCAACCGCCTTGCCCAGTAGCGCAGCTGTCCGCATTTCTCCGAACATATCCAGATCATTGTTGCTGGCCGCGCCATCCGTGCCCAAGGCAACATTAATACCCGCCGCCAGGCATTTGGCGACGGGGCAAAAGCCGCTGGCCAGTTTCAGGTTGGATTCGGGACAATGCACAATATGAGCGCCGGATTCTGCAAACAGGGCTATTTCGTCATCGGTTAACTGGGTCATGTGTACAGCGACCAATAACGGATTGAGCAAACCCAGTTCATGCAGTCTTTGCAAAGGACGTTGCCCGGTTTGCGCCTGCGCCTGTTCGACTTCGTGCAAGGTTTCGTGAACATGAATATGGATCGGCAATTCCAGTTCATCAGCCAGAGTTTTGATTTTTTGCAGCGGCTCATCAGAAACGGTATAAGGCGCATGAGGGGCAAATGTCGCAGAGCACAGATCCGAGTGACTTAATTGATCATGCAGGGCCAGGCCTTTTTCAATATATTCGCCGCTGTTCTGTGCCCAAACTGATGGAAAATCAATGACAATCAGGCCCACGCTCGCGCGTATGCCATGCTGCACAGCCTGCTGGCTGATAATGTCGGGGAAAAAGTACATGTCATTGAAACAGGTTGTCCCGCCCAGGATCATCTCGGCAATTGCAAGTTCCGTGCCGTCCTTGACAAACGCCTCGCCCATCCATTTTTGCTCCAGCGGCCAGATATGATTTTGCAGCCAATCCATCAGCGGCAGATCATCGGCGATGCCGCGCATCAAGGTCATGGCAGCATGCGTATGGCAATTGATTAAGCCGGGCAACAACGCATGGTTTTCCAGGTTTTCAATAATAGTTCCCTGATATTTTTCTTTGGCAAGGTCGGTTGGCAATAAATCAATGATTCTGCCCGCCTTGATCGCCAGTGAATGATGTTCGCAGGTTACGGATTCAGGTTCAACAGGTATAATCCAGCGAGCATGAATGAGAGTATCGACTATCATAAGTTGTTCCTGTGTTTTAGGGCTTTCAGATGCCCGAGCGTATATAAAAAATTAATTCTACTTTGCCGATGATGCGCAGGCTCGTGATACCGGGAGTGGAGCCGGACGCCAGGCTAAAATCCATCCATACCGAACGCCAATCCGGAAGGATATAGTGATAAAATCTGACAAAGTAGAAGTGATGCCAAATACTGAATTATAACTTTTTACCCTTGATATTTAATAAAAAATGACAAGACCGAATGACAAATCCGTGCAGGCCCTGCAATGGACAGGCAACAGTTTAAAAGTGCTGGATCAGAGGCAATTGCCTGAAACCACTTTTTATGATGAATATAGGGATGCGGCGGGCGTTACCGAAGCCATTGCCACGATGCGCGTGCGCGGCGCACCTGCTATCGGGATCGCGGCGGCTTACGGTGCGGTTCTTTCAGTCATCCGGCATCATGCTGAAGATCCGGCAAACTGGCGGCAAAAAGTAGCCGCCGATATGGACCTGCTGGCAACATCCAGACCAACGGCCGTCAATCTGTCCTGGGCCCTGGAGCAAATGAAAGCCTTGCTGAATCAGCCGCTGACTAACCCGCCTGCGGAAATTATAGAGTACGCCCAAAAAATTCATGCCGACGATATCGCGGCCAATACTAAAATGGGCGAACTGGGCGCCGATGTTCTGAAAGGCGCCAAAGGCGTCATGACGCATTGCAATACCGGCGCGTTAGCCACCGGAGGTTACGGCACGGCGCTTGGCGTCATCCGAAGCGCTTACCGGAGGCGGCCAATAAATATCTATGCGGGTGAAACCCGTCCGTGGTTACAGGGGGCGAGATTAACCGTCTGGGAACTGGCGCAAGACAGTATTCCGGTCACCTTGTGCGCCGATTCAGCGGCGGCCTGGCTGATGAAATCAGGCGCTGTCGACTGGATCATCGTCGGCGCCGACCGCATCGCCACCAATGGCGATACCGCCAATAAAATAGGCACTTATTCTTTAGCCGTTCTGGCAAAACAGCATGGGGTCAAGGTCATGGTCGTAGCGCCTACGACAACCATAGACTGGAGCATAGAAAGCGGTGATCAGATAGAAATCGAGCAGCGCCACCAGAGTGAATTATTGCCCGCCTGTTACATTAAAGACGATTCCATGGTCAGCGCCTGGAATCCGGTATTTGATGTGACTCCCGTTGAACTCATTTCAGCGCTTGTCACCGAGCGCGGCGTCATATTGAATCCTGCTGAACAAGGCATAAGAGGCTTAAAAGATGATATTTGATAAAAAAGGCAATAACCCGGTTTTAGCGGTTGGTTATCTGTTTAAAGGCATAAAATTGCTGGCCAGCGCCGAGTTGCGCAAATTCCTGGTCATTCCTGTCTTGATTAATATAGTATTATATGGCGCGGCTTTAATGCTGGGCTATTACTATGTGGCCGATTTGATCAATCATTTTATTCCCGGCTGGCTGCAATGGTTAAGCTGGATTTTATGGCCATTGTTTTTCATCAGTTTTTTTATAGCCGGTTTTTTTACCTTTACAGTGCTGGCTAATCTGCTTGCCGCCCCCTTTTACGGCAAACTGTCGGCGAAAACTCTTGCAATCGTTACCGGGCAAACCGACGCAAGCACTGAACAGCCCTTGGCCAAGGTCATGTTTGCAGAATTAAGGCGCGCCGGCTATCTGGTGAGCAGAGCCCTGCCGTTGCTGCTACTGTCCATTATTCCCGGCATCAACGTGATTGCGCCCTTTTTATGGGCCTTGTTTGGCGCTTGGGGGATGGCGCTGGAATATATGGCGTATCCCTTGGAAAATGCCGGCGTGTTGTTCACTGAACAGAAACAGCTGGTTAAAAGCGTACGTCTTGGGGCGCTCGGTTTTGGCGGAATCGCGGCAATGGGGCTGACCATTCCTATACTGAACATTATTGTAGCCCCCGCTGCCGTTATTGGCGCTACGATTTATTTTAATGAGGTTAGAAAGGCTTAAGACGATGCGCGGATGCTGCTCCGTGGCCTGTTAGTGAGCACAGCGTTTTCATCGACAACCTGCCGCCGATCCACAAGATCCATTCGACCGTATTCTGATTGCACAGGCAGCTGTTGAGGAGATCACACTGTTAACCGTCGATGCATTCGTGGCACAGTACCCCGGCCCCGTGCGGCAAGTTTAAAGTTCCTGCGATAACCCGCGGGCACATTAGCGACAACGTAATGCGTCGAATAATGATCGAAGGCCAACTTGCGGCGCAATAAGGCTATCGCCTATTGACGCCCTACGGATTACACCTTACCGCGTGCCACAATGTGTAACGAGTGTAATAAGCGTAGGCTCATCCCAAATGGGCGGAATCCGGTAAACCGGTTCCGCCTTACGCGGGTTATTGGCAGGCTAATGGGTTACGAATATTGTCAATATATTGAAGGATTTTCTGACGATCACCGACAGAGGAAACTTTGTCTAAATCTAGGACAAACTCTTGGCCATAGCCGCGATAGCTCATTATCACATCATTATTTTCAGGACTAAATGACTTTAAATAGGTAAACGCTTGCGGTTGATTAAAGCAGACTGGCAATCTCCATCTTGAACGTCCATCATAACTTTTCATATCTGTTAAGCAACGAATTTCGGAGAACCGGGGCAGAGAATGCTTTTTAGATAAATAAATCGAATTAGGAATAGACGACCAGCCAGGCGCGAGATGGGGATGTACGTGTAGCTCAGGAAACTTCTTTAAAGCAGAATAAACCTGATCGCTGCTGTCCAGTTTTATGACTTCATCCACTGTCATCCATGACCAAATCAAATGGATGTCTCTTTCATTGTGATCGTACATCCAATGACCATCAACTAACGCGATCCTTTTGAACCAACCATAGAATATAAATATGTCATCTGACGAAATTTCTTGGTTTCTAAGATGAGATTCTGTTCTGCCCGTTTGCCCAAGGGAAAAACGATCTGTTTCTTTAATAACCATTGGGTCATGGTGACAACCTTGCACCGCTTGTGCATAGTCGCACTCATAGCGGCTTCCGTTTCGGATTTTGTTTTTAGTAACTTGATTCAGGATGTTTTGAATGGGTTCATCCTCATACTTGAACGTAAGCCTACTGTAGTCACAATGACTGGGATTACTTGGTATGGGAATTGAGAATAGCTGGTTATCAGGGAATATCAAACTCGGGAAACCGCCTGCGGTACTATCAGAGCCTTTTCTACTAAATATGATCTTCATGCGCATCCTTTATGTTTTTTTCCACTAGATGATATGCACTTTGAGTCCGCGGCATTATCAGTGGTCGTAGCTTTGCTGCTTGAAGATTGAGTGGCATTTTCAATCTCCATTTTGGCCATCGTTACTATTTCCTCTAGTACTTTTTGGATATCATCGGGAAAATTTTTTGCTGCCCGTGGAATCTTTCTGTCTTCAAACATATATTTGTAGAGTATCGGGTAATCATCCTCAAGGGATTTTCCGTTCTCATCCCACAATATAAATTTCTCAGTCTCAAAGGTCACCAATTGACCCCTGAAGCCACTGAAATTGGGGTTATCCTTCTTCATCCTAGCCACGTCTTCGTTAGTTGCATTCCTTTTATGTGCTTTAGTGATTCCAAATCCAACCCAAGTGATTTTTTCTTTGATTCCTTCAGAACCTGGCCAAAGTTTGGATGCGCCTATACCTATGACTGCATCGTACTCCCAGTCGCGTACTCTTCCCATGCAATCATTTATCCCGAAAGTTTTAGTAGCATTGTTCGGATCGCCTTTGTGATTTCTACGATAAACGAGTATTTTCAATTTAGTTCTCCTTAAGTTTTGATCCGATAATGTGGTCATCGTAGTTGTCAATACGCTCACTTCATATTTGTCGAACCTTCGAGTATTTTTATATTCTGTTTCAATGCGTGCAGCGTAGATTCTGGTATAGTCTAGCAACATCAAGCAACTCTGCCTTTATTTCCTCCCGCAACCCCACCGGAGTACAAACCTCAATCCCCTTGTCCCAGCAGCCACTAGCGCAATTGCCAAGTATCATTTGACAGTGGCTGTCAGGCATAGCCAGTCATCAGTTTCCGGTTGTACTTTTTGATTGGCAGACAGCAGCGTTTCGGCGAGATAATCTGCAACCCATTCGGTACAACAGATTTCAAGCGAGTTACGGAGCGATTGACGGTGAGCATCCGCAGCATTTTCCACCGGGCGCAGCAACGTCGATTTCTTTTCGTTTTATGGCCTGTCAATCTTTTGGTAATTTCCAAAGGGGTGTTTTGTTCTTGTTAGCGACCGAAGTCGAAGTCCTCTGCAAAACTCCTCGGCATGTTCGCTACATAAGGTTTTTACCCAACGTCAAGAATTGACAACGGCGAGCTTGGCGCACCGCATAATTCGCAAATTTTCCCTGAGGCTTCTCTCGCTTCATCTATTAATGTATAGATTGCCTCATTATACTTTTCCAGATGGTACCGTAACGTGCCAAATTTCTGTTTGACCGACATGGCTTCCGGCCAATAATCACTTTGCAGTTCTAAGCCTTCTTGCCGGGCAGCTTCTTCGATTGCCTGCGAAAGATTCCAGATTAAGAGCTTATCCGCAAATAACTTGATAAATTCCTACGCGTTATGAAAGAATTGCGCTACGTCATTTTGATAGAGGTTGCAGTTCATTGAAAAGACTACCAAGCTGGAAAGTTTCGGATGATTTTTGGGCGCGAGTGGAACCCTGGATTCCCGAGCGGCAAAGGGATCCCAATAAGCCCTATAAACGAAA
>JAQURG010000079.1 GCA_028715725.1 Methylococcales bacterium
AATGTCATTCGACACAATGGGCCATCGAAGCATAGCTTGCGTCTTCGCAAGATGCGCGCTGCTATCAACGATGATTACCGGTCTGAATTAATCTTTGGGAAAGCAACATAGCGCGATTGCCTTGGTGGAGGGAGACGGCGCGAGCATTGGTCACGCGAAGAGGAAGCCGCTTTCCTCGCCTCCTTTCTGGAGCAGGCCAAGGCGGGCGGGATTCTGGTGGTCAGCAAGATCAAACAGGCGCTGGATGCCCGATGGGGGCGACTGACCGCACTGGCGTCGACCTACAACCTGCTGCACCGCCAGGGTTGGCGCAAACGGGTGCTGGATAAACGGCATCCGAAAAGCGATCCGGCAGCGCAAGCACACTGGAAAAAAAACTCCCCGAAGTCCTCGCCGAAATCGACCGGCAGTGGCCGGACGAAAGGCCGCTCCGGTTGATGTTTCAAGACGAAGCGCGGTTTGGCCGGATTGCCGATGTTCGCCGTTGTGGGTGCCCCAAGCCCCTGCGGCCAGTTTGCCAGGCCATGGTGACCCAGGAATATACCTATGCCTAGGCGGCCGTTTCGGTCCTGGACGGTGGGCTCGACGCCCTGATTCTGCCGCAGGTCAATGGGGCATGCATGCAACTGTTCCTCGAGGCGGTCGCTGCCCGGCATCCCCACGAGCGTATTGTCATGGTACTCGACGGCGCTGGTTGGCATCAAAGCCGAGCGCTCAGCTTGCCGACCCATCTATACTTGTTGCCGTTACCGCCCTATTCGCCCGAACTCAACCCGGTCGAACATCTATGGGATGAACTTCGGGAAAAGGCATTTCACAATCGTGTCTTAAACAGTATCGAAGCCCTGGAGGAGCACTTGGAAGTCAACTTGCGAACCCTTGAAAGCGACCATAACAGAGTCCATTCGATCGTCGCCTGGCCATGGATTATAGATTCACTTCAGAATTAGAAATGGAATAAGACATCTGGTCCAAATGCTTAAACATTAAAAAGATAATTACAGCTGGAATTATTGCTGCAGCAAGCTCCCAGTACCCCATCATCATTAATACAATCTGATTACAGATCAATACCGCCGCATAAGCGAGCGCAGCCCAGCGCTTAAGAAACCACAATCCTGCAATACAGATCAGACTGAAGGCCACTGACATTGAAAAGTAGAGCGGATATACCATCCCCACCTGCTTGGATATCGGCGAAAAAACCAGATTAATCATCTGGAAAGCATTGATGATGCCTATTACACAAATAGCGGCAATTATTAAAGGTTTTTCTGGGTTCCAGCGAAACTCAGCCATGATAATGTCCTCTTTTGATTTTTAATTGGGAATTATTCTTCATCCATTCATTCGACCGGCAACAGCTTGATATTTTTTAACTGCAAATCGGTTGAGCTTATGCAAGTGCAAAACGGCCGTTAACTTCTGCCAATACTTTTTCCAGCAAATCCGTTTGCCCGGTTTGGAAACTGGCTGCGTCGGTTTCTCTGCGCAGCCAGGTAAACTGGCGCTTGGCTAATTGCCGTGTGGCAATAATAGCTTTTTCTGTCATGGCTTCAATATCATCTTCACCTTGCAAATATGACCAGACTTGCCGGTATCCAACCGCACGAATGGACGGCATTTTTTCGGTTAAATCGCCTCTTTTATAGAGTGCTTCTACTTCATCGATAAAACCTTGCTCCAGCATGTACCGGAAACGGTGAGCAATCATGTCATGCAGGATTTTCCGATCTGCCGGGGCAATAATCAGTTTTATCTTTTGATAAGGCAATTCATATCCATCTGCCTCGTCAAAAAAAGAAGTTAATGGTTTGCCGCTGATTTCGTAGACTTCCAAAGCGCGCTGGATACGTTGAGGGTCATTAGGATGAATTCTGGCCGCAGCTTGCGGATCAATATCGGCAAGCCTCTGATGAAGCGCTTCTTTACCTGACCGCTCTAATTCCTGGTCGAGTCTGGCCCTGACCTCCGGATCAGCCTCCGGTAGAACGGCAAGCCCCTTTGTTAAGACATTAAAATAAAGCATCGTGCCGCCCACTAAAATCGGGATTCTTCCACGCTGGGTAATCGCATCCATCAAGGCCAGCGCTCGCGTTCTAAACTGACCCGTAGAAAAAGATTCTGCCGGGTCCAGGATATCTATCAAATGATGGGGAATATCAGCTCTTTCATTCGCCGTAGGCTTTGCCGTTCCTATATCCATGCCTTTAAACACCAAGGCCGAATCTACGCTGATGATTTCTCCACCGAGCTCTTTTGCCAGCTGTACAGAAAGCGCTGTTTTTCCTGATGCAGTGGGGCCCATTAAGAAAACGGCAGGCGGAAGATATTGTTTCTGCATAATTATCAATTCCTGCTTACGCGCTAGCGGCTGTCGCACTGTAATAAAAATACAGTATTGGGATCAATTTGCACAATTTTACTGACCGCGCAAAAAAAACTTATCGAGATCATTGGTTGATAATTCTATCCAGGTGGGTCTGCCGTGATTGCATTGCCCTATTCTTTCGGTTTGCTCCATATCTCGCAACAATGAATTCATCTCGTCAATGCCCAGACGGCGGTGTGCGCGTACTGCACCATGACAGGCCATAGTTGCCAATAACTGATTGGATAGCTCTTGTATGCGATGACTCATGCCATGCTCGGCTATATCGGCCAGCACATCCCTAATCAATGATTCTTTATCGATATTACTCAATAAGGCAGGGACTGAACGGAGCAGGATAGTTTCGGGCCCTGACCGGTTGAGTTCAAAGCCTAATGAGCTAAAGAATGCATGCTCCTGCTCCGCTAGATCGGCTTCCGCTGAACTGACAGTTATTTTGATGGGAAGCAATAGGGGTTGACCGGGAACGGCGCCTTGTTGATACTGCTGTTTCAGTCTCTCATAAGTAACCCGTTCGTGAGCGGCATGAGCATCAACCAGGATAATGCCATTTAGGGTTTCGGCCAGAATATAAATATTGTGTAAATGCGCGACAGCATAGCCTAGAGGCGGATAGCTCTGCGTTTGCGGAATGGGTTGTTGCTGTTTTTGTGCGAGCCGGTCCTCCGGGTATAACTCCGCATAGGCCTTGATTGTTTCAGCTACTGTTAAAGGCAATGACGCTTGTTGAGGCTGCCCTTGGTTATAATCAGATTTAGCATTAAAGCGCGGAAGCGTGGATGCTATAAATTCCGGCTCATGTTGTAGAGTCGAGATAACATCATCCTGTCTCGCATTATTCCCGGGCCTTAAATCGGCCAATGACCGGTGCAGCGCTGTAAATAAGAAATCATGCACCAGCCGACCTTCTCTAAATCGCACCTCCAGCTTTGCCGGATGCGCATTGACATCAACCAAAGCCGGCGCAAGTGTCAAATACAAGACAAAGACCGGATGCCGCCCATGAAATAAAACATCCTGATAGGCTTGTTTAACGGCATGGGAAACCGGTTTATCCCTGATCAATCTACCGTTAACATAAAAAAACTGCATATCCTGCTGACTGCGGGAAAAGGTCGGCAAACCTACCCAACCGGTTAATTGCAAGCCTGATGCTGAAAAGTCAATTTTTACACAATTCTCGATAAAAGCTGATCCGCAAATATCCGCGACTCTCTGCTCTTGTGTAATATTGGTCGGCGCCGATTTTAAATTGAAGACGTCTTTTTGATTGTGCGAAAGCTTGAAACCAACATCAAACCGGCTGAGCGCCATTCTTTTTATTAATGTTTCAATATGGGCAAATTCGGTTTTTTCGGCTTTTAAAAATTTGCGCCTGGCAGGAGTATTATAAAATAGATCATGCACCTCAACCGTGGTGCCCGGAGGATGCGGGTCGGGTTGCGGATCAAAGTTCTGTTCGGAGCCATCAGCGGCCACACGCCATGCACATTCGGCATCCGCTATCCGCGAAATCAGCGTGAGCCTTGCAACTGAACTGATACTGGGCAAGGCTTCACCACGAAAACCCATGCTGGAAACCTGTTCCAGATCCTGTAGGGTAGCGATTTTGCTGGTTGCATGGCGCGACAGTGCTAACGGCAGATCTTCTTTGACTATGCCGCAGCCATTATCCCTGACTTTTATCAGTCTGGCGCCGCCCTGTTCTATATCAATAAAGATTTGCCCCGCTCCTGCATCAAAACAGTTTTCAACCAGCTCCTTGACCACTGAGGAAGGTCTTTCAACCACCTCGCCAGCGGCAATCTGATTGACCAGTTGAATGGGAAGTGAATGAATGCGCATCAGCCATGCCTAAAGTAAAAGGCTTATTCTATATGACAGATTCAAACAGTGATAGCTGCAATAACCCGCAACTCTTTACAAAGCTGCGACTCTGCTATCTACAGGCGCCGATTGCCTGAAATAGTTACGTACGCCTTTGAAGATGGCATTGGCCATCTCCGACTGATATCGATTGCTCAGCAGAATCTGTTCTTCTGACGGATTAGAGATAAACGCTGTTTCCACCAGGATGGAAGGTATGTCTGGCGATTTTAATACCATAAAATCCGCTTTTTGCACCGATTGCTTATGCAACTCGCAAACGTTTTCAAAGCTTTTTAATATGTAACCCGCAACTTTAAGACTCGCCTCCTGGGTCGCCGTTTGCGACAGATCCAGTAATACCGACGCCAGAACATCTTCTTTGTCGTTTAGACTCACCCCGCCTACCAAGTCAGAGGCATTTTCACCCTTTGCCAGCCAAAGCGCGGCTTCACTTGATGCGCCGCGTGTAGATAAGGTATAGACAGATGCGCCTTTGATAGATACATCCTGAAAAGCATCGGCATGTATTGAAATAAACAAATCCGCATTAGCCGTACGGGCAATTTGCATCCTGTTGCGAAGACCCAGATAATAGTCGCCTTTGCGAACCATGATCGCCTTCATACCCGGCTGTGCATTGATTAAAGCTTCCAGCTTTCTGGCGATCGCAAAGGTAACTTTTTTCTCCTCAGTGCCGGCAGGCCCTCGAGCGCCAACATCTTCACCACCATGCCCGGCGTCAATGGCAATGACTATGTCATTGATGCTTTTATGTTCAGTCGCGTTATTAATGACTGTCTTTTTTGGCCCAACCGGTTTTCTGGCAACTTTTGATACAGAAAATTTACTGTAAACAGGTTCGGTTATTACTTTATCTTCAAACTTTGCAGAGCTTTTACTCAGCAAATCAATAATCAAATGATGCTCGTCTCTATTATTCGAGCTTAATGAAAATTTTTCTGAAGTGATCGGCGTTTTTAAATCAACAACAATTCTTAGATCAGTGTCATTTTTTGTTCCGGTACGCACCCGGGCAAACAATGGATGTGTTTCCGATGGTTGGCTTAATGCGTGCTCCAGGCGAGAGTTTTTGATATCGATAACCAGACGCGAGGGATTATTCATCACAAAAACCCGATGCACGGGCGACGCCCCGACATCAAAAATCATGCTGGACTGCTTGGAGGTCGTGGCGTAATGTAATGAATTAACATGAATTTGTTGCGCGTAGCCGGATACAGTCAGCAGCTGCAACCCAAAGAAAAACAAAAATTTCCAGTAATTTCTCATAGCCGTAACCCGCAAAGACAACAATTTGGATTAAATTATATCAGTATGTTATTGTTTTTATATACACCTTATGTCTTTTTTGATGAGAAATTTTCAATCGTTAACAACCGCCCGTAACCTTTAGTTTTTAAAGTAATAACACTGTCCGGCTCCGCAGGCAAAAAACCTTTACCTTTGTCCGGCCACTCGATAAAACAGATGCAGTCCTGGGCAAAATAATCTCTTATTCCTATCCACTCCAGTTCTTCAGGATCAACGACTCTATAAAGATCAAAGTGAAATACTTTACGAGCGCCCAGCATGTATTCTTCCACTAACATGTAGGTAGGGCTTTTAACCGCTCCGGTGAAACCCGCCGCCCTGAGAAAACCTCTGACCAAAGTCGTTTTCCCCGCGCCTAAATCACCGTTTAAGAAAACCAGGTACTTTGACGGAACGGTCTTCCATAGCTCTGCACCAAACAGTTCCGTTTCTTCAGTATTACTCAAATACTTCATCATTGCGAAGCCCATTGTCTGAGATAGGGCATCAAATCACTCGCTAGCAAACCTCTTTCCCCCTCTTTTTCTGTCGCCAAATCAGCCGCCCTTCCATGATTGTAAACCCCTTGCTGTGCCGCGTCTTTCATCGATAATCCTTGAGCCAATAAACCAGCAATCACTCCAGAAAGCACATCGCCCATGCCTCCTGACGCCATGCCGGGATTGCCCGTTGTAGAAACTGCAACTTCATCTCCGGAGGCAATTAATGTACCGGCGCCTTTGAGAACAGCAATACCCTTATATTGAGACTGAAGCCTTAAAACCGAAGCAAATCTGTCCTGTTGAACTTCAGCCGTTGGACCGTTTAATAGCCGGGCCGCTTCACCAGGATGCGGCGTTAAAATCCAGTCAGAATTGGCTACAGGTGATTTGGCTAATAAATTCAGCCCATCTGCGTCTACTACCATTTTTTTTTGAGCGTTTATCGCAGCAATAAACAGTTCTTTAGCCCAATCGCTTTGCCCCAAACCCGGCCCTATCACAACAACGCTGGCTTTTTCCAACAATATTGCCAATTGCCCGGCCGTTTCCACACCATGACACATTAACTCCGGGCGGCTCAGATTCATTAATGCGGCATGTTCCGACCTTGTCGCCACACTGACTAATCCTGCGCCTACCCGCAGCGCGGCCTCACCGGCCAGCCTGGCAGCGCCGGAATAACCCCGATCACCGCCGATTATCAGCACATGCCCATAATTGCCTTTATGCGCGCAACGATCACGACGCGGTAACGGTTTTTTAACAACCCGAATTGCTGACGGCGCAACCTGTTGAAAAATATCATCCGGCACGGCTAGCGAAGCATAAAAAAGTTCCCCGCAATACTCGGCTGCGTATCCGGTAAACAAGCCTTGCTTCAAGCCTATAAAAGTAACCGTACAATCTGCTTTTACCGCATACCCCATTACACTGCCTGTATCGGCATTCAAGCCTGAAGGACTGTCCACAGCCACCACATGGGCATTTGATTGATTGATGGCCAGAATAGCGCTTGCATAAAGCCCTGTTACCGGCCGATCCAGGCCAGTCCCTAGCAAAGCATCAACAATTACCTCGGCCTCAATTGTCTGTCCGGCCTGAAAGGTAACAACCGGTCCGTTCGCCTCCCTGTATTTCAGATATGCCGTAAGTGCATCACCTTTTATATTCGAAGGATCTGCAAGACTGTAGACAGTCACTTGCAATCCAGCTTCGCGGGCCAGTCCGGCAATGATATAGCCATCACCCGCATTATTACCGGAACCGCAAAAAACCGCTATCGATTGGGCATCGGGCCATTCATTTCTGAGACACTGAAAAACCTCATGACCGGCTCTGCACATTAATTCATAGCCTTTTATGTTTCTCTCCCGGATAGCGATACGGTCAAGTTCCCTGACTTGTGCAGCTCGATAAAGTGTTGCGGGCAATTTTTCCACGTTATTTTTACCAATACTTCGGACAGTTTTAATGGAGTAGAACCATGAGCTAACGCTGGGATAATGCGGTTTCTGACATCGAACAACCCCAAAAATCAGCTCATGGAAGCGATAGTAAACTCAGTTTTAGCCGCAATGTCCAGCGTAAAAAAGCCACAAAGACTTTTTCTGATAGGGTTGTTTTCAGTGTTAACACTGTTTCAAGGCAAGGCGAGTTTTCGTAATCCAAGCCGCTACAGCGAAATGCCTGAAAAACGTTTTCCGCGTGGGTACCGTCGAATCTTTGATTTTGCTCAATTCAATGCCCGATTAAGGGCTCATGAATGGCCCGAAGATCACGAACGGAGAGCCGCCATGGATGCCCGTTTTATGAAAAAAAGCGGGCAGCACACAGAGGGCTGGGCTACTTTTACCCTGGCCAGGCAGGCAACGCTGAAAAAGGCCTGGAGATTTCGCTTATTTCGCGCATGGCTTTGAACGCCAACACAGGCTATGCCATTGATGCCGGGCAAACCGTGGAGGTTGAAGACAAGAGCCGAGTGGATCTCTATGTCCGACATAGGTTGCTCCTGCCTTGAAAAAGGCTTCCGTACGCTATCCGGCAGCCGACCGCTATTACAGCAAGGTTAAATTTATTGGCTCTATGTGAAATACAGTGGGTAATCGAATTTTAACTTTCCACAAACGAAGTAAATCATATTGATGAAATTGTTGATGTTGCGATAGCCTCCGGCTCGCCGTTTAGCGAGCTGAATCTTGCTATTGATACCTTCAAGAATGCCATTAGTGATACGCAATGTGACGAAATGAACAAGCCCAACCCATGTGCTCGGGCCGTATTTGGCGACCTTCAAAAAGGCAGGGATTTGGGCCAATCTACAGTAACGCACCCTTTCCTTAGAGACTGTTTGGAAGTAATATTGAAGCCAGTAAATTGAGAAACCGCTCGATTTTTTATTGAGCCGATGAGTCGCAAATCCCGCAAGAACAAACCCAAACGCACTCCATCTGATTAAGCCAAGGTGCCTGGCACATTCTCAAACCTCTGCTACCGGCCGCCAAACCTGGCGGTCGGCCTCGCAAAGTTAGCCTGCGACGCATGATGAACGGTATCTTCTAGAGAGCATGCAAAACCGGGGGAAGCAGTGTGACTTTTCTAAGTCGATGTCAGCATTAATTAACCTCAGTTCGGGATAAGAAAAGTGGCAGGTTTTTGTAAAGCCAGGAAAATAGTGATTCCGACCTCCATCTTTTTCCTACAAGCCCCGGCCTATCATGAAATTAACACAATTAGTTTGCGAT
>JAQURG010000080.1 GCA_028715725.1 Methylococcales bacterium
TATCGAAGCCCTGGAGGAGCACTTGGAAGTCAACTTGCGAACCCTTGAAAGCGACCATAACAGAGTCCATTCGATCGTCGCCTGGCCATGGATTATAGATTCACTTCAGAATTAGAAATGGAATAAGGCTAGACCCTTAATAATGTCTCGCGTTAGAATTGGCACCCCTTACTTTCTATGCGGGCGATTATGGCATCCGTTGAAACAAAGTCATCATCGTAAATAACCTTAACGGTATCTCCGGTATAACTGGCGAAAATCAAGTCAATTCTCCGATAGCGTTTTCAACGACGTTTATTTTAAGAATTCGTCCAGTTCCGGGTGCTTCTTTTTCAAGACAATACGGGTCTGATTCATATAACACATAGCAGACCCCAAACCCCGCGAGGAAAAATTTAATGTGTTGGGCTAGCAGCTTTACCGTTAACCCAACAAATACGTAAGGTACAATTATGAAAATGCTAAAGGATATCAATCAACAAAAGCTTAAATCGCTTTCCTGATCCGCTCCATAGCCTTTTGCAGATTAGCCATGCTGGTAGCAATCGAAATTCTGATATGACCTTCGGTACCGAATGCAGAGCCGGGAACCAGCGCAACCCCTGCTTTTTCGATTAAATAATCGGAAAATTCAAGGTCATTGTTGATGCCATCCAGACGGGCAATCAGTTTCTCCACATTGGGGAATACATAAAAAGTGCCGTCAGTCTCTAAACACTCAACCCCGTCAATACTGTTGAGTTCGTCCACCACATAATCATGGCGTTTTTTAAATTCAACACACATGTTGGTGATAAAGCTTTGGTCGCCTGTTAAAGCTGCTTCAGCGGCATATTGTGAAATAGAGGTCGGATTGGATGTGCTTTGCGACTGAATCGTACACATGGCTTCAATCAAATCGGCAGGCCCTGCGGCATAACCGATACGCCATCCTGTCATAGAATAAGCTTTTGACACACCATTCATGACCACTGTACGATCGTAAAATTCAGGGTGTGCATTTAGAATGTTAACAAACGAGCCTTGATTCCAAAGGATATGTTCATACATATCATCGGTGGCGATAATAATATTCGGGAAATCAACAAGCACGTCACCCAAGGCTTTTAATTCCTCTAACGAATACGCGACGCCTGATGGATTGGATGGACTATTAATAAAAATTAACCGGGTTTTATCGGTAATCACTGCGCGTAGTTGTCCAGGTGTAATTTTAAACTGCTGAGCCTGTGTGGTTTCAATAATAACCGGTACGCCATCGGCCAATAACACCATATCAGGATAGGAAACCCAAAATGGCGCAGGAATGATGACTTCATCGCCCGGGTTGATCATGGCCTGAGTCAGATTATAAGAGCTTTGTTTACCGCCGCAGGAGACCAGGATCTGTTTGGGTTCGTAGTCAAGTCCGTTATCATTTTTAAACTTGGTGATAATGGCTTTTTTCAGGCTGGCAATACCGTCTACGGCGGTATATTTTGTAAAACCGCTATCCATAGCTTTTACCGCTGCGGCTTTGATGTGATCGGGGGTATCAAAGTCGGGTTCGCCTGCACCAAGGCCGACAATATCTTTGCCGGCAGCGCGCATTTGAGCGGCTCTGGCGGTAATCGCCAAGGTAGGTGAAGGTTTAACTGCTTTGACTCTGTTAGAAAGTGTAATGCTCATATTCGCCGTGTAAATCAATGTATGAAATAACAGCAATTATACGCTATGAATAACCGCTTGCTAACAATCCATTGCTAAAAAATAGTGAAGTACCCTATTGATGTATCTGAAATACTATAATCGGTAAAGTAAAAATATTCTTAACTAGATTGCCCTTGAGCTGCTGAAAAATGCTTATCAACTGGGTGAGTGTCTAACGCTGCCAATATCTCGCCAGCAAGCCTGCTTGTTACATCCAACAATCAGCATTGTCAGCTTTCCTACAAAAATTTCCCCAATTACTCTAGTAAATTCAAAGAAATAAAAAATGGCACAACGCTTGCATATATCACATTAAACGAAGCCATTGGGTCTAAGCTACCATGAAATCAACAAAAGATATTGCCGCGCTACTGGATGAACCAGCCTGTGAGCATAATAAAAAAGAAAAGTTCGGTTGCGCCAAATCCAAACACGGGGCTTCGGGCGGTTGTGCTTTTGACGGGGCCCAGATTGCCTTGCTGCCTATTGCAGATGTCGCACATATCGTTCACGGGTCTATCGCCTGTGCGGGCAGTTCCTGGGATAGCCGGGGCACGCGGTCTACCGGCGGATTTATACCGCGTTGGCATGACGACTGACCTGACTGAACAGGATATATAGTCATGGGCGCTCGGAAAAGCGCCTGTTCTATGCCATCAAGCAGGCAATTGAGACTTACTCGCCGCCCGCTGTATTATCTACAACACCTGTGTTCCTGCTTTAGTGGGTGATGATATTAACGCCGTATGCAAATCAGTTTAGGAGTGCTGGGGAGTTCTGATCGTGCCAATCGACAGCGCGGGATTTTACGGCACCAAAAATATGGGTAACCGGATTGCGGGCGATGCGATGGTCAAATACGTCATCGGCACGCGCGATGCGGATCCATTGCCGCTACAACGCCAGGACATCGAGGTGCACGATGTCAATATGGTCGGGGAATACAACATTGCCGGTGAATCCTGGCATGTCTTGCCGTTGCTGGATGAACTGACCTTGCGCGTATTGTGTACGCTGTCGGGCGATGCGCGCTTCCGTGAAGTGCAAACCATGCACAAGGCGGAAGTCAATATGATGGTGTGCTCGAAAGCGATGGTCAATGTCGCCCGCAAGTTACAGCAACAATACGGTACGCCTTGGTTTGAAGGCAGCTTTTACGGCATTACCGATACCAGTCAGGCATTGAGGGATTTCGCCAAAGCACTCAACGATGCGGATTTAACCGAACGTACCGAGGCGCTGATACTGCATGAGGAAACCCGGATCAGAAAAGAACTGGAGCCGTGGAAAGTCCGACTGAAAGGCAAACGGGTATTGCTGTTTATCGACGGCGTAAAAAGCTGGTCGGTGATTTCCGCGCTGCAGGATTTGGGCATGGTGGTGGTTGCTACCGGCACCAAGAAATCCACTGAAGAGGACAAGGCCAGAATTCGCGAACTGATGGGCGAGGATACTGTAATGATCGACGACGGCAGTCCCAGAGCGTTGCTGAAAATCGTGCATGATTACAAGGCCGATATTCTGATCGCCGGAGGCCGTAATATATACACAGCGTTAAAAGCTAAAGTTCCGTTTCTGGATATCAATCAGGAGCGTGAATTCGGTTATGAAAGCTATCAGGGCATGCTGGAACTGGTGCGCCAACTGGCACTGACGATTGAAAGCCCAGTGTGGGAGGCGGTCAGGGCTCTGGCACCCTGGAAATCAGCTATGCATTCCGGTGGGCAAAAAAACCTGCCCACCCTACAACAGGAGATGGCAAATGGCTGACATCCTGAAAAGAAACAAGGCGCTATCAGTCAATCCGCTGAAAGCCAGCCAGCCGATAGGCGGCTCGCTGGCGACGCTCGGTTTTAATCGCCCGATGCCGATACCGATGCCGATGCTGCACGGCTCACAAGGCTGTACCGCATTTGCCAAAGTATTTTTTGTACGCCACTTCAGGGAACCCATTCCCTTGCAAAGCACGGCGATGGATCAGGGCAGTTCGGTGATGGGCGAGGATGAAAATGTGCGTGAGGGCATCAGAACTATTGCCGAAAAATCCCGACCGGCGCTGATTACCATTTTGACAACCGGCCTGGCGGAGACGCAAAGCTGCGATGTGCAGAGAAATGTCAGGGAATTTAGAGAAGCCAATCCGGAATTTGCCGATGTTGCTGTCGTCGCGGTCAATACCCCCGATTTTACCGGCAGTGTCGAGACCGGCTATGCGGCGACCCTCATCGAGATAATCCGTGCGCTAGTGCCGGATGCCAAGGAAGCGGGAACCTTTTCGGGCAAGCGCAGACGTCAGGTCAATGTCCTGGCCGGTTACATGCTGACACCCGGCGACATCAAAACGCTGCGGGATATTTTTGAACAGTTCCAGCTCAGGCCTGTTTTTGTCCCCGATATCACCGATTCGCTGGACGGCTGTCTCACCGATGAGGATTTCAGTCCGGTGACGATAGGCGGCACCCCGCTGTCAGAAATGGCGACACTGGGCGATGCACTGGTGACCGTGGTTATCGGCACGTCGCTTGGCAAAGCTGCGCAATTGCTGGAAGAAAAAACCGGCGTGCCGACCTATGCTCTTGATCATCTTTACGGCTTGAAAGCCAATGATGCGCTGATATGCGCATTGGCTGAAATTAGCGGCAAAAAAGTGCCTGAGCGTATTGAACGGCAGCGCTCGCAGTTACAGAATGCGATGCTGGATACGCATTTCATGCTGGGTCAGTTACGGATTGCCATTGCCGCCGTCACTTCCTGCAACATGCCGTTGCTGGCGCGGATTCCGGTCGTCAGTATCAAAATAGGCGACCTTGAAGATATGGAATTGATCGGCAAA
Source organism: Methylococcales bacterium (assembly GCA_028715725.1). Lineage (GTDB taxonomy): Bacteria > Pseudomonadota > Gammaproteobacteria > Methylococcales > Methylomonadaceae > JAGXGJ01. The sequence goes on from JAQURG010000080.1 coordinate 4,523, forward strand.
GCGAATAAAGCGCAACTGGTCATCGGCAATTCCCATGCTGTCGATACCGCCGATCGCTTGGGCGCGCCTATTTTAAGAGCCGGGTTTCCGTAATACGACATTATCGGCGGTTACCAGAAAACCTGGATCGGCTATCGCGGCTCCCGGCAGACGCTGTTTGATCTGGCTTATCTGGTCATCAATTATTCACACGAAGAAATCCCGGTTTACCATTCAATCTATGGCCAAAAACCGGCCAGCGAACTGTCCGGGCTTACCGACCAAGCGCTGCCATGTCATTAACCAGATGCATGCATATTGTGCAATCTACCGAGAAAAGGAGACTCATGGAAAACGCATTAAAAGTAGCTTTTGCGACTACCGACATGGAAACGGTCAATCAATATTTCGGCTCGGCCAATCCTTCGCAGTGTATGCCGTCGATCTGGAAAATTCCGAACTGCTGGAAGCCGCCCAGTTTGGCGAACTCAGCCAAGACGGCAATGAAGACAAGCTGTCCGTCAAGATCGACTTGTTGGGCGGCTGTGCGGCGGTATATTGCCAGGCTATTGGTGCTCGGCCATTAATCACCTGATTGCCAAAAATATCCAGCCGGTCAAGGTCCACGAAGGCAGCAAAAAAATTAAAGGCCTGATTGTTGACCTGCAAAATGAAATAAAGGCAGGACCTTCAAGTTGGCTGGCTGAAGCGATTATATACGCAGCGACCGTCCTCATCCGGTTGTATCAGAAAAGAGGATTACAATTTTTATTAAGAAAAACCGGCTTGCTTCGGCTGTTTAAACTTGAAAAAGCAGAAGCGCTGATACCTGAGGCGGATATAAGCAATCTGGCCGAGCGCTATCGTACAAATAAGCGACATCGAGGCAATATAGGGTGAGTTTAAACAACCCACAGATTTGTTTCATAGGATTTTGAGGGTAACAAGGCCCAAACTTCTACCGTTCTCACATCCCCATTTTCGTGATAGCGAAATACGCCAGAAAAAAACTGATACCGCTTAACCGGAGAATACGACAGTTATATGTCCGACCGAAGCCGCATGACGATCAGGGCCAACAATGATTCGCACATCACGGCCAAGACGAGCCAGACAATAGAGCATTTTTGATTCACTGATACCGCAAAACTGACCGCGCAGCATTTTGGATAATTTCGGCTGAGTAATACCCAAAACTTCAGCGGCTTGCTGTTGGCTCAATTTTCGACTATTAATGATTTCGCCTATCTTGGTTGCAAGCTGCGCTTTCACAATCATTTCATCGGCGTCATCCATACCTAAATCGGCATGGACATTACCTGTGCTTTCTTCAATTTCGTTCATTGCCGTTGTTCCCCTTTGAAGTGCAATTCAGCTACCTTAAATCGCTCCCGAATAACATCCATGTCAGGCTTTGGTGTTGCAATGCCGTGCTTTGATTTCTTCTGAAAGCAATGTAGGATATGAACCGCATCACTGAATTTGCCCGTATATACGGCGCGGAACGTGCCGCCGCCGGAGTCTTCAACTACCTCGAGAACACCGCTGAACCAAACCCGTTTAATGGCTTGGGTTGTGCGTGTTTTTTTCCGGTTTGGGCTTGATGTAGCGCCTAACCAAAAGTGTCTTTTACAGCGGGCGGCATAGCCATTAAATCCTTCTTGGCGGAGCCTATCCAAAGTAGTTTTTTACAAGTAAATCGATGCATCATATTATACCCATATAGGCATAATTTCTCAACATCAAAACTCTTCTTGAGTTAATCCGTTCGCTCACGATGACGGATGGGCATTAACTGTCTTTATCCCATTCTTCTTGAGCCAGTTGTGGTGATTTGCTTCTGCAGTGTGGTAACGTTGTGCGATAAACCTCTGCGTTGCTCCGTTTGCCAATAGGTTTTCAATTTCCGGACGAAAAACATCCAGCTTGCTTTTACCCGGTCCTTTAGGCCGACCGAGCGTAAGACCCTGTTCCTTTTTGAAGTGTAACTCTTCCCTGGTTCGTTGTGAAATCAGGTCGCGCTCGATCTCTGCCGCCATCGAGAACGCCAGGGCAATGATCTTGCTTTGAATGCTGTTATCCAGTTGCCAACTTCCCTTTACCGAATAGACTCGAATACTTTTACGTGTAGCGAGCGCCAGAATCTCCATACATTCGAGCATACTGAGACCCAGTTTCGAAAGCTCGGCCACAATAATAGCGTCACCGTTCCGCAATTCCTCAAGCACCTGTGCGATTTGCCGATCCCGCCAGGGTTTTTTACCAGAGGCAATCTCTTCTACAAAATTCACCTTACCTGGATCATGATGGTTGGCGAAGTGCAAGATATCCGTCTTGTTTCTCTCAAGCCCCTGATCAAGCGTCGATACACGCAGATAAGCAACTGTTTTGCGCTCAGAGGAGGCGCTGTTGACGCCATAGCTATGCCATTCGATGAATACAGTTAGTTTCGGCTTTTAAGATACGCATAGTGATAGAAATATCAAGCATTTTTTGTCTAATTTTTCTTATCGTATAAATGATCGTTTAAAGTATAGATAAAATCTCCGTATTTTTTATCTGAAGGATTAGACGCATGGCAAGAATGAAAATTTTCAACACTCTGGAGGAGGCGCCGGTGTTCAACAGCGCAGAGCGTAAGCGGTTTTTTTCCTTGCCGTTGATACTCAAAGAGTCGGTAGTTACCTTGCGTACCCCTACGAATAAAATTTGCTTTCCGGTGGCGGCAGGCTATTTCAAGGCTCGACATAAATTCTTTGTACGACAATTTCGCCAAGCGGATATCGAGTATGTTGCACGCCAAATTGGCCTGAACCCAGTCGAGGTTCATAGGGAGGCCTATGATCGATAACGTGTTTTCGCAATCAGCGTGTCATCCTGAACTATTTCGGCTATAGCCCGTTCGACGAAGCCGCGAAGATTATCACTGCCGACGAGATTGCAGCGCTGATCAAAGTCTAGTTCCGGCCCAAGCTGGTTCTGTTGGAAATCATTCAGGTGCTGACAGTTAAGAAAATTGCGATCCCAAGCTACAATCTGCTGGCTGACCTAATCATCGCAGCTCTCAATCGCCACCAACGCACACTCAGCGAAATCACTGACGACTGCCTCACCGAAAATCAACGTACCCATCTCGATAATTTGCTGGAAAAAGAGCCCATCAGCGGAACCGAAGAGGGGGAGATACCGTCTCACATTGCTAAAGAAGCCGCCTCAATCCATCCGGCCAGCGAAAATCAAAGCAAATCTGGCAGACTTAGATACCGTGCAGACACTCTATCTTGATCTATCGTCGGTAGTGCACCGCCTGTATTTGAGCTATGAGTGCATCCGCTATTATGCCTATTCTGTGATCAAGTCCCATATTCCACAGGTCTCACGCCGTGCGGACGAAGACCGCTTCCTGCACCTGATTGCCTTTATCGTATATCAGACTTTCAAGCTGAACGATCTCTTGATAGATACCATGTTAAGCGCCTGCAAGCAGCCGCCAATGCCGCCGAGAAACAACAAAAGGAAGTTTATTTCCGAGCGCGCGACCAACGCAACCAGTCATTTGCCACGCTTGTTGAGCAGTTTAGGCAAAATGTTCAAAAAACACTGTCAGAAATCAGGACTATCGTCGCTGATGCAAAGCTGAACGACAGTCAGAAAGTTACTTTGATTGATGGCTTGCTGAATGTCAAATCCGCAAAGCCAGCTCAAGTTGATCAGCAAATCGACGAATTCCAGCAAAATGCGGTCAAGCTTCAGCAGGGTCAGAATTACTTTGCGTTCCTTGAATCGCGCTCACTCAAATTACAACACCGCGTTGCCGATATCGTCCGTCAGATACAGTTCGCGCCGAACTGTAGCAAAACCGCCTTGTGGCGTACTTTGCGCCATTACCGACAAAAGAGCGGTAACGTTGACAAAAGTGCTCCCGTTGACTTTCTTACCGAGGATCAATGCGCGGCACTAATACCAAATTCAACAAGTTTTAATATTAACAATCTACGGTTATAATTAAACTTTAAATTAAAGCCTAAAGACGGGGGCCGCCATCGCACGACCAAGACAATTACCCGAAACGTTGCAGGCGCATGATTTTCATGCGCTAGCGAAAACGGAGCCGCATCCACGAACACGCGTTCGATTTCTGGGTATGGCGCACCTGCAAGAGGGTCGCGAGTACCATGAGATAGCGACGGCC
>JAQURG010000081.1 GCA_028715725.1 Methylococcales bacterium
AAATACGGGTCCGCTATGAAAAAATGAACCGGAGTTATCCAGGTCTATTGATGCTGGCTGCCGCTGTCATCGTTTTTCGTAAGATCAAACGGCAAAACCAGCCTAATATTATTTACGGATAAGCTCTTAATAGATAACCATCTTTAACAGCACGACCAATAGCTTGCATTACCCTACCAAGGTAGGTTCTTTGTGTATTCGGGCTTAATGATTGGTCGTCTTGTGTTTTAATTCCTTCAGGTAATCTGCAAACCCGTTAATGAAATCTTTTGATAATTGCTCGAATGGCAATATAGCCGGGCATACTTCTTGAACTGATTGAATGAACATTCCGCAACCTTTACAGCTGCCTCCCTGGTGGTTTTCCGCTTTTCTTCAAGAATAATGTCCAGGTAAATTATAAAATCTGCCTTACTCTTGACTGTTGTTTTGAAGCCATGCTTACCTGAAAAGTGCTCAACTGTACGTTTGGCCTCGATTGATTCAGCCTGTTTATTTACCTCTCTGTTATGCTCCCTTTCAATAGATGTTGTTGGCTTGGCGTACAAAAACAGATCAAGAGTTTCAATTTTCCGTTGATGGGTTACTTTCCCGTTACTGTCTGTCCTACTGCCAAAATAATAAACTAATCTCAATGGTTGCTTACCACCGGCAATAGCACGTTTTTCAATAGATATCTTCACTTTACACCCCAAATAGTAAAATAGTTACACCTTACAGGGGTTAAACTACACCCCGACTTAGTAACAGTGTAATTTAGGTGTAAAAAAAACATCAAACATAGGCAATCAAAAGAAACAAAATAGGGGTTAAGATTGCTCATAACCCCTATGCTTATTGACTTTGTTTTGATGTTGTTTTCTTTTGTTTTACCCGTTCAGTTTTGCCTTGAGAAAGGCAATAATATCAGCAGCAGGAATTTCTTCGTTTTCCTGCGCTGTTCTCGATTTATATTCCACCGTGCCGGTATCCAGACCGCGGTCGCCCAAAACGATACAATGCGGAATACCGATCAGCTCCATATCAGAAAACATAAAACCGGCACGGACTTTTCTGTCGTCAAACAGCACATCAATGCCGGCAGCCAGCAAATCCTGATAGAGCTGTTCTGCCGCCGCTTTCAAACGTTCTGACTTGTGCATATTCATCGGGCAGAGGGCGACCTGAAACGGGGCAAGATTGGCAGGCCAGATAATGCCTTTATTATCATGGTTTTGTTCAATAGCGGCGGCAACGACGCGGGAAATACCGATGCCGTAACAGCCCATCAGCATAATCTGGTTTTTACCGCCTTCATTAATAACCCCCGCTTTCATGGCCGCGCTGTATTTTGTTCCCAACTGGAAAATATGGCCGACTTCGATGCCGCGCGCCAGCGTGAGTTTACCCAAACCGTCCGGGCTGGCATCGCCTTCAACCACTGCGCGGATGTCTTCTATTTGTACCGGCACGGGTAAATCACGCTCCCAATTGACGCCCTGGTAATGCTTGCCATCCTGGTTAGCGCCACAGACAAAATCAGACATCAGCACCACACTACGGTCTGCAATGATATGGATAGTCAAACCTATCGGGCCTATTGAACCGGGTTTGCAATTGCAAACGCGGATGACATCTTCTTCACCGGCAAACTCCAGTGGGGAGGCAACGCCGTCAATTTTCTCCGCCTTGATTTTATTCAGTTCATGATCGCCTCTTAATAATAAAGCCACCAGGCTGTCTTCTTCACCTTTGACAATCAAGGTCTTAAGACAAAGACTGGCCGGAATATTTAAAAAACTACTGATATCTTCGATGCTGTGTTGATCAGGCGTATCAATTAAAGCCAAATCAGCCGTCGCCGCACCGCGAGTGCCGGCCGGCATGACAGCTTCAGCTTTTTCAACATTTGCAGCATAATCGCTGACGGTCGAAAACGCGATCGCATCTTCGCCCGAATCCGCCAGCACATGAAATTCATGGGATATGGCGCCGCCAATTGAACCCGAGTCAGCGATAACCGCACGGAATTTTAATGCTAAGTGATTGAATATATTGCTATATGCCTGATACATGACATCGTAGGTAAGCTGCAATGAATCTTGATTCAGGTGAAAGGAATAGGCATCTTTCATAATAAATTCGCGCGAACGCATGACGCCGAAACGGGGGCGGATTTCATCGCGGAATTTGGTTTGCACCTGATAATAAGTAATAGGCAATTGTTTATAGCTTTTTAGTTCATTACGCGCCAGATCGGTAATGATTTCCTCGTGCGTGGGACCTAAGCAAAAATCACGGTCATGACGGTCTTTTAGCCGCGCCAGTTCCGGGCCGTATTGCTCCCAGCGGCCTGTTTCCTGCCAGAGTTCAGCCGGTTGCAGAGCCGGCATCAGGACTTCGAGAGCCCCTGCTTTTTCCATTTCTTCCCGCGTGATTTTTTCCACTTTCCGCAGCACCCGCAGACCGAGCGGCAGCCAGCTATAAAGGCCGGCGGCGAGTTTACGGATGAGTCCGGCGCGTATCATCAATTGATGACTTGCTATTTCAGCATCAGCAGGAGTTTCTTTAACGGTATTAAGAGGGAATTGAGTGGTACGCATGATGAATTGGAATTTAAAATAAAAGCGCTATTTTACAGATTTTTAATAACTTCCCAAGCTCTTGCGTGGGATGTGGTTTAGCCGCTGAACTTTAAGGATGGTTGGCGATTAGCTTCGCCAGGCTCCGGCTGTATTATTAGCAGGTTATACATGAAATCGATCAGGATATGTTCAGCAAGAATCGGAATTTGACTAAATACACGAGGAGAAGCTTTTGGCTAAGCCCGAGCTTTTCGAAATACAAGGTGAAACTGCCGTTGGAATACTGCCGGATATTATCATTCAATGGGATGATCTGGCTGCGTGCTACCTGATGACTGTTAATCTTGAAGGCAAAATATGGGTGTTAGAGTTAGATAGTGATAAGATTGCCTTTATCTAATTACTTTGAGGCCGATCATGACTGAAAAATATATTTATTCATTTCAAAAAGGCGATGGAAAAAGTAAGGTTCTACTGGGTGGTAAAGGCGCTAATCTATGTGAAATGACCCAGATCGGTCTCAACGTGCCGCCCGGATTCGTCATCACGACCAAAGCCTGTCTGGATTATCTTGAAAACCATCAATTGCCCGAAGGTTTACTGGAAGACGTTAAAGCGCATATCGCCGAGGTTGAAGCGCTCTCAGGCAAACGCTTTGGTGATAGCCACAATCCCCTGCTCGTGTCGGTGCGTTCCGGTTCGGCTATCTCAATGCCCGGCATGATGGATACCATTCTGAATCTGGGGTTGAACGCCCAAACCCTGACCGGATTGATTGAACAGACCGGCGATGCACGGTTTGCTTACGATGCCTACCGCCGCTTTATTCAGTTATTCGGCAAAGTTGCATTGGGCATTGATGATGAAAAATTCGATGTGCATTTCGCCGCGGTCAAAAAGTATGCCGGTATTAAAGCCGATGTAGGCCTGGATGCCGAACATCTGCGCCAGATCAGCGATCTGTTCCTTCAGGTTGTCCACGAAGAAACCGGCAAACCGTTCCCTGAAGATGTTTATGAACAACTGGAATTGTCTATTAAAGCGGTATTCAATTCCTGGATGGGAAAACGAGCGGTCGATTACCGGCGCGAGTTTCATATAACGCCGAAAATGGCCAACGGTACTGCCGTTAATGTGGTCGCCATGGTATTCGGCAATATGGGCAATGATTGCGCAACCGGTGTCGGCTTTACCCGCAATCCGGGCACCGGCGTTAATGAAATGTATGGGGAATATCTGGTTAATGCACAAGGTGAAGATGTCGTTGCCGGTATTCGCACACCAAAACCGGTGCAGGAATTAGCCCATGAAATGCCGGATATCTATCAGCAACTGGTTGATTTGCGTAACAAACTCGAATCGCATTACAAGGAGGTTCAGGATTATGAATATACGATTGAACGCGGCATATTGTACTGCCTGCAAACGCGTAACGGTAAAATGAACGCGGCGGCAATGGTGCGCACATCTGTGGAAATGGTGTCCGAAGGATTGATCAATAAGGAACAGGCTTTGTTGCGCATCAATCCCGAATTGCTGGAGCAATTGTTGCATCCGCAACTTGATCCTGAAAATAAAGCCCCGCCGGTGGCTCAAGGTTTACCGGCTTCTCCGGGCGCCGCCTTTGGTAAATGCGTATTCGATGCCGATACCGCCGAGTTAATGGGTCACGCTGGAGAGTTGGTTATTTTACTGAGGGAAGAAACCAAACCTGAGGATATTCATGGCTTTTTTGCAGCCCAGGGGATTTTGACCAGCCGCGGCGGCAAGACCTCGCATGCCGCCGTAGTTGCCAGAGGCATGGGCAAGGCCTGCATTGCCGGCGCTGAGGACATAAAAATAGATGTGCGCTCCCGCCAGGCTATTATCGGCGATCTGCACATTCGCGAAGGCGACATTATTACCATTGACGGCAGCACCGGACTCATCTATTTAGGTAAAATCGCATCGATTGAACCTTCGTTTTCCGATGAATTGAAGACCTTGTTGTCCTGGGCCGATGAAGTTGCCGAATTGGAAGTCCATGCCAATGTGGATACGCCGGAACGCGCGCGCATGGCGCTTAGCTACGGCGCAACAGGAATTGGCTTATGCCGCACCGAACGTATGTTTAATGCGTCAGATCGTTTGCCGCTGGTAATTGACATGATTCTGGCTGACAGTAAAGAAGCCAGGAAAGAAGCGTTGGAAAAATTATTTCCAATCCAGCGTGATGACTTTAAACAAATTTTTGAAGCCATGTCACCGTATCCTGTCACAGTCCGGTTGCTGGACCCGCCGATGCACGAATTTTTGCCCAGTGAGCACCAGCTGGAAGATGAAATCAGGGCTTTGAATCAATATAAAGTCATAATCCAGGGGCAACAGGTCACTCTGGAAACTCTGGGAGAACAGTTTTCATTACCGGCGCCGTTTAATCATTTGAATGAAGAAGTCATCAATAAAGCCATTGCTAAAAAAGAATTGATGCTGAAGAAAGTCAAGGAATTGTACGAAGTTAACCCAATGCTGGGTCACAGAGGCGTACGCCTTGGCATGTCGTACCCGGAAATTTACCAGATGCAAATCCGGTCGATTCTTGAGGCAGCGGCGCTCTGCGCAAAGCAGCGTATTCCAATTTCTCCTGAAATCATGGTGCCCCAGGTTATCACCCTGCAGGAATTGAAAAAAGTAAAAGCCTTCGTCAACCAGATTCAAGAGGAAGTCGAGAATCATTATGGCATTTCCCTGAAATTCAAGTTCGGAACCATGGTAGAAACCGTAAGAGCTTGCACCCGTGCCGGAGAGTTAGCTCAAGTGGCTGAGTTTTTCTCGTTCGGTACTAATGATTTAACCCAGGCGACATTCTCATTTTCCCGCGAGGATGCGGAAAACAAATTTCTACCTCTTTACAATGAAATCGGATTACTTGAAGACAACCCGTTTGAAGTGCTGGATGCCAAGGGTGTTGGCCAATTAATGAAAATGACTGTTGATTCAGGACGTAAAACCCGGCCTGATATTTCAATCGGCATCTGCGGCGAACAAGGCGGACAACCGCAATCGATTCGCTTCTGCCATCATATCAAACTGAACTATGTCTCCTGTTCGGCGCCGCGTATACCTATTGCAAGGCTGGCGGCGGCTCATGCGAAATTACTGGAAAATGACTACAAAGTCAGTTAATTCCGGAATTTGATAAAGGATAATTAGAGCTTTTCACTCGTGAATAATGCCTTTCCCGCAGCCAGTTTGGGTCTGAAGTCCGCTTCGAACTCAAACCGGCCCACTTCCCTTTAGGCAATAGCATCCATAAACTGGGCATCACAGAAAAGGGATATTTTTTTCTCCATTAAAAAAACGCATCAAACGGAATCTTCGCATGAAAATAATTTCCTGGAATGTTAACGGCATTCGCGCGGTACAAAGCAAAGGCTTTGCCGAAACACTGGCGAGGCTCGATGCCGACTGCATCCTGCTGCAGGAAACCAAGGCCCAGGCCGAACAGATCGACAAGGCGCTTGAAGGCATCGACGGCGGCTACCGGATTTATTCCTGCTGTGCCGAACGCAAGGGTTATTCCGGCGTCACGATCTTATCCCGGAAGGAGCCGCTGCAAATTATCAGCAATATCGGCATTGCCGAGCACGATCTGGAAGGCCGCGTGCTTGTCGCCGAATTCGAAAACTTTTTCCTGCTCGACGTGTATGTGCCGAATTCGGGCGAGGCGTTAGCCCGCCTGGATTACCGTCAAACATGGGACCGCGAATTTCTGGCCTATTGTCAGAAATTGCAAAGCCTTAAGCCGCTGATTGCCTGCGGCGATTTTAATGTCGCGCACCGGGAAATCGATATCGCCCGCCCGAAAGCCAATTATAATAAATCGTCCGGCTATACTCAGGTGGAAATCGACGGCTTCAGCCGTTTTCTCAATGCCGGACTGGTCGATACCTTCAGGCATTTTCATCCGGACACCGTTGCTTACAGTTGGTGGAGTTTCCGCGCCGGCGCCAGGGCAAAAAACCTTGGTTGGCGAATTGATTACGTATTAGTTAGCCAGGCGCTGGTGGGCAAAGTCAGCCAGGCTTTTATTCTGCCCGAGATTACCGGTTCGGATCATTGCCCGGTCGGCGTCGAGGTTGAACTTTAAGACGTATCTTCATGCAGCGCTTAAAAAGCGATCAAAAGCCTCTGCCATAATCGGCAGGATACTGAGCAACCGATGGTCAGCATCTAACATATGCAATGTGGCCCTATGTTCCTTGCAAAATCGCCAGCTATTTTCAGGTGGCACAACATCATCTTGCCAACCATGAAATACTTCGATGCGGTCAACGCGGGGTTTAAACCTTGAACATTGATACCCCGGCAAGAAGAAAGCAGGCGCCATTAAAAACAATCCTTTTGGCTTGATGACCTCTGATGCGACCGTTGCCACATAAGCGCCCATGCTGGAACCCACCAGGATAATATCCTGGTAAACGGACAAATCCATAGCGAGAAGTTGTTTAACGCGTAGGTCAGGATCGTTACTGGCCTGATAATCAGGACTTATGAAGGCAATGTCATGCCGTTTGGCAACTTCCGCCAGAGCGATTGCTTTTTCGCCCCAGGGAATGCTGTCTTTGCCATGATTGTAAATTACGAGCTTTTTCATATGTCAATACTTTGGACAGTTTTAATGGATTGGAACCATGAGCAAACTATGGAATGATATAGTTCTGATACCGAATAGCCCCGGCATCAGCTCATGGAAGAGATAGTAAACTCAGTTTTAGCCTCAATGTCCAGCACAAAAAAAACCGCAAAGACTTTTTCTGGTAGGGTTGTTTACAGTATTGACTGTTTCAAGGCAAGGCGAACTTTCGAAATCCAAGTCGCTACAGCGATATGCCTGAAAAACGTTTTTCGCGTTGGTACCGTCGAGTCTTTGATTTTGCTCGATTCAACGCCCGATTAATCGACCAAGAATTGCACGAAAATCACGAACGGATAGCGGCCAATCTACTATAAAGGGTGCTGACGCCCAAAAAATACGATGGAAAAGTCGACATCGTGTCGGGGAAAGCGCGTTTTGACTGTCTCTTCACACTGGAGGATGGCGTCGACCTGTACAGCCAAGTCGTCTATTGTAAACGCTTTAAGCGAAACATCCAGTCGTCATGCTGCATGCCAGGCAAAAAGACAAAGCAGGTCATGCGCTTCTGTTCTCAACGGATAAGATTCTGGATCCTGTCAAAATCCTGTACTACTATAACCTCAGTTCGGTTTAAGAACATAAATTAAGGGCAATAAATCCGCCTCCCGTAAATGAAGAGCAGCGCTTCCGGACATGATTTTGATAAAACCACTTGAAGGTTCGATAACCGAATTGATGGTGGTACACGAAAAGGTGATCATTTCGCTGAAACTCATGCGGTGAGGACGATTGCATTTCTTTTCGTTGTTCGTGATTTGATTTTTTGCCCCTTCGGGATGAAAATATGACAAAAATCATCACAATCGCAGAACAATTGTGTTAATTTCATACGGGCAGGTTCTTTTGCGGAAAAATTTGATGTTGGAATTACTATTTTCCTGTTTTTACAAAAATCTGTCCGCTTTTTTCTTATCGTAATGGGATGATGTGTCAACACTTTTCCGGGCACATGGTTAAGCGGCTTTTTGCTGCAATTCGTAGTCTACGGGTGACAAATAGCCATTGGCCGAATGCAGTCGCTCCCGGTGATAAAATACTTCAATATACTCAAACACTGCCTGTTTAGCCTCTGCTCTGGTTTGATAGGTCTGATGGTGTATCAGTTCTGTTTTCAGGGTATGAAAGAAGCTCTCTGAAACCGCATTATCCCAGCAATTCCCTTTCCGGCTCATACTCTGCTTGATAGCGTAGTCCTTTAATAGCGCCCGATGACTTTCTGACGCATATTGGCTACCTCGATCACTGCGCCATAACAAGCCCTTATTCGGTTTTCTCTTCCCAATGGCCATCAGTAGCGCGTCGTTTACCCGCTG
>JAQURG010000082.1 GCA_028715725.1 Methylococcales bacterium
TTAATGTCATTCGACACAATGGGCCATCGAAGCATAGCTTGCGTCTTCGCAAGATGCGCGCTGCTATCAACGATGATTACCGGTCTGAATTAATCTTTGGGAAAGCAACATAGCGCGATTGCCTTGGGTCAAGTGCGGAAAATTATTTCCAGCGAATTCAATCATTGTTTCAACATCAGCAACGATAGGTGAGCACGCTTTAATTACTGTTCCATATTTGTCTAATCAAAGATTTACTAATTTAAGTTTAAAAGCGGAATATTTAGAGAGATTTAAAATTAAATTTCTTTTCTATTACTGCTTTTTATTAGATGATTGGTGCAAAAACAATACCACGATGTCAAGTTTCGCGGCTGTGGATATGAACGGATTTAGAAAGTTTCAAATCCCCATCCCACCCCTCAATATCCAAGCTGAAATTGTCCGCATTTTGGACGCATTCACCGAGCTTACAGCCGAGCTTACAGCACGGAAAAAACAATACAACTACTATCGCGACCAGTTGTTAACCTTTGAAGAAGGCGAAGTTGAATGGAAGCCGTTGGGGGAAGTTTATAAATTTCAATATGGAATGGGGAATACTATCCCAACATTAGGTGGTGAATATCCTGTTTATGGTAGTAATGGCACTGTGGGAACTCATAATGAATTTAATAGTGAAGATTCACCTGTAATTGGTCATATTGGTGCATATGCTGGAATTGTAAATTGGGGGAAAGGAAAGCATTTTGTAACTTACAATGGGGTTATATGTAAATTAATAAGTGATTTTGTAAATCCGAAATATGCTTATTATCAATTATTAAAACAAGACTTTAACTCAATGGCTAAAAGTGCATCTCACCCTTTTATTTCGTATGATGCACTTAATAAAGTTTTAATCCCCATTCCACCCCCTGTAGAACAAGCCCGCATCGTTGCCACCTTGGATAAATTCGATGCGCTGACGAACTCCATCACCGAAGGCTTGCCGCGTGAAATTGCCTTGCGCCAACAGCAATATGCCTATTATCGCGACTTGTTGTTGAGCTTTCCCAAAGCAGAATAAGAGGCATAGCATGGGAAAGTCGTTAATGGATATTGCCCGGCAACTCAACGCTTCCAATAATTCAGTTTACTCAGCTTATCGGTGATGGTACATTATCTGGTACATTAAATGAGGGAAAAACCATGATGACCATTACCGCAACTGAAGCAAGAAAAACGTTTTTTGAGCTTATTAAACAGACCAGTCAGCGACACGAAATTATTGAGATTCAGCATAAATCCGGCAATGCAGTCATTATGTCTGCCGATGACTACGAAAGCTTACAGGAAACGTTACATCTTTTGTCTCAGCCTGATTTTAAGCAGAAGTTTGATGAATCCATTCAGCAAGCGGATGCGGGTGATGTCGTAAGTTTTGAAGAGGTCTTCGGAGAGCCTTTGTGAGTTGTGAACGCTATCAGATTGCGTTCACGAGGCAAGCGCAAAAGGACATTGCCAAGCTGACACCCAAGCTAAAAACCAAACTAAAAGATATTTTGCGAAATAAGATTGCTATTGTCCCACAGGCTGGCAAGCCGCTTCTTGGTGACTTGACTGGCTACTATTCAGTGCGTTTGAGCTTTCAAGATCGTATTGTCTATCGTATTGAGCAGGAGCGCTGTGTGGTATTAATTGTCAGAGCAAAATCACACTATGGAGAGTGAGTTTGGCTTGAAACCCATTTATAATTCCCCACCGCTCTAATGCTCCGTAACCCAGCCACCTCAGATTGCTAATAGCCATAATGATCCATTTTGGCACCAGGTAAAAAAATGATTCATTACACTACGCCCATTGCAGAATCGAATAACTTTATCGTTCTGGATAATTTCACCAAGTGTTCGCAGGTCAATGAAGCCTACCAAAGTGAATACGATTTAGAGCGTGAGTTTATCGCCGACTTGGAAAACCAGGGTTATGACTATCTGGCCGATTTAAATACCTCAGACAAAATGTTGGCTAATGTGCGTGTGCAGTTGCAAGCCCTGAATAATGTGCCGTTTTTAGAGGGTGAATGGCAGCACTTTGTTGAGGCCTATTTAGATAAGCCCAGCGATAACAGTATCGACAAAACCCGTAAAATTCATGACGACTATATCCACGATTTTGTGTTTGATGATGGGCACATCCAGAACATTTACTTGTTGGATAAGAAAAATATTGCCCGCAACAAAGTGCAGGTGATTAAACAGTTTGAACAAAAAGGCACGCAGGCTAATCGCTACGATGTCACCGTTTTGGTGAATGGTTTGCCATTAGTGCAAATCGAGCTGAAAAAGCGCGGTGTGGCCATTCGCGAAGCCTTTAACCAGGTACACCGCTATAGCAAAGAAAGTTTTAACAAAGACAATTCACTGTTTAAATATTTGCAGCTTTTCGTTATTTCAAACGGTACGGATAGCCGTTATTTTGCCAATACCACCAAACGCGATAAAAACAGTTTTGATTTCACCATGAATTGGGCGAAGTCTGATAACTCCTTGATAAAAGACTTAAAAGATTTTACCGCGACGTTTTTTCAGAAAAACACCTTATTAAAGGTGCTGTTGCATTACTCGGTGTTTGACGTTAGCGATACGTTGTTAGTCATGCGCCCCTATCAAATTGCCGCGACCGAGCGCATTTTGTGGAAAATAAACAGCGCGTATCAAGCAAAAAACTGGAGCAATATTGAGGGCGGTGGTTTTATTTGGCATACCACCGGTTCGGGTAAAACCTTAACCAGTTTTAAAGCGGCGCGCTTGGCTACCGAACTGGCTTTTATTGATAAAGTTTTTTTTGTGGTTGACCGTAAAGACCTTGATTATCAGACCATGAAAGAATATCAACGCTTTTCGCCCGATAGCGTTAATGGTTCAGACAGCACCGCAGGGCTAAAGCGTAACCTGGATAAAGATGACAATAAAATCATCGTGACCACGATTCCAAAACTGAATAACTTGATGAAAAGTGAAGGCGACTTGCCCATTTACAATAAGCAAGTGGTGTTTATTTTTGATGAAGCGCACCGTTCGCAATTTGGCGAAGCACAAAAAAACTTAAGCAAAAAATTCAAAAAGTTTTATCAGTTTGGCTTTACGGGTACGCCTATTTTTCCACAAAACGCCTTGGGCGCTGAAACCACTGCCAGCGTGTTTGGACGTGAATTGCATTCTTATGTGATTACCGACGCCATTCGCGATGAAAAAGTGTTGAAGTTTAAAGTGGACTACAACGATGTACGTCCACAGTTTAAGGCGATTGAAGCTGAACAAGACGAGAAGAAACTTACTGCGGCAGAAAACAAACAAGCGTTATTGCACCCCGACCGTATTCGGGAAATTTCGCAGTATATCTTAAACAACTTCAGGCAAAAAACGCATCGCATGCAAGCCAATGGCAAAGGCTTTAATGCCCTGTTTGCCGTGAGCAGTGTGGATGCAGCCAAGTTGTACTATGAAGCGTTTAAGCATTTACAGAAAGACAGTAGCAAGCCGCTTAACATTGCCACCATCTTCTCTTTTGCCGCCAATGAAGAACAAGATGCTGTAGGGGATATTCTTGATGAAAGCTTTGAACTTAACGCAATGGATAGCAGCGCTAAAGAGATTTTAAGCGCGGCGATTGCTGACTATAACGCGCTGTTTAAATCCAATTACGGCATTGATAGCAAACAATTTCAAAATTATTACCGCGACCTTGCGCTGCGGGTAAAAAATCAAGAAGTTGATTTGCTTATTGTAGTGGGCATGTTTTTAAAAGGCTTTGATGCGCCCACGTTGAACACCTTATTTGTGGATAAAAACCTGCGCTACCACGGCTTATTGCAAGCCTATTCACGCACTAACCGCATTTATGATGCCACCAAGACGTTTGGCAATATCGTCACTTTCCGCGATTTAGAGCAAGCCACCATTGATGCCATTACGTTATTTGGTGATAAGAACACCAAAAACGTGGTGCTGGAGAAAAGCTACAAAGAATACATGGAAGGCTTTACCGATGTGGCAACGGGTGAAGCACGACGCGGTTACTTGGACGTGGTGTCGGAATTGCAGCAACGCTTTCCTAACCCTGATGAAATTGTTAAAGAAAAAAATAAAAAAGACTTCGCTAAATTATTTGGTGAGTATTTGCGTGTAGACAATATTTTGCAAAACTACGACGAATTCACGGGATTAAAAGCCTTACAAGGCTTAGAGATGACCGACCCTACAGCTGTAGAGGCGTTTAAAGCTAAGCACTACCTAAATGACGATGACTTAGCCGCTATGCAAGCGATTAAGATACCAGCCGAGCGAACTATTCAAGATTACCGTTCAACGTATAACGATATTCGCGATTGGCTTCGCCGTGAAAAAAACGCTAACGAAAAAGACGCCTCCAGCATTGATTGGGATGATGTGGTTTTTGAGGTGGATCTGCTTAAATCACAAGAGATTAATCTGGATTACATTCTGGAATTGATTTTTGAACACAATAAAAAGCTTAAAGATAAAGCGGCATTGGTTGCAGAAGTACGCCGTTTAATTCGTGCCAGCGTTGGCAATCGTGCCAAAGAAAGTTTGCTGGTTGATTTTATTAACCAAACCAACTTGGACAACATTCTCGACAAAGCCAGTATTATTGATGCTTTCTTTACCTATGCTCAAGCTGAACAGCAACGTGAAGCAGAAGAATTAATTAGTGCTGAAAACCTGAATACAGAGGCAGCCAAGCGTTATATCACTTCATCATTAAAACGTGAATATGCCAGTGAAAACGGCACTGAGCTAAATGCAATTCTTCCTAAAATGAGCCCGCTTAATCCGCAATACTTAACCAAAAAACAAAGCGTTTTCCAAAAAATTGCCGCTTTTGTTGAGAAGTTTAAAGGTGTGGGTGGGCAGGTATGAACCAAGCGTTATAAGGTGTTAACGTTTTTAAAGCGGTTATACAACTGTACAAAGCAATCCGAGAAGCTATCGTCGCCACTGTTTAGGCATGCTTTCATGTCAAACAAGTTGGGGTTTAAGCATGCATAACAATGAGCTACATTCGGATGGCGATTCCGCTTAGCTCCATTGCCGCCGGAAAGTGCGGCGTTGAATGCCCGCTATCGGGAAGGCCAGCCGTACAAAAGATTTATATGACGGTCTCTTGATGGCACATAGCAGAAAGTTCAAAGCTTCAGATATTGTTAGTAAAGGGTTGAGCAACAGGATTTGATCATCGAACCTGGTCAGCCGCGTTTGATTTTTTGCAACAAAAACAGGCTCGAAGCTGCCGTTACAAGCGCGCGGGGTTTCAATCTCAATCGCACCAGGCTCGCCTTTTAGGGTTTTGCGGTGGTAGCCATGGCGGCTGTGGCCGGTGTTATAACCGTCTGGCGAAGGTTTCTCATAACCTATATGCCCATCCATTCAGCATTCAGTGAGGCTTCCACGGTGATCTTTAACAACTCTCGGCTCAGCTTGGCCAAATCGGGGGATTTCAAGCCGCACCCTAATGCTTGCATGGCTGAAATTAATTCAGGGTCTTTAATCAGGTCGCTCATTTTCTCTCCTTACATGGCCGTATTCTACGGATCTGAAAATAAGCGGTTACACGAATTTATTTATACCCCAAGAGGGTTGAATCATATATCTGCATTGTCAGATTAGATTTGAAGCTCTACAGCTTTAAACTGTAGTCTGTGAATTATTGCTGCTGCATACTGGATGCCTGCTTCTTTATTAAAGCTTCTTTTTGCTTCCTTGCCCGCTCGGCTTTTTCAACATTTTCATTTTCCTTGCGTAAACAGCGGGCATCATAACGTCGCTTTGCCAATTGCGCCTGTGCCGTTTTCAGAGTCGATGACTTATTGGTATAGATTGGCGCCGGCTTCATAATAATGCAGTCCACCGGGCATGGCGTTATACAAAGTTCACAGCCGGTACATTCTGAAGTAATGATTGTATGCATGAATTTTGCAGCCCCTGAAATGGCATCGACCGGGCAGACAGCAAGACATTTGGCGCAGCCAATACAGTCCTGCTCAACAATAAATGCCACGCTTTTCGGCTTGTGATGACCAAATTGAGTATTAAGCGGTTTCGGACTTACGCCTAATAAACGAGCCAGTTCGATGATGCCTTCGTCACCGCCGGGTGGACATTGATTAATATCCGCCGCCCCGGATGCTATTGCCTGCGCATAAGGACGGCAGCCTTTAAAGCCGCATTGTCCGCATTGGGTCTGCGGCAAAATGGCATTTATTTGATCAATCACATCACGGCCTTTAAATGCAAATGTTCGCTATAGCTGTTTCTCAGGATATTGTATCAACCCGGCTGACTATTTCGCTGGACGCCAGCTCCAGTCCCTGTTTATAACAGGCGCTGGCATTGTCTTTATCACCTTGTTCAAATAGCAGATCACCCAGTAATTGGTAAGCCTGAACAGTAGGTTCAGCAGCGATGCTTTTGGCTAAATAGCTTTCCGCTTTCGGAATATCGCCGCATTTGACTGCGAGCTTACCCATAATCGCTAACAGCACAGCATTTTCCTGATGCACTTGAAACCATCGTTCGGCAGTTTCAAGCTGTCCTGAAATATCGTTCGACTGAATACTGCCAAATAATGCCAATAAGGTTTCATCCCAATGAGCAGACAAGGTATTAGCCAGTTCATCCTCAACCAAGGCTCCCGCGCCGCTATCAATCATTGCGGCAAAGTAGATTGCGGAAATGCCCTGCATGGCTTTTATGTGGTCGGGTATTTCAAACCAGAGCCTTTGAATTTCCTCAATATTTCCTGTTTGCGCAGACTGCCTTAGCAATTGACTGAAAGCTTCAGTTTCCAGCAGCTTTACTTCAGCTTCCATCAGAATTTTATTGGTGTACAGCGACGGAATCAGTTTTCTTATGCCCTGCCAATCGCCTGCGCTCTGATAGGTTTGATGTAACAATTTCAGAACTGTGGCGTGACTCGGATCAATGGAATGCAATCGGGTCAGTGTCTCCAGCGCTTCTTCAAACTGGTTGCCTGATAAATGCAGTTCGGCCTGAGTCAGCCCTATCGCTACACTGGCGTCGGGAGCCTGATCCGTGGCTTTTTTCAAATATTCATCCCGTTTTTCAAACGCGCCACGGGATTGCGCCGCTCGCGCTGCGGTTAAATAATGTATCAATGGAGCGCCGCTGTGAGAGGCGTGCTTGATTAACACTTTTTCAGCTTTTTCCCAGTTGCCTTCTGCAGAATCTACTAAACCGGCAATTAACGCTTCCTGGGACCGGTTGAATTTAATATGGGTGCCGCGGCTTTTAAGTTGGCCGGGTAATCTGATCAGCCAGCCCAGAAATCTGAAGAATATATAAAATACTAAAAAGCCGGTGATCAGGCTAATTGCGAATATCACCAGAGATGTTTCCAGAGACCAGTGCCCAATACCAATCAGCACATAGCCTGGATTATCCATTTTTTGCAGCCAGGTATTGACAAAAAAAACGGCTGCAACAGCAACAAGAACAGGGCCCAGAAAATAAAATAATCTTTTCATTATAAATGCTCTGGTTATTGGGCCGCTGGATTTTCTGCTGGTTTTTCTACAGCGGGTTGCTCAACTTCAGCCGGTTTCACTGGTTCGGATGGCGGCGCAGTTTCATTGGGCTGCATCGCCTTGTCGGCTTCTATTCTCAGCTTGGTAATATCCCTGAGCATTTTTAACGATAAACTGATGTCAGGAAACTGGCTGCGAATTTTAATCGCCTTAAGCCGATCCAGATCGGCAATAAAATTATTCGCATCGGAGTTTCTGGTAAAGTTTTTCTCCGTCCATTTTTTTGCATCTTCCAGACTGGATTGAAAGAGCGCTTCATTATGCTGAGCCAATGAAATTTTCGCCATTTCCAGTTTTAATCTTAACTGCTCAAGAATAAATTGCGCTTCTTCCGGAGTCAGAATTTCTTTAATTTCATGTTCGGTATGCCTTATGGTGACGATGCCTTCCAACTGGTCCATCGCCGAATCAAGCAGGCCTTGATCTTCTGCCGCCTTATCCGCTTGTTCTTTTACTGGGGCAGGCGCTGCTGAGGTTTTTCCTGTGTAAGGCAGCAATAATGTTAACTTATCGACCTGGTCTTGCAGGGTCTGAATTGACGCATAAATGCCCACAGTGTCAGGAATAGTAACATTTTTGAGAGCGGCAATTTCCTTGGCAATCTGTTCGCGCACTTTAAAGGTTCCCGCATCACCGCTCTCCCTCAAGCGCTGATCGGCGGCTTCCAATGCTTCGCGCGTGGTATTAACGTCACCGATTAAGTGCAGGCGCTCATTAGCGACGCTTAATAAATATTCTGAATCGGCAATTAACCAGTCGCCTCGGGTTTTACCCAATTGGCGTTGCACCTGGACAATGGCTTCATTTAATTCCTTGCGCGTGCTATCCAGTTTTTCATTATGTAACTGCGAAAAATCAGCGAGGGTCTTGGTGAAATGAGTGTCTTTACTGGCAATATTGGCTTCTACGG
>JAQURG010000083.1 GCA_028715725.1 Methylococcales bacterium
GAGCGCCTAAAACTCTCAGAGATGCAGTGGGTGAACCCTGTCAAGAATTCATTGGCCGCAATGGTTTAAACTCAGCGGCGCTGGTGCTCGCCTTCATATTTTTTTACAAACTGGGCGACAGTAAGGCTACCGCTCTCGCTACACCGTTTTACCTGGATATGGGATTCAGTAAAACAGAGATTGGGATCATCGCTAAGAATGCCGGTTTATGGCCCAGTGTCATTGGTGGGTTACTGGGCGGCATCTGGATGATCAAGCTCGGCATCAACCGAGCCCTGTGGATTTTCGGTCTGGTGCAGATGGTAGCAATTTTGGGGTTTGCCTGGCTTACGACAGTAGGTCATAGCCTACCCTGGCTGGCTACAGTCATCGGCATTGAAGCCTTGGGGGTAGGATTGGGCACAGCGGCTTTTGTCGCCTTTATCGCCCACACCACACATCCGCTTTACACAGCCACCCAATATGCCTTATTCACCAGTCTGGCGGCGGTACCGCGCACCTTTGCCAATGCAGCTACCGGCTATCTGGTTGAATGGTTCGGATGGATGTCCTTTTTTCTGTTTTGCTTCGCCATCGCGGTTCCGGGCATGCTGCTTTTGCTTAAAGTGGCGCCCTGGAATAATCAGGGCAAGCCGGCGGGCGCTCAATAGCAACGCTGTATTTATATGCAGCCCGGTCATTCATTTACACAGCCGGCAATTATCGTTTAAAGTACGCAGCTTATCCAATTAACAGGGCTTGCAATTGAAGCATGAAAAACGTATCATACGTGGTTCTTTAATAAGTGGGTAGCCCGCTTGTGGCTAATGTGAAAGTGATATGAAACCAGAAATTCATCCTCAATATAAACAAATTACTGTAACCTGTGGTTGTGGTAATACTTTTGCGACCGGTTCTGTTTTAGGGAAGGATTTACAGATAGAGGTTTGCTCTTCATGCCATCCTTTTTATACAGGAAAACAGCGCGTTGTTGATACAGCGGGCCGCGTTGATAAATTCCGTAAAAAATACGGAAAATAAGCTTATAAAATTTTTGTTCCGCCTTTTGGACTCAAGTATATTGATCGCACCTGCAATATGCAGCATCCTGAATAATAACGGTCAATCAACTGCTCGCTAATCAAGCAGGTTGATTGACCGGTTTATTATTCACCATTAACTTGCTATACTGCTTACCCTCAGACAGCTAAAAAATAGCGCATCAAGCGGTTATATTGTTAAAAATACAGTGCACTATGCGCCTGTCCCGCCCTCCCCCTCCCAAAATATTAACGCATTTCAAAACTGTAACCAAACGCAGCTTGAAGGACATTTATGCATTTCATTCAGCCCTAGCGGTTTTATAATAAGCATGATGTCGAGTCAAATTTTTGAGAAAGAAATTAAGAATAATGGCTAACAAATTGTGAAAGCTTTTAACATGCCAGGCTAATACAGATCATCCAAACCATAATGGATTTATTTCTTTATTTGCCATAAGACCTTATCCACACGAGGAAAAATATGAAACTTCCTATAACCGGCGGTTGCCTTTGTGGTTCTGTTAGATATGAAATTTCAGCTGAACCGGCCGCTTGCGTAAACTGCCATTGCAGGACCTGTCAAAAAACCACAGGCGCGCCTTATTTAGCGCTTATGTTCGTGCCTGCCACAGCCTTGACAATAAGCGGAAACTACAAGGAATTTGCGACTATTGCCGCAAGCGGGAACACGCTGTATCGCGCTTTCTGCCCCGAATGCGGAACTTCATTATTTGGTAGAAACAGTCGTTTTACTAAAATCAGGCCTGTCGCTGCGGCAACTCTTGATGATCCTGCTATCTTCAAACCTCAAAAAGATATGTGGGTCGTTGACGCCCAGCCCTGGGATTTTATGAATCCGGACTTGCCCAAATGTGGCGGCAATTTTTGGCAATAAGCGGATTAACTTTTTATTTTTATGGGAGACTCCATGCATTCCGAACTTAGCACAATAGAAATACAGCCTGAATCAGCTCACAAGTATTCAGTAATATGCCTGCATGGGCTGGGTGCGGATGGGCACGATTTTAAAGGCATTGCGCGCGAACTGCATTTAAATGCAGAGTCCGGCATCCATTTCATTTTCCCCAATGCGCCTGCTCAGCCTGTCACCATTAATAGAGGAATGAAGATGCGCGCCTGGTACGACATTCTGGAAATGTCTCTGGAGCGCCAGGTTGATATAGCAGGAATTTATCAATCAGCAAAACTGGTAACCCGGATTATTGATCAGGAAATGAATAAAGGCATCCGGCCTGAGCATATTTTACTCGCCGGATTTTCACAAGGAGGCGTGATTGCCCTGCATACAGGGTTGATGTTTCCATATAAGCTGGCGGGAATCATAGCCCTGTCAACTTATTTACCGACCCTCGAACCATTAAAAACCGAACATTCGCCCGCCAATAACGGCATGCCGATATTTATGGGACATGGCATGCAGGATTCTGTGGTGAGCATTGAAGCGGGTAAAGCCGCTTTTAAAGTGCTTCATGCCCTTGGCTATAACGTTGAATGGCATGAATATTTAATGAGCCACTCTGTTTGTATTGAAGAAATAAAACATATTTCAGACTTTATTAACAGGATTTTCAGTTAACTCTCTTCTTAAAAATGTACGGGAAAATATAACCGGAATCTACAAAAACTGTTTAAACAGGCATAAAAAAGGGTATGCAGGCTTTGCCTGCACACCCTTCTAGTGATAATCAAATATTTATGCTTTTACGGCATCTACTATTTCATTAAACGCTTCAACTCTGGTTTTGCCCGTCTTAACCAGATCAATACCTGTATCAACTATCATCTTGCAAAGCCCGGGGGTTCTATAAATAATCAGACTTAAATAACCTACAGCCGGAATGGCAAT
Organism: Methylococcales bacterium; assembly: GCA_028715725.1. GTDB lineage: Bacteria > Pseudomonadota > Gammaproteobacteria > Methylococcales > Methylomonadaceae > JAGXGJ01. The sequence goes on from JAQURG010000083.1 coordinate 2,890, forward strand.
TAACGCCCCGATAAAACCATGCAGACCCACAACACCCATCAGTTTTATCAGCAATGCAATTGCATCCAGCGGCAATAAAATCATGGCGCCGAAATAGGTTATTACCATGAATGTAAACGCTACAAAAACCACAAACTGAAGCAATCTTACCAATGCAACATTAACTTTTTTCATACTTGAATACGCTCCCGGCGCCTGGACTGGGAAATACAAAAATCCCACATTGAAAACTAAAACATTATACCTTTAAAGCTCATCAAAATCGTGCATTTTCTGCTCAGGCGCCTTTCGAATAAAGTACCGGTACAAGACGGTACCGGCAATAAATCCGCCTAAATGGGCCCACCAGGCTACATCAATCTTGGTGCCTTCAAAAATCACAGCCGTTGTTGCATTATGCAATTGCAGCAGAACCCATAATCCCAAAAAGGCAATGGCCGGTACATGGAATACCATGGGTGGGAAAAACACGATAACGCGTTCCAGAGGGTATAAAAAAAAATAGGCTGCCAGCACCCCCGCTATGGCTCCCGAAGCGCCGATAACGGGGATGGCCAGCATGGGATCGAAATACCATTGCAGAGTAGTCGCAAAAACTCCGCAGATTAAATAAAAAGCCAAAAAGGGGAGCCTTCCCATTCTGTCTTCGACATTATCGGCAAAAATCCACAAAAACCACATATTCACAATCAGATGGGGCCAGCTCGCATGTAAAAAAAGATTAGTCAAAAACGACAAATAGCCATCAAAAGGCAAGTCGGAATGCAGACCTGAATAACGAATAGGCACCATGCCGTAACGATTAAGCAAACCGATAGCTGTCTGCTCGGGCATTAATTTCATGGCGATAAAAATGCTGATGCAGACTGCGATTATTCCCCATGTGACATAAGGTCTTGCATAGCATGGCGCAGTATCTCTAATCGGTATCATTGTCCCACCTTTTAATCCGTTGAAATAACATTTTAGTTAAGTTTAACAGCTCTTAACCGATTACAATGCCGGCTGATTTAAATCATAACCTCAATGACAAAAAGTTTATAATGACTGCAAACATTCAGATTCATCCTCTGCGTAACCGCAGCAACTACTCAAGATTCATGCAGCCACATTTAACAAATACCCCACTGTCATTTTCAGGCTTATCACTAACCGAACCGCTGCTCACGGCAGTCAGCAGGTTGGGCTTTAAACAACCTACACCTGTGCAGCAACAGGCCATTCCGCTCGCACTGGAATATAAAGACTTGCTGGTCAGTGCTGAAACCGGCAGCGGTAAATCAGCCGCATTTTTATTGCCTACACTACACCATCTGCTCACCTTGCCTTCCAGGAAATTCGGCACGCGCGCGCTCATATTAGTGCCCACCCGTGAACTGGCACAACAACTTTTTAAACAATGCCGGCAGTTGATCGAATTCACTGACCTTAGAACAGGCATCATTACTGGAGGTGATGACTTCAGGCTACAGCAAAATATGCTTCGAAGGAATACGGAAATTGTTATTGCAACTCCCGGCCGCCTGCTCGAACTAATGGAACAGGAGACGCCAAATTTCAGTCATCTTGAAGTGCTGATTCTGGATGAAGCCGACCGTATGCTGGATATGGGCTTTAGTGAGGATGTGCTGACCATCGTCAAAAGCTGTAATGCCCAAAGGCAAACCTTGCTGTTCTCTGCCACGCTAACCCATTTTGGCGTCATTAAAATGGCTGACAGGATTCTGCAAAATCATGAAGTTGTCGCATTAAATACGCTGCATGACGGGCACCGCAATATCGAGCAGCAAATTGTATTGGCAGACGATAATGATCATAAACAAAAACTGTTGGCCTGGTTATTGCTGAATGAAACCTATGACAAAGCGCTGGTATTCACTAACAGCAGAGTTCAAGCGGATACGCTTCGCAGCCCCTTGCGGGGACAAAAGCTTCGCGTCGGCGTACTCCATGGAGAAATGGATCAGAAAGACCGCAACCGTATGATGCAATTATATCGTGAGGGAGCAGTAAACGTTATGATTGCTACAGACCTTGCAGCCCGGGGGCTAGACATTAAAGGCATTAACCTGGTCATCAATTTTGATGTACCGAGAAATGGCATCAACTATATACACCGCATAGGACGAACCGGCCGAGTCGATGAATTGGGACTGACCATAGCCTTGGTTAAAAGCACAGAATGGAATTTAATGTCAGGTATTGAGCGATTCTTGAAGCAAAAATTCAAACGCCGGACGATTAAAGAGCTGGAAGGAAAATATCAAGGCCCTAAAAAACTTAAAGCATCCGGAAAAGCTGCCGGAATTAAAAAGAAAACAGAACCTAAAAAACCTGCGGTGACGGAAAAATTGAAAATCCGACACAGAGACAAGAAAAACATTGGCAAGCGCCGTGTACCGACTAATAAAATCTCTTCAATCTAAAAAGCAACTGCAATTCAAATCTACAACAACGCCATGCTGCTGTATTGTGGAGCAATATATTAATAGAGACAGAATACTTGAAACCTTATCTGTTACCCTCTCACAGGCCTCTTTTCAAGTTTTCTTTGCAAGGTGCGCCTGTGCATGTTTAAAGCCCGGGCGGCAGCGGAAATATTGCCATCATACTGCATCAATACTTTCTGTAAATGCTCCCATTCGAGCCGTTTTACCGATAAAGGATTCTCATTAATCAAAACCGATGGATCGCCTTCATTTTTATTAAGGGCATTAACAATTTCATCTGCATTAGCGGGTTTGGTTAAATAATGGATGGCGCCCAGCTTAATTGCCTCAACTGCCGTCGCGATACTGGCGAAGCCGGTCAACATGACAATTTGCGTGTTGTCATCCAGAGAAATCAGTTTTTTAACCAGTTCCAGGCCCGATTCATAGCCGATACGTAAATCAATCACCGCATATTCGGGTAACTCTTTTTCAGCAAGAGCGATACCTTCTGCTACGTTAGTAGCGACCAGCACTTCATAATTTCTTTTTTCCAATGCGCACTTCAATACATTACAAAAAGTTTCATCATCATCGACAAGCAACAGTCGTGGTTTATCCATTTCGTCAGTAGTCATTATCGGTCTCTGTTTTTAAAAGAGGTAAAGTGATCTCCACGCAAGCGCCAGCCGGCTCGCTATTGCAGAGGCTAATTTTACCGCCCAGGCGATTTATCGTGGAATAGGTCAAAAATAATCCAACACCCAAACCGCGTTTCTTGCTGACCACAGGATTCTTTCCTGCAAATTTGACTAAATCTGAAGGAAAGCCCGGGCCAAAATCACGAATCTTTATAATCATAGAGCTTGTATCCCATGTCGCATGGAATTCAATGCCCTGTTCAGACGGGGATGCCTCTGCGGCGTTATTAAGAATATTGATTATTGAATGCGTCAATGTACGTTCGGCAATAATTTTAGCTTCATCCGCAACATCAGGATCAATGATACAGTTTAGTTTTGCAGTCGGCTTATGCGTGCGCCATTGATTAATCACACTATCAATATACTCTGCCACAGGTATTACGCTGCCGGATTCAGCTCGCATTTCACCGGCAGAGGCTGACATGACTGATAAAGTTTCCTTGCAACGGTTAATTTGCTGCTGTATGATCAGCATCTTTTCGTACAGATCGGGGTAGCGGTGGCTCGGGTACTCCCGCTCCAGCTCGTGAGCCACAATGGCGATAGTACCTAAGGGTGTTCCCATATTATGAGCCGCACTGGCGGCTAAGGTGCCTAATGCGATGACCCGCTCATCTCTTAATGCGTTTTCTCTGGCCTCAGCCAGACTTCTTTCCTGCTCCTTCAGAGTTCTTGCCAGCTCAACAACAAAGAATGCGACTAATCCGGCGCTGAATACAAAACCAAACCACATGCCGAACATATGCAAGCTGAAATAGCTTTTGTCATTCATGATATGGGCATGTTGCAACATTTGATAATTCTCCATATCTGAATGCAGCAACGGTGTGGGGTCGGGCATATGAGGTTCAATGGACGGTAATGGAATATTAAATGCAATTAACATCGTATAAAGAGATGTCGTTAAAATGACCATATACCATGCATAAGCCTGGGGCAGTAAAATGGCTGTAATAATGAGGGGTAATAAAAATACCCAGGTGATGGGATTTGATGCGCCTCCGGTCAAATACAATAACGCTGCAATAGCGAAAACATCTGCTGTTATCTGCGAGAAAATCTCCAGATCAGTAACCGGATCATCAGTTTCCAAACGCATCGACGTATAGATATTGAGCGCCCCTGTCGCTGCCACCACTAACCAGAGCTGCTGCTCCGGCAGATGAATATTAAGACCGAAGGTAGATAATATAATCAGCATTCCCTCACCACCCATCATCAGGTTTCTGAGAATAAATAACCACTTCAGATTTTGTTTGGCTGAAACTTCTGATCCGGGAGAGCCTTGTGAAAACATTTGGATTAATTGTTCTAAAGAGACTGGATATAAAAATAAGGCGCGAGATTTTTAGCTTCGGCCCTATACCTTAAATTATAAGCTGCGACAATATGTCACATTTTTATTTGCAATATCTGTTGCTATTATTAACCTAACTTCAAAGCTCTCTAGAGCTTTAAAGCTGAAAGTGCGTTATATCACTCCTAAAAATATCTCTAAGGCGGCTTTTTAAACCGCCTTTTTTTTGCCTGGCAATTAGTCATTAATCGAAAGCAATATCTAATCCACCCAACCCACAGTACCCCATAGGCTCTTTAGCAAGATATTGCTGGTGATAATCTTCAGCATAATAAAATGCGCTTGCAGGCATAATCTCGGTTGTTATCTGATTAAAGCCTGCCCGAGTGAGTTGATGCTGGTAGTGATGCTTCGATTCGAGCGCTTCATCGAGTTGTTCGGGGGTATAAGTATAAATACCTGATCGGTATTGCGTTCCGATATCATTGCCCTGCCTCATACCCTGAGTGGGATTATGCGACGTCCAGAACAGACGGAGTAATTCATCGTAGGAAGTTAATGCAGGATCATAGATAACTTTTACCACTTCACTATGTCCCGTTAATCCACTGCATACTTCTTCATAAGTCGGGTTAGGTGTATAACCGCCGCTGTAACCGACGGCGGTACTGAACACGCCGGTGTGTTGCCAGAATTTTCGCTCAGCCCCCCAAAAACAGCCCAGGCCAAACAGCGCCTGTTGCAGATAATCAGGAAATGGCGGCGCAACAGGATTACCCGTTACAAAATGTTTATTAGTAACAGGCATAGCGGTTTCTCTGCCCGACAACGCTTCAGCAGGATTTGGTAAGATGAGCTTTTTTGATGATAGAATCATGACTTTAACATTTTAAAAACCTGGTCGCGTTAAGTTTACTAGCATTCCGGCATTATAACAAAGCATATACAATCAACGAGAGAGCCATGATAGAGCACCAAGGCAATCGCGCTATGTTGCTTTCCCAAAGATTAATTCAGACCGGTAATCATCGTTGATAGCAGCGCGCATCTTGCGAAGACGCAAGCTATGCTTCGATGGCCCATTGTGTCGAATGACATT
>JAQURG010000084.1 GCA_028715725.1 Methylococcales bacterium
ATCCACAACAGCGCTTCCATAAACGGCCGGTTGTCCTTGGCCGTTACGCCTCGATCACCTGCCTTGCCGGGCAGAAAATGCTTGATGCGCTCCCATTTTGAAGCGCTTAATACCGTCCTTACCATTATGACCTATTGCAAATAACAAATAATACAATAAGTCCAGTCTATCTCTTAAAGTAATTGAGAACAGACCCTAGTACTGCCTATGATTTACAACGTACGATTTTAGCATTCACCGCGCAGGAGCTCTTCGGTTGCGAAAGCTCAAACTTGCAGATCTATAGCGATTTTGCATAAACTATATCGATTCCCTACTTCATCTCCAGTTCATATTATGAAAGTAACCGTCAAAATCATCACCGGCCTGGCCTTGGCAGGATTGCTCTGCGCGTGCTCCCGGCACAAGCCCGTCAAGGCCACCGCCGGCACTACCGTGATCAAACCCCAAGCCAGGGCCGACCGGAAAACATACTACATTCCGCCTCCCAAACTGCCCGGCCGCTGGACCGTAGAAGATATTCTGCAAGATTACGGCACGTACGTTAAGGGCAAACTCAACTATTATTTCGTCAAGGCCAAAGTGGCCTATCCTCCACGAGAAATCACCTTCGTCGCCTTGAAACAGGAAAAGAAACTGGAACTATGGGCCAGGGACAACGGCGAGTTCCGTTTCATCCGCGATTATTACATCATGGCCGCCAGCGGCGGGGCCGGTCCCAAATTACGCCAGGGCGACAGGCAAGTGCCGGAAGGCGTTTACCGCATCGAGGGACTGAATCCCAACAGTCATTACCACTTGTCGATGAAATTAAATTATCCCAACGAGTTCGATCTCCTTCATGCCTGGCAGGAGGGACGCGACAATCCGGGATCAGATATTTTCATCCATGGCAAAGCCGCCTCTATCGGCTGCCTGGCAATGGGCGATGATGCGATAGAGGAACTTTTCGTCCTCACTGCGCAAGTGGGCGCTGAAAATGTGAAAGTGGTGATTGCACCTCATGATCCCAGAGTTTATCCTCTGAAAGCTGACTCCGAAGAACTTCCGGCATGGACTCCTGAGCTTTATTCGTTGATCTCCCGTGAAGTCAAAGTATTATCACCTGTGGCTAAGCCTGTAAAAACCATGAACACAGGGAAAATTAACTATGACCAGACATTATCTGGGGTGAAGCCAAAAACCATGCGCACTGGCCGAATTAACTATGGTCAGGCATCACCTGCGACGAAGTCTACAAAAACCGGGCTATGACAGTCAAGGCTGGATTTTATCCAGCCTCACAGGGATTCTAATAAGCTAATTTTAAAATACTCTCTGATCATATTGGTTAAAAGTATCAGCCTCGAAAAATCTCAATGTATGACAGTCTGTTTTTGGCGTGAATCGCGATATTTTCAGGAATCCGGAGGCGCATAATTCCGGGCAACGTTGGCAAATTCCCTTAAATTTAGGCACATCTAAAAACCACTTCAGATTGAAATAAATTAATTTCAGTTTAATTTAACTGATAAAATCGAATAGCCATTATTTTCCGGCCACCGAATTTGGAGGATAACATCATGTTGTGGAGAAAAGGTAGACAAAGCGATAACGTTGAAGATCGCCGTGGCATGCGTATCGGCGGAGGTTCTATTAAACTGAGTGGCGGCATGCTGGTAGTCGTGATGCTGATAAGCATCGCATTGGGTAAAAACCCTTTGGAGCTATTGGCTTTGCTGTCACAAGAGCCTGGTGTGAACGGTTCGACTACTTCAGTCACGTCCAGGCCGCCTCCCGCTAATGATGAAGCTGCTCAATTCGTATCCACTATATTGGCGGATACCGAAGACACCTGGACTGCGGTTTTCCCCCGCATAGGCAAACAATATCAAGTACCGAAGCTGGTCCTGTTCACAGATGAGGTTTCATCCGCGTGCGGATACACTTCCTCAGCAACAGGGCCTTTCTATTGTCCCGGCGATCAAAAAGTCTACCTCGACCTGGGATTTTTCCGGGAACTGGATCGCCTGGGCGCTCCGGGCGATTTCGCTCAAGCGTATGTCATTGGGCACGAGGTTGGCCATCATGTGCAAAACCTCCTGGGCATAGCCGGTAAAGTCCATGAGTTGCAAAGTCATAGCCCCACGGCTCAAGCTAATGCTTTATCGGTCTCAATGGAATTACAAGCCGATTGTTTTGCCGGGATATGGGCTCACTATGCCGATAAATACCGCAACCTTCTGGAACCCGGCGATATCGATGAGGGGCTCAGAGCGGCCTCTGCAATAGGCGATGATCGCCTGTCGAAACGTGCCGGAAAAAGCATAAGCCCGGAATCATTTACTCACGGCTCATCGGAGCAGCGAGCTTTTTGGCTGCGTAAGGGATTGCAAACTGGAGATATTGCGGCTTGTAATACTTTTTCAGCCAAGGCAAGAAAATAAATCCTGGCCAATCTATCAGAAATATCAGCAAGATAAAATTGCGACTATTTCTGAGCCTGTTTTACAGGCCAGTTTTTCTATTTAATGGCGCAGTCCTTCTGGCTGATTCTTTCCAAGAACATTGCAATATGAATTAATAGCTAAATTTACATTATAGTCAAAGAGCTATGTTAATCTGACTTCCCCTCACCCAACCATCTCCCTTCGGAGAGGACTTATTTACTGTACCTTAGATTTTTTAGCTTTTAATTCGTATTGCAACAGAATCTTCAAGGGCTCGATGCCTTGGCGATAAAAACCGCCTTTGTTTTGCCTAAAGGCGACTGTTTAACAAGGCCAGGGAATGCGCATCTCCCTTTTTTGAGCTTATCAGTGAATATGCACTTCTCGCGTCTTTGCCGTATCGCTCCTTTGCAAGACATAGCGATCCGCGTCATCGGCCATTCTTGTTCCATCCTCATTCAACTGAATGAGCGTCCCTTCATTTTCAATATAGTAGTGCCGCGTGCTTGTCCCTCCCTTCTTTGGGGTTAACACAACAGTATGGTTCTCATCATTCCAGCTGTATTTTCCTTTTTCATAAAACTCCCTGGAGGACTCTTTTGCAGGCTGAGTGACCAACAGATAATTGTTATTTTGCTTTAAAGACAGCGTCGCTTTAATCCCCGTACAATCTTTGCAAGGAAGAAAACCGTAAAAAACCCCATGAAATTCCAGGCTTTTATCGATTTGGTTTTCATGCGCCGAGTGATCTGTTTCTTTCTGATGAATCCGGGCACGCGCTCTGGCAAAGCTTTCTTGAGCTTCGAGATCTGTCGCCGCCATTGCAGGATACGCGATAAGCAGACCGCTAAAAAGAGATAAAGCCAGACAGTGTTTTAATTGTTTTATTCGCATAATGACTTTCCTCAGAAAAGTAGCGATAGTTTTTGTGAGTGGAAAACAGTGTGAAAATTTATCAGCTTTACCGATAAGGAACTTCTAAATTTTTTGGCTAAGCGTTCATTAAGCTCAAGATATTAATGGTTAGCCGGCTTCCGCCAATAAGCTCGGATAATCGGTATAGCCCTGCTCAGGATGCTGTAGCCCATATCCATAAAAAGTATCCGTATGGTAGGGATTAAGAGCCACATTAAGTTGCAGGCGGCGCGGCAGATCCGGATTGGAGATAAAGTCCTTGCCGAAAGCAACAGCATCCGCCTCGCCTGCCGCCAACACCTGCCGGGCGGTTTCCCGATTAAATCCCTCATTTGCAATCAGAATACCGCCGAAGCGTTCTTTCAATGCCGGACTGATACGGTTTTCCCCCAAGGACTCCCGGGTAAGAATAAAGGCAATATCGCGCTTGCCTAATTGCTCCGCCACATACCCGAAGGTGTTCAGGGGATTGGAATCGCCCATGCTATGCGCATCCCCTCTGGGAGCGAGATGAACGCCGACCCGGCCCGCGCCCCATACGGAAATGGCGGCATCGGCTACTTCAAGCATCAGCCGTGCACGGTTTTCTATCGGGCCGCCATAAGCATCATTACGTTTATTAGCACTGTCCTGCAAGAACTGATCAAGCAAGTAACCATTGGCACCATGAATTTCCACGCCATCAAAGCCTGCCCGCTTGGCGTTTTCCGCTCCTTTGCGATAGGCCTCGACAATGCTCGCAATTTCAGCAGTTTCCAAAGCTCTGGGCGTCACATATTCTTTCATGGGCCGCAACAGACTGACATGCCCCAGAGGCGCAATGGCGCTCGGAGCCACCGGAAGTTCGCCGTTGAGGTAATCCGGATGGGAAACCCTGCCTACATGCCAAAGCTGTAAAAAAATCCGGCCACCGGCAGCATGTACAGCACTGGTAATTCTTGTCCAGCCCACAACCTGTTCGTCCGACCAAATCCCGGGCGTATCCGGATAGCCTACGCCTTGCGCAGAAACGGATGTGGCCTCGCTCAAGATCAGTCCTGCACCGGCCCTTTGGGCATAATACTCGGCCATGAGTTCATTAGGCACACGTCCGGCGCTGGCGCGGCAGCGCGTCAGAGGCGCCATGATGATCCGGTTGGGAAGAGTGATATCTCCCAGCTTGATGGGTTCAAACAGACTATTCAAATTATGCTCCTATAAAACATACTATAAAACGGATTACCACTACGTCCTAATTTGCTCGACTGGCTTTAAAGCCAATCCAGGCGTATTCTATCGCCAAGATGCATTCAATCTGTACCTTTAATGGAAAAATATTCATACCGGAAGAGCTCAATGGTGCGGGTCAGCCTTTTGATTTTTAGTATCGTAAAACCATCAATCAGTTTATATTCTTACACTAATGGAGTTAAATAGTGAATACAATTTCCGACGACTTTTATTGAAAATTTTCAATGCCAAAATGGTAGTTGTTTGCCCTAACCTACCAGACACTGGAATAAAGAAGCGAATCTCCCAATGCTAGCGGCGCTCTGTAAGTGTTATTATCATACATTCAGAACCGGCGATGCTGGGTATTTCTCTCAAATACAGGAAAAACCTGTATGACATCGCACTGACCCTAACCCAACCCAGACTTTTTAAATGATACAAGAATACACAGCGGAGCATCTATTTCAAGGCCCGATAGCCGACGAGTATGACATGCTCAGACAGATTTGCCCGGCCGCCGCAGAGATGAGCCACAGAGTGGGAGAATTTATTGGCGGCTGGATGAGAACTTATCCGTATACACATCTGAATCTGCTGGAGATAGGCTGCGGCACCGGCATAACAACTGCTCACCTGCTGGCTTATCGGGACCGTATTGAAATCGTCAGCGTCGATAATGCGCCGGCAATGCTGGCCCAGGCTCGACAAAATCTGGCGGAGGCGCTGAATAGCGGACACCTGCACCTGATCGAAAACGATGCATTATCCTATTTGCAGAGCATTCCGGATAGTTCGTTCGACATCGTTGCCAGCGCTTATGCGCTGCATAATTTTCTGGACGGATACCGGTCGAGAGTGCTTGAAGAAGTTTTGCGTGTTCTAAAACCCGGCGGTCTTTTTATTAACGGCGACCGTTATGCCGTTGATGATGCAAGAGAACATCTTAAAAATACCCAGGAAGAGGTAAAAGGCTATTTCCAGGTTTTCCTTAAAATGAACCGCCCCGATCTGCTGGAGCAGTGGATAGTCCATTTGTTCAGCGATGAATCCGAGGATCATATTATGCGCTTGCAACTCGCCCTGGACATAATGGCCAAGATCGGATTCCGCGATATCGACCTGAACTTCCGGGAAGGGACGAATGCACTGGTCAGTGCAGTTAAACCATAAATACAAGGAAGCCAAAAAATACAGGAAGCCAAAGCCACCTTTCTATGTCTGATAAAATCATTGCGTTGTATTGAGAATGAAGATTTCAACCTGTAAATTATCCCATTAGGCCAGGATTAAAACGTTTTACTTATAGAGCCGGATTTTCTAAACTGTTAGAGCTGTTCGATTTCATCGGTATTTTTAAAAAAATTTAGGAGTCAGGTCTATGAAGGCATTTTCAACAATAGCGGCTTTACGGGCTGTTAAAACATGTTCGGAATACTGATCCGTTTTCTGGCGGCCCTGGTTCTGGTCTTTGCTACCTGGAACCCCACAGGGCGATCCTATGTGCACTGGCTATTAAGCGCATTGCCCAACGTGACAGCCAGCCTGGTTTTTGCCGGCGTGGTTCTGGTAATCTGCTGGATTCTCTTCCTGCATGCGACTCTAAAGTCTCTCGGCATTTTAGGGATAATTCTGGCTTTGGCCTTTTTTGGCGCTTTTACCTGGCTAGTATTTGATTTGGGCTGGCTATCGAACAACCAGGAAGTGCTGAATTACGTGATCCTGGTGATTACCGCTGCAATCCTGGCAATCGGCATGGCCTGGTCACATATCTGGCGCAGGCTTTCAGGCCGGGTTGAAGTGGAGGATGATCACCACTGAATCATCACTGGGCCAAGTATAAAAGGCACTTGCTATAAAAGCATATTCCGCAGTTCAACTCTAAACCTGTCAATCAGTTTGGCTGGCAAGAGGTCTGGAAAATAGGCCGTTACACGGCCAGACTTGACGATAACGCAGCCTTTTTTAAATGTCTTCATTACCTGTACTTTCAGCTTCTGGATTTAAACCGGTGCAGTATTCAGTAAAGCCGATACAGTAACTTCCGGAATCAGATGTCTATTTTTTTTTAAGTGAGCAGTAACATAAAATACCGCTATACCGAAGAAAACTAAAATCCAAACGTGAAGCGAAACAAGGCCCCAAATAACCCCACCCAAGAACAAGCTCCCAACCAAAAGAATCAATCTTTTAACGGATGACTTCCTGGTCTTATTCCGGCTTTGCTTGAAAATAAGCAACATAGTGTATATCCGCCAATACTTCCATCGGAAACAGTTTTGCTACGCTTAGTTGAAACTGATCCGGTCGGTAATAGCACGAAAGCCAGCTACCTGAAGAGCAGAGCAAGTGGAGTTGAGACAGGAAATCCAACAATAAATATAGTTGGATTTCGCTCTCATGCTGACGGTATTAACTATTTAATTCTGATCAATTCTTTTCCGTCACTGGAAAAACGGCAGTTGCTAACGACAAAGTTATCACAAGCTTTCGATTGATCAATCTTCGCGCCATTCGGGCTAAGCTGGATTTTTAGCTCACAGTAGCTGGCTTCGCTTTCGGAATGTTTTTTCATCACCAACTCGTCTTTACCTACGCTTTTGGCATCACCGGATATCTGCGAAGAACAGCGGGCACTGTTTCCATTATTGGTTGTAGACTCAAAGTCTACATCAGCGCTGACATGGAACTCGTCGTTAGTACTGGTGACTTTTAAGTGGCGTACATAGCCGCCATCGCGCAATACATAATGATCGGTAGCGGCGAAAATGTTGCCTGAAACCAGCATTGCAATAGTTAAAACCAATTTTCTTTTCATTAAGTTACCTCTCTTGGATTAGATTAAGCCTATCGACGAGTAAGCGGCAATATTTTATTGCTGTTTATGTTGTCCTTTGATGCGCTCAGGGGCGTATAAATTATAAATTTTGGCGATTTTATATTCCGGCACGATCTTCAGCTCCGAGCTCAACATGGCATCAGGTGAGGCGGAACCGATTCAAGCGGCTCATTATTTCATGCACGCTACTTAGCACAAGTATGAATTATTGTACCTTATTGTAAATATCGATAAAACTTATGCCAAAAACTTTATCTGGACAATGGAGCTTTTTTGGGGAAAATGTTAGTCTCTAGGCTGCCAGGATATCGGCTGGATTACTGTCAATTAATTCTGTATGACTTGAATAGCTTGCATCAGTGATGCAGAATTATCCCTCAACTATATAATTTTTGGAGATCAGTCATGAGTCTATTAAATTCTATTCTTGAAAAACTGGGCTTTGGTAAAGATGCGGCAGCTAAAGCGCCTGAGGCGAACCAGCCAGAGGCAGTTCCTGCCCCTGCCACAACTCCCGTGGTTGACGTCACGGCAAAACTGGACCAATTAGCCGCTTCCAATACAGAAAAGCTTAACTGGAAAGTTTCAATTGTCGATTTATTAAAATTACTTGGACTTGATAATAGCTTGGCTGCGCGTAAAAAACTTGCAACAGAATTGGGTTGCCCACCAGAGAAAATGGAAGACTCAGCCCAAATGAATATGTGGCTGCATAAAACCGTTATGCAAAAACTCGCGCAGAACGGCGGCAATATTCCCAAGGAGTTATTGGACTAGGCAGCCATAAGCAGGGACTCCTTTTGATCGTTAATTGAAGCTACGCCAGCGCGGCTTTATTGCAACCGCGCCGCTCGACCAGAGCTTGTAGCCAACAGCTCAACGGGTCCCTTTTGCCATGGCAACATTTGAGCACTGATCGAGCCCCATGGATCAGCAAGGTTCGCAGG
>JAQURG010000085.1 GCA_028715725.1 Methylococcales bacterium
GCAGCCAATACGCCTCAGACAGTCACCGCGCGCTAGTGCGGGAGCATGGCATTATCCAGAGCATGAGTCGCAAAGGCAACTGCTGGGATAATGCCGTCTCAGAAAGCTTTTTTGATATCCTGAAAACAGAGCTGGTTCATCATCAGCACTATCAAACCAGGGCTGAGGCTAAGCAGGAACTATTTGAATACATTAAGGTGTTTTACAACCATGAACCACTTCATTCGGCCAATAACTATTTGTCGCCAGTGAACTACGAAATGCAGCTTAAATCTGCTTAGCCTTGTGTCCGGAAAAGTATTGACACATTAGTCCGTTATGGATCTATCAGTTAAGGAAAGTAACTGATCAGCCATTCAACCACTCTCAATTTGCTTTAGCTCAAATTGAATTGCGTAGGATAGCGCAAGGGATTTCGGCTTTTGGTGTTTTTACACGGCCTGAACTCTTAGCAGATTTGATAATCATAAGTTTATCCGCCAGCTCTACCAGCGCCATTTCAGTCGCTACCTCAATAAATCAGTAGTCCTTCGCCAGCCCCCCAGCAAAGAGACTCGTCACATCTTTCGCAACGCCAATGCTCTTGCGTACATTCTCGTTAGTTAAATCAAGCACGCGTAGCCTTCCCATCGCCTCTGCAACAGATTCGATGCGACGGTAAGCCTTGGCGTGCGTCTTGGCGTATAAGGCAAGCCCTCGCAGCTTCGATAACGCATCGGCCAGATGGAGGCTGTGCGGGTCAACGATATCAGCCACGACAGTTCCATCCGCTTGCGTAGCGAAGAAGACGAAGTCCGGGCGAACAATGCCGTATTGCTCGCCAGAGAGGTAAGCAATACCGAGGGATGATTGCCCCGGTTGTTGCGGATTGCGATACCAGAAGCTGAAACCTTCTCGCTTCATTTCAGTCTCAACGACTTTCACTTCCCACGTGTTCAAATCAGCGGGATAGTATCCCTTTTCGTCGCAAAGCAGGTGACTCTTGTAAGTCGGAAATGCCACTTCAATATCATTCATACGCGCCTTTGTTGGCTCGAACTTAGCTTCCGGCTTCACCATATCAACATCCTGAGGTTCCTTGCTCATTTCCCTGATCTGACGATAGGACTCTTGTCGATCGTGCGATAGCCCCTTAATGGCCTTGCTGTATTTCTCAAGCCAAGCCTTTGCCAGCTTATCCGCCTCAGCATCAAAGTACGGTTGAACTTCCGTTACCAAGCCGAGAGCGGCAATGGCAACTCGCGCATCGACAAGTGCTTCCTCGAATTCATCTGCATCATCTGGCGCAGCCATCCTGTAAGCGAGGGCATCGACGTAGGTGCGAGAAATGTCCGGGCTGAAGATACGGGCGGCACGTCGGTAAGCATCATCAATCACCGCCATGTCGGCATCCTCCAAGAACTCATCGAAGCTCTTCGACTTGCCCTTCATATCGGCCACCACCGTTTTGCCATCAACCGTCATTACGGCTTTGCGCTTGGCATCGATTTGTATCTTGTAGCTTTGCTGTGCCGCATCCAATACCTTGTGCATCTCTGCGTGAGCTAACTTGCCAGCGCTCGGCAATATGTCGTCAGCGGCCAACTCGTGCGCCAGTGCTGTCAAACGCTTTGCCGGCTTCGCTCCACGTTGTGGGCGTGTATGGGAAGGCAGAGCCTCGAACTTGTCCCAAACTGCTTGTAATGCCGCAGGATTGGGCGTCATTTCCACTGGGTTTATCAGCACACGACCGCTGGGCGGCGGCAGAGTATCGTCACCTTTCATCAACGCATCAACGACTTCGCCCACGGTCTTGACATCGAACTTCGGCAACAGGCAGTCCACCGAGTTAAGGCGGTCATTGCCGGGAATGCGGCGGGCCAAGGGCGAACGCACCATGCGACCCAACAACTGGGTAATGTGTGTGCGATCAACCGCCGCCCGGAAAGACACCATCACTTCAGCGCGCGGGCAGTCCCAACCTGTACTGATTGCATCCTTTGCAATCAATACACGCACCCATGTTGATTCCTGCACGCGCTCAGGCGATATGTAAGGCACATTACGATTACCGAACTGCTGGGTAGTATGTTCGCCGAACACATGCGCCACGCTGCCACTCGGTAAGTCCGGCCATTGCTGATAGATGGTGTCCAGGGCGCGACCGATTTCGTTTGGGTCAGGCGTGTTGGGCACTTGCAGCACCATTAGCGGGAAGACGGTATGTGAATCATCCTGTTGCTTGGCGTACTCAGCCCACGCATCAGTCGATGCTTTCAGCTTATCAGTGGCGCGGCGCACCAGCACGGTATCGAAATGACCGACTTCATCAGGTATGTCAAGAATGATGGTGTCCTTGATAAGGCCCGACTCCTGTACTTTGGTTGAATCCACCGCCACATCTGGGAGGGTGATGCGTTTTTGTGCGCCTTCCATTGCCTTCTTGAATCGCTCCACCGTAGCGGAAATACCCCATACCACAGGGATGCCCGGAACGCCGCTGACACCATTAATGAGCCGCTGGACAATGGTGCTCTTGGCGCTCTCCACCGCTTTGCTGGGGTTGCCCATTCCACGGTGCGCTTCATCCAGCACGAGATACAGGGTCAAATCAGGGTCTTCTATAGTGTTGCGAATCGTGTCCCAAATTGTGTACGAACGCATATCGGGGCGAGTTTCTGGGAACAGGCCACCCATCTTTTTTTCAAGTTCTTCCTCATCGAAACCGCGCACCAGCAGACTGTTCTTTCCCAGCTTCTGTGTATTCAGAAAATAGATTTTCTTGGCCTCGAACTTGGCTCGGTTGAAGGTGTTTTCTACCACCACCAAGTCGGTGTATCGAATGCGGTCGCTGGCCTCCAACAGGCGGAAACGGGTCTGTTCGTTCAGCGCCGGGTCGTCGCTAAACCAGATCACCACCGCGCCGGGGTCTGCATCGAAGTCGTATTCGTCATCGCTATATAGCAGCGCCTCGAAAGCGGCGGCAGCCATCACAGTCTTGCCCGCGCCAGTTACGGCAGTCAAAGAAAAAGCATGCTTGTCCGCATCCTCATGCCAGCGCTTACGAGCTTTCTTCAAGTTGGACAAAGCATCTCGTACTGCATCTGCCTGATAGTCCTTCAGCGTAAACTTCATTCCTTATTCCCCATTGGCAAAACTAAAATTAGACAAGTAAGACTCATACAGGCGCACTGGCTCCACGCTATCGGGCAGACGATGCGCTATCGCCTGAAATCGGCGATCGTCATCGGTGACGATGTAGGCCATGCGCAGGTCTTTAGTCTTGCCCACAGCCTTGATGAAAGGCGTGGCGCTATCCACGTCCACCAATAGCCCATAGGACTCAACTACTTCCCAGCCAGCATCAGGCAGTTTGTCGATACGACGACCACCGCTTCCAGCACGCAGCCACAGTAGGGGGGCGATGCGGGCAAAGGCATGATTATGGCTCACAGAAACAGGTGTTTCATAGGTCAGCGTGAAAAACTCAGCGTTTTCCTCGAAGCCTTCGGCCATCGGAAATTCATCGGCAAACTTATAGTCGCCCTTGATCGGCTTGCCATCTGGAGTTTTGCCGGTAATTGTAGCCTGCACGCGCGGCTTAGTAATGTAGTCGCAGATGCCGTGCTGTTCCCATTCGGCATCACCAGGACGTAAGCCTTGTTCGCGCAAAGCCTTTTGTTCGTTGGCGGCGACTTCGTTATTGGTAACAGAAATACACTGGCGACGACCACGATCCTGACGGTTCAGGCGAATTACGGCGTGAGCGGTAGTGCCAGATCCGGAAAAGAAATCGAGAACTACCGCATCAGGCTTGCTGGCAACAAAAAAGCGCAGCGCATCTTCTACGGCGTACAACGACTTCGGAAAAGGAAATCTTCGGCCCGGAATGACTGACCGGATGACATTGGACCCACCAGCGCCCGCATTGTGTGAACGCTGATTCCAGACAGAAACGGGGTTCTTGACTCGCTCAACGGTTTCCGACTGCTTCAGAATCAGCGCGCCGTTTTGATCCCGGCTAATAACTTCAAGCTCGCCGCGCTTGATCCTTTCTTTTTCAGCGTTTCGGAGGTAGGAAATTGACCATCGCCCCCTTGTACGGGTGTAGGCCCCAAGTCGAACGGTTCCCTCTTTCAATCCCTTCCGAGCAGTTTCCGCGCTAATTTGCCATCTCCCCTCTGAGTCGTCCAAACGAATCGGCCAACAAGCGACGAGCTCTGGAAGTGGTGGGGTCACTGTACAGGAGTTGACTTGAAGTGGAATGTAGTCCCCGACTGAGTGGATACACTCTCGTTTAGGGTCAATCCAGAACGGGTAAAACTGCCTCTCACTGTCTTCGCGGCGAGCGTCGGTGCCACTTCGAAGAAGACGGCGCCACAGATCGATCTTCTTACCTTCGAAAGACTCAGGGGGGTTCAACATGTCCTGTCCGGTCGGCGTCACGGCCGCTTCACCCAAGAAGACAAAAAAGAGATATTCGTCAGCGCGGTAGAACTCCTTGGCCCTAGCCACGCCGCTGTGATTGATGACGGAACTAACCATCTGTATCCGGGCTTCTGGGAACATCTGCTCTAGCAGTAATCCAAGCCGCAGGTATTCCTTCTCATCAATGGTAACAATCAACACTGAATCCGCTGGATTGAGCAACTCCTTGGCAACCAGCAAACGACGCTCTATCATCGCCAGCCACTTGCTATGCCGATAAAGGTCGTCACCCTCGACGTAGTCGTTGTTGTATTTCCAATCTCTTGCCCCAGAGTTGTACGGCGGGTCGATATAGATGACATCCACCTTGCCGCGATGCGTGTAGGTCAACGCCTTAAGGACGTGATAGTTTTCGCCATTGATGACCGTATGAAACGGTTTGTCTCCGCCACGGTGCACCTTGCCGGTACTGACCAAGCCCGGATAAATGGTGTCGCGGAATTCGGCTATCACCACTAAATCATCCAACCCCACAGTCCGTAGCTCAGGCTGTTCCGCGCCTAGCAGTTCCAAATCAGCCATCTTGCCTTCCCCGGTTTTATGGATGGCCTTGATCTGCCACAGTCTAGGGTCACCTTTCTTCGTCAAACCACGCTCTGGCAGCACGCGCACTTTGTCGCCTTTACGAATAGGCCGCTGCGGCAGTTCCACAACTTCCGGGCGGTGGCGCTCGAAATTCAGACCAAAGGGCAGACGCGAGGACAGCGCCTTAAACTCCCTGTCCAGGTCAGCCCCTAGCTGAGGGTCTTTGGCTTTTGCCTGGGCAATCAAATCGGTCAGTCGTGACACTTCAGCTCCTGTTTGTCTTTGTGTTGTTTTATTGCAGCAATAATTATTTTTGACCCAGTACAGATCGCAATGCACACTGTTGACTTTCATTGTCTTACTCTGGGCTATCCGCGTAAGTTTCTACTCCATTCGTGGGGAACCCTGCCTACGTGGCATTACTGTCGTGTAGTTCATATTTAAGGCCTTACCAATGGCAAAATTAGAGGTGCAGCCATTATAAATGAGCATGCTAATCCTATATTTTGGTATAAATTACTAATTCAGAGATCATACTTACTGTAAACCGTTTTTAGCAGAAAATTGTACATTTCATGAATGATGGCCAATTTGAGCCTAATCAAATTTGGTCGATCTGAAACAGTCTATGTTTGATGAGGTTGAGACTAATTTGCCGATTGTCAGATTAAGTTTAAAGTTTTTAGAAATAAATTCCTTAAAGCCTATGCCCTAATCCAGTCCATAATTGCGTCACATTTGTAACTCAGGGAAAAAAGCGGGGTTTATAAGTTACAACGACATCCATAATTGCGTACCGTTACTTAACCCAAGCACATACCCTTTTCGACACTTTAATAATAATTTTCAGTAAAGCCGGTTAATTCCGGTTTTTTTGTACCTGAAATTCTGGCAATTGTTGCGGCTGTTTTTTAGGAATGGGACAAAATTGGGAAAAATCTTAAAGTCAAACAAGGCATTATTGCATAACTTATTGACTTTATGGAGCCGATGAACGGAATCGAACCGTTGACCCACACATTACGAATGAGAGAAAGCCTAAAAACCACAACCAACCATAATAAACAATAGCAATAATATCAAATACTTAAGAACTTATCGTTATTGTCATTTATTGCAGATTTTTACCCTTTTTTATAAGCAATTGTGACGTGAGTGTGACGTGGAAGTATAATGGAAACCCAGAAACAAAGCGGCCTTGAAGGTGAACCACCACCAACAAGGCCTATCCGACTCACTTAACAGATAGGGTTAAGCAAATGGCATATTCACATTATAAGCCGATTGCCGCCCAAGAAGGCAATCATGGCAAATATCAGAAAGCGCGTAACAGCCGAAGGCGTGGCTTATTACACGGTACAAGTAAGATTAAAAGGCTATCCACCCCAAACAGAAACATTTAACCGGATTACCGATGCCAAGAAGTGGGCAATAGTTACCGAAGCGGCAATTAAAGAAGGTCGACACTTCAAGACAGCGGAAGCCAAAAAACACACCTTGGCCGAACTGGTGGACAGATACATCAAGGATGTTTTACCCAGAAAGCCTAAAAAAGCGATAGATAAAACCCAGCAGCTTACTTGGTGGAAAGAACGGCTTGGCTATTATGTTTTAGCCGAAGTTACACCGGCCTTAATTGTTCAATACCGGGATGAATTATCGAACGGCATAACTTATCGCGGCATACAAAGAACCCCGGCCACCGTTGTTCAATACATGCTGGCGTTAAGCCATGCCTTCACCATTGCCGTTAATGAATGGGGATGGCTGGAAGACTCCCCTATGCGTAAAGTTAAAAACCCCACGCCAAGCCGTGGCCGTGTGCGATTCCTGGATGATGAAGAACGCGACAAATTGCTTAAGGCTTGCAAAGACTCAAGTAACGAATGGCTTTATATGGTTGTTATCCTGGCATTATCCAGCGGCATGAGAAAAGCCGAACTTTTTAACTTGAAATGGCAGGATGTAAACCTTAAGGACGGCTTTTTAATCCTGCATGAAACCAAAAACCGCGAACGGCGGCGCGTACCTTTGGCCGGGCTTGGCTTAGAACTGTTACGCCAACACGCCAAGGTAAGGCGATTAGATACCCCGCTATTATTCCCAAGCAATAAAGACCCATTGAGGCCCATTGATTTAAAAAGGCCGTGGCTGGATGCCTTAAGCAAAGCAGAAATAACCGATTTTCACTGGCACGATTTGAGACATTGCACCGCGTCTTATCTTGCCATGAATGGCGCGTCATTAGCTGAAATAGCCGAAGTTCTAGGGCATAAAACCTTAAGCATGGTTAAACGATATAGCCACCTTTCAGACGGCCATGTTTCAAACGTGGTTGCTTCTATGAACGCCAAAATATTTGGGGTGTTTGATGCTGGTTTCTTATTCTGGAATGGGTTTATGGATTGAAGAATACAACGTAGAGGGAAAGTATAATAAAGCGTACGCCTTATCGTCGCGTTACAAGGTAGTCGATGTATTTAAGCTATCCGAAGAAGACGCATTGAAACTAGAGCGCGTGGGTGGCGTTACAACAGAAATACTTTACCCTTCAAATTATCTTTGGCCGGGGGAAAAAGCAAAACGCTATGGCAATGTAGAAGGTTCGGAATGTTATTTTGCTCTTGATGAGCCCTATACGTTCAAGATCAGTGACATTTGGCAAGAGCCTTTATTGCCTGAACCGGAAAGCAAAAGAACCGATAAG
The DNA here is from genome assembly GCA_028715725.1 of Methylococcales bacterium. GTDB lineage: Bacteria > Pseudomonadota > Gammaproteobacteria > Methylococcales > Methylomonadaceae > JAGXGJ01. Next base: position 7,700 of record JAQURG010000085.1, read on the forward strand.
GCCAAAGGAGGCAGTAAGGGGGAGCGCGATTTAACGAAATGGTTAAAGGAAACTTGGTTAGCCGAAGGTAAACCGGAAGGGGCTAATTTTTTTAATTGCCTCAAAAAGTACAAAAATAAAAAAGGGAGTCCGATTACCGATTATTGGACAGCCAGCATTAATGGTCCTGGCTTTAAATGGAGTACCGGCAATGCCAGCGGGGAGAGGACAAAAAAGACAGTTCAAACTCGAGTTAGCTGTAGCGGCCCGCAAACATAATCCATAAGACCTGCAAACATCCGCTTTTTCGGCCCGAATTATTTGCGAATATCCATCCCCTTCGGCCCGCATTAAATGCGAATGAGCCCACATTATTTGCTAACA
>JAQURG010000086.1 GCA_028715725.1 Methylococcales bacterium
CAGGCGTAGCTATCGGCGTAGCCTACTCGGTGGATGGCGTCCAGCACACCTGGGGCGGCGTAAACGGACCTCTGGCCGCAGGAGCCTCCGTCACTATCGGCAGCGATGGGGGGCCCTATACCATTCCTAACGGCACCCATACAATTACGGCTTATGCGGATGACGTCAACCGCTTTACAGAATCGAACGAAACCAATAATCAACTTTCTCAATCGATTACTGTAGGCGCGTCGCTCCCTGATGTCATCGTCACCTCGGTCTCATATGCTAACGGCATCTTCACCAGTACGGTGAAAAATCAGGGTACCGTCGCGACCCCGGCAGGCGTAGCTATCGGCGTAGCCTACTCGGTGGATGGCGCCCAGCACACCTGGGGCGCCGTAAACGGACCTCTGGCCGCAGGGGCCTCCGTCACTATCGGCAGCGATGGGGGGCCCTATACCATTCCTAACGGCACCCATACAATTACGGCTTACGCGGATGACGTCAACCGCTTTGCTGAGTCGAACGAAACCAATAATCAACTTTCTCAATCGATTACTGTAGGCGCGTCGCTCCCTGATGTCATCGTCACCTCGGTCTCATATGCTAACGGCATCTTCACCAGTACGGTGAAAAATCAGGGTACCGTCGCGACCCCAACAGGCGTCGTTATAGGCGTAGCCTACTCGGTGGATGGAGTCCAGCACACCTGGGGCGCCGTAAACGGACCTCTGGCCGCAGGGGCCTCCGTCACTATCGGCAGCGATGGGGGTGCCTATACCATTCCTAACGGCACTCATACAATTACGGCTTACGCGGATGACGTCAACCGCTTTGCTGAGTCGAACGAAACCAATAATCAGCTTTCCCATTCGATTACGGTACCGTGAAGTGAAAGTAGGGAGTAGGGAAGGCTGCTAATCTTTTCCTGCTCCCTTATCCCTATCTCCTGATCTAGCGCTGAAGCATAAAGCGAACAGGGTGGTAACAGTAAGAATAAAAATCGGATGTCGGCTCTTCATAATCTAGTTCTTATGGAGTCGGAGTAAGCGGGTAATAACGGATATTTTTTCATCTTCGTTGGCCGTATGGGACATTTTCCTTCAGCGGCGTTGAATTCACTTAACCTAACAAAAGAATTATTAATGTTAAATACGGTAGTATTAATTGTAGCAATGGCGTTTTCTTATGCTGCGGTAGCTGATGATAACGTTCCCATAACACCGGGTACTTGTGTCGATAGATCCGTAACCTCATCGCCTGCGCTTATCGAGGAAGGAAGAAGAATTTTTAAGGGAGAAACCTTTAATGGTAATGGACGCACCTGCGAGACGTGTCATCGTGAAAATTATAACTTCACGATTGACAAAGAGTTTATCTCAAGACTGCCAAATGATGACCCATTATTTGTGGCTGAGAATAATCCTGCCTTGCAGGATATTGAAAATTCTGAAATGTTGCGGGAATTCGGGCTCATCACTTTAAATATTGACGGGTTTGATAAGCCAGCAGTTTTGCGTGGTGTTCCGCACATTTTGGGGTTAAGCCAGACGACCGCTCTTGGCGTTAGTGAATTAATAAGAGGGGAATCTCGACCAGTTCATGAAACTGGCTGGTCAGCGGATGGAGCCCCTGATGATGGTTCGCTGCGTTGTTTTCCGGTTGGTTCCGTAGTCCAGCATTTAACTAACAGCATGAATCGTGTTAATGGAGTTGATTTTCGATTACCAACACAGCATGAGCTGGATGCGCTGTTGGCATACCAGCTTTCGCTGGGTCGCCGGAGCACTCCTGTCGTTTCAAGTTTTACCTTCCTAGAGCCTGCCGCTCAGCGCGGTAAGACCTTATTCTTTGGGGATATTCCGGTGAGGGATCCAGACTTAGATCAAAGGACGAACAATTGCGCAGAATGTCATGTCGAGGCGGGTGCGAGTAATAGTACTAATTTCCTGGCAAGGAACCGGATTATTAACTCAAACTTATCACCTAATGCGCCGGTTTGCAGGGGATTAGAGCTTAATTCTCGTATGGATATACCCGGAGATGGCGGATTTGGAAAAATTAGCTACCAACCCGATGATATTATTGCCTGTAGAACCGGAAACGTTCAGCCTCAGTTTTCCGGCGATCAATTGCAACAATCGCGTGGGTTTTTCAATACGCCTTCATTGCATGAGGCGGCTGATACTGGACCGTTTTTTCATAATAACTCTGCTGAAACTTTAGAGGATTCTATTAGATTTTATAGTAGTGAGCCATTTAACGTTGCGGACGGCGCTAATGGCCGAGCCTTTGTATTCGGTCCTAACGATGTGAATGATCTAAGCGCTTTCTTGAGAGCGATTAATGCGCTCGAAAATGAGCGGTCGGCTATAGATAGTATAGACAAGGCCTTGGCGGCTTCGGGAAATCAAATAGACGTGGAACTGTTGCAATTGGCTTTAGCCGATAGTAAAGATGGAATTGAGGTTCTTAGCACGGGTCCGATGGGTACATTATTTCCAAAAGCGGTACAGTTATTCCAAGACGCGAGTCTTTCTCTTTCTTCAGCTATTGCTTCCAGTGATAGTGTTGCGGCTAATCAGGCCAAGACAAAATTAGCAGCAGTAAGATCAAACATTCTAACGGACAACAATATACCGCCCCCTCTTCCCGATGTCATCGTCACCTCGGTCTCATATGCCAACGGCATCTTCACCAGCACGGTGAAAAATCAGGGTGCCGTCGCGACCTCAACAGGCGTAGTTATCGGCGTAGCCTACTCGGTGGATGGCGCCCAGCACACCTGGGGCGCCGTAAACGGACCTCTGGCCGCAGGGGCCTCCGTCACTATCGGCAGCGATGGGGGTGCCTATACCATTCCTAACGGCACTCATACAATTACGGCTTACGCGGATGACGTCAATCGCTTTGCTGAGTCGAACGAAACCAATAATCAACTTTCTCAATCGATTACTGTAGGCGCGTCGCTCCCTGATGTCATCGTCACCTCGGTCTCATATGCTAACGGCATCTTCACCAGTACGGTGAAAAATCAGGGTACCGTCGCGACCCCAACAGGCGTCGTTATAGGCGTAGCCTACTCGGTGGATGGAGTCCAGCACACCTGGGGCGCCGTAAACGGACCTCTGGCCGCAGGGGCCTCCGTCACTATCGGCAGCGATGGGGGTGCCTATACCATTCCTAACGGCACTCATACAATTACGGCTTACGCGGATGACGTCAATCGCTTTGCTGAGTCGAACGAAACCAATAATCAACTTTCTCAATCGATTACTGTAGGCGCGTCGCTCCCTGATGTCATCGTCACCTCGGTCTCATATGCTAACGGCATCTTCACCAGTACGGTGAAAAATCAGGGTACCGTCGCGACCCCAACAGGCGTCGTTATCGGCGTAGCCTACTCGGTGGATGGCGCCCAGCACACCTGGGGCGCCGTAAACGGACCTCTGGCCGCAGGAGCCTCCGTCACTATCGGCAGCGATGGGGGGCCCTATACCGTTCCTAACGGCACCCATACAATTACGGCTTACGCGGATGACGTCAACCGCTTTGCTGAGTCGAACGAAACCAATAATCAGCTTTCCCATTCGATTACGGTGCCGTGAAGTGAAATGATAGTGCCACTATTGTGCGAAAACTTGGTTTGGTATCTCAATCCAAACTATGGGCAAAAATTACTTGGTAGCTAATGCCTCGGGCGGCCCAGCCATCCTGCTACTCTCGTTTTATACCCGGCAAGGGTATAAAACTGGATATGCAATGAATCGACGCAATGGATGAGGTAGTTCTGATATTTGCACGCAAACAGCTGACTATCGCTGAAATCGAGTTATCAATAAATCTAGTGTACAGCCCTGATTGAAAGAGGCTGCGACTTTTGTTGAAATAAAGATTGTCAAGATCGAGTAACAGCATAAATGAGGATTGCTTGGCGAAAGATAACGCAAAGGAAGGGGGTTGTGTAGGGAGAAAAGAGTGATTCGCTAACCAAATTGTTAAGAAATGGGACCCGAGCATTGATTCATGAGGCGATTAAGGAAGAATTGGAGAGGCTTTCCTGATCCGGCATGACAAGGTTATCGATTACAGGGGCGCAATGGCTATTCGCCTGAGCGGGAGATCCTGACGGGCAGGGTCGTCATACGCGTGCCGAAAGTTCGCAATCGTTCCAGTGCGGCGGCATTAAGTTTAATTCGATGCTGGTGCCGCCGTATGTGCGGAAAGCCAAGCGGGGCGGAAGCGGCCTTATCGCGGCTGTACTTACGTATCATTTCGACCGGTGAGATGCAGGAGGCGCTGTCAGTGCTGCTGAGCGAGGAGACTCAAGGCTTATCGCCGGCGGCAGTCAGCCGCTTAAAAGCACAGTGGTCCGAAGACTATCTGGTCTGGAACTGCCGGGATTTGTCAAACGAACGCTACGTGTACATATGGGTCGATGGCATTTATTCGACCTTGAGAGGCGAGGATAACCGCCTGTGCCTGTCGATTCTGATTGGCGTCAATGAGCATTGCTTTTCACTTAACAACCATACATGAGTTCAGTCATGCTTTTCACTCAATTAAAAGTTGAACATCGCGTAAAGCATAGATTTCAGCAATTCCCAATTTAAAACCTTAAGTTTTAACCCGTAATTCGATCCCGCCATTCAGCATGAACTGCATCCGATGCTGCCAGTTATCAAAAGGGATAAACTGAAGCAGAGTACGCAGGTTTTCGAAGAAAGTTCGCCTAGAGGGTGCCGAGCTTCGGACGTCGCGGTAAGCATCGTCCAACCGTTCAAGCGCGGTGTGGGCGAGGAAGGCCGACAGGTTGAGGGTGGCCAAAAAGTTGGACAAATGCTGTTTGCCGTGCGCAAAGTTAGGCTCGAAATGATAGCCGTGGTTGTTGAGGACATTGTTGTTTTCATTCTCTATTTTCTATCGGGCACGGCCTGCGGCGACGATTTGCACGACAGTGTATTCGTCAATGGCGTGCAATGTAGCCTAGGCATTGCGGTAGACAAGCTCTTGTTCGGCATTGGTGATAATGACTTCGCACCCGTTCACCAGCAGGGCATCGCCGCTGTTGCGTAACGGCACTTGGTTGCTATAGCGGTAGCGTTCGGTCAAGCGTTGCTTGCGGTTCCAGCGGCTTTTCTCAAGTGTCCGGACTTCACCGGTGCGGGTAAAGTCAGCCACCCATTCGTACAGCAGGGCGGAGGAATCGGGTTTGCAGACAAAGAGAAAGTCCATCTGCTGCTGCTTGATCGCCTCACAAAACAGCGGTGGCAATACAGATCATCGCCCAACAGGATGATGCCGCGGGCGCATAATGGGCACCCGAAGTGGTCAACCACCGTTTGGTCGCCGCCAACTAGCAATCTTGTTTCTCCTGGCCGTCCTGTGCCCTGACAAATTCCGGAGGCAAAGGCACCACGCGACTTTGCCCGGGTGCGACGATGACCGGCGTGACCACCGTGTGGCGATATAAGGTCTTGCCGTTTTTCAACGTTTGTCGGGTGCAACAGGGGGAGAAAATCTTCTCCGAGCAGAACGAGTCGGTACCTCCAAAGCCACCAGCAACGTGCCGCCAAGGCTTATAAAGGGTTCCAGATAGCCGTGTGCGTACAGTTTGTCACCAGTCTCCGCCAATAGCGGATACAGCGTTTCCGGTGCGTTAGGGTCCAGGAGGTTGCCGATTTGGCTGGTCGAGGGAATTTGATGGACGCCGAAAATCGATTGCGCATTGTCGCGGTTGTGGAGCTTTTGCATGCGTCGCTGACAGTCCAAAAAGGACGGGCTTTGCGTGAAAAAGACAGAGAACGCGCTTAACGCGGCATCTTCCACAGCATATTTGTGGTTATTGCCTTGTTTTCGGCAATCCGGTAGCCCGTTAAACGTGCTGCGTATCTGGTCAATAAGTTCATGTCCATTTTTTTAGGCTTATGATGCTTTGTTCTGGAGCGTTGAGAAAGGCTTTATTTTAGCAAAGTTTTAAATTGGAATTGCTGGCATAGATTTTGTTATTGCCTCTGGTAGGGATTTGTCTGCTATAATTAACGGTAACCATTGGTGAAATGGCCCAGCACATAAATGACTTTTTCCGACGACAAAAACCCTATACACCCTTTAAAATGAAGAAGGCAAACTTACTAACATGCATTATTCCGCAAAAACTCATTGATATGGAGTTTAAATTCAACTATTCCTTTGTAAAATCGCCGGAACACTGGCGGAATGAAAATTTGGAAAATTTCAAATGAGCACCACAAATTTAGTAATACTTCATGTCTCTGAGCGTATAAAGGGTGGAACGGCTTCATATCTTAATGAGGTGCTTGAGTATCAGTCAGTAAAATTTGGGACTGAGAATATTCATACACTCTTACCTGAAAGTCAGATTAGTGGCTTAACAAATTCGAGAAACATTTGTCTTTACGTTTTTAAAGATAGTTCATCGAGGATATGCAATATATTTAAAATTAGTCAGGAGTTCCATCAACTTATTAATAAACATAATTTTGATATTGTCCATATTCATGGAACATTTGCTGGCTTTGCAATTCGATTGTTTTTTGGCTGGAAGAAGCGACGGCCGAAATTTGTTTATTGCGCTCATGGTTGGGCTTTTGATAGAGAATCTTCGGCATGGAAAAACTGGAGCATTGGATTTATAGAGAGATTACTCTCTTACTTGACGGAGGTAATTATTTGTATATCAGACCATGAATACCAATCTGCGCTTCGAGTCGGCATACCGAAAGAAAAAACTATCACGATAGTAAATGCAATATCTCGTGAGTACGTGTCAGAAAGCAATGTTGAATGGCCAAAAGGGAAAAGACGTTTTCTTTTCGCCGGACGTTTCGATCGACAAAAAGGGATGGATGTGTTTGTTGAAGCCATGCGCAATTTTGGTTCTGAAGGATTCGCATATGTTATTGGAGAAGCATCTGAAGGCGATATAGCTATACATAACCTACCTGAGAATTTAAAAGTCACGGGGTGGTTGCAAAGAAACGTCGTCCAGTCATATTTTGAAAGCTGCGATGTTTTTGTAATACCTTCCCGCTGGGAAGGAGTTCCTATATCTGCCCTTGAGGCATTGCGAGCTGGTCGAGCTCTAATAGCTTCACGTGTGGGTGGTTTACCTGAACTTGTAACGGACGGAGTGAATGGTATTTTGATCAATAAAAATTCAGTAGATGAGCTTGTAATAGCGATGCGAAAAATTTCTGATCAAGATGTAGTTGCTATGGGAAATGCGTCGCGGGAGCGGTTCGAGAATTTTTTTACTTCAGAAAGATTGAACTTAGCCTTAATCAAGCTTTATAGAAAATTATTACCTTGAGCCTAACAGAGTGCACCCTATTATACTTCTCGCGGTCAGGTTTGCAGAAATTTAACCTGTTAGAATAACTTAATTTTATCCCATCAGAATCAGACATGACCTGCCGCAAAATGGGCGTGATCCCCGTTACGAGCTATAGTCAATTGTGGTGTATAGAGAATCAAGCGGCCTCCTGTTGTTGATCTCTGGTTTGTTTAATGCCGTTAATGAATTTCACGCCGGTAATAACATCCGCTAACCGTTGATAGCCTGTTA
>JAQURG010000087.1 GCA_028715725.1 Methylococcales bacterium
AAAAGTTCAGCCTGCGCGGACGACGCCAAAACACCAGTTGGAACAATAACTATATGGCTCGTCTACTCTTCGGATGCATAAAAATGCCAGTGTCAGCAGAGAATAATTTTAATGCGTAACCCCTGATTTTTAGGGTATCGATGCAAAGATACGAAACCGATGTAATCGCGTGGGCAAACGAGCAGGCCGCGCTTATCCGTGCAGGCCAGTTTGATATGCTCGACCTTGAACATATTGCAGATGAGATTGAGGACGTGGGCAAAAGCGAACGAAGAGAACTTAGAAGCCGAATGGCTGTATTGTTGGCCTATCTTCTGAAATGGCAATATCAGAAAGGCTTTAAAAGCAAAAGCTGGCAACGGACGATCAAGGAACAGCGAAGAGGGATTGCGGACTGTTTGAAGAAACCCCAAGCCTTAAAACTGATCTTGCTCAACCAGATTGGTGGGAATGGGTGTGGGCTGATGCTGTGACACTTGCAGTAAAGGAAACCGGACTCGATTGCTTTCAAGAGTCTTGCCCGTGGAACATTGAGCTGCTACGCGCAGGTTTCCAGCGCTGATCAGAATTATTCTTCGCAGGAACAAGCCTTAAAACTGGCCGGGTGTGATGTTATCGGTCCGCTACAATTAGAGGTCTACATTGGACAAAATGAACAGCTCCAAAATTTTTAGGATTCAGTCAGCACTCTTTGCACCGCCGATGTGCCGATGCCGAGGGTCTTGCCGATCTTTACCTTACCCATGCCGCCAGCCCGGAGTTTTTTAATCTGGCTATTTTTGCCCATCCCTTCGAAAAGGTAAAAATTAGCAATAGCTAATAGGCAGTATGCATATAGCCGTAATTCCAACCATACTATCTGGCACATAGTTCATCCCGCTATTATCCATTTCAATACGAGCCCTTACGTTTGCCCGAATGCACAAGCGCCTAGCAGCCCATTAACAAATGTAGCCGATTGGCTACACCTAAACTATGGTTGATATAAAGAAAACCGATGTTTATGCCGGATGGTTAGACGATCTTAGCGATATTCGTGCTCGCACACGCTTTGGCTAGGGTCGAACGTCTGGCTACCGGCAATCCGGGTGACGTTAAGTCCGTTGGCGAAGGCGTATCGGAGATGCGCATCGACTATGGCCCGGTTATCGGGTGTATTTCACCAGACGCGGCAACGAAATCGTCATTTTGTTGGCCGGTGGCGATAAAAGCACTCAGGATGCCGATATTAAAACCGCCCAAGGTCTTTCCCGTAATCTCAAGGATAACGCAATGACAAAAGCTATCATCAGCCGCTACGATGTAGCGGAGCACTTAGGAACTACCAAAGAAATGGCGGCCTATCTGGATGCATGTATCGAGGAGGCCGATGGCGATGCGGCTTTCATAGCCAAAGCACTTGGCGATATTGCCCGTGCACGCGGCATGTCGCAGATTGCCAGAGATACCGGACTTTCCCGCGAAAGCCTGTATCGAGCTCTGGACGGCGAGCACCGCAGTTCAGCAAAGCATTGAACGGCGGGTTCGCCCATATGCCGACGCTCATTACGGTGGAAAGTTTACCCGCCTGGAGCTACGCCTTCGCAGTATGTTCTGCTACATCGACGATTACATTGAGCCTATGGAACCAACTGCTTCGCTACTTCTTGCCTTGCAGGAGACGCGCGAACAGTACCTTCAGCGGAGTCGTAAAGTACCACTCCATTTGTGCCGATTACGTTTTTTCGGAGATGAAGACCGATGGAGTAGGGCTTTCTATACCTACAGCAACGAGAAATATGAGCCGTGTATATTTGATAACGGGACGTTCCATGGGACACCAGAAGAAGCATTCGAGACTGTCTACCTCCTGGACTTCTGAATTTAGTCCTCAGATAATCATTACAGCCCGTCGCTCAGTCAATGTGCTGGAGGCTTAGTCATCGACCTCGTGGTGAATTCTAAGCCATGCTCACCATCTGGTTTGGGTCGAAATTGTATATTCACCATTTCCAAAAACAGTCATTAACTACTGATCCAATCCTATCGGAATCGATGGCTGGTTTTGTATCTGAACTGAGGGTGGTTTTCAATCGGTGTGGATGGTCAGTTTGGTGTCTGATACATGCAGTAATATTAGTTGCCGCTAATATCTACCTTTTCGAGGGGATGGGCAAAAATAGCCTTGTTGCTGGGGTTAACGCAGTACTTCCTGTTCTACAACGAAGACCGCCAGCACCAGTCGGCGCTAAGATTATTGATAAATATAATGATGCGGGGGACGACATTAGAACTCGTAAAGCAGGATTGGGACAGCGCCATTCAGCTGGAATGTGAACAGGGCTCTACCTTAAACCAGGCGATTATTCGTCTGGACAATGGGGTCCACTTTACTGCACCAATCGCAGGTTATAACTCCATCGCGAATATAACGGTGAATACTGCTGTACGGCCAATCAACCTAATAAATGAGAACAGATTTGACTTTATTCCACCGATTTGACCCTACAATGAGAAAAATGTATAAGTGGGTCAAGGTAAATTTGAATTCTTCTCAGATTTTAAGTTTACACCGTACACAGTTATTTTGCGTTAAATAGAACGGCTTGTATTTGAAAATAAGCAAATTTTATTGGCTACCTACAATGAATACCATCGACTTAAGGCAGAACCCGTTGCTATCAGGGCCTGGGCAGAAAAACGAATAATATACCTTGGGCTGACAGATGGACGGTTATTTGGCTTTCCGGCTGACCGATTTCGAATTCTTAGTCAAGCTTCTGAAGATCAACTTAAAACCGTTCAAATAGAGGTTGGAGGCTTCGCGTTGAGATGGAAAGAATTGGACGAAGATTTAACAGTAAGAGGCGTAGTCGCAGGCCAATTTCAGCTACCTTTACCCCTAAACAGGCAGCCTGATAATAACAGCAGGTTGGGTTACCTGCTTTCGTAACCCAACAATGTCCCGCTGTCGTTAGACGTTATTTGTTTTTACCAAACAGGTTTTTGAATTTCCCGAGCTGTCCTTTAGCGGGATTGACCGGCTGTTGCTCCACTTCAACCGGGGCAGGCTCGGTTTTCTCTTCCTGTTGTATCTCTTCAGGCCGTGGTTTTGAACCCAGCAGATTTTTTAATTTTCCAAATTGACCTTTAGTGGAGCTCACCGAGTGTTGCTCCACCTCAATCGGAACAGGCTGGATTTCTGTTTCGTGCTGTCTGTTTTCTACCAGTTCCGGTTCTACTACGTTAACAGGCTCTTGTCTGGTCTTGCCAAACAGGTTCTTGAATTTTCCCTTCACTCCTGCTACCGGTTCTTTAACGGGACTGACAAGCGGTTCCACGTCTAACTGCACCGGCTGGATGTCCGCTTCAACCGGCGCGATTTCCACGGTTTCAGGTTCTACGGCGACCGGCTCTTGCCTGGCCTTGCCAAACAGATTTTTGAACTTTCCGGTTACGCCACCCGTTGGCTCTTTAGCGGCACTATCCGCCTGTTCTTCGGTGAGCGGTTGCGCAGGCTGGATTTCTTTATCAATCTTTTCCAGTTCAACGGGCGCTACGGGCCCTTCTTTTTCTTCCTGTTTTTCTTCCGGCTCTAAAATTACGGAGTGCGCTTGTACTTCAATTTTATCGACCGGCTTGGCGTGCTCGAGTTGTGTTATTTGAGCGTTTTTGACATTTAAGGCTTTTTCCAGCTGACTTAATTGCTGCCGGGTATCCGTCAGTTCAAGTATTTGCAGTTCCAGTTGGGCAAGACGCGCCGATTCATCCGCATGTTTTTCCAGGGTTTGAGATAAAATCTGTTGCGCTTTTTCCTGCTGCTCTCTCAGCAGGTTTTTTTGCTCTTCAAGCCCTCGCTCCAGTTGGGAAATCTGACGGTTTTGATTGGCGAGGGTAGTTTGCAATGTTTCCAGCAAGGCTTCTTTTTCAGCCCGTTTTGCCGCTTCCGCCTGGTAGGATTGTTGCAGTTCGGTTTTGGCCTGTTGCTCGCTACGCAGACGTATCGCTAACAGGTTAATGACTCTATCGAGTTGCTGCCACAAGTCCTCGGCCTTGATATTTTCGGTGACAGGCAATGGGCGTTCGCCGATGTCAAAGCTGGTGGACAGGGCCTGCATAGCCCCGGCAATTTGTTTATTGCGCTGTAATAACTGTTCCTCAAGGCTTGTAGCCCGTTGCGCTTCCTTTTGAGCCGTCTGCCTGGCGTTTTCCATTTCCACACTGCCAGCCGTTAATTCCGCTTGCATAAGCTGCATTTTCTGTTGCGCGGTATTGAAATTCTTTTCTATTTCAAATCGCGCTTTTTCGCCGGCGACAATTTTTTTCTTTAGGGACGCGATCTTGATGCTGTATACAATGGCGGTCAGCAGCCATACTGTGATGGCTAAAGCCGCTGCATATAACGGATTGTTAAGTGTCAGTAAGATCCAGTCGGAAAGGGTGGCTTTCAGGATGGGTAAATAAGTTTCCATATATGTTTCTCAATAAAAAGTAACAGTGATGTATCAATTGGACATGGGTAATTAACTTGTTTAATAATTGCTTACTCCTTATCCATTTTATTACAACTGCTCAATATGTCGTTTCGACAACAATGCAATGTAATCACATCCCTGTAGCCTGGATTCCAGCACAAATCTGTCTGGAACAGATCTGCATTGGCCCGGAGTGACTCCCTGCCGGGACGACGTGTATATACGCAACAGTTCAAATGCTCAACTTGAATCCTCTCATCCACAGGCGCCTACACAACCCGTCATCTCGGCCGGGAGCAACAATCCAATTAAAATTCGATGCCCTGCTCGGCTTTAATGCCCTGCTGGAAAGCATGTTTGATCATCGTCATTTCAGTCACGGTATCGGCGATTTCTATCACTTCCGGCGCGGCATTGCGGCCTGTCATAATCAAATGCAGCCAGGACGGTTTTTCATTGCGGATAAAATCGGCAATTTCCCGGCCTGAAATCCACTGATAACCACAGCAGTAATTAATCTCGTCCAGTAAAACCACATCAAACTCTTCGGAAAGAATTTTCTGCTTGCTCAGTTCCCAAATTTCCCGGCTGGTTTTAATATCCTGCTCAGGATTTTTGGTATCCCATGTAAAACCATCGCCCAACGCGTGCCATTCAATATTGTCAAAACGTTCCGCAGCTTTTTGTTCGCCGGTTTGCCATTGTCCTTTGATATACTGGATAACACAAACTTTCATATCCCAGCCGGCGGCGCGGAAAACCATGCCTAAAGCGCTGGACGATTTGCCCTTGCCTTCGCCGGTATTAACCACTACCAGCCCTTTTCGCCTGTCTCTCGATTTCATGAATCATTCCGTCATTTGATTAAATAGCCCTGCAAAGCGACGCAGGCATTCTATATTAAATGCATTGAACGCTTTTAATAATGGCCAAGTTGCCCTATTCTTTACGCCATTTATTGTAACCTTAAAAAGATATTATGACCGCAGCAACTTTTTTATTTTCCGACGCCAAACACGTCATTCCAGGCGGAGTTAATTCGCCCGTACGCTCTTTTAGCGGTGTCGGCGGCACGCCGGTTTTCATCGATCATGCCGCCGGCGCTTATATTTATGATAGCTTGGGCAAGCGTTATATCGATTATGTCGGATCGTGGGGGCCGATGATTTTGGGTCATGCTCATCCCGAAGTTATTGCTGCGGTTAAACAGGCGGCTGAAAAAGGCCTGAGCTTTGGCGCGCCGACTGAAATTGAAACGCTAATGGCCCGCAGGGTTTGCGAACTGGTGCCGTCTTGCGACCTGGTCAGAATGGTCAGCTCCGGAACCGAAGCTACGATGAGCGCCATTCGTTTGGCCAGAGGCTATACGGGCCGGGAAAAAATCGTTAAGTTCGAGGGCTGTTATCACGGCCATTCCGATTCATTATTGGTCAAGGCCGGCTCCGGGGCCCTGACATTCGGCGTACCGAGTTCGCCCGGCGTACCGGCATCGGTTGCCGCCGATACCATCACCTTGACGTATAACGATAGCGAATCAGTTGTTAAGCTGTTTGCCGAAATTGGCGAACAAATCGCCTGTATTATTGTTGAACCTGTCGCGGGCAATATGAACTGCATTCCACCGGTACCGGGTTTTCTGGAAACCCTGCGCCAGGTCTGCGATGATTATGGCAGCGTATTGATTTTTGATGAAGTGATGACGGGGTTCAGGGTCGGGTTGAACGGCGCGCAAGGATTTTATAACGTCAACCCGGATTTAACGACGCTGGGCAAAATTATCGGAGGCGGCATGCCGGTCGGCGCTTTCGGCGGGCAGCGTAAAATCATGGAATCTCTTGCTCCGCTGGGCCCTGTTTATCAGGCAGGCACCTTGTCCGGCAATCCTGTTGCGATGGCGGCAGGCCTGAAAACGCTGGAGTTAATCGCCCGGCCCGGTTTTTATGAATCTCTGACAGCTAAAACCGAAAAACTGACTTCCGGCCTGAAAGAGCGCGCTCATCTGGCCGGTATTGCCTTGACGACTAATAGCGTTGGCGGTATGTTCGGGCTGTTTTTCAGTTCTGAACAGCAAGTAACAACTTTTGCGCAGGTCATGCAATGCGATCAGGCTTTATTCAAACGTTTCTTTCACGCCATGCTGGACGCCGGCGTTTATCTGGCTCCTTCGGCATTTGAAGCAGGTTTTGTTTCAGCCGCGCACAGCACTGAGGACCTGGAAACAACGCTGGATAGCGCCGAGGCAGTATTTAAAGTCATTGCCGGAAATTAAGCGGCATACCAGGCATGGACTTTATTAACTTATCCTCTCTGATAGTGACATTTATCAGCTTGCTGGCAGGCGCACTCATCATGCGCCTATTGGCGATCTGTAATAGTTTAATTAATCAGGACACTTCTAAAGACGGATTTATAATGTCATTAGAGGTGAAATATGAGCAATCAAACCAAACAAAAAAGACCTAAATACGCACTTGAATTTAAAAAGGATGCAGTGATATGGCTACGCTAAACCGGACCCACAAATTAAAATAGTGTGAACAGAGAGTGAGCCCAAATGAGCCGAGAAAAACCCAGAACCTATACAGCCGAATTCAGAGCTTCAGCCGTCAAGTTAGCGAATGAATCTGATAAATCAATTGCCGAAGTAGCCCGAGATCTGGGTCTCAACGTGAATACGTTGCCTACCTGGATTTCAAAATATGGCCGTCCTACAGAGAGCGATAAAACTATTCGGACTGACAATCATCTCTATGAAGAATTAAAGCGTCTAGAAAAGGAAAACGCCCGCCTGACCGAGGAGCGTGATTTGTTAAAAAAGGCGGCAGCGTACTTTGCCAAGGAGCACCGGTGAAGTACGCCTGGATCAAACACCAGGGCAACGATTTTTCAGTGGAGACAATGTGCCGGTTTATGCAGGTTTCCCGAAGCGCTTACTAGGCATGGCTGCATCGTGCACCCACGCAGGCTGAAAAAGAG
>JAQURG010000088.1 GCA_028715725.1 Methylococcales bacterium
TTTCAGAAACGCTTCAAAGGTGATGTCTTGTGAGTTAGGTGGGATTACCCTGTTCCATTACAAAATCACCTGTATGCGGCTACTTATTGATCTTTCAAGTGCTTTTTCTTAAGTTGGCGCGTATGGGCTGGCGTCCTTCTCCGTGGGGTTTGGGCACCCAGGTGCCGCTCTCTCGCCGCCGCTGCTGTAACTTTTCCACAAACGAGGTGCTCACCCTGAACCGTTCGACCACTTGAGCGATAGTTTGTCCTTCATCGCAGGCTTCGATTACCCGCTTCCGCAAATCCATTGAATAAGCTTTCGGCATGAGGAACTCTCCTTCAGCAAATAAGCCTTCGACGAGTATGGGAAACGGAAGTTTCATTCAATCTGAAGATGCTCTAGAATTTGCGAGAGCGGGAAATGATGCTGGAACGACAAAGGGATGGTATTGCTAAAGCAGCTGGTAAATATAAAGGTCGGACACCCCTGGCGACCGATTTAAGGCAAAAAGTCGTAAGCCTTGTCGAAAGCGGTATGGCAAAAACCAAGGTTGCCCGAGAGTTGAATATCGGGGAGACTACTGTTTATAGAATTCTGGCAACCAGCAAAAATTATAGTAAAGCAGCCATTGGCAATGAATGATATCGCTTGGATTACTCGGCAGGAATCGACCCTAATGCAACACTGAAAGTGAATTTAAATTTTTCCCCAATGCAGCCACTCAAATCGTATGGCCGAGCTGGCAAGATAATATTTACAATTACTGCCAACCTCCACCCAGAGATTTATAAAGATCCACCATGGCAACAATTTGCTTTTGCTTCGTTTCTATTAGCTCCTTTTTGGCTTCCAAGGCATCCCGTTGAGTTAATAGCACATCCAAATAATCTGCACGGGCAGATTTAAATAATTGTGTTGAAACATCAATGGATTGAATTAGAAAGTCTACTTGCTTTCTCTTAAGTTGATAGTTTTTACCCAGATTATCGATATTTGAAAGTTGATTGGCTACTTCAGTATAAGCTTTGATAATACTTTGCTCGTACTCATAAGCAGCCTGAATTTGTTTAGCATTTGAGTTTTTATATTCGGCTACGATGGCATTCCTGTTCACCAGTGGAGCGACCATCTCTCCAGCAATAGTAGCCGCTAAAGATTCAGGCGTATTGATTAGATATTTAAGGGCGAAAGCTTCAAATCCGACGCCGGCTCTTATGCCGAAGGATGGATAGAAATTAGCTCTAGCGACCTTGATATTTAAATCAGCCGCTGAAAGCTCAAATTCCGCTTTCCGAATATCAGGCCGATTTTGCAGCAATTGTGATGGTATACCCGCGCTAAGAACTTTTGGCGTGATAGCCATAAAATCAGCTGAAGCTCGTCTAATAGGCTGAGGTGTTCTACCTAGCAGAAAGTTGATCCGGTTTTCGACAACAGTAATCTGCTGCTTGACTTCATACCTTCTGCTCTGGTTTTTGCTGACTTCCGCTTCGTAACGTTTGACTGCAAGCGCATTCGTTCTAGCATAAAATTGTAATTGCTTGACTATCTTCAAACCATTTTGCTGGATAGCAATATTTTGCTCTAAATTCTCAAGCTGATTGTCTAAAGTAACGAGCTCATAATAGGAGTTTGCTACTTCAGCAACAAGATTCGTCACTAAAAAGTGTTTGCCTTCAATTGAAGCCAGGTATTCCAATTGTGCCACCTGAGTGGCATTTCTCAGCTTTTTCCATATATCGAGTTCCCAGGTTGAAAAAAGACCAAATTGATAATTACCTAAGAGCGTAGGAAACGCTTGGCCATTCGTTAAGTTAAGGTTTTCTTCTACCGCTCCATTTCTGGTAAATTTTCCGGTTTTTTCTCCATCCGCCCCGGCGCCAAAATTAACAAGCGGCAAATAAGCCCCTTTACGAGCCTGAATCTCATTTTGCGCAACGCTAATACGCTGCAACATGATATTGACTTCTTTGTTGTTGACGACCGCTGTATTTATCAAACTTAATAAGTTTGGATCTTCGAAAAAGGACTTCCATTTCACAGAGGCCGTATTCGACTTTTGCGAGAGCCCCTGATTATAACTGTCAGGAAGATGGGAGTCGGCCCTTTTGCTTGTCATAACCGGAATGCCGCAGGCCTGTAACATCAGCACCTCGCCGATTAATACCATAAGATAAAAAACTTTAATCATAATCGTTTTCATCGCCCGATCCGAAGTGATAAGTTTCTGTTAAAGGGTCAAGGTCTTCGTTTTTAATTAAGGATTTTCCTTCGATCATTTTGGCAAAAATATAATAAAGTCCCGGAATCAGGATGACGCCAAACACAGTACCGAAAAGCATCCCGCCCAGAGAAGAGGTACCAATCGTTCTGTTACCGACCGCTCCCGCACCCGTTGCCACAGCCAGGGGTATCAACCCGGCTATAAACGCAAAGGAGGTCATCAAAATCGGACGAAAACGCGCTTGCGCACCCGCAATCGCCGCCTCTTTAACCGACATGCCTTGGACTTGCTTCTGAACTGCGAATTCAACAATCAATACCGCGTTTTTGCCGAGCAAACCAATTAACATCACCATCCCTAGTTGGGAATAAACATCATTGGCAAGACCCAATGTTTTCAGTAGGAAAAAAGCCCCGAAAATACCGGGGGGTAGCGAACATATCACGACTAACGGCAGCAAAAAGCTTTCGTACTGCGCAGCTAACACCAAGTAGACAAACACGATAACGACCATGAAGATCTCTATCGCTTCAGTACCCCGGCGGGCTTCGTCAAAAGACAAGCCTTCCCAGGCAATGTCAAAGCCTTTTGGCAAAATTTCAGCGGCAACTTCCTGTACCGCCTTGATGGCGTCACCGCTGGTATAGCCGGCGGCAGGCTCCGCACGGATAGCGGCTGAATTGTAAAGGTTATAACGGGTGATCTCGTTAGGGCCTTGCCGTTTTTTCATAGTCATAAAGGCGGAGTAAGGCACCATCTCGCCCTTGTCATTTTTCACGAAGTATTTCAACACATCCGAAGGGAAGCGCCGGAATTCAGGACTGGCTTGTGCGTAGACCTTAAAAAAGTTATTGAAGCGAATAAAGCCTTGCTCATAGGTGCTACCGATCATGATGTCCAGGTTATCCATAGCTTTATTAATGGAAACGCCTTTTTGCATGGCCAATTTGTTGTCTATGATCAGCTCATATTGCGGGTAATTGGCTGCGTAAAAAGTAAACAAACCTGTTAACTCCTTACGCTTGCGCAAGGCTGCCATGAAGGTCTGGTTAATTTTGTCAAACTCGTGGTAATCCGTGTCTAAGGTCTTGTCCAATAAGCGCAATGCCAGGCCGGATGCCGCGCCGTAACCCGGGACTGCCGGGGGTTCAAAAAACTCGATGAACGCGCCAAAATCACGGGTTTTTTCCTCCAGTTCGCGGATCACATCATGGACAGAATGTTTACGCTGCGACCAATCTTTCAGGTTGATAATAACCGTGCCGGCATTGGAACCTCGCCCTTCGGTGAGTACTTCATAGCCAGCCAAAGAAGAAATCGATTGCACACCATCAATTTTACTGGCTATACCTTCTATTTCTCGCGCCACTTTGTTGGTTACCTCCAATGTTGAGCCGGGCGGTGTTTGGATAATGGCATAAATCATCCCTTGGTCTTCACCTGGAATAAAACCGGATGGCAACGTTAGACTGACAGAATAAATACCGAAGGAAAACGCGATCAAAATCAAAAACGTTAGAATCCGGCGCATAACGACGACGTTAAGAATTTTAATGTATCGCCCGGTGACCTTCTCAAAAATGACGTTGAAGGCATCAATGAAAAGACTGATCGGCGTTTTCCGTTTCGGTTGGCCGTGGGTGTTTTTAAGGATCATCGCGCACAGGACTGGAGAAAGTGATAGAGCGACGACCGCTGAAATGACAATCGACGATGCCATGGCGATAGCAAACTGCCGGTAAAATACACCGACCGGGCCCGACATAAATGCAATAGGAATGAATACCGACACCATGACCAGAGTGATCGCAACAATGGCGCCGCCGATTTCCCCCAATACTTTTTTCGACGCGACATAAGGGGAAACATTTTCAGCCTCCATTTTCGCATGTACCGCTTCGACGACCACAATCGCATCATCGACCACGATCCCGATGGCCAACACCAGGGCAAACAGAGTAATCAGGTTGATCGAAAGCCCGAACGCCGACATAACGGCGAATGCCCCGATCAGCGAAACCGGTACGGCGAGGACCGGAATCAAGGTAGAACGCCAGTCGCCCAGGAAAATAAAGACCACCAAGGATACCAGCACGAACGCTTCTCCCAGGGTGTGCAGTACTTTTTCAATGGACGCATCAACAAATCTGGATACATCGTAGTTGATTTCGTAATCCATGTTCTCCGGGAAGGACTTTTTCAACTCCTTCAATTTTTCCTTTACGTCCTCGATGACCTTGCTGGCATTACTGCCGTAGTTTTGCTTAAGCACGATGGACGCCGAAGGAAAGGAATCTTTATCCGAATAAATATCATAAAATTCACTGCTTAAATCGACTTTGGCAATGTCTTTAAGGTGCAGTAACTCGCCTTCCGAGTTAGCCCGGATGATAATGTCTTCGTATTGTTCCGGCTTGCTGTACCGCCCTTGATAGATCAGCACATATTCCTTGGACTGGGCGGCAATGCCGGTACTTTGGCCTATTCGACCCGGTCGACCAATAATGCTTTGATTTCCAATCGCATCCATTACTTCGTCTATTGATACATTATAGGCCCGCATCCGGTCCGGATTCAGCCAAATCCGCATCGCATACTGGCGGCTGCCTAATATTTTTGCCTGGGCGATGCCATAGACCCGCTGGACTTCCGGGATAACATAGGCCAATGCATAGTTGAACAATAATTTCTGATCCGCGTTTTTGTCTTTGCTGTACAAGTTGATGTACATGAGCATGCTGGGCTGCACCCGTTCGACGATTACCCCCTCCAGTTGAACCAGCTTTGGCAACCGGCTCATGACCTGGTCCAGGCGCGTTTTCACGTTGACCATCGCGATGTTGGGATCAACGCCCAAGTCGAACAGCACTTGAATGACGGCTTCACCGGCGCTGGTCGCATCCGAGACGATGTATTTCATGCCGGGTACGCCGTTAATGGCGCGTTCGATCGTAATCAGGGAAGATTGCACCAGGACATCGGCGCTGGCTCCGGGAAACGCCAATGAAATCATGACACGGGGCGGCGCAATATCCGGAAACTGGGAAATGGGCAATGATCGGATCGCAAGCAAGCCCATGAACAGAAACACGAGTGATAACACGATCGCCATCACAGGTCTTTTGATAAATATATTAAACATAATTAATCACTGATTAAAAGGTTACTCGGTATATAACTCCAACTCTGAGCGAACCTTTTCGGGCGGCTTCAAATCGATCTGTACCTCTTCTCCGGAATGCACTTTGCGCAAGCCTTCGAGCAAGATCTTGTCATCGTCCTTCAATCCCTCTTTTATGATAAACAGATGCGGTAAATCGGCTTCGATCTTGATAAGCCGTTGCTCCAGCTTGCCTTCTTTGTTAACGACGTAGACATAGGTTTTATCCATGACTTCGAAGGTCGCTTTTTGCGGAATAAGCAAAGCGTTTTTGTAGGGCTTCTCCATTACGATCGTTCCCGTCTCTCCATGCCTGAGTAGTTTGTCCGGATTAGGGAAGGTGGCGCGGAATTCAATATTGCCTGCGCTATTATCAAAATCAGCCTCAATGGTTTCAATTACGCCTGTTTGATTAAAAACCTGACCATTCGCCATCCTTAGCTGTACTTTCCTCGTCGTGCGGTCGCCTCCGGAATTGTGCATTTTATAGTCGAGATATTCGGCTTCCGGGACGTTAAAATAGACCCACAGTTGGCTGATATCAGACAGCGTGGTTAACAAAGAGCCTTCGTCGAGAAGGCTGCCGGTTCTCACTGCAAAATGATCCATAATGCCATCAAAAGGCGCATTAATATTGGTAAAGCCCAAGTGGGTTTCAGCCATTTTCACTTCCGCCTGAGCTTTTTCCAGCTTTGCTTTTGCCAAAGCCAATTCATTGGCCGATACGATTTTTTGATCGGCCAAGCCTTTGGTATTAAGGTATTCGATATTCATGTTATTGGCTTCAGCTTTTGCTTTTAGAAGCTCTGCTTGATAAATATTGGGCATGATTTTGAACATCGGTTGCCCCTTATTTACCCATTGCCCTTCATCCACAAAGATATTCTGCAAATACCCCTTTTCCAATGCCCGGACTTCAATATGTCTGATAGCATGAATCTGGCAAACATATTCTTTCATGACAGAAGTGTCTTCACGGAGGGGTGTGGTTGCTTCCAATTTAGGTGGCAGTTCCTGTTTCTCAGTTTCACCTTTATGATTGCAACCACTTGTTAAGATAGCGATTAAGCCTAGAACTAGGGATACTTTAGTGGTCATTTTTTTCGCTTAGGATTGTATCAACACAATAACTTGGATTACCCAACAAATAAATTCTGTTACAGCGGAGGTGAATTTAGTTTGGTTACGAAATTAAAAAGCAAACTTTATGCCACTTTTCTTTGTTACTAAAAATTAAATTCCAGGTATTGAGATATACAGCAGATTTCGCCTAAATTTCGTTCCAAAGAAAAGAAATTAATACCGTCATCTTAAAAATTTTCGGTATGCCAGTGGCTGATATGCACAAACAATTTGGTTGATATAAACCGGCTTTATCTGGTCGATTGGAAATCGTTTTAGAGTTTCTCAGCATTTATTTTCCACTGTGGGAAAACTCTTAAATGAGTAAGCCAAAGTTTATAGATTGATTATAAAAATTCGCTAGTGTTTAATTGCGTAAATTAATCAATATTCCTTGCTGGTCTTAGACCTCGGCCTTCAGGCCGAAAGGAGCGCCCCGCAACAAGCGAAGCGAAGTTGCTTTCTCGGGCGCGGATTGGGGAGGGGATGCAGACCCCTTCCCAATCATTGGCTTCATCCCGCAGGGATGTTTCCTTATTGTTTGTGTCTCATAATAAAGCCTCAATGGCATCTTTTAATTCCTGTGCGCCGGCAAAGCTTGCGTCTTTCAAGGTCTTACGAGACAAAATACCGAACCGGATTTCAATTTGATTTAACCCGCTTGCTGA
>JAQURG010000089.1 GCA_028715725.1 Methylococcales bacterium
ATCCGCTATCACAAAGTCGGCGTGAAAACCGTCAACCAGGGCTTTGGCCTGCGTGTGTTCGGACCTTTGTCCCGCCGTCAGCAACAGCCTAACCGGATTGCCCAGCGCATCAACCGCCACGTGTATCTTGGTGCTCAAGCCGTGCTGATAAATCCTAACAATGCTGCCGTCCACCATCAAATATTCCACGTCTGGCATAGCCGACACCGAGGCAATAAGTTTGCCCATGTCCCGTTCTTGCCCCACCGGCTGTAGCGCACAGTGACCCGATGCCCATTTCCGAACGCCTTCGGCAAGTCCCGCCAGGGCGAACCCGTACGCGCAATCCACAACAGCGCTTCCATAAACGGCCGGTTGTCCTTGGCCGTTACGCCTCGATCACCTGCCTTGCCGGGCAGAAAATGCTTGATGCGCTCCCATTTTGAAGCGCTTAATACCGTCCTTACCATTAAGACCTATTGCAAATAACAAATAATACAATAAGTCCAGTCTATCTCTTAAAGTAATTGAGAACAGCCCCTAATTTGAAATAATTTAAATTTTAATAAATTGGAGATTTATATCACTTCAGCCCAACCGCATAGAATAAAACCCGGAATATATTGATGCCCGTTCAGCGCATCTTCCACTACTCCAAAAATGTCCTGATAGCCGCTATTCCCTGTCCTCCGGCTCTACGCGCCACGATTAAACTGGCCTCGGACATACCGCCTAAAGCATAAACCGGCAGATTTACTTGAGAAACCAGTTTGGCGAACTGCTCCCATCCAAGCGGCTCTGTTTCCGGATGTGTTTTAGTCGCCAATACGGGGGCTAAAACCACAAAGTCCATACCAATCTTTTGCGCATGCTGTAATTCATGCAGATTATGGCATGAGGCGGCAACCCAATGTACCTGTTCAAATGTCTCGCGGGGAAATTCAGGACGCTTGTTTACCGACATTAAATCCCGGCTGGTTAAATGAATGCCGTCAACGGCAAAATTCTGGGCATTTTCTACGCTTGAATTCAGCAACAATAATGCTCCTTGTCGCCTGCATAAAGGATAAGCCTGTTCAATAAATTTTTTGACTGCATCTGCCGGAAGCGTTTTTAATCGGGCCTGTATCAGCTTAACGCCTCTGTCCAGAATTTTTCGCAGGTTAACCAATAACAGCGATTCATCCGCTCCATCCAGAATTGCATAACTCGACGGCAATCGGGCGGCGGTAATGATGGGCCGATTGGCGGCGGGAAAGGCATAATCGGCCAATTCTGACGGACTTACCCATTTGAAAGGCTGGCCTTCACAACTTTTGGCGGTACCTGAAAAACGCTCCACCAGAAACACATGCAACTGCACCGCCAAATCGGAATATTGATGATTAATGTTGATCAGCGGCGTTGCCGACATGACTGTAATCGCAAGCTCTTCTTTGAGTTCGCGCGCCAACGCCTGTTCAGCCGTCTCCTCGGATTCGATCTTGCCGCCGGGAAATTCCCATAATCCACCCTGATGCAGGGATTCATCGCGCAGGGAAATCAAAATTTGCCCTTCCGCATTTTTTACTACGCCTACGGCAACTTGAAGAGAGTCAGTCATATTCAGTTAGTAAACACTGGCACGTGCATAGCCGCTTTGCCAGCTGGAAATAAATTATGTCCTGTATTCCGCATTAATCTTCACATAGTCATAAGAAAGATCGCAAGTTAAAACTTCCTCGACAGCTTCGCCGCGGCCCAGTTTGACTGTTACCGTGATTTCGTCCTTGTCCATGACTTGCTGGCCTGCTTCTTCGGTATAATCATCGGCGCGCCCGCCATTTCTGACAATGCAGACATCATCTAAGAATATCTGCACGTTTTCCAGCATCATATTTTCTATGCCGGAACGTCCCACGGCGGCAAGAATCCGTCCCCAGTTCGGGTCGCTGGCAAAAAACGCTGTTTTCACTAACGGCGAGTGGGCGATCGTTTTTCCGACCCGTACCGCTTCTTCGGTTTGCGATGCCTCTTCGACTACGATACGTATTAATTTAGTCGCACCTTCGCCATCCCTGACGATGGCTTCTGCCAACTGTTTGCAAACACTGAGAATGGCGTCGGCAAAAACCGCATAATGCTCACTGTCCGAGGTAATTTCCGGCGCACTTGAACAGCCGCTCGCCATTAATACGCAGGCGTCATTGGTCGAGGTATCGCCATCAACAGTAATGCGGTTGAATGACTGTTCAACGGCTAAAGCCAGACAATCCTGCAAATGAGCCTGGCTAATTTTGGCATCAGTGGCAATAAAGCCCAGCATGGTCGCCATATTGGGCTGTATCATGCCGGCGCCTTTGGAAATGCCATTGATCGTGATGGACTGTCCTGCAATGATGATAATTTTGGAAACGCCTTTGGGAAAGGTATCCGTGGTCATAATCGCGTGTGCGGCTTTATCCCAGTTATCGATGGACAGTTTTTTTATTGCCTCCGGCAAAGCCGCCGTAATTTTTTCCACCGGCAAGGGTTGCCCTATCACGCCCGTGGAAAAAGGCAGTACCTGATTATTCGCGCCATTCACGACTTTTGCCAGTTCAGCACACGAAAGCAGCGCATCCTGCAGGCCTTGTTCACCGGTCCCTGCATTGGCATTGCCCGAATTAATCAGCAGCCAGCGCGGCTTGTGGGCCAGGTTGGCTTTTGCAACATGTACAGGGGCTGCGCAAAAAGCATTTTGGGTAAATACGGCCGCACACGTTGATTGCTCAGCCATCTGGATAACCAGAATATCATCCCTGACGGTTTGCTTGATGCCTGCACAGGCTGTGCCCAGCATTATTCCAGCGACAGGATGCATAGTCGGAAAATCGCACTGTCCTACGGACATAAATTAAATCCTCAGTTGTGTTTGAAAAATAGTATGACGTTATTGATTCTTTTGACTTTTATCTTCATCAGCTGGCATTGCCTTTTTAGCGCGGCTAGTAGCTGCGGCTGCTCACTAAGGGCAAACGGCAAAATAACTTCGACTTCAATCTGCCCATTTAAATAATGAATCCTGAAATCTTCTATAGACGTCTTGATGTCCGCAAGATATTTGTCCAGTAAAATCTGCACATCACCACGGGTTAGCGGTTTGCCGTGCTCAAACTGCCCTTCATCATCTTCAGGGTCGACATGCACCAGCACATCCATCACGTCATCAAAGTGTGCAATCAGCTCATCCCTGACCGTATCGCCTATGCTGTGGCCTTCCGAGACGGTGATACGCGGATCAACAACGATATGGGCATCAATCAGCGCATCTTCGCCCATGTGCCGGGTTCGCAATAAATGAATGCCTTCAACGCCATCAATGCTCATAATGGTGGAACGGATTTCGGCGACCAGTTTGGACGGCAACGAAGTATCGACCAGCTCTTTGATGCTCTCAAGAACCAGATTTAAACCGATTTTTGCGATCATCAATGCAACCACGATGGCGGCAATCGCATCGGCGAACGCATAACCCAACATTACGGCGCCTATGCCGAATAACACCACCAGCGATGAAATCGCGTCGCTGCGCTGATGCCATGCATTAGCCAGTAATAATTTGGAGCGGGTTTGTCTTGCAATGCGTTTGGTGTAATGGTACAGCCATTCATTAACCAGAATCGATGCCGCCGCAATCCCCAGGCCTATTACATTAGGCACCGGCAGATGTTCGGGATGCGCCATGCGGTTCATTACCGACCATGCAATCAAGCCGCCGATAGCAATCAGGCTGACGCCTAAAATGACAGTCGCAATGGTTTCAAAACGACGATGTCCATAAGGATGCTCATAATCAGCCTCGCGGCTCCCCAGCCTGACGGCGGTAATGACCAATAAATCGCTCAGTAAATCCGATAAAGAATGAATGCCGTCGGCAATGAGTGCCGCTGATTGCCCCAGAATGCCAAAGCCGATCTTGATAAGTGTCTGAAAAATATTAACCGCCGCGCCAGCATAGCTGGCTCTGGCTTTCAGTTTATCGATTCTTGCCTTGTCCGGGACTTCAGCCATTACGCGCCGACTTCCAGAATAATAATATATTCATGATCCAGGGCTTTTGTTTCCAGCACCTTGTGGCCATTGATACGGCACCAGGCCGGAATATCCTGCATGACGCCGGGATCGGTGCAGATAACTTCCAGCCAATCGCCGGCCTTGAGCTGCTTGACTTTATCCTGAGTGCGAATGACGGGCAACGGGCAGAGTAAACGCCGTGCGTTTAAAGTTATTTTTTCCATAAGAAACCGGCTTTAATGTTTCAGGGAATTCAGTTTTTTCATCTTGAGCTTTGTACCTTTCATATATACCATTCCTCTGGAATCTCTTCTTTAGTTAACGGCTTAACCTGAAGCATTCGCTCTGAGCCGTCCTGGTTCATGACATTAATATCGACCTGTTCGGCGTCTCGCCCCTGGCCGAAACGAGCGGTAATTTGTGCCGCCAGATACAAGTCCTCGGCAGAAGGCGAACCGTCGATCAGCACTAAAGGCCCGCTGTGGCTTGAACAATTCATACTGATAAATTCATTCTTATAGCCCTGCAAAAAACGCCCTTCACCTTCTTCACGCGCTATTATCAATTTAAAATTCGGTTGCGGGCGGATATGGCGGCCGACTTTTAACAGCATAACGTCATCCAGCTCATATTTTTTATTGCCCTGCGCTTGCCATAAATCGACTAATTTGGCCGAATAATTTTTATCGGTTAAAAAACAGCAACCGCCCGCCGGCTGCGCATAATCATCAAAGCCAAACTGCTCCGCCATCGCCATTTGCGGCTTGCGCGAGCGCCCGGTAATATTGTGCAATTTTTCCCTATCCACCCAGCCTTCGCGCTCCGGCAGCGTTGCAGGCAGATTTTTAGCACACAGGGGCCGCAATAATAAATCATCGGCGCCGGATTCTCTGGCGACGATAGGCATGGTTGCGTTACGTTGCGACATCGGCCTTTGGCCAATGACTTCGCCGGTAATAATAAAGTCAAAATCATTCTCCGCTATCCATTGCCTGGCTTTATTGACCATGAAAATCTTGCAGTCCAGGCAAGGATTCATGTGCGCGCCGTAACCATGCTTGGGATTAATCAGCACATTTTTATATTCCTCGATCACATCAACGATATGCAGCTTTATTCCCAGCTGTTCGGCGACCCACAGGGAATTATTGCGCTTGGGTTTGGCCTTGTCTTTATCCCTGATGGCATGAGTATGACCTTCTACACAAAACCCGGTAAAAAAATTAATGCCTTCGACATGGATGCCCTGATCCATGACTGTCTTTGCTGCCAGCATTGAATCCAGGCCTCCGGAAATCAACGCCACTGCTTTTCTCTGTTTGTTCATATCACTCTGTGTATCTGAAAAATATGAATATTATACGCCTGTATTTTCCAATCCGGCTTCAACTTATCCGCCTTATATCCTAAACTTAAAACCAACTTATTTATCCCGTACGGAACTCTGATGGAATTTAAAGACTACCTGAAAATCCTGGTCCACAATGATGGCTCTGACCTTTATTTAACGACAGAAGCGCCGCCTGCCGCCAAATTTCAAGGCCAGCTCAAGCCCATTGAGAATATTAAATTGACCAACGAGCGGCTAAAGAACATCGCCTACAATTTGATGGATGAGGATCAACAAAAAGCGTTTGAACATACTCCCGAAATGAATCTGGCAATCTCAGAACCGGGGATTGGGCGCTTCAGAGTCAATATTTTCAAGCAGCGCAACAGTTTTGCATTGGTTATCCGCAATATTAAAGTAGATATTCCCAACGTGGACAAACTGGGCCTGCCGCCCATACTGAAAAAATCCATTATGGAAAAACGCGGCTTGATATTGTTTATCGGCGGCACAGGTTCAGGCAAATCAACCTCGCTCGCGGCGCTGATCGACTATCGCAATACTAACGCTTCCGGCCATATCATCACCATTGAGGACCCGATCGAATATCTGCATTCGCACAAAAAATCGCTGGTCAATCAACGCGAAGTGGGGGTCGACACCCTGAGTTACGAAGACGCTCTCAAAAATACGCTGCGCCAAGCGCCGGACGTCATTCTGATCGGCGAGATACGCAGCCAGGAAACCATGGAACATGCCCTGGCTTTTGCAGAAACCGGTCATTTATGCCTTTCAACCCTTCACGCCAACAACTCCAACCAGGCGCTCGACAGAATTATCAACTTCTTCCCCGAAGAACGCCGCAATCAATTATTGCTGGATTTATCGCTTAATTTAAAGGCTTTTGTCTCGCAAAGACTGGTTCCGACTATTGACGGCAAACGCACAGCCGCTATTGAAATTTTATTGGCCACGCAACTGATTCGCGATTTAATCCATAAAGGCGATATACACGGCATCAAGGAAGTCATGGAAAAGTCCGAAAATGTGGGCATGCAGACCTTCGACAGCCATCTGCTCAGGCTGTTTAAAGAAGGCGTTATTACTCTTGAAGAAGCGCTGCAAAACTCGGACTCTCCCAATAATTTAAAGCTGAAAATCAATCTGAGTGAAGGTCTCGGCTCGTCAACACCGGGAGCCTCGAATAATGAAACAGACGGCTTATCGCTTCAAGCCATTGATTAAAATAAAATCAGGATAAAGCGATTTTAGGAAATGAACCATCATAGCAAGCCCGTTCTCATTTTTTTTCCATCTCAAACACAGAACCTGCTAAAAAAACATTTTTAGGCTATAATTGCCGACTTTTTAATGTCCATCATTTAGCTGCCGTGTCGAGTATAAACAACGATTTATCAACTTTTCAGGGACTTATTTTGGCCCTGCAGGAATACTGGTCAAAGCAAGGCTGTATTTTATTACAGCCCTTGGACCAGGAAGTAGGCGCGGGAACTTTCCATCCTGCCACTTTTTTACGCTCAATAGGACCG
>JAQURG010000090.1 GCA_028715725.1 Methylococcales bacterium
CTCCCGCCTCGGAGCTACCGGAACATATCCCGGGACTACGATAAAGACATCTACAAGGAGCGCAACCTGGTGGAACGGTTATTCCAAAAGCTGAAACAATACCGTCGCGTCGCCACCCGCTATGAACGATTGGCGCTAAATTATATGACCATGCTAAGCCTGGTCAGCATTTTAATTTGGCTTAAATGAGAACGCACCCAAGTGTGTGGCGCGAGCTGTGTCCAGGTGAACTTTTTACCCTCGGCCTTGTTCAAACACGGATCAAAACACTGGATAACCCACAATGATTTTACTTACTTCGTTGGGGTAATTTGGCAAAGATTTTCTTATTGCGGGGTAGTAGTAGTAAAATGTGGGCTATTGAATGGGCATAAAACTGATCTTGACCATCAACGGAAATCCGGCCTTCTGCCTGAAGCATCTCATAGAATGATGCTCTGGAGCTTGTGGTCGGGTATGCCCAGCTTTTAATTAATACACCTATTGGGTGGAGATGACTCGATAAAAATGGCCATTTATTTTGGTGCGGTCAAACCGCTTCTCTTCTGGCTGGCCACTGCGGCCATCGCCTTACCGCCAGTCGTGCAAGCCAATCCGAACGAAACCTTTGTCAGCCAGGACCTGCTGCCCTATGGGTTCTCCATGACCTCTTTGCAAGGCTATAACGAAGTCAATCCGTTGAAGGCCATTACTCTGGAGGCGGTAGGCTTGGGGGCCCGCTTGTCCAGGGTCGAACTGCTCGACGACACAGGAAAAATCCTGTTTGAGGCAAAGGAACGAGTCAACATTAGCCTGCCCGCCCCCCTGGCCTTCGGGACTCGCTATACGATCAGGGTGACGGCGGAGCGGTCCTGGTTCGGACAGTCCGAGACCCGCGAATTTAATTTTATAACGGTCATCGTACCGAAGCTGGAAGGGCCTGCGTTTAGGATACTGGATCCGGACGCATCGGTGACTTTGCATTTCGATCGGCCAGTGGGTGAAGTGCAGGCCACGAGCGATTTGACGTTGAGCGCCAAGCCACCTAATGCTACCGGTCAAAATATACGGTTGCTGGCTAGTGGTTATCAGCAAGGCCATCGGTATGCGGTTCGGTTGAACTATAAAACCACCACAGGCATACCTCTGCCGCCGTTAAGCCTGGAATTGATGACCCTCCCACCTCTTGCCGCGGAGACTAATGTGCGGGGATTGACCAATTTAGGCTTGATGTTGCCGCTGCAACTGACCTTTAGCGAACCGCTGGCCGATCGGGGCAATGCGGCAAGCCATCTTAAGGTGCAAACACGCGACGGCAAAACCATCTCTGGAAAATGGAGCTGGATCAGGCCGCTCCATCTTAGATTTACTCCAAACCCCGCATGGCCGGCCTTAAGCACCATCGAGGTCAGCGCCGATACGCAAAACTTAAAAAGCGCGCGGGGAGGAAGACTGGAACAAGCCCTGATCGAGCAATTCAGCACCGGCACGGACCGGAGAATTTTCGTTTATCTGGACAGCCAGCGTATGGAGGCTGTTGAAAATGGTAAAGTGGTCCGCACCTTTAAGATCAGCACAGGCAAAAGCAAAACACCTACGGTGACAGGTTCTTTTTATATCTATGACCGCTACCGCTACAAAACTATGCGGAGCGATGTCGGTCGGGGCCAGCACGGCTTCTATGAAGTGGAAGATGTCCCGTATACACAATTCTTCCATAAAGATTATGCCTTCCATGGAGCGTTCTGGCATAATAATTTTGGCCGCCCCGCCAGCCACGGCTGCATCAACATGGCCACCAAAGACCAAAATAAACGCTGGCCCACTGCCTCTGAGGATGCCGGGTGGCTCTATCATTGGGCGGCGCTAGGCCTTCCGGTGACCGTGACCCATAGCGCTTCCGAGCCGGTGCAGGCCGGTTATGAACGCGCCAAAGAAAGCAAACACGCGAATAAGGAGGGTCGTGCCGAGCTGCCCCGAGGAGGCTGAGGTCGGTCAGCGCTTTGTCATAATCGCGCGGGATGCGCTCGTATAATTATGATGAATTGCGGTGACAGAAACTAACACAGTTTTGATGCTATTGTTCTTACAGCGAATAACTGCCTCCAGAGGCTCCAGGTCAGGCTGTTCATGAGTCAGGAGGCAGGCCGCCTCGACCCTATGTCGATAATCCGGATCAGGGTAGGCTTTCAGATACCTGTCTGCCAGAGTCGGAACATCTTCTATGCCATAACCGAAGGTCTGCACAAATACCGATTCAGGAAATTAATGTTTAATTGCTCATCGGTTAAGACCATCGGTATGGGAGAAACATTAATAACCTAACCGAATTTTGCCTCACTGGCTTTTAGCTCATTTTCCATGCTTTTGCGCTCGGTGATGCCCAGCGCCACACCATGGCTACCGGTAATGGCGCCACTACCGTCCCGTATTGCTTCCCCGCGCCAGCGTCCAGACGTGTTTACCGTCTGTTATGATCATCTCAAGTTCAAGTTCGTAGGGTTCGCCCGCTTCTTTTGTGCGAGCCAGCATGGCGTTCAAACGTTCCAGCTTTCAGCGGTAAATAACCGGTGATGTTCGGCGTAACCCGGCGTCGGCAACTCGGGGTTCAAGCCCAACATGCGGTAAAGTTCATCCGACCAAACTACATGATCAGTTGCCACATCCATCTGCCAGCTGCCTATATGTGCGATCCGCTGCGCTTCTTGCAGTTTCATCCTACTGTGCCGTAATGCATTTTCCGCCTGTTTGCGCTCGCTGATATCGGTAGAAGCACCATACAAGCCGTAAATACGGCCATCTTCGTAACGTAAGGGCTACAATAAATACGGCAAACAGGACAGCCAGCCACGGGTAGGGAAAATCTTTACGCTGCCGGATAAAATAGACAAGAGTCAAAGGGATGGAATAATAAGCGAGAGTGATCAGCAAATCCGAGATTACGTGTAGCCAAAGCAATACAGGGCTCCACGACAGGCAATAGCTGTGAGAAATGAGATCTTTAATACTAAAAAAGTCAATCAGGGGTTGCATTTGTAGGGTGAATTGTCGGCTTTAAAAGAATGTCTTGCATCAAGGTTGCCAGATTGACGGGCAACCTTCAATCTTTTGGAAATTGAATGGACCCATGATCGTTTTTAGAGGAGCTCATTCCCACCTCAAGCACTATTTTCTATGCCCGGAATGCAGCTTTTTTATCCCGACCTGGAGCATTTCATTGTTAATCAAAAGCATAGCCTGAGTTTTTAAAGGAGTTCAGATCGGGGCACTGCTCACCGACCAGATGACGTTTATTAGCAACATCATCACTTCCTGACCAAGAGCGGCACGATTAATAAAGATATTGTTGAACTACCGTTCACTAACGTTCATATTCAGGTTTTATCAGGTTTTTGATGCGCTGCAGCGAGGTGATCAGCATTGGGTGAACCGAACCGTTTAATAACATTGTGCTCGTGCAAAATGAATCAGGGCAACGAAAAAACAGGCTGCACAGTTTTCTAGTGTAAATTCTTCAAGATAAGCTGTGAAAATAACTTCGAGAGTGAGCTATTTTGGAAAGCGCAGAGGTTTTATAAGGCAGTGGAATATGGGCGGCAGCGGGTTGGCTGCCAGAACCTCAGCCAAAGTAAGATATGAGGCTTACTGGCTAAGGTTCTGTGCATCAACTTCATGGTGCTTCGTAAGAATAGATCGCAGTCCTTCAAACCAAATGGGTTTATTCTGTCAGCAATCGCATTTGACCATTTATCTGCCGAAAAATAATCCTGTCTTATAATCAAGAAATACTGTTAGCACTCAACCGCTCGATTAATGCCATTTTCAGCATAGCTCGAACCATATTCCAGCCATTGAGAATTAATGAGTTTGCCGTTAAATTCACTTATATCACAAAAATATACAGGTCTATTTCCTGCCATTTGTTCAATCTTGTTTTTATTGGCAGAACCTAAATTCTCACCATTAGATTTTTTAAAATAAAAGATGATGAACATTTCGTCTCTCCCTTCTTTAATATTCAAATATTTCTTCTTATGGTTTAGGACGCATATACTTGCTCGTTTGCATTTTCGGCAGTACGATTGCACTGGAGCGCACTAAAACCAATGATTTGGAACCTTGACTTCGTATGAGAAGCCAAAGAATTCTCGATGTTGCGTTATTGTTAATATACAACATTTTTTGTTAAAATACAACATTTTTGACTTTTTGCTTGGCAGGTTTTTAGTTCAATCCCAAGTCAATCGAGGGAAAGCCAGGTTGCAGCATGTCTGGCAGTAGATATTCATTTGCCCGAACTAGCGGACGGACACTGCACTAACAGAGTAACCTCTAAACCAGAGGTAAAAAATGAAAGCCAAAAAATCAAATACCCCCTCAAATTGTTCGCAACACATATACAGCATAGTTTAAAGTACAAGCATTAGAACGTACGGATTGAGATGGAATCCAAAGGCGGCGGAGGATATAGGTCTCTCAGAATCAATGTTATATTCATGGCGGTCAAAACGTGGTCTAACGGGTCAGTCGTTCGAAGAACAAAAACTTCAACAAGCTGAACTGGAATGCTTGAAACCAGAAGACGCCCGCCTGGAGGAGGGGGTGGCTTTTCTAGAAGACGGTTGTAGTGATGTGTCACCACTTTTCTGCCGACCCAAAGTTAAGCAGCTTGATACTGCAATTCATAGTCTACAGGCGACAAATAGCCGTTGGCAGAAGGGAGTATAATTACTCAATTTCAACTTTGTTGGTATGTAGCGTTAAGCCAATGCACTAAATTTAATGTAGTGGATAGGATTAGCCGTTTGCATCAATCAACAAAGGATACAAAACTTTCCGTCGTAACTTAAGCATTTAAGCTAAATCTGATCGTCATCCATGCTATATTAAATACAGAATTGCTAGAGCGTTCGATATAAAATTAATCAGACGGCACTAATGGAAGAAATCAACCCTATGACTAATCACGTTAAATCCGATGCACCTTCCTTAAAGTCAGGCACCGCCCCGAGATCGGAGCCTTTGCCTTGGGAGTCACCGAAACCGGCCGAGGAGGATCCGGAAGCGCCGCAACGGCTAAAAAAGATTCTTCTCAGTCCCAGTTATCGCCCCGCCGATCAGGATCTCGATTTTCTCTATCAGGACGATCTGCGCTTTTTCCGGCTGCAGGTCGATTTTCTAAAGGCGGAAAGACTGCTTCAGGAAAATAAAATCAAACACAGCGTCGTTGTATTCGGAGGCACCCGTATCAAGGAACCGGGCGGTGCAAAGCGAAAAGTCGAGGCCTTGCAGGCCGTACTGGCAAGTAGGCCTAATGATCCGGATTTGAAAAGAAAATTGGCGATAGCCGAACGCATTTACGCCAAAAGCGGTTTTTATAACGTCGCTCGCGAATTCGGCCGTTTGGTCGGTGAATCCGGTGAAGGGCCTTCCGATTGCCAGTGTGCGATCATGACTGGCGGAGGGCCGGGTCTGATGGAGGCCGCCAATCGCGGTGCTTATGACGCCGGCGCGAAATCGGTTGGACTAAACATTAGTCTGCCCCATGAACAATTTCCGAATCCTTACATCACGCCGGAACTTTGTTTCCAGTTTCATTATTTCGCCATGCGCAAATTGCATTTCTTGTTGCGTGCTATAGCATTAGTCGTATTTCCGGGCGGCTATGGCACGTTTGATGAATTATTTGAAACATTGACGTTGATGCAAACTAGAAAAATTCAGCAGGTTCCTGTGATTCTGGTCGGTGAGAATTATTGGAAACAGGCTTTCAATATCGATTTTTTAATTGATGAAGGGGTAATAGATGCCGAAGATCGCGAATTATTCTGGTATGCGGAGACCGCCGAAGAAATTTGGCAGGGTATTCTCGAGTGGTATAAAATCAATGCAAACCCCCTTTTTTAAAAAATTTCCGATGATCAAGTTAGCGATCAGGTACCTTCGCTTGGCTCTACCGCCACCTTGGCGGTGTTTTAAGACGGCTAACGGCCAACAGCCTTGGATATCTCAGTTGTCTGGTCAGATAACCTGGCGTCTGGTTTACTTAAAATTTCAGGAAAAGTCATTTTGAAATCGTGATGCTAGGCGCTGCAACTTTAGGAAGTTCTGTCACAGTCATCTGAAACATCTGCGCCAGTACCCGGAAGGCATTTTTATTCCAGGGAGATTGGGATCCGAATAGACGGAATAATATTTATCCTTATATTTTACCGATAATTCTGTATCCGATGGGCTACTATCGGTTTCTGTGAGCGCTGAAGTGAAGGCTGGATTCTCTCTGTGACAGTTGGTGCGCGTTGATCCTTGCTGATGTCGCCTTCTGGTTCAGAAGAGAGCTTTCAGCCAATAAAATAAAAGATATTACTAAAACTTCTAAGCCTGAGCTCGCACAGGCTTAGAAAATACTGCCGGATGAACTCTCTCAGTGCGGCATCATTTACTTTACTTAGAGCTTATCCGCAAATAACTTGATAAATTCCTACGCGTTATGAAAGAATTGCGCTACGTTATTTTGATAGAGGTTGCAGTTCATTGAAAAGACTACCAAGCTGGAAAGTTTCGGATGATTTTT
>JAQURG010000091.1 GCA_028715725.1 Methylococcales bacterium
CTCGCCCTCAGATTTGAAAAAACCGGCATTTTTCGACAAAGCGCTAAAAGAGGATTCGGAATACTTGGCCCTAGCCGGAGTCATTGATGACCGCAGCGGCTTCTGCTATCAAGAATACCATGTGATCGTCGCTAAATCGTTGGCAACCGATAAATGCCGCGTCAACATCAACACCTTATATACCGCTCTGTTTGCCGACTTGCCGACCGCGAAGAGTTTAAGGTGCCTACCCAAGCTGAAATCAGGGAACGAAAACTTCAGGAATTGATCCGCAAAATTAACAAACCGATAGCCTTCTTTATCGATGGCGCCCGCGATCTGCATTGGCGCACGTTAATTGGCTTAAAGCAATTGATTGAGACCATTGAGGATGCCAAAGGCACGTTGACTATTATTATGGTAGGCCACCCGAAACTGGGTAACGACCTCAATAGGCCAGCCATGGAAGAAATCAGCGCACGGGCTAAATCATTTAGTTTGGACAGTTGGGGGCAACAGAAACAACGGTACATCGAATGGGTATTGACGCAATGCAGCAAGCCGAAAACTTCTGTCCATGACCGGATGTCATCAATCTCTTGGCGGAACGGTTAATCACGCCATTACAAATCTGCCATTACCTGACACTCGCTACACTCGCTTTGATCAAGGGAGCCATCACCGGCATAAAACCAGTCGATGTCGAGATTATCGAAGCCGTGCTGTCGCCGGACTTAAACACCCTGGAACCCAAATTAGCTCGGCACGGCTATAACACCACAGCGTTATGCGAACACTTAAATGCCCGGAGAAACGAAATCAAGGCGTATTTCAATGGGCAATTGCCGGCCGCCAAGGCTGAAATCACTTAATTCGAGAAGACAAAACGCCGTGTGCAATTAATGTGAGAAAAAGTGAATTTATAGAATCAATTAATCCGAGATGAAAAAGGCGGATAAGTGCAAGAAATGCCGATTATGGAATCAAGAAACTACAGCTACCACCGCAAAACACTAAAAGGCGAGCCTGGTGCGATTGAGATTGAAACCCCGCGCGCTTGTAACGGCAGCTTCGAGCCTGTTTTTGTTGCAAAAAATCAAACGCGGCTGACCAGGTTCGATGATCAAATCCTGTTGCTCTATGCCAAGGGCATGACGACACCGCACAGCGTCGAAACCTTTGCCGAACTCTACGGTGCCGACCTTTCGCCTACGCGGGCTTCCCAGGTAACCGATGCGGTCCTGGAAAAGGGGGTCGAATGGCAGACAAAGCCACTGGCTATGGGGTATCCCATTCTGTATCTGGAGGGTATTGTCGTCAAAATTCGCCAGGATAAGCGCGTCATCAACCAAGCAGTCCGGGTGGCCCCAGGCGTTAATAGCCAAGGTCATAAAGAGCTGCCGGGCCTAGGGATGTCTGAAAACGAAGACGCCAGGTTCTGGTTGTCGGTGTTAACCGAGCTGAAAAACCGCGGCGATAAACACGTGTTTATCGCCTGCGTCGAGGGCTTGAGCGGATGCCCGGAAGCCATTGCGACGGTGTTCCCAAAAACTCAGGTGCAACTCTGTATCGTCCACAGGATGCACAACTCATTGGCGTTCGTCAGCTGGAAAGATCGTAAGGCCGTGGCGGCTGGACGCAAGGCTTTTTACCCATCGCTTACGGTGACCGAGGCCGAACAGGAACTGGAAACCTTGGCGCGGCAATGGGATAAACAATAGCCGAGCATCCGTGTATCCTGGCGTCGACATGGGCTGAACCTGATCGCCTTCTTCGACTATCCGGATGAGATTCGCTAAGTCATTTACACGACCCATGCCATGGAATCATTGAATAGCGTGCTCCGTAAAGCCAGCGTGCGGCGAAAATGGTTTCCTACGGATCAATCGGCCATGAAAATGGTGTATTGAGCTATCGAACAGGCCGGCAAGAAAGGGTCGATGCCGATCCGTGACTGGAAGTCCGCCCTCAATCAGTTTATGATTCTCTATGAGGATCGATTTCCAGAAATTTTTTTATCGGCGGTTTACACGGAAATTTTTACACTCTCCATCAAGACATTTTTTTATTTCGTGTTCCCAAATCCTGATTACCATCCAGCCATCAATTGTAAGTTGCGTAGTAATTCGCCGGTCTCTCTCGATATTGCCTTTAATTTTAGCTTCCCAAAAGTCAGTATTAGTTTTTGGGATAGAGCCATGAATGGGGCAGCCGTGCCAAAAACAACCATCAATGAAAATAGCTATCTTTTTTTTTGGAAAAGCAATGTCCGGTTTTCCTGGCAGTTTGAAATTAACGCTATATCGCAAGCCAGCTTTCCATAAAGCCCGCCTTAATTGCATATCAAGGCCGGTGTTTTTATTGCGAACGCTCGACATACAGTGACGGCGCTGTTCAGATGTAAGCGTATCAGTCATTATTTACTAGGAAGCGCGTTCCTTTCTATGAATCTCGTCGTGACATATATTACAGAGCGTTATTAGGTTTTCTTCCGTATTATCTCCGCCTTTTGCATGATGTTTTTTATGATGCAACTCTAAAATACGTGGATCTGCTTTGTTCCATTCATGGATATGCCATCCGCAATGTAAACATTGATAGGAATCTCTTCTTAATACTGTGACTCGGACAGGGTCGGGTATCAATCGATCATGTACCGGTGCTTGGCGATCCATCTCAAGCAAATAAACCCCGATAGGCAAATCGGGACGTCCTGTTTGCTTAGTTACCACAGGCCAGCCATATTCTGTGCGAAGTTCTCTAACACGTCTCGGCCAGTCGGTAATGGTGGCAACATAACTTATTTCTTCTCCACTAACCGAAACGCCAACATTTTCACGCAAAAAAAGAAGTATTTTGTCTCGTGCGCTTATTTTTTGTTTATGAATATCATTGGCAAGTTTCCAACGATAAGCGGCGTCACGATCCTGTCTATCTTCAAGAAGAATATAATCATCAGGCGACATTTGTTCGAGAGCCTTTGTTTCTTCCGTTTGACCGACCTCATTAGCCTCTTTTAAAATTTTATTGATAATGACGCCAGTCGCTATCGCCCACCCGAATTCAACCCGAAGCTCCCGTACACGTCTGAGCCAATCATTGATTCCGGCAACTACCGATAGTTCTTCTCCGGAAATAACAATGCCCGGATAATGTCGAAAATAAGCTAAAATTCTGTTTCTTGCACTTTTGACTTTTTCAATCGGTATTAGAGAACTGCCAAGGTCGCGTAAGATGCGGTATGCAGGTATAAGAGCAATGACTTTTGAGCGCAGGTCATCTTCTAAAAGATTTTTTTAAAGTTAATAATGAGCTCAAGAAGTTCTTGTCTCAACGTTTCAGGGTTTGCCGGTTTTGACCGCCTCGCCATATTTTTAATTTTCTATAGTTAAGCCGCTGCTATTTGTGATGCATCCAAAACCGCTTTTATTTCCCGTGCAATGGCTCCAGCTAATGGCGGAGGAACTGCGTTTCCAATTTGGCGGACTATTTCCGTTTTTGATCCGTAAAAAATAAAGTCATCCGGGAACCCCATTAAGCGGGCCGCTTCCCTATGTGTTATCGGACGATGTTTTTCCGGATGTAAATAGGGCCCTTTTTCAGGTTTAAAAAATTCTGTTCTTATCGTTACCGAAGGTATGTTCCACCAAAGCCTACCAAAAGGTCAGTCCCACCGCTTTTTTCCTGATCCAACATTGCGGAGTGATATGAGGTGCGTATTTTTGCAAGTCAAACCTATTTCCACCAGGTGGTACCGTTTTATACCTTTCCATGCTTATAGGTGTTGGATTTCTTCCAAAGTGCAAATCCAGAGGTGGCTTACATTTTCGAATTTCCGTACCAATTGGGTTCCGGTAAATCACCAATAGCTTTCTGCACAGTTAACCAATCGGGTAAATTGTCGTTCGTACCAGGTGCCGAATGCGTTTGTTGAGGAGGAAAAGATTGGGCTCAAGATACTATTCGATTTCCAACCAACAATAATAGTACGACGGCGAGTTTGAGGGGTTCCGTAATTTGCAGAATTCAATATTCCCGCTTGTATATTGAAACCATTTTTTTGAGCTCGTTTTTGTATTTCTTCGAACTCAGTGGATTTCAATAAGCCGTCGACGTTTTCAATTATGAATATTTTAGCTTTAGATTGATCAATAACATCCATAAACGGTTCCCAAAGAACACGTCTTTCATCGCCGTGTCGTTTCTTATTAAGTAAGCTAAAATCTTGACATGGTGGGCCGCCAATAACCAAATCGGTTTCCGGTATAGTGGGTTCTTTGGCTAACCAATCCTCGATATTTGTACAAATACTATGCTCACCGAAATTGGGGTTATGGGTTTTTACAGCGGCAGAGTCATTATCAATGCTATATACACTCAAATCCTCCGCAAAACCTTGGATCGTTAAAGCCGAGCGTTAGTCCACCAGCGTCAGAAAATAGATCTATGATCTTATATTTCATTATTCTTTATGATTACCTTTTATGAACTGATTAATGATTGATATCATATACGCCTACTATATCCGCCACTAGTTTACTTAATTTTATAACTCTGCCAGAAATGATTGATAGCCTCTCTTCTCCTTAAGAGTTTTAACTTCTGTCCAGCTTCCAAAGCTTCTTCCTCGCTATCAAACCAATCCTTCCGTACCGTTCCAGGCGATCCCGCCCTGCCCCATTCCCGAACCAGAGACCAATCACCGAATATGCCAGGCGAAACATACATCTGATAAAACCGGTGCATATTCTTGTCTAGGTCGTGCCGAATAAGATAGATACGGTTCATAATTCACCTCAAATATCCGCTACCAGCTTGCTTAACCGTTCCTGCCCCGCATGGGTATAAATCTGCGTAGTGGCAATGCTTTCATGGCCGAGCAAGGCCTGAATATCCACCAGCTGCACATCCCTTTCCAGCAGCCGCGTCGCGTAAGTGTGCCGGAGCTTATGCGGCGTAACTTTCTTTTGAATATCGGCCTTGTCGATCAGCTTCTTTAAATAGGCCCTAACTGCATGAGCGCCGGGCGGTTTGCCGCCGGGCTTTTTGGCGAACACATAATCCTCCTGGGTCTTACCGGCCAGCGATAGCGCCAGCACACGGCCAAATGATTCGGGCAACGGCACCTGCCGTTCCTTGTTGCCCTTCCCTATTATCCGGACGTGCTTGGCCACGCCATCGACGACTCGTATATGCTGCACTTTCAGCCCCAGGGCTTCGCTGATCCGCAATCCGGACTTCTGGAACAGTTCAAACAGCAGCTCATAGCGCTGACGTACCGCCATCGAAAACGCGCGGCTGCGGCCGAACACGTTATCGGGAATATCGTCATAGTTGCGGGTGGCTTTCATCAGCGCGGTTTGCTCTTCCGTTTCCAGCCACACAGGAATCCGGCGGGGACGCTTGGGTTTCTCGATCTGATAAATCGGGTCTTCGGTGACCTTGTTATTGCGCTTGGCCCATTTATAAAAGGTAGCCAGGCAGGAAATCTTTCTGGCCACGGCATGCGCCCCTACCCCTTCGCGGGATAGATGCGAAACAAACTGCTCCACGTCTGTGGGACCGCAATTTTTCCAATCCAGTTTTGCCTCAGCCAGCCAGCGGTGCCAAATGCCCAAATCCGAGTTGTAGTTGTAGCAAGTCGTATCCGAGTGGCCCTTGGTGTATTTCAAAAAGCTAAGGAAATCTTTTCGGGTTTGCTCGAAGGAAGTTTCAGTTAGTTGGGTCATCGTTCCTCCATTCGGTTGTTCAAAACCTGTTTGAAATTTTCGGCTGTTTTTGGGCTTTTGAGCCGAAAAGCCAATTTACTAAAATTACTATTTTATCTGTTTTATATGAGAATGGCAAAACGTAAATTATTAGGCGCGGCGCAGAAAATCGCCTATTAAGAGACACAAAAACACACAGGCAGACTATAAAATGATATTAAATTTACTAAAACGTTTATTTTAGTAAATAATATGTACAAAAGCACAAACTTGAAAATCGGCTAAGCTTATCAAAGTGATTTCTGTGTCCGGCGTGTTATCCACAAAAACTGTGGATAACTGTGCCGCTAAGACGTCATATTGCAACCCAACCATCTGTTGGTTATGGAGTTAAGTTAAATTGGCTAAAAATTGGACAATCCTTTTGCAGGCAATTGAACCGCCCCGGCTTTATCGGAGACTCCATTATTTGATAGGATGAGTGATGAAAACGACAAATAAATATTCACCAGAAATACGTGAACGTGGGGTCCGGATGGTCTATGATCATCAGGACGAATAC
>JAQURG010000092.1 GCA_028715725.1 Methylococcales bacterium
TCGGTTAAGAGAAGCGACCGGCAAAATGCAT
Organism: Methylococcales bacterium; assembly: GCA_028715725.1. Lineage (GTDB taxonomy): Bacteria > Pseudomonadota > Gammaproteobacteria > Methylococcales > Methylomonadaceae > JAGXGJ01. Next base: position 32 of record JAQURG010000092.1, read on the forward strand.
GGAAACGTGTCTTAAGAACTGCTGCTCCGAGAAATCGGACAAGTAATGTCCCGATCGACCTAGCCGATCATCCCCCCGGCGCCGGGGGGATGGTTAGGTTCTTTGGTAAGTTTTTCTCCTACTCTGTGAAGTTAGAGATAATGAATTTATAATCTAAAATACTATACGGTATTTAATGATTTATAATCGCCAAACCCTTTAACTTTTTTACATATACATTCACTAGAAGAATCGCTTCTGCATCGATTAATAGTCCCATTTAAGATATCATGTCTAAGGGCACTAATGTTGCCATTAGAACCCATAAAATCAGTTGTCAATTGAAGGAACATAGTAACAGCCATGCTGGCTATCGTACTTGTTAGAGAAATAACAGATGGGGCGTTTGTTTCAAGGCCTTTGACATACCCTTCTCCAATCAGTTTATTGCGTTCTTCCAAATGTAAACTTTCATTCGCAACAATATCTGCTTTCAAGTATTGATAACACCATAGACAAGGATTCCCTGGCCTTAAAATATGCAGAGCGCCTGTTCCACCAGTTATTTTTTCTGCCTTTGAATCAATTCTCACACCAATATTAATTGTGGGAATAAGATATTGGTATGCCAGCTGATTAACAACCGATCTGCCCCACTGATCATCAGTACATAAAAATATTGCGTCTCGATCAAGAAGCGCCTTGCAGGTATTTGTTGTTGTTACATTACTAAACAGAGGTAGGACCTTTATGCTATTGTTGATACGGTATAAATTTCTTTTTGCTATCTCAACTTTACTGGGTCGTTTCCGATTAAATATGTTATAAAAATACGATCGGGTGTGGTTTTGATACGAGCCATAGATTCTTGTCAGATTCGAAACATCAAAAATATCTTTATCAATTAGTATAAAATCTTTTACTCCCAAGCGAACAAGTTGCTCGGCAACAGCTGATCCGGTACCGCCAACGCCAATTATCCCAACTTTAGTTTCCATGAATCTGCGCTGCCCAGATTCCCCAAAAGCGAGCACTTGTCTATCATATAATTCAGGTACAACATGCTTTTTATAAGTATTGCTGGATAATGGGATCGTTTCTATGTATCTCCCGACAACTTTAATGTAATCTATTTGCTTTGGCTCCGAATTGTCAGCCCAGTAACGCGCGTGATATTCTTGGTCCGAATTAAGAAGACTTATTAAAGGTAAATTTGGCAAACAAGAATGAAAGATGTTGGCAATTCTTTTTTCGCCAATATCATCTGATACAGAATAATTAGACATTAAAGGTTTTGGGTGGCTATGACAAAGAGCCAGGCCCAGATGATTAACTTCGCAGAGAGATATTATTGCGTTTATCGCGCGGGTAGATATCTGTAAGTGGTTTCCATCTCTAATATTAAAGTCCGTGTCGGGTATATCGATAATCCTTCTAACAATAAAAGATTCAATATTATTTGTTGTTGATTTGCCAATTAACAGAAAAGCAGCATTTTCTTTCGGGGTATGCTTAAAAAGAATATTGTTTAAAGCATCAAGATCATTTCGATCAATTCTAATTGAATAAATCATTTCTTAAACGCCTCTAATCCTCGGTTTATAAATTCAAGATATGTTTTTAGGCTATCATGCCCAGGATTCCAATGTTTTAAGTGCCATGAAAAGCGTTTCCACTGTACTCCATAAATATTTTCTATACTTATCCCCTCTTTAAATGGCCCGCTACTTAATTCTAGATCAAGGTCCGCCCAAAACATGTCGGGTTTGCCATTAGGATATGACTTGGGTAACTTTATAAGCAACTTGGTGAGCTTTTTATTGTAACCCGAGGGCAAAGGATAGGCATCAGACAATAAATGGATGAAGCCGTCATCCTTTGCCTCGGCTGTAATAACAATCCCATCTTTATTTAGCTCATCAAGTTCTTGTGTAATTTGCTCCGGTATCATTAGTAATCCCCAAATGTTCCAGGGGGAACGGCTCGAAATTTGTCCCCATTTTTTACTTCTATCTCGCCGGTAACCAGCTGATCATCTACTGGCAGTTGCCCCTCAGGGTCAGGACTCTTAATTATCTTCCAGACTTCGTAATCTGGAGCAGCGCTAACTAGACCCCGAATTTCGTCGGCGGATATATTGCTTTTATCAATGTGATAAGGCCTTTGATTTATTAAAATAGTTACCTTAGTATTTCCCATTGTCTTCACCTCCTTTTGCGAAATCTGGTCAGTCTTTGCGGGCCGCAATCGTTGATAGATTGCGGTAGCCGCAAAGATTATGCCCTCTGTCAAAGGAACAGGCTAGGTAGTTGTCCTCGCCATATTGTTCTTCCAATAAAGCGGACGGAGATTTGATAACTTGTCGCTGCCACCAATAGCCACAGGTATTATGTGGTCGATTTCCCATCCGTAATCGGAATTGCGATTGCCGTATTCAACCCTATTCATCCAAAACCCAAATTGATCCTGCCGCCATATTGCGGCGTTATAGCCGAATACAGCTAATCCCTTATTCCAAACTATTTGAACGGTTTCTTCTGAGAAACTCACTGAATTTTTCATCCCCAATCTGATTTTGTGTGCTAATTGCCATAAGCTTATTGAAAACGTCCCACCTCCAATGTATACTAATGGCAACGGCGCCAGAATTCATTCTGGTACCTCTGAGAGGGCGGAGATTTGGTGTCCAGCCAGATTATCTCCGCCCTTCGACTTTTTTAATTTATAATCCCTGAATTGTCTTAATCACTACTCCTTGAACTCGAAAATCATTCGATAAAATGATCGGTTTATGATGGTCATCGCTTGATCTTGGCATTAAAAAGAATGTATCGCCAGATCTATGAAACTCTTTAATCGTCGCCTCATCATCAATTAAGGCCACAATGATATCGCCCTCGTCAGCGGTTGATTTTTCACGGACTAACACAATATCTCCATCATGAATGCCTTTTTGATCCATACTATTGCCTTTTGTCCTTAATAGGAAATATTGGTAGGGGGGGCGAGCTAACTCTGTCGAAACTGGGAAAAAAGCCTCGATATTTTCTTCGGCAAGAATAGGTGTGCCACAAGCGACCGTGCCAACAAGTGGAACCTCGACCGTATGGATATGTCCCTCGATCCGACTGGCTCTTTGTTTAAGCTGCAGCTTTTTTTCGGAATTTCTGGCCAATATCCCGCTTTCAATTAGCCCGTTAATAACTATTGCCGCTGAATTTGGTGACTTATAGCCCAACCCTTTGGTAAGCTCACGGACGGTGGGCGTTCGATTCATATGAACAAGATAATTCCTAATTATCCTTAGAGCATCTGACTCTTTGTGTGATAATTTCATAGAACAACATTATACAAAAAAGGGACGCTGGTTGTCAATAGTAATTATTTGAGGCAAATACGCCTAAAAATAATGGATAGAATTGTTCTAGATTACTTCCCCAACCTGCGCTTTTTGACTGCCTTTGGTGCAATAATATTCATTGGCGAAACCGAGTTGCGTTTGAACAGGGCAGGAGGGACAAATACAGCCCTTTTCTTCGGTGATGCATTTGCTTTTGCCGCTCTCGATCAGGCAATAAGCCCACGCTTCACCGCATTTGACCCAGGTGGGGCAGGAACCGCAGGTGCAGATCTTTTGGGCGTCGGGGCGGGACATATTAGGGCTCATATTTAACCTCCTCCAAAATTCGAAATCCGAAATCAGAAATTCGAAGCCCCGATGCTCGCTTCGCTCGACCGGGATCCCGACATTACATAATTACAATATATTAATGTCGTCGGGACAAATTCGAATGTCTAAATTCTAAATCTCAAACGGGTACAGGTCAATAGCTAGAATATCCCGCTCAAGAAACCGAGCACGAGGCCGCCCAGGGCGCCGATGCCTACAATTGGAGCATAAGCGCGCGTGATGATCGCCGTGGGGATGGAGAGACCAAGACCGAGAAGTAAGCCGGTGATCGTTTGATTAATCCCGAGATTGACGTTGGGGATCAGGAAACCAAGCATGAACCGCTCGATAAACGCGCCGCTCATCGCTTCGATCTTTTTGCGGCTGTTTTCATATTTCAGCGGGATCATTATCAATACATCAAGAACACCGAAAACCAGACCGAAGATCAGACCAAGAGTTATTCGATCCATTTATCTCCCCCTTTTAGATCTTGTCCTAATAGATTTGAGATTATAACATATCATTTTTACACTATCAGGGCGAATTCTTCGAGCTCGCGACGGGCAGGGGAATCGGAAAAACTGCGCAGGATAGCCAGAGCTTTCTCTCTAATAACGCCGGCTTCCATTAAAGCTGACTCAACGGCGCCGGAATCGATGATCTTCTGCCGCTCTAAAGTTTGGCCGGCGTTCTTCTCCGCAAAAATTATCGCCGGCAAAGTCAGTAACCCCTGCGCCAGGTCTTGCCCGACCGGTTTTCCCAGCTCGACGCTCTTCCCCGTGTAATCTGACGCGTCATCCCTGATCTGGAATGATGTGCCTAGCAGTGATGAGAATTCCGACAATGACGCGCGCTCGCTTTTTTCGGCCCCGGCGATCGCCGATCCCATTTCCGCGCAGGCCTGGAACAAACGGCCCGTCTTGGCGTTGATCCGCCGGAAATAATCGGCCCTTAAGTTGGTTTTGTCGCCTCTGTTTTGCAGTTGATCGATCTCGCTCCCGCAGATCACGCTCAGCGTTTCGCCAAGGATCTCGAGCAGCTCCGGGTTTTTCAGCCGCCCGATCATTGCTACCGATTCGGCCAGGAAAAAATCGCCCGCCAAAACCGCCAGCTCGGCCGAGAAACCGGCCTGGATCGCCGCTTCGCCGCGCCGCAGCTCGGAGTTGTCGATCAGGTCGTCGTGGACCAGCGTGCCGTAATGGAGCAGTTCAAGGGCCGCGGCGGCTTGTGATAGCGACCGGTTGTTATCGCCAAACAAACGGCCGCAGAGAAGTGTTAGGACCGGCCGTAGCCGCTTGCCTCCGGCGAGCTGTTTCTTGACCAGCTTGCCCAGCGGCCCGGCAACCTTGATCGAGGCCTCATCTAAATGTTTGCCGACTGCCTCTAATTCCGGCCGGATAATTTCATTATTGAACATATAAATAGATCAGATAAGACAGGCTGGTCCCCAAATTAACGAGGATATTTAAGCCGCAAAGCTGTTCCAGCTTTTTGGGCCCTTTTAAGACCAGGAGCGTTAAGATCGCGGACAGCACAAAGACCGGCAGGTAGATCAACAAGAACAGAGGCTTGATGCCGGCCAGGGTAGTCGCGACAACGGCAAACCAGCTTAACAAACTGACCAGACCGTATAATTTTGCCCCACCGGCCGGACCGCCCAGACGGACCAGAATATTTTTTTTGCCGGTTTGGCGGTCGGCGTCATAGTCGGAAAATTCGTTGAGCAGTATCACGTTAAAGATCGTCAGGCCGATCGGGATGGATAGCCAGTGGACCAGGGGCTGGAAAGAGCCGGCCTGAAGATAATAGCCGGTCGCGACCGCCAGCCAGCCGTAACAGAAAGCGATCCAGAGCTCGCCCAGGCCGCTGCTCACCCAGCGGACCGGCCTCACCGAATAGAAAAATCCGCCGATCATGCCGATAATCCCTAGGAGAAGTGTTAGCGGCCCGGTCTTTAAACCAAACTGCAGGCAGAACCCGATGAGAAGCGCCAGCAAAAGCGCCGCCAGCGCAGCGAACAGGGGCGCCGCTTCAGGAATGCGTCCCTGCTGCATCACCCGTGAGCCGCCGGAAAACTTGTTGGGCGGCGACAGGGCGTCCTCCCGCTGATCGGAATATTCGCCGGCAAAATAGGTCGAGAGCATGATCAGAAAAGCGCCGGCACAGCCAAGCAGGAAAACGATCGGGTCAAAAACTCTGACGAGCTTATAAGCCAGCGCCGTTCCCAGGATAAAAGGGAGCAAGCCAACCGACATGAAAGGTAAACGGGAAAGCGCCAGCCAATCAATTAAATAGATCATTTGCTTATTTGACTCACTTTGATTAAGAAATTATAGCAAACAAAGTTCGTGATGCAAACTTAGCCGGCGTATTTTCGCCGTTTTTC
>JAQURG010000093.1 GCA_028715725.1 Methylococcales bacterium
CAGTATCGACGCCCTGGAGGAGCACTTGGAAGTCAACTTGCGAACCCTTGAAAGCGACCCTAACAGAGTCCATTCGATCGTCGCCTGGCCATGGATTATAGATTCACTTCAGAATTAGAAATGGAATAAATACTCCGCCCGGCGCGGGAAACTCGGTGAGTAATAGGTATGCACGGCACGCCCTACGGATGTTGGTAAAACTCGTACATTTGCCCGTTAACAGTTTGAAGTTTCATTTTTTCGACGATTTCGATTAGACTCATTGAACCATGCGCCTTAACCGTACCCGAGGAAATCATGGAAACACAGATTATTAACAGCTGGAACGAATTCATTGATGTAACCGTATCGCTCGACGGCTGGGCTTTTCGCGGCCACCGCGATGCAAGATGGCCGCTATTCAGTTCACTGTCGCGTTATCTGCTGGATTTCGTACCCGACAAGAATGAATGGCAGGAGCGGGAGCAGCGCGCCATCCGTGTATTTCGCCGCAAAGCCCACAATTATGTCAATGATCCCCGTACCCTTGAAGATGATCTCCGCTGCTTGTCCTTAATGCAGCATCACGGCGCGCCAACCCGCCTTCTGGACTTCACCAAATCACCTTATGTAGCGGCTTTCTTTGCACTCGAAGGCGCTACTGACGAAGCGGCTGTATATGCACTCAATACGCCGGTATTATGGAATATCCCTCCTAAAGATGCTCCGGATTTCACTCATGACAAAATTAACCCCAGCGAAAACAGGAATTTCGAAAAATATTATTTTTCGGGTACGAATGAGTTTATCTGGACAGGCGAGCCGAACCAGATGGATCGTCGGTTAATGGCGCAGTCCGGCACTTTTGTGGTGCCTGGCGTAATAGACAGGCCCATCGAGGGAATTTTATCTCACTACAACTCAAGCCAGACGCTTCTTAAAAAACTCATCCTTCCTTCAAAATCAGTCCGAACCGAGGGAATGCGTTCCCTTTATCGCGCCAATATCACGAACGCGACTTTATTCCCGGACTTGGATGGTCTGGCAAAGTCGATAGCATTTGAGCTTGAAATCGTCTGGCAACGACTCGTTACCGGATAACAAGTTCAGCAGGACTGCTACGAACTATCCTCAAGCTCGCCAATTTGGCGCGCACGGCACGCGCTACGAATGTTATTATATTTATTTTTTGGGAAACGGATGTATTTCTTCAGAGTGATGACGTAGCGCGATCATTTACGGCGGACTTGCGTACTCTTAAAAATGGCGCGCGATCCGAACCTTACTTACTCTTGATTATTAAAATATTTTAAATAGGTACTGCGTACCCTAATTGCTTATCATGGACTCACAGAAATCTTTTGTCACCTGGTTCAGGGACTCATCGCCCTATATCCACGCGCACCGCAATAAAACCTTTGTCATTTCCTTCGGCGGCGAAGCGGTGCTGGCCGATGATTTTGATCATCATGTCCACGATTTTGCTTTACTCAGCAGCTTAGGGATACGTCTGGTTCTGGTCCACGGCATACGCCCGCAAATAGACCAGCGCCTTAACAAGCTCAACGTCCCGGCCCTCTTCCATAAGCATTTGCGCATTACCGATGATCTGGCCCTGCAATGCGTAAAGGAAGCCGCAGGATTAGTCCGCGTAGAAATTGAAGCTTTGTTATCGATGGGATTGGCCAACTCGCCGATGGCGGGCAGCGAGCTTAAGGTAGCATCGGGCAATTTCATCACCGCCAAACCCATCGGCGTTATAGACGGTATCGATTACTGCCATACCGGCGAAGTCCGCCGTATCGACAGTGCGGCAATTCACCAGCAACTCGACCAAAGCAATATCGTGTTGATCTCGCCTATAGGCTATTCACCCAGCGGGGAAGTTTTTAACCTGTCCGCCGAACAGGTCGCCACTGCGGTTTCGATTGCTTTAAAAGCGGAAAAATTAATCCTGCTGACTGAGCATAGCTGCTGCAATCCCGATAATGGCGAGCAAATCCGGCAAATGACTACCGATGAAGCGCACGCTTTCCTGCAACAGCATCAGGATATCGCCGATACCATTAATCTGCCGCTTAAAGCGGCGATTCAAGGTTGCCGTTCCGGAATTGAGCGTGTTCATTTGATTAACCGGATCACCGACGGCGCATTATTGCTGGAATTATTCAGCCGTGACGGCATCGGCACGCTAATCAGCTCCACACCTTTTGAAGAATTACGCCCGGCCACTTTAAACGATATTGGCGGTATTCTGGAGTTGATCAAGCCGCTGGAACAGCAAGGCATATTAGTCAAGCGTTCGGGGGAAAAAATTGAAATGGAAATAGCCGACTATATCGTTATTGAACGGGACGGATTGATCATCGGCTGCACAGCATTACATCCGAATGTACAGGGCCATTTCGGCGCGATTGCCTGCCTTGCCGTTCATCCCGATTACCGGGGATCGGAGCGTGGTAATCGAATGCTCGATTATGTCTACCACAAAGCGGGAAAACTGGCCCTTAAAAAATTATTTGTTTTATCCACGCAGACCATGCACTGGTTCATCGAGCGGGGTTTTGTGCCGTCCGATATCAATAGCCTTCCCGACCCTCTCAAGGCAATGTACAATCCGCAAAGAAACTCTAAAATTCTTTATAAGAACATTGCCTAGGTTTTTCTATGACAACTTGTACATCAATATTACAAATAAGCGACCCGCATATCCTGCCGGACCCGAACGATAGATTACTGGGCATTGATACAGCGCATTATTTCCATGCCGTTCTTGAGCACGCATTCGCCCATTATCAGCCTTTCGATTTAATCCTGGCCACGGGCGATTTGGCTCAAGATCCTCATCCGGCCAACTACCAGCATATACTGAGCAGTCTTGAAGCCCTCAACACGCCGTGCATCTGCCTGCCAGGCAACCATGATGATTTCATTATCATGCAGCAGATTTTAAATACCCCTCTGGTTAACTGCCGCAAACAAACCTTCTTTAATAACTGGCAACTGATTTGTCTGGACAGCCGGAAACCCGGCGTACCTGAAGGCCGCCTGTCAACACAGGAATTATTATTTCTCGAAGACTGTTTAAGCAGCCAACCTGATCATTCTGCCTTGATTGCAGTTCACCATCATTTCCTGAAAACCAACGGTTTTATGGATACGATGATGATAGAAAACAGCCAGGATTTTCTGGCCATCATCAACAAATATCCGCAAATAAAAGCCATCACCACCGGCCATATCCATCAAGTCATGGATACGACAACAGGAGCAGTTCGCGTCATGGGCGCGCCCGCAACCTGTTTTCAATTTACACCTGAAAGCGCAACCTTCAGCGTGGATACGACCGCGCCCGGTTATCGTTTAATACGGCTTTATGCCGATGGCCGGCTCGAATCCGACGTCATCCGCTTACCCGGGCAATTAAATGGCTTAAAAATAGATGGGCAAGGTTATTAGACTAAACTGATTCACACTATCCAATGATCCGGGTTATTGATCCGTAAAGGGCTTATGGCGACTGAAGCCTATCATGAAATACCTGTTTTTTTTGAGTAGAAATACCTTTAACATGAAATTATTACTCCAATACCTTTCGCTTTGCTGGTTCAGAAATAATCCGGCTGACTTATTTCCGTCAAGATCGTTTATGTGGAAAACGGTCGCGTTTTATCTTATTTCAGGCATGATTGTTGAGGGTCTGATTTCAGATCCTGCCGATGGCGCGCTGGAAGTCCTGCTTCGGACCATCATGGCCTTTTCATCCATCGCTATTTATTTATTGATCTTTAAAAAACGGCAGTATTTTAATCAGGTGTATACGGCCATTTTTGTAATCGAAAACTTTATTATGACCTTGGCTACTGTGACCGAAGGCCTGTATTTTTTAATGGTCATGAAACATGAGGAACATGCGGAAGAAATATCAATCGGCATAGGCGCCTTGCTGGTTATCTGGTATATATCGATTGTCAGTTATATTTTAAGGCAGACCTTTGAGACAAGGATGAGCCTTAGCATTATTTTGGCGATCAGCTACTTTGTTTTAACTTACGGCATTCCGATGCTGTTTATGGATATATAAAATCAGATAGGCCACAGTTCCAGCTTCGAAGGCTGGAACTGTGGCCGGCGAGCTTGAACGTATTTTGTTGCATAAACCGGAGGAAGAGTTAACGCGGATTACTAACGCTACACTTCTCTAAAAACAGGCATCCCAATAAAAGAAAGGGCCATTAAATTGCATTTAAAAAGACATATAACTTTGTGGCCGCTCGTCCTTTACGGCGTGGGCGATATCCTGGGGGCCGGCATTTATGGATTGGTCGGGAAAGCCGCCGGCCAAATGGGCAACGCAACCTGGATGACTTTCATGGTGAGCATGATTGCGGCCTCGTTTACCGGGCTTTCTTATGCGTCGTTAGGTTCGCGCTACCCGCGTGCGGGAGGAGCCGCTTACGTTACACATAAGGCTTTTAAGAGCGGTTTTTTAGCTTATGTTGTGGGCCTTGCGGTACTGGCGTCCGGGCTTACTTCAATGGCTACTGCTTGCCGGGTTTTTGCCGGATATTTTTCGGGACTTTTTCCTCAATTTCCTGAAACTGCCATTATTATTGGATTCGCGATCATTTTAGCCACTATTATTTTTATCGGCATTCGAGAAACGATTTGGACCAACAGTTTTCTGGCCATAGTTGAAATCTGCGGCCTGCTCTTTATCATCTTCATGGGTGCAAGTTCTGTTGGCCACATCAATTATCTCGACGCCACTACGGTGCGAAATCCAACGGGAGACCTCACAATTCCTCTTCTTTTAGGAGGAGCCGTTCTTACTTTTTATTCTTTTGTCGGATTTGAAGATATTCTGAACATAAGTGAAGAAGTAGTCGAACCCAAGCGAACCCTGCCAAAGGGCTTGATTCTGTCAATAGCCATTTCATCCCTTATCTACATATCGATTAGCATTGTTGCTGTCTCGGTCATCCCCGCGACGGAGCTTGCGTTATCGAAACAGCCGCTCGTTGATGTGATCGGCAAGGCCGCCCCCTGGTTTCCGCCGGGGGCTTTTAGTCTGATTGCGCTGCTCGCAGTATCGAACACTGCACTTTTAAATTACGTAATGGGTTCACGCCTTCTTTATGGCATGTCAACTCAAGGACTTCTGCCGAAATTTTTGGCGGGCGTTCATCCGAAACGGTTGACTCCACACCGGGCAATTCTAATCTTACTCGTAGTACTTCTGATTTTAGCCCTGAATGGAGATATTTCGGATCTGGCGCGGGCGACCAGTGTGTTACTCCTTATTTGTTTTTCGCTGATGAACCTCGCTCTCATCCTCTTACAGAGAAAAGACAAAGAAAAGGGCAATCTGGAAGTACCGGCGTTTGTCCCGGCAGTTGGGTTATTCGTCTGTATAGCCATGTTGACTCAAGCTAAATCAAAAGAACTTTTAATCGCAGGCACAATCATTTTTTTTATCGCGCTGCTTTATTTTTTCGTTAAGCCTTCGTCAGAAGCGATTGCGAAGATGGATATTTAAATCCCATAATGCCGGCTTCTTGCTTTAGCCCAATGTAAGTAATGAAGCGTATTTGTTGCCCGACTGAGCACTGAAACTCTATAAATGACATTGCCTAAACTCGTCAAAGATGGTGAGCCTCGGTCTCCAGTGGCATCTGTTTGAGCCACTGCATATAAGGAGTGCCGCCGGTTCCTCTTGGAACGTCTGCCCAGCGGTTAATATATTCTTCAGCCCAGCCGTAATGAACCTTCCGAAATGTCGCCATGGCGTCCAGGATGGCGTTGTAAGGCTCTTTATATCTTAAGAACCTGTTCAAAATCTTCTGAGTAGGATAGATAATAGGGGCATGAGAAAAGTTTATCCCAGCGACATCAATCGAGAGCAATTTGAACAGATCAGGCCATTGCTGGAGGGTGCCGGCAAGAAAACGCGTCCCCGGACAGT
>JAQURG010000094.1 GCA_028715725.1 Methylococcales bacterium
CGCTTCAGCTGTTTATAGTGCCTCATGCGCTTTCTCGTCTTTGGCCGGATTGAAAAAAGCCGGTAGCTATATCAGCCGGCCTTCTTTTTTCCGCTTATTTGCGATTGCACTTATGAGTTGAATGTAGGAAGCCAATCAAATGGCCTATGCTGAATTGCAAAAATTAAGACAGCATAACATCAGTTAGTAAATAGGAACAGATGGATTACTTGTAATAATAAAATCTTCTACTACCTTATAAATCAACAGAAGAGGTATAAGGCATTAGTAAAATTGCTTCTGTTCTTCCCTAATAATATTTAGGTATTTTAATCTGAAAAAGGCAAAACCATCGAAAGATGGTGACGCAAAATTACCAGTCTAAAGGAATTTTCCTATGACAGTGGGATCACCAGAATCAAAGTGTAGTTTAGAAGCCTATTAAATTCGCTTTTAATGAGTTTTTAAAGGTCTCTTCATTACTTCAAGCTGATATCGCTCACCAGTCTAGGAAACTCTTCCGATTTAATTATTTTAGGATAAGAGTTTGTGGAAATTTATAAGAAAAGCAGGTATTCAGCACTTCAGCTTTAGCCGTAGGTAAAATTTATTTTGCTCATACAGAGGAAAACTCTACTTCTTTAAATCTACAGGCACTGGGTCTCATACCCTCAGGAAATTAAAAGTACGTTTATGCAAGATTACCGGCCGGGATTGAATCTAGCGGCGCTTATAGTGGTTCAGTCGTTAGCAACAGAAGCCGCAATGCTGAAATTAGACAGAAGTTTTCGTGGCGACAATACAACGGCATCTGCATATGACGACTACCGGCTCGAATGACATGGCAAAGATTAGATTAAGAAGCTCAACCATTTTGAGCAAGACACTAAATTCAACAAATGCTTATAGTTAAAAGAGGACATTATGAAAACAATTTATTTAAAATTTCTCGCCATGGCTCTTTTAGCAGTCAATATCGCGTTTGCGGCTGACGAGATTCATTGGACCGTTACCGGTAAGGATTCGGTCACCTTTAACTGGCGAGGCTCTTCAGCAGAAAATTCGATTGGTTATGGGCTCAGTTCCGGAAATTACACCCAAGTCGTGGCGACTAAGCCTAATCCAACCCCGGTCTCACCCAGTGGCCCTTTCTGGGAAGCCAAGCTAGCCGGCTTGCAAGAAAATACGCGTTATTATTACAAAATTGGCAACAAGCCTGAACGTAGCTTTCGCACCGGACCGGCTCCAGGTAGCTCTGATTTTAATGTGTATGCTCAGGGTAATATAGGCAGCACATCCACTTATTTTAATATGGGTGGCGTTCAGGATCTTATTGCCGGTGACTTGCCAGCCTTTGTGGTTGGATTAGGCGACCTTACTCTCGGCAATATTAATGGACAAGCCGCTGTCGATCAGCATTTTAACGATGTGATGGTATGGTCTACTCAATCAGCTTATATGCCGGTATGGGGCGAAAGTGATACGATTATATCTGGCACCAAGGATAATTTCAAAAACTATAAAGGCCGTTTTGCGGTCCCTAATTCGCAGACATCGCCGGGCTCTCCGCTCGCGGGAGGTGAAGACTGGTATTGGTTTGATTACGGTAATGTTCGTTTTATCGCCCTGCCGGAGCCCTGGACCGGGGCCTGGACTGACTGGATGACAAAAGCCGGCACTCTTATGTCTCAAGCCCAAAGCGATTCAAACATCAACTTCATCGTCACTTTTGTGCATAGACCGGCTTATTCATCCGGCCACTCTACGGGGTACCCCGAGCTTAAAGCTAGCCTGGATAAGCTAGGTGACACTTATAGCAAGTACCTGCTCAATATCAATGCGCATAGTAATAATTACGAGCGTAGCTTCCCTCAGCATGGCGTCACTCATGTGACTGCCGGAACCGGCGGTGCTAATCTTGCCCAGGATGGGGACTGCTTGTGGCTAACCTGCACCAAACCTGCCTGGTCTGCTTTCAGAGCAATGCATCTGGGCGCCTTGAAATTGCATTTCACCCTTTCCGGTATCGAGGGTTCATTTATCTGTGGCCCTGAGGGGGGCGGCATTAATGATGTGTCTTGCCAGTCAGGCCATGTCCTTGATAGCTTTGTCATCGGTAAACTGCCGATCAGCGGGGTTTCTGCATATGACATTACTAAAAATGAAGCGAAAATCACTTGGAAAGTGAATGAGCCTTCAACGGGGCAGGTTGAATACGGCACGACAACATTATATGGGCAGAGGTCGGTGAAGGAGACATCATTCAATTACACCTCGCATACACAACAACTGTCGGTCCTGGCTCCAGACACGCAGTATCACTTCCGTGTTCGCTCTGCCAACCGGGCTGGCGTTGAATCGGTGTCAGGGGATTATACCTTTAGCACGGTAACGCCTCTAAGCATTAGCATATCTCAGGCTAATGTAAAATGTAATGGCGCTTTGACTGGCTCAGCAACGGTTTCAGTTTTAGGCGGAAAATCACCTTATACTTATTTATGGAGTGGAGGCGGAACTAGCGCTAAAAAAGCTAGTCTCGCAGCAGGCACATATTCAGTAACAGTAACTGATGCTAGTGGCAGCACAAAAACAGGTTCTGTAACCATTACTGAACCTGCGGCTATGACTGTCAGTATGTCACAGGTCAATGTAAGCTCTTTTGCAGGTAACAACGGAAGCGCTGCGGTAGTTGCGGCAGGTGGAGTTTCACCTTATAATTACTTATGGAGTAATGGTGGAACAAGTGCGGTTAAAAACAGTTTAACTGCAGGTACATATACCGTAACAGTAACGGATGCCAATAGTTGTGCAAAAACGGGATCGGTAACTATCACCCAGCCCGCAGCACGAACCGGGCCGATAATCAGCGGAGCTTCTGCAATTAACATTAACCAGACCGATGCGCAAATCACCTGGACGCTGAACGAAGGTTCTACGGGGCAGGTTGAATACGGCCCCACGACTGCTTATGGACAGATGTCGGTTAAGGAGACTTCGTTCATCTACCTCTCGCATGTACAAAAGCTCTCAAATTTGACTCCTGGCACGCTGTACCATTTCCGGGTTCGTTCCACGAACCAAGCGGGTAAAGAGTCTGTTTCCGGGGATTATACTTTCACCACCGCCGGCGTCATCGCAGGGCCAACTATCAGTGCAGTCTCTGCGACTAACATTACCCAAACCGGTGCGCTAATCTCCTGGGCGCTAAACAAAGGTGCTACGGGACAGGTTGAATACGGCACAACGACTGCGTATGGACAAATGTCAGTTAAGGAGACCTCTTTTATTTACCTCTCGCATGTACAAAAGCTCTCAAATTTGACTCCGGGCACGCTGTACCATTTCCGCGTTCGCTCCACGAATCAGGCGGGGGTTGAATCGGTTTCCGGGGATTTTACATTCACCACTACTGCTGTGACAAACGCCGTTCCTCCACCTCCTACCAGCGGCTATCACGCACCTCCACCGACCTCATCACTGGTCGTCAGTGTTAAGGATAAAGGTGCGGTCGGTAACGGCACAACTAATGACACGGCGGCTATACAATCCGCAATCAATCAGGTCAAAGGTACGGGTGGAACAGTTTTATTTCCTGCCGGCACTTATCTGGTCTATGCCACGAACAATTGGCCTGGCCCGAGCCTTACGGTTGGCAGCAATACAACCATTAAAATGGAGGCAGGGGCAGTTGTTAAACTGGCTCCCAATGCTCAGTCTACCTATGCTGTTTTTTGGGTCAATAACGCCTCCAACGTTAATTTCGTTGGAGGTAAAATAATCGGTGATAGACATAGACATTTAACTCCTGGTGATAATGGCTGGACAACCGCACCAGTTTCTGGCTGTCCAGACGCAACTGATTGTTTTGGTCAATGGGGTATGGGAATTAATGTCTATGGTTCCAGTAATGTCTATATCGAGGGCGTAGAATCTCGAGAAATGTGGGGTGACGGGTTTAATGTTGATAATCACTCTACTAATGTTAATTTCTACTCAGTGGTGGCAGATGATAACAGGCGGCAAGGAATGACTTTGTATGTTTGTGATCACGTGGTTGTTAGAGACTCCATATTTAAGAATACTTACGGCCACATGCCACAAGATGGCATTGATATAGAGCCGGATAAAAACGGGGACTACGTATCTAATGTACAAATTCTTAATAACCAGTTTTTAAATAATTGGGGTAATGGGATTCATGCTGTCATGCCAGTGTTCAGAGGCACTAACGCCTACGTGAATAACATCTTAATTAAAGGCAACACAATTACCAATAACGGTACAGTAGGTGAGTGGCGCGCCGGGGTTTTAATCGAGGAACCTAATGTCACCGGCGTAACAGTTACAGGTAACGCTATCAGTGGAAGCAAGGGAAGGTCTGGTATTTTGCTAAACGGAACCAGAGGAAATACCCTCACAAATAATAGTTTCTCAAACAACACCCAAACTCTGTTTGGGGCTATTCACGATTTCACTGGTGGTAATACGATCACCGGCAATACAGTAAATTAGCAAGCGCGCCAGGATTTTTCGCGAAAGCTAACACGGGATCCATCCGATTTTAGCAGCGAAAAATCCTGTCAGTTATCGCCTTCGGCTTCTTCAGCCGTCCTGCTTTTTTCGCTGGGCAAGACACCCAACATGATGATATGGATTCTTAATAGCATCAAGGCATCCATCAAGTGTAAGCGCGCATTCGCACCACATCGTCAGGCGACAGCCACTATGATTTATCCATGCCGCTGAACGGTAGTAACTCGTCGATGCGGCTGTTGGGCCAGGTGGGGAGTTTTTCCAGATTGTCTTTTTGCCAGGCTGATGGATCATAAGCGGCCATCTATGCTGGAGTGTCGATCAAGCCAGACATCGTAACAACTCTGCCACCCAGCCAGCCGACACCGTAGGCGAAAGCTCCAGCCGATGACCGTGGACATGGGTAAAGACGATGACAGCTACGGCAGGTGTAGCCACAGAGACGGATTCAGCCGGCTCAACCTGCACCGATACTAAAGCACCCGAATCTACCACAGGCAGATTGCGATAGTCGCTCAGTCTCGCCGTAAATGTCTGGACTTGATGCCGCTGCCCGTGCACATCCCAAAACCCAACGTCAGCTTGAACCTTGCATCGAACCGGCCTGCTGGGCGCATGCACGGCGGAAATTCTTTGACCTGTTCTAGGCCAAGTCAGAGCCCGATGGCGCAAGCAGCCTTGAACCGCATTGCCAAGAGCTGTAGTCATCGAAGCCAAAGGCTGGAAGTGGCCCTGAAGCGTTACGCCGAAACCGGCGATTTGCCAATCGACAATAACCCCGTCGAAAACAGCATTCGGCCGATTGCTTTGGGTAAAAAGAACTGGCTGTTCGCAGGTTCCGAACGCGCTGGGCAACGTGCGACCATCATTCAAACCTTGCTCGGCACCGCCACTCAACGGCCTTGATCCTGCCGATTGGTTGAAAGATATTCTGAAAAAACTTCCCGCTTGGCCCAACAGCCGCTCGACGAGCTGCTGCCTTTCCGTGACCTGGATTAAATCATGACCAGCAGCGTCTGATGATGTGGAGCGGCTGGGCGCTTACGTCATAATTTCGGCTTTCTATATTACTGAATGCGGAGTAAATAAAAGCTTTGTTAATGTGTTAATAGCCGAAAACTTAATCGGGCTAAGTATATATGGGTAAAAAGAAATCTGAAACTTTAGGGGATCTTTAAAACAAGGCAATCGCGCTATGTTGCTTTCCCAAAGATTAATTCAGACCGGTAATCATCGTTGATAGCAGCGCGCATCTTGCGAAGACGCAAGCTATGCTTCGATGGCCCATTGTGTCGAATGACATTA
>JAQURG010000095.1 GCA_028715725.1 Methylococcales bacterium
AGAAAAAACGCTTGCTGAAAGACGATGACGAGAGCG
Source organism: Methylococcales bacterium (assembly GCA_028715725.1). Lineage (GTDB taxonomy): Bacteria > Pseudomonadota > Gammaproteobacteria > Methylococcales > Methylomonadaceae > JAGXGJ01. The sequence goes on from JAQURG010000095.1 coordinate 37, forward strand.
ATATCATCTTATTGAAATTGCTGGATGAAGCGTACGCCCGTTTTACGGCTCGCGGAGGATGAGGCGTTACCTTCAGCACTGTGGCTACCGCGTCAATCGCAAGCGGGTTCAGCGCTTGATGCAGCAACTGGGTCTGGCTGGCATGGCTCTCGGACCTCATACCGGCAAGCCGCATCCGCAACACATGCTTTTTCCGTACCTGTTGCGCGGTGTCGATACTATTCCCCAATCAGGTCCGGAGTATTGACATCACTCCTATTCGGCTATCGCGCGGATTTATCTATCTGGTGGCGATCATCGACTGGTACAGCCGTAAAGTATCAGCATGGCGGTTATCCAATACCATGAATGCAGGATTTTGCGTGGATTGCCTAGCAGAAGCCATTACCAACTACGGCCTGCCGGATATCTTCAATTCCAACCAGGGATCACAGTTCATCAGCGATAGCTTTACGAGGGTATTGATAGAACACGGGATTACGATCAGCATGGATGGTCGAGGCCGCTCGCTGGACAATATTTTTGTCGAGACTGTGGCGGACCGTGAAATATGAAGGTGTCTTTTTGAAAAAATACGACGGCATGCAGGACTTGTTGGCTATTTTTGCCCATCCCCTCGAAAAGGTAGATATTAGCGGCAACTAATATTACTGCATGTATCAGACACCAAACTGACCATCCACACCGATTGAAAACCACCCTCAGTTCAGATACAAAACCAGCCATCGATTCCGATAGGATTGGATCAGTAGTTAATGACTGTTTTTGGAAATGGTGAATATACAATTTCGACCCAAACCAGATGGTGAGCATGGCTTAGAATTCACCACGAGGTCGATGACTAAGCCTCCAGCACATTGACTGAGCGACGGGCTGTAATGATTATCTGAGGACTAAATTCAGAAGTCCAGGAGGTAGACAGTCTCGAATGCTTCTTCTGGTGTCCCATGGAACGTCCCGTTATCAAATATACACGGCTCATATTTCTCGTTGCTGTAGGTATAGAAAGCCCTACTCCATCGGTCTTCATCTCCGAAAAAACGTAATCGGCACAAATGGAGTGGTACTTTACGACTCCGCTGAAGGTACTGTTCGCGCGTCTCCTGCAAGGCAAGAAGTAGCGAAGCAGTTGGTTCCATAGGCTCAATGTAATCGTCGATGTAGCAGAACATACTGCGAAGGCGTAGCTCCAGGCGGGTAAACTTTCCACCGTAATGAGCGTCGGCATATGGGCGAACCCGCCGTTCAATGCTTTGCTGAACTGCGGTGGGGATTTTTACACCACCAGAGTGTGGATCGTAGACCCATGAAGGCATGATATCATCCGTTAAATTTTGTTATGCGGCCCTGAATTCAATTTTCTCGACAGCATCAAGATTGACTGTTTGCCGGGCATGCCAAAGATCATAGTTGTCTTGCATAGCCAGCCAATTCTCCGGAGATCGCCTCAAGGCCTTCGACAGGCGAAGCGCCATTTCTGAACTTAGTCCGCTGTTACCTTTTAGAATTCTGTTCAACGTAGAGGGCGAAACACCTAATTTCAGGGAAAGTTGCCTGCCGGTTATTCCGCACGGTTCCAAATAGACATCCCGAATGAATTCTCCTGGATGCGGTAGATTATGCATAGTCATTAGTGGTAATCCTCGTAATCGAGTATAAAGGCATGACCGTCTCGGAATTCAAACGTCACACGCCAGTTGCCATTCACCCAAATCGACCATCTGTCATGGTTTGCGCCCTCGATGAGTGCAGTTTGAAGCCCGGGATATCCATATCGTCAATTGTTGACGCAGTATCCAATGCCACAAGTTGCATTCTCAAGCGTTTCTCGTGCTGAGGCTGGATGCCTGCTACAGAACCTGAATCAAAGAACTTCTTGAGCCCTTTATGGCGAAACGACTTAATCATTTTAATAACATAACATATTGCAATACGCAACAATGGTGGCATGACGAGTTCATGGTATTCATAAATCATAACATGAATAAACGCCGGCTCTTGCCCGGACTCGGCATTCGAAATATGGTTGTGTATTTATCGAAACAGGTTACGGGATTTAAGTGAAATACCTTGTGGTTTTCACATTAACTCTCGTTATCCCTCCAAGGATTTACGCCAGAAATTTGGATCGTTAACTCGTGCCGCAAGTGCCTCAATACTGACTATTGAAGGTTCTTCAGTAAAGTCCATATTACCGATTAGGTTAATATTCCGCCAGGCAACCGGCGAAACATCCTTGAGGAATTGAATGGCTTCTTGGTCGCCGGCAGCCAGCTTTTGCTCGTAAACTCGCGATAGGAGCAACGTATTGTAATAAATGATGGCGTTCGCTATGAGTCGGGAGCATTCATTCCATATTTGCTGCTCGTCTTCCGTCTTGACGCGGAACTTGCCGGAGTTAACATAAGCAATCGCTCGCCGCAAGCGGTGATAAGCTTCACCGCGATTGAGCGCCTTCTGAATGTGTTGTCGGTACAAATGATCATCGATGAAAGTCAGGATATGTGCGGATCGACAAATATTTTCCAACTCCCATAGCGCTTTCTTCGTCTGGTTTTGCCGAGTATAGCTGGTCAGCTTGCGCACAATGGTTGCCTGGGTCACTTCTTTTTGGGCCAGGGAAGCCAGAATACGTTGATTGATAGGCCACTCCTTAATGATCAATTTATCAAAAACCTTTCGGAAGGCTTGATCAACGCGCTCCATAGTGGCTTGGGCGATAGAACCCAACCAGTCAATCCATTTTTTTGTGCAGATCACGATAATGCGGTGCGAGTATATACTGGAAGACACGCAAGATGAAGAAATTCACTTGGTTGGTGCCGTGAGTGTCAGTCGAATGACGCGTTGGCCGAATTTTCGTCGTACTGTTGTGCAGGATGTCGTACACGAAATGCGATTCATGATCGTGCGTACCAATGATGTTGGCATTGATTGAGACATGGTTCGCTGACAGGGTATAGGAACTCACGCCTTTCTTCAAACCGAAATGCTTGTTGGAATGTCGGGCGTTGATGGTATCAATTTGTGTCTCAATGCGCTGTCCATCACTGCTGGAATGGATGTGGTGATCAATATCATATTCGCGGAACAGTGTTAGCGCTGCCGTGGCATTGGCAATGGCATGGTTTGCGGCATGTAGCGTTTCGGCCCGTAGAAAATTCCGAGCTGTTGTCAATAAGGTCGAATGGCTGAGTCCGATACGTCAGCCATTTTCCATAAACCCATATTCGTACCCATGGCCACAATGCAGGCGAATATGAGACAGGGATCGGCATCCTGCTTGACATTTTGCTCCAGCACATGGGTAAACGCTTTTAAGAATCCGGTTTCGCCGGCAACAAACCAGAGCAGATCGGCAACACCGATGCTCATTAATTGGCTGTAGAATGAACTATTGGTCGTTTCTTCCTCAGCCTGATAGATCAATGCCCAGTGCCGTTTATCGCCGGCACCCGTAATCTTAATGTATTGATTGTCGCCGTTTTCAATACGCCGGTTCACAGACATGTACTGGTCTTTCAGTTCTTTCCGCAAGTCAGCCAAAGTGTTCTGAGTCGGTACCAATAAAATGGGTGCCCCGATCTCGCACAGAATCGCATCCTTATCCTTCTTCCACCGCTCAGCGTTGATGAGGTCGTTATCGAAACTTCGGAATTCGTTACTGTCCTGAACAAATCATCGCAGGCCTAAAACGCCTTACGTAGCTGGCGGTAAACGAGGAACTCATAACGGCCTGCTTCCAGGTGCTTCTGTTTTCGTTTACCTAATTTCGTATATAAATAGCGCTGCAAGTTTTTCGCGATAATGCCTATTGGAAAACGGACCGGATCTACTTGGCGTGGTGTTTTGCTCTGACGCAGGAGATCTTGTAGAAACTGAATCGCTTCCAGAAGTGGCGCATTCTCTACCAGCCTGGCGAAGTCGAGGTTGTAGAACAAATGCCGCAAGTTGAGCTTGAATTTGTATTGCAGCTTGCCATAATACGACCATTCAAACGCGGTCTTGTCGAATCAATATTACGCATATAATCTGACACGAGAGGAAAATGTTCGGCTTTCAACAGGGAAAAAGCCGTTTGCTTGACCTACCCGAAGGGTATTTTGTGCGGTATTGAATCGTCAATGAACAGCTCCAGCAGTTGCCCAGCCGCCTGGAGGTTCTCGCTGGCCTCGATGATCGCTTTTTGCAGGGTTTGCTCGGATGCCAGTTTCGCTTGTTTCTCATATTGACCGATGAGGTGGATCAGGGCATCGATCAGTTTATCGTTGACTCGCCGAGAGCGATGAAAGGCAAAGCACAGTTAATACAAACGCGTCGTCGGGTTTGCCATCCTTCGAAGCTTGTAGACGGAATAGTATAAGACCATTGAAGCGTAGTATTTGATGCTCTCGTTAGACAATCCACTAGCACTGAGAAAGGTTTTCCCAAAGGCATAGATTGGTTGGAAAAACTTTCGTCGTTCGACCTCTTGCCGTAACTCGCTGTAGCTAAAGTTTTTCGGCTCGTGCTTGAGCAGGCTGATACGGTACATGCCTTCATCCGATTGGAGCAATGCATCGAGTTGTTTTTTGAGCAATGGCGTTAGGGTCTGCGTCAGCAAATTCGTAATCCTGTGCCGCTAACCGGAAACCACCCGGCTCACCATATCTTGCAATGTGGTGTAGCCGGAGGCGACAATACGCTGGTTCGTTAGGTACTTCAGAGTTTCGCGTAGAATAAAACCGGATGCGTCGACAGCATAGCCACGCGCTGCGCTTTTTGTTCCAGTTCCGCCTTGGTGTGTCACCGCAGATGCGAAAGTCGAATAGCTGAAGGATAATCCGTTGTTGTTAGAGGCGGCTCGGCTTGGAGATATCTTTGACGGTCGCCAAGCCCATGCTAGGAAAATATTTTTGGAGAATATAGTTCAGATCGTCTTGCAACGCTTCCAGCGGATAAACAGAGAATTGTCGTTTAGCCTTGAAATAACCCCGTAGCAGCGCTAAATGGACGGCTGCCGAACGGGTGTGAACTGCATCAATGATGTCCATTTCGTCGGCGCTTAGATCGAAGTAAAAACAGCGATCTTCATCGTTGAACTGTGGCAGACCATACAGATCATCGATTTCCCTTTTAGGCAGGATAGAAAGGCGATGCGAATTGACGTTCATAAAGTCGCATCGCTCAACAAGTGCAAAAAGTATAATACAGGCTCTTCAAATGAAAGCGGACACTGGAAATTAACTAAATTGAGATTTCTGGTCGTCAGCAGCCGACTTAGGCCGTGTAAAAACATCAAAAGATTAGAGAGTTGGCGTTTTGGGCGTCATTTTTTCTCATTTTAAGCTGCCTACTGATCAGTTAAGGCTTATTCAGATTTTATTCATTTATTGAGTCCTG
>JAQURG010000096.1 GCA_028715725.1 Methylococcales bacterium
TAACAGGCTATCAACGGTTAGCGGATGTTATTACCGGCGTGAAATTCATTAACGGCATTAAACAAACCAGAGATCAACAACAGGAGGCCGCTTGATTCTCTATACACCACAATTGACTATAGCTCGTTGAGAACGCAGTCTAGGCTTGCCAGCGGCATAGAAGCCTCAAGCCCCGCCGTTTCCGTTAATATCCAAACGTCTCCTTGACACATATAGCGTTCGATAGTCAGCTGGTCTTGCGCGACTAATAGGTATTCGCGCAGTGTCTCTATTTTACGATAATGGGAGAACTTGCCGCCCCGGTCATACGCTTCGGTGGAAGGCGACAGCACTTGAATCAGCACCGTAGGGTTAAGTAAAGCGTCTACCTGTAAGTCCTCAAATTGAGATGTACCGTACACAACAATGATGTCAGGATAATGGTAGCTGCGCCTCCGCAGCCTTGACGCGAATATCGTTCATATAGGCTTCGCAGGGACGCCTTTTGAGTTGACTTCGCAATTCTCCGGCAATACTTACCGTTATCAGATTATGCTCCCGGCTTGCGTCGGTCATTGCATAGAGTTGGAATTCGCTTTTACAAGTCGCGCTACGTTCAATTGCCAAATACTCTGCCTCGGTATAGCGAGTGTGTTTAAGTACGCTGGACATGATTCACTCCGGGAAGCAACTTGCTAAGAATCAAGCATATCATACCGCTTGACGTCTATGTGAAGGCTATTTTCACCCTGTTTCATAACCATGAAAATGCTTTAGAGCGTATTTTAAAAGTAGCGGATAAAATACAACATATTGTAGACTTTGATTATTTTGCATGGCTAAAAAAGACGCTCAACCCGGAAAAAACGCTACCTCACGAGTTTAAATCGGAGACGCTGGAAGCTTATCAGCCCGCTATTGCCGGACGCCAAACCGGGCGGAGTGCGCGCACGATCAATCTGCGCCAGGTGTTAAATGCCATCCTCTATGTGACACGCGATGGCTGCGCATGGCGGCTGCCGCCCTTTGACTGCCCTGCCTGGGAAACCGTCTATGGCTACTTTCGGGACTGGACGCGATGGCGCCTGGCATCGGATTCACGAAACCTTACGCTTGCGTGAGACAAAAAGCTGGGCGGCATAACCCCCCACGGCCACGTGCCTGGATAGCCAGAGCGAAAACCACGGCATTGGCGGGTGCAAAGGGCTACGATGCCGGTAAGCACATTCAAGGGCGCAAGCGTCATCTGCGGGTAGATACCCTGGGTCTGATGTCGGTAATTATGGTGACCGCCGCTTCGGTGCAGGATCGGGACGGGGCAAAGCTCGTGTTTCAAGCATTCCCGGCAGTTGCAAAACGCTACGCCGGATTTGGGTTGATGGGGCTATCGCGGAAAGCTGCTGCACTGGGTTTCGGAAAGTTTCCGCTTTGTTTTGGATGTCGTACTGCACTCGGACACAGCCAAAGGCTTTGAACTGCTGCCCCGCCGCTAGGTCGTGGAGCGCCTTCGCATGGCTCTATCGCTACCGCAGATTGAGCAAAGATTACGAGCTGTTAACCCAATCCAGCGAAGCCTTTGTTTATATTGCCATGATCAACCTGATGCTGAAGCGACTTGACTAAATAGACTTTTAAAACACGCTCTAAGTTGAACGAGTGCGTTTTTGGGAGTTTTAGCCATGAATTCAGGATTGCAAGAGGCAGGATTCGAGTCCTTTATAATTTGGAAATACGCCATCGATGCTGACAAGCTGAGCATAATGTTCCAGCACGGTGGCGATGATCAATCCATCAAACGGGTATTTATGTACTGGCGACAACGCGACGGCACGCACGGCAATAACTCAATGCCCGCCGGCGCCAGTGCTATTGCAGTCAGCCTCCGGCTGCGCAAGGTAAATGCAGACAAACAATAAGGAAACATCCCTGCGGGATGAAGCCAATGATTGGGAAGGGGTCTGCATCCCCTCCCCAATCCGCGCCCGAGAAAGCAACTTCGCTTCGCTTGTTGCGGGGCGCTCCTTTCGGCCTGAAGGCCGAGGTCTAAGACCAGCAAGGAATATTGATCAATATACATGTTACCACGGCAATTAATGGTAAAGATATAGCAGCCAGTGATAACATGGAGCTGACGGGCGTGTTATGCATTAGTTTCATTTCCACACCAACTGCATTTTGGTACACGAGAATATTCAGAGAAATTCAATTTCAAAGTGAGAAAATTAAACTTACCACTGCACCCTGCCATTATGGGTAGCACCTTCTCTGAGGAGACCAAAACTTTTATTGCCTCAAAAACAGAAAATGAGGCTGAAATTCCAGCTAGAGGCGAAAGGTTTGCTATGTTTTCCCAGTCAAAATTGCGTTTCATTTCTTTATCTGTACAAATGACATGGCCCTATTGACCCAGCCGATTGGTTTTTTGGCACAGCATCAACCGGGTTATTTGAAAGATTAAATGTGAACTTGTTGCCCCTCATCTTAGGATCGTGGTCGTGATTAATACACAGCACACACTGTGAAGATATGCCCGGATACGGGTTGCTTCAACCATTAAAAACCTGAGCCAAAATCTCTATTAAACCGAATCATTCCAACCAGTAGTAGCCTTACGCATGCGTTTGATGGATATATGTTTTCTTTGCCTGCCTTATCCTGTTCAAGCCTGCATGACGGATAATAGCAATTTTGGCGGGAGCGTTGTCTTTGCGTATGCGGCTTTGATTCTCCCCGAAAGACATGTCCAGTACCCCATGCAACTGGTTTTCGATACCCCCAATGCAGACGGACGGCAGTCAGCATCTGCGTTTTTTGAAGTCAGCCAACTGTGCGGATGAAGTACCGGGTTTCCTGGGTCACTGTAGCCCCGACATGGCATTCACTGTCTATTGCGCTAATGCTGTTAAGGTTTTTCCACTCGGGAGGGCGCCCCCTTAACCATTCTATGTCCGTACTTGGCCGGCATTGCCACTTCGATTCGCCCATGGCCGACCCGAGGTGTATCGGTGATCGGTCGCCGTCATGGCTACCGCGCAGCGTCTTGCCGTCAATGGCCAGCACTTTGCCCGTCACTTCAGGGTTGAGCCACGCTTGGACCCATTCAATGAACAGGCGCTGGAACTGCTCCGTATCAATGGCCCGGAAAAACCGCCGCAACGTGTCATCGCTCGGAATGCCGTGCTTATACGGCAAATACTGGCGTAAAAAATTCAGTTTGGATTTACCAAATGTTTCGATATCACCCCCCTTCTGATTCGCAAATCACCGTACACAAGGTCAGCAGCAGGATTCCCGGCATAGGGTGCAGCTTTTTCCACTCAATGCGGGGATCATCGAGCTGCCCAAAAATATCTAAAAAATCCATTTCTTCCGGCTCCTTGATCATCGACTATCTCTTCATTATCACAAATAATGTGGATTTAGTTGCTATTTTTAATGAGGTGGCCCTTGGCAATTCCCTAATAAAATGTTGCAAGTCCTGAAAATATCATTATAATAGTCGTTCTTTGTTGGGTCGCTAGCTCAGCCGGTAGAGCACCGCACTTTTAATGCGATGGTCATGCGTTCGAATCGCATGCGACCCACCATCAAAGACTTTGATTTAAAAAGCTTTTTAAGGATAAAAAGTCTCAGTAACTGTGTACTAAAACCATCGACTACAGTGATTTTAATGGTAGTCTTGTTTTTAACCTCAAATTGAGGAAACACAGATGCTAAATTTCCATATCATCAAAGTTAATCTAAAAAACGGCGAAACCCGTTACCGCACCATTCTTACCAAATCCGGTAAGGGAGTCAAAACCAAAACATTCAGACGCAAGCAAGATGCTCGTACATGGGGTAATCGTGCCGTTTTGGATTCTCAAGAATATGAAGCCAAAGGCATTAAACCCTGCACCATTAAATTCAGTCGATTAGCCGATGAATACATGCAATGGTGGACTGGAAAAGACGATGATCGGGTACGACTGGTTTTATGGTTGGAAAACCGCTTAGGTAAGACCCTTCTTTCAGATATTACGCCTGAAATTATCCGCGACACTTTGAAAGTCAAAAAATCACAAGCTCCCGCTACCTACAATAAGCACCTTGCTGTTTTATCCGCTATTCTGGACTATGCCACGCTTCAACAAGAAGATGACAGCATCCTGGATCAATACATCGATGAAAATCCCTGTAAGCGTGTTCGCTCCCTCAAAGTAGACAATAAGATTGTTCGTTATTTATCCGATGAAGAAAAGCCGCGCTTACTAGAAGCGGCTAAGAATATTGGCGGAAAATTTTATTTAAAGGTCCTGATGGCACTTACCACAGGCATGCGTAAAGGTGAACTTGACCGGTTACGCTGAAATGACATTGATTTCGATAAAGGACTGGCAATGTTCCGACACCAAAAATGAAATGCCGCGCCATACTCCCATTCCAAATGTCATTATTGACGAGATCAGAAAGCATAGGAAAGTAGGCAATGGTTTACTATTTCCATCTAGCATAGACCCTAACAAGCCCTTCGATTATAAAAAACAGTGGGCAAAGTGCCTTAACTTAAGGCTGCAAACATCCAAAAGTTTAGATGGCACGATATGCGCCATGATACTGCCTCGACCCTGGCGCGTGATGGTCGGACATTAAAGGAAATTGCAGAAATTCTCGGACACAAAAGTCTAGCCAGCACTGACCGCTATACGCACTTATCGACTGCGCATAAATCACAAGTGCTGAATGATACAATGGCGAGGTCTATTAGCTTATAATCAATTTTAGCCAGTCTATCACGACGGGGAGAATCGCGGAGTCATTAATCGCTTGACTGGCTATTCTAATAATGAATAGCACTTTTATGGAGCATTTGCTTTTGATTAAATCGCCACATTCAAAACTACTCAAATTAAAAAAGTGGTTAACGATACAAGAGGCTGCAAAATACCTGTCAAGTATTTGTGAAAGTGAAATTACAGAAGCCGATGTTTTAAGATTGGCATTAGACGGGTACTTGAAGCTATCTGATATGGCTACATTAAACCGGACCCACAAATTAAAATAGTGTGAACAGAGAGTGAGCCCAAATGAGCCGAGAAAAACCCAGAACCTATACAGCCGAATTCAGAGCTTCAGCCGTCAAGTTAGCGAATGAATCTGATAAATCAATTGCCGAAGTAGCCCGAGATCTGGGTCTCAACGTGAATACGTTGCCTACCTGGATTTCAAAATATGGCCGTCCTACAGAGAGCGATAAAACTATTCGGACTGACAATCATCTCTATGAAGAATTAAAGCGTCTAGAAAAGGAAAACGCCCGCCTGACCGAGGAGCGTGATTTGTTAAAAAAGGCGGCAGCGTACTTTGCCAAGGAGCACCGGTCGACTGCAGGGATGCAGGAGGTAGAGCAACGCAAGGAGCAGTTGCCGAGAAGTACGCCTG
>JAQURG010000097.1 GCA_028715725.1 Methylococcales bacterium
GCCAAGGGCGGCGGCGGCGAAGATTTTGCGCTTGCGCGCTATGAAGGCTATGGACCCGGTAACTGCATGGTGATTATCGAGTGCCTGACCGACAACCCTAACCGGACTTTTGGCGATGTGCGCCAGTTGATTGCTTTCAATGTGTTGCTTGATTTTCCTGAAAAGGTTGCCCGATATCCCGAGCTGTTTAACTTGACTGCTCAAGCCGCAAGCACAAGTTGATCAAGCGGTAGCAGTACGTAGCTGGTTTCATGATACCAGACACCCCTCGCGCTGAATAGTGACTTACAGTTAGCCTGTAAAGACGGTTTCTCAGGATTGGTGCTATTAAAGTGACTGATTCTTTGACTTATTGTCAATAGGTATTTTTACACATTGTGTATTGAGTTTGAAATAGGTACGATTGATCCTGGGTTAGAAAAATAGATCAAAAATTTTGGCCGGATAAATAATCGTTGTGTTAACACTGAATAACCACCAGCGCGATGGCCCTTATAAAAGCCGTTAGATGAGGGCCAGCAAAACTTCAGCCTGCAAACCCGATTTATACCAGATTTATTGAGAACCATGATGAATATGCCACAATATGTGAATGTCTACGACTCGCGAACCAGAGAATATCATCAGGCTTTGGAGGCCTTCCTCGATTATACTGCCCCAAAAGCTGAAGACACAACAGTGGCTCAACCAGCTGGTGAGGACACTGCCGTCGCTGCGCATTTTCATAGACGCCGGGATTGGGAGAATGGGACGTTCACTGACGCGTTCGGCCGGATGATTGGGATTGAGCCAACGAGTCATTACGTGCGGACTTCAAAAAAGACGAGATTACTGAGTTTATGCTCAATTTGCTTCCAATGCCTCATCCCCCTGCCCGTCGCGATCTTGAGGCATACGTGCAAATATATTCACTTGTCCGGGCGGAAGTTTCCGTTTCTCTTGTGATCCAAGCTTCCTTCAGTTCGCCTATGGAAATAAACAGAACGATGAAGCTATTAATGGGGTGTTTATATCCTGCAGCAAACCTGGTTTAACTTTTTGCCGAACTTTTCGCGTAAAGTTATATTGAATTGCGCATAACAAACGCTGACTAGAGCTTCACTGTGGCTAACAAAAAATTGAAATATATTTATACCTCGCTGCTCACCCTGTCGCTCATTATTGCAACGGGGCTGTTTTATCTGTTCTATACGTCATTACCCATAGAAGATGACGAGATATTACTGCCGGGTTTAAAAAACCCTGTCTCGGTTCATGCTGACAGCTTTGGGATCCCATCCATTAAAGCTACTGATCGCAAGGATGCTTATCAGGTACTGGGATTTTTACATGCCCGGGATCGTTTGTTCCAAATGGAATTAATGCGCCGCAAGAGCGCAGGCCGGCTTGCAGAAATATTTGGATCGGTAGCGGTTAACCTGGACATGAATCAGCGTGATTACCAGTTTGAACAGACGGCCAGAAATATCGTTGCTGCCTTGCCCACTGACCAGAAACAGGTGTTAAAGGCTTATGTGGAAGGCGTAAACGCCTTTATCAGCCAGGCTAAAATACTGCCGCCTGAGTTTATAATGCTTAAATTCAGCCCCGAACCCTGGCGTATGGAAGACAGCATACTCGTCGCTCTCGGCTTGTTTCAAACACTGAATGGTCAGGAACAGGACGAACGCATGGTAACGGTCATGGAAAAAGCATTGCCGAAAGAGCTGGTAGAGTTTTTGACTCCAGATACCGATGCTTATGCCACAATACTATTAGGCGGCCCGGATTCGCACCGTCCGGCACAGCCTGTTCCCGTTAGTGCTTTTGCCGCTCTCGATGCACAATCGGCCCAATTGGCCAAAGGTTCTGTTGACGTTGACAGCAGCATCGCCGGCTCAAATAATTGGGTAGTTGCCGGCAATAAGACTTTTGATGGCCGTGCCATAGTCGCCAACGATATGCATTTGGGCCTGAATGCTCCCAATATCTGGTATCGGGCTGAATTACATTATACCGGACAATATCTTAACGGCGTCACTTTGCCGGGTTTGCCACTGCTGATTGTGGGCGGTAATAACAATGTCGCCTGGGGGTTTACCAATATCACAGCCGATCTGCTGGATTTGATTACTCTCGACATTAATCCAAATAATCCGCAAGAGTACCTGACCCCGCAGGGATGGCGCAGTTTTACCAAAAACACAGCCATTATCAAGATAAAAGACGGGGCGGATATCGCCATAGAATTACGCTCTACCATTTGGGGCCCGGTCTCTTCAAAACCGTTATTAGGACATCCCGTAGCAATAAAATGGATAGCGCTGGAAACAGAGGCTGTCGATCTCGGCCTGCTCGATATGGATAAAGTGACTTCTGTCAAAGAGGCTATGAGAGTAATTAATCAGGCTGGCGCACCTCAGCAAAATGTGGTGTTCGCCGATCGCGCGGGTCACATTGGCTGGACTTATATGGGACGTTTCCCCAAGCGCAAAGTCTCTAATGGTTTGGTCAGCAGGTCCTGGGCGGATGCTTCAATGGCTTGGGATGGTTTTATTCCGCCAGAGCAATTACCGCGTGTAGTCGATCCCCCCGATGGTTTTATTGTCACGGCTAATAACCGAACTTTGGGTCGCGATTATCCGTATGTCATTGCCAACAACTGGGCCTTAGGTTATCGCGCCTACCGCATCACTGAATTACTACGGGAGGCGAACAACATTACTGAACAGGATATGTTGCATATGCAGCTTGATACCCGTAGCGAATTTTATGAATTTTATCGGCAATTGGGCTTGCAAGAGATAAATACGGTTAAGCACAACGATGGCATAGTCAATCAGAGCGAGCAAACATTGCGCGCTTGGGATGGGTATATGCATCTCAACAGCAAGGGGGCGGCGCTCTTAATCCTGTTTAGAGAAAAATTAGCGGAAGGTATATTCGCTAAAGTGGTCATACGCTGCAAACAATATGACCCCAATTTCAGTTATGCCTGGCGCGAAATGGAAACCCCTCTGCGAGAACTATTGACTCAACGCCCCAAAGGCATACTTCCAGCGCAATATAACGACAACTGGCGGGAATTCATTTTGGAAACGTTAAACTCGGCAGCAACGGACTTGCAAAGCCATTATCCCGACATTGAGCTTGCTCAATTGAACTGGGGAACGATTAACCGAATTACGCAACATCATCCTTTCAGCAAGAGTCTACCGATTCTGGGGACATTATTAGATATAGGCGAATTTGAAAGTTCGGGTTGCGCCAGCGTGTGCGTCAAGGTCATGTCAAATGAACATGGGGCGAGCGAACGATTAGTCCTGGCTCCAGCCCATCCCGAAGACGGCATCCTGGAAATGCCGGGCGGCCAATCGGGACATCCTTTTTCAAAACATTACCGGGATCAGCAAAAGTTTTGGCAGGAAGGTAAAGCAGCCCCTTTTATGCCCGGCAAATTTGTGCATACCTTACATTTCCGACCAATATGAAGTGGAGCCGACATAAACGCAGATGCGACTGATTTTGTCAGCCTTCTTATCCGTATTGGAATGCCTCCTTTAGGGCACAGGCTAACCGCCATATCCGCCTTAACATCCCCAAGGAGTTCGATATCATATTGCCGGATAATCATGCTTAATAAAGGGTGGCTTCCCACAATGCGAAATAATTGCCGATACAGATATCACCGGTACCACAATCCCTTGTTTGTTCATTCAGCCGACATAACCTAAAGTCAACAGCATCTTATCGAAAGGATGGATATCCGGAAAATTGACGTCAATCTTAAAGCGGCAACAAAACGGTTCATGCAATTCATAATGGCGCAGATACAGACGGAATCAAAATACGCATGTTCATTCCATCACGCATCAAAGATTTGTTGAGTATCTGCCTGAGAGACCGTTTGGAAACGCCCGCTTCAAGCCAGGCGATTCAACATAATACGCGTCATGGCGATGACAATCCAGGTTTCGTCAGTGCGGGTAAGACGCTTATAACTTTTGCTGAGACGGCGTGAGTGGTTCAACCGGGCAAAGGTGCGCTTGACCACCCAACGGCGGGGCAACAGCACAAACTTTTTGGGACGCAACACGACCGTCGGACAGAACTTGAAGCGTTCGGCGACCCAATCCAGCAGACGACCGCTATAACCGCCATTGGCCCAAAACGTGCGTAATTTTTTGCAGCCGCCGGGCAGATGACTTAACAGCCGGCGAGCACCCTTCCGGTCTTGGACGCTGGCGGTGGTCACCCCGACGGCCATGAGCCATCCCAAGGTGTCTACCAGGAGGGGGCGTTTGCAGCCCTTGACGAGTTTACCCGCATCGAAACCCACACCCCGGCAAGCGCGGTACACTGGATGTTTCGGCTATCCAGGCATGCTGCCCCGGGAGGTTTATGACGGCCGCCTTGCTGCCTCAGCCTGGCGTGCCGCAGAGGGTGCAGCCGCGCCCGCGTACCCTCGTAAGACCACCGCCTGAAGTAGGCGTATACCGCCGTCTACATCGAAAACTCGCGGGGCGGTTGCCGCCACCGACAACCGGTCTTCAGGCTATACGGAACGGCGTTGATAATCTGCCGCAAACTGAGCATTCGTGGTCTGCCGACCGGCGACACCGGCAAATACGGCTTCAAGTAGCGCCATGCGCCCTCGCTCAGATTGCTCGGATAACGTTTCTTCCTTTTTTTGATTCATGAGTTCACGTGATAGTAAAATTCCTATACTCTAAACCGGAAAAATAGGAATTTCCAAACAGCTTCTCAGTTGTTCCTTTATGGTTTGGTGTCCCGCAAACTCTTTGCCGTTATCGGCGGTACTCGTTAAGGTCTTATCCAGATAGGGCTGTAGCAAGATAATAGTGGCGGTGGTAACGATTTCTGCGTGTGACTATCGACCTTTTTGATGAGGGTGAACCTGGACATCCGATCCACTATCGTAAAAAACGCCCTGATGGTTCCGGCCTGTCATGGTGTCAATCTCCCAGTCGCCGATACGGGTTTTTCGGCAACGATGGCGGGACGTTCGTCAATACTGACACGATTTCCGATCCGGCCTCGTTTATCCTTTGATCCCTATTTCTAGTTACGTTTCTTGTGGCATTGCCGTAAATGCGTATACAAGGTGCCGCCATGACGCTTGTTGCCCAGATAGGTTGATAGCTGCGTCATGGCTT
>JAQURG010000098.1 GCA_028715725.1 Methylococcales bacterium
AATACCTCTCTCAAGAGACCGAATAGTTGGCTGCCATCTTGATGTCTGTTGGAAACATCAATTTCTGTAAAACTTGGCTTGCAATTGGGGAGGCGTCCATATATGACTCGATGCGATGAAAGGAAAGCCTGCATTTTCACACCGCAAAAAACGCTTCGTGAAAACACATGCCCTATCGCTTCCGGGACTACTCGACTCCTGTCTCGCAGCGAATGACTTCACCCGCAGCCATTGGCGACTGATTTTTGAGGTGATAGCCCTGAATTTATGAGCTTGTGCATTATGTCATCGTTGTTCTCGAAAATTGGGGCATAGCAATCCCGTCAACCGGCTCGATTGACAACCAAAATAGCGCAAAGCAATTTTAAGTAACTAAAATCACCCACTGATTTGCGGCCAGCGCCAGAATACCGAACGTCAAGTGACACATGACTTTGGCGTGCCCGCGCACATGCACCATTCGGCCACCAAATTCATCTTTCAAGCGCGCATTGACCCGCTCAACCGTGCTGCGCTCGTGATAGCGGATGGCTTCGGCCGGCGGGTGCCCGACCCGTCGGCCGCGTTTGTTTCCGGCGGCGAGCTCTTCTTTTAACGCCTGATTTCGGCGCGGATGCACATCAATGAGGGGCACATGGCCCAGTTGCCGACTGAGATCATGAATCTGCGGCACATCATAGGCGGAATCCATCAGGTCATACAGATTGACGACACGCGCCTGACTCATGTGCGCCAGAAATGGCGACTTGGCTGTCATGTGTCGAAGCCGACGTTAATATCCCGATGACCGGAAGGCCGCCGTGGAATCCTTGAAATATGCCCCACCTACTCATGCCGACAGCTTTTTTGGATCAGGGCTTCATGCACGCGCTCGGGCAGACGGGATGAAAGAAAACTCTGCAAAGGTGCGCGAAAAGGCCCATTCATCGGGAACATCGCTTTTACGCTCCCAGCCCCAAATCCGCTGCAAGGCTATCGCTCGCCAGCCGATCCAGTAACGCCCGCGTCGCGGTCTGGTTGTAGACCATCTTGGCCATACAAACGCTCTGGCAATGGCGGTGCGATCTTGCGCCGGGCGCCTTGGAAAACCGCGGCCGGAAACAATGAATTCCTCAATACGCACCAACTCCAGCGCCGTAACCAGTGCCTGTTGTTTTGCTGTCAATGGGCCCAATTCTTCGGACAACCAGGGAGGAAATAAAGAGCTTTGTGTATTCAGCCATGCTTGTGCTAAAGTCTCCTGTAGCCTGTTCATTTACTGATGATTTTCGAGTTTTCGACAATTCAACTTTATCACTTTTGAACAAGGCTTATTTTTCTTTTTTGGCCGTTCAAGCCAACAATTCCGCTCGGTTTAGCGAGTTTTGCAAGTGCCTCCTTAACTCAAGAAGTTGTCCCGTTTTGCTGTTTCAACCTGGGGAATGCCGCTACGTTCGCTACCGAAAGAAACGAAAGGTGATCCAGGCTGTACCCCCCATTCCGATAAGCGGGATAATAAGAGAAACCTTGGAAATTGGAGTGAAGGTGTGCGATAGATTTGTGCGGTCCATTCGCTGAGCAATGTCATCATGACAATGACCTGTCCGACAATGATTGCATCTATCCAGAATACCAGGCGTTGTTTCCAGGCGATAAAGGAAAAAGAAGAAACTAGCTTTTCCATCACCAAGGAAGAATAAATTTTCCGCGCATTTTTACGGCCAGGATAGGAAACAGCAAAACTGAAATCATGCCCGCGCTGACTAATATTGCCGCCCTATCGGGTGGCATAAGTCCGGAAGAAACGCCGATTTCGCTGATGATAACAATCAGCGGGAGACCGGTAGCGGAATAAAGTGCGAAAGGCAGCTTCTCTTCGGGAGCCAGTTCTTTCTTGTATAAGAGCACAGGAACACCTCGAACCAAAACCAGCAAACCCGACAAAAGCGCCACTTGTATCGGCGCCAGAGGGGCAGACCATAAGGCGCTAACGTCAAACTTCATACCCGCGACAATAAAAAAGATGGGTATCAGAAAGCCATAACCGATCGCATCCAGCTTGTGCCGCAATAATTCCCCCTCTTCGCCTTTAATGGCGAGTCCAACGACTATGCCAGCGGCGAATGCGCCCATTACGATATTCAAACCGAATTTGGCGGCGAGCGCGACAAATAGAATCTGAAGCAGAATGCAAATTCTCACGGGAAGCTGGCCACTGCTTTGCATGGTTCGAGTTAGTACGTCAATCAGCAGTGACGAGCGAGTATTCAGGGCAATATTTGCAGCGGCCAAGGCGATAATGATAAAAGTCATCATAAACAACGCGTGCACAAAAGTACTGTTCGTTGGAATCAGCAGCATCGAAATGACTACCAGAGGGCCGAACTCGCCGACAGCAGCGGCTGCAACCATATACGTACCGAAAGCGGTGTTCAGTTCTCCGCGGTCGCGCAGAATGGGAGCCAACACGCCTAAAGCTGTAGTGGATAATGCCACTGCGGCCAACACAGGCGGCGCCTGAATGAGTCCAATAACGTTGAAAAAGAACATGCAAACCATAGCCACGAAGAGCGAAAGAAACCAACCACCTACCGCCAGGGACAAAGGCCTGCCGCGTATCTTGTCGAAATCGATCTCAAGCCCGACCATGAACAGCAGAAAAGTCAAACCGAGTTCTCCCAATGTACCGGTCATACCATCCGGACTGTCCAGGTGGAGCACCTGCGGGCCTATCAATATTCCCAAAATGACTTCAAGGACCACGACGGGTAGGCGAAAAGCACTGGGCAATTCTGCAAGGAAAGGTGCCAGCATCGCAACAAATGCGATCAGCAGAAGTTCAGAAGGATAGGCTTCCATAGGTTGACCCCATTTTTAGTAACTTTAAATTTCAGTGGCCTGAGTTTAAATGAGTTATAAATCACAAACCACAGTTTTTCGTTGTTTTTCAGACGCAACTTTTTGACAACCGTTCTGCATATTACCCTCATATGTAAATCAACGTACGTTTTACCAGTCTGCTTATACAAATAAACTCCGAATAACAATGTAAGTGGCAGGCGATGAATTCCTTGACCTTAAGCTGAACACTTGGAGTAGAAATACATTCCAACCTTGGGGTGAGGCTCTTAACGCGCTAGCTTTTTATTTGTTCGCCAGGAAAATACATGATCAAATTCGCGATATTTTTTTAATGATGCTGGGGATGAGCCGAACAAGCAATAACCTATCGGCAAACCTTTATACCGGCGCGGTATCCGCGAAAAAAATATCAATCTCCGTTTCGCATCAAGCAGGCGACGGCATTCCAGGCAGTTACCAAATGACTATTAAGAGTGACGACAACAGTTTCTATAGTCAAAACAGCAAAGAAAAACAGGCTTTAACTGTTCCAGAAAAAACCTTGCTTGAGTTGGTTAATGACTTTTACAAAATCCATTTTTTCAATTACCAGAAACTTACGCCGTTAAAAAGCAGGTCGTGCATAAGGACAATACTACTGTAGCAACCGTTGTTACAAAGAAAGTCAACGTAAGTAGTAAAAGGTATGTGTCCATCTACGCACTTATAATGAGTGTATTGCCATTGATAATCAACCTGTTGAAACGGCAGAACTTGTAAAAAAATAGAAGGACTGTTTTTTTGAAAACAGTAAAGCTGGCCAGCATCAAAAACAAATTTGCATACTTTCTTACTCCTACGAAAAAGTATGACCGAAATCGACCCTAGCTGTGTAAAAACGCTACTTCAAGGTGTAAAATGCACTGGCTTTTGCCGAAACCAGGACTCAGCGGCTGTTGATGTCGATGGCGATCATGCAATAGGCTTGCCGATAGACTTGTCCCAGTCCTCTACTGTATCAGCGGAGCCATAAGCATCTGTTAAAACCGGGTAATCAATCTCCAAATCTTTTTCTATATTTTGAGATAACGGTTTCCCCGATTTTTTTACTAATTTGTCTTGGCGCGGTGTTGTTTCTGAACTCGCCCCATGGTTCGGCGATAAATTCTCTGATGTTTTTGTCTGCATACCCTGAAACCTCTGGCTTTATAAATCAATAAAATCTGAATAAGCCTCAACTGACCCGTAGGCAGTTCAAAATGAGAAAAAATGACGCAAAAATACCGACTCCCACATTTTTTGATGTATTTATATGGCCTGGGTCGGACTCATCCTGGCAGTCCGAGGTTGGGTCTGAACCCATTTTTGATACTGTCATATTAAACATATTATGAGAGACCTTCTAAATAACTTTTTAAAACGGCGGCATTATTTAAAAGGTTCTCCTTCGAACTGAACAGCAGAGTGGCATTTTTATTCCCAATGATAGCGATCAGCTTTTGTACCGCCTCAGGATTTTCCTGTAATTCAGCAAGGTATTTGCGCTGGAATTCAGGCCATTTCTCGCGCTCATGTTGATACCAGCGGCGCAGCTCAGTAGAAGGCGCCGCTTCCTTGGCCCAGAAATCGATCCTGGCCTCTGCCTTTGCAAGACCGCGGGGCCATAGGCGGTCAACCAGGATGCGCGTGCCGTCAGTAACCGTCGTCGGCTCGTAAACTCTTTTAAGTGTAAGTTTCATCAGTTGTTCCCCTGAAAAATTGCGGTTTATTCAAGGCGTTCACAGCGTTGGATATACCGCTCAATTGAATGCGTGTATTCCTCCACGGGGGACGGGGCATGTTGCCAATGCCGTTAGGTTAAGCGCCAAACCTTGTAACCAGTTATCATGTGCCATTTAAATTATTAATTCCCATGAAAAATCATGAAATCAACTCGGGCGATGTCCATGCCAACATCCTGTCTCGTGTTGCCACTACCCTGCACGACCCTGACTTTATCGCCACCCACCGCACAGATCTTAAGGACTTTTCCCGCCAGCGCGTGCTCACCTTTCCTGTTCTTGTGGCTTTTCTGCTCTGTGCCTGGAAAGGCGGCCTCCAGACGCTCCTGGATGAGTTGTTTGAAACCCTCACCGGACGCGCCGAGCGTGCCGTCACTAAAAGTGCCGTGAGCCAGGCCCGACGAA
>JAQURG010000099.1 GCA_028715725.1 Methylococcales bacterium
ATTCATAAGCCATTTCCTGACACTCGGCAGGTAACTCTTTCAGAAACGCTTCAAAGGTGATGTCTTGTGAGTTAGGTGGGATTACCCTGTTCCATTACAAAATCACCTGTATGCGGCTACTTATTGACTTTTTAAGTGCTTTTTCTTAAGTTGGCGCGTATGGGTTTATAACCCCGTCCCTAACGTTTGATGATGCCTAATGTGTTTACAGTGGCCGGATTAAGTGGCTATGCATACCCAACGCAAAACGTTTCGAACGGGCAACATGCCCCGTCCGGCTGTCGGGGGTGGACATTACAAAATGAGATGTGTGCATAGATTAGCTCCGGGAGAGGGGACAAAAAATGCCGTTTCCAACATAGCGCGATTGCCCAGGTAACTGACATCATCGAATTTAGGAGCGATAGCGACAGCCATCAAGATGCGCAAAAGCAGCGGTCCGGCCGCCATGAGTAGCGACCGAACAGATCGGTTTTCCTGAAGGATGTCGAAACAAATCCGGAGAGATTGTGCGGGTGTCTTTGCGAGAAAGTATTCGGAAATCTTATTTAACCAAACTCAACAATACCCCAGCCGCTACCGCAGACCCGATGACACCTGCGACATTAGGCCCCATCGCGTGCATTAGCAGGAAATTATGCGGATTGCTTTCCAGGCCCAATTTATTGGCGACCCTTGCGGCCATCGGCACTGCGGACACTCCCGCGGCGCCGATTAACGGATTAATCGGCGTATCGCTGAACTTGTTCATGATTTTCGCCATGATAACTCCGGAGGCTGTGCCGATAGCAAAAGCAATCGCGCCCAGCGCCAGAATGCCCAGCGTTTCAATTTGCAGGAAAGCTGCCGCGCTCAGTTTTGACCCTACCGCCAAGCCCAAGAAAATGGTGACGATATTGATAAGTTCATTTTGTGCGGTTTGACTCAAACGTTCAACGACGCCGCAGGCATTCATTAGATTACCCAGCGCAAACATGCCGATCAGAGGAGTTGCAGAAGGCAATAACAAAATAGAAAGCACCAGCAGCATTAACGGAAAAACAATTTTTTCCGTTTTGCTGACTACGCGCATTTGCTGCATTTCAATTCGGCGCTCATCTTCTGTGGTTAATGCACGCATAATGGGCGGCTGAATCAAAGGCACTAAAGCCATGTAAGAATAAGCCGCTACGGCAATCGCTCCCAATAGGTCAGGCGACAGTTTGGAGGCCACGTAAATTGCCGTAGGTCCATCTGCGCCGCCGATAATTCCAATGGCGGCGGCATCTCTTAAGCTGAATTCCAGACCGGGTATGGCGTTGAGCGCCAGCGCTCCCAGCAACGAGGCAAAGATGCCAAACTGCGCAGCAGCCCCTAACAGTAGGGTTTTAGGATTCGCCAGCATGGGGCCGAAATCGGTCATGGCGCCTACGCCCATAAAAATGAGCAACGGGAAAATACCCGCTTTAATACCGAAATACAAGTAATGTAAAATCCCCCCATCTTCGGCAATACCTGCGATCGGAATATTGCTGAGAATGGTGCCAAAACCTATCGGCAGTAACAATAAGGGTTCGAAGCCTTTTTTAATAGCAAGAACCAGTAACAAAAAGCCGACCAGCATCATGAAAACCTGGCCGCCCGTAAAATTGTATATCCCAGTGCTTTGCCAGAGTGAAAGCAGATTTTCCATAGAATGTCTCTTGATGGTTTTGCGTCGTTATAAGGAAATCAATGCATTGCCGCCCGCAACTGCACTGCCTTCCTTGATATGAACAGCACTAACGATACCGGCAAATTTAGATCGCACCTCCGTTTCCATTTTCATCGCTTCCATAATAACAACAACCTCACCTTCGGCCACGGTGCTGCCAACTTCAACACGGATTTTTAATATATTACCGGCCATCGGTGCATAAATCACAACGCCATGTCTGGATGTAGAAGGCACAGGAGCTATCTCGGCAGCCGCCTGCTGAATAGTCAGCTCCGAACTGCCTGGGCCTACGGCAACATTAAAGCTTCTGCCATCGACATTGACCGTATAAGTTTCGATGCCTCCCTTGGCAGTATTAGCCGCAACGGGAGGTGCAGAAGCTTCAGGAGCGGGGGCAGGCTCAAAGGCTTCAGGATGGCCACGATTGACCAGGAATTTCCAACCGACCTGGGCAAACATGCCGTTAATCAAGGCGTCTTCTTCGATATTTGCAGTAAGTTTTACGCCTTCGGCCTTGGCTTTTTCTTTCACCTCGGCAATCAGCTTATCCATTTCCGGTTCTATTAAATCGGCAGGGCGGCAGGTAATGGGTTGGGCGCCTTCCAGAACTCTGTCTTGCAATTGCTTGTTGACTGGCGCTGGAGGAGCGCCGTATTCGCCTTTTAACACGCCCGCTGTTTCTTTCGTTATGGTTTTATAGCGTTCTCCACTGATGACGTTGATGACCGCTTGTGTGCCTACGATTTGTGAAGTTGGCGTTACCAATGGAAGAAAGCCCAAATCTTCGCGGACGCGCGGAATTTCGTGCATGACTTCGTCGAATTTGTCGGCCGCACCCTGTTCTCTTAACTGGCTTTCCATATTGGTTAACATGCCGCCTGGAACCTGGGCGATTAAAATACGGCTATCCACGCCTTTCAAGCTGCCTTCAAACTGAGCGTATTTTTTGCGGATGTCTCTGAAGTAATGGGCTATTTCTTCAAGCTTTACCAGATCCAGGCCGGTATCACGCGCTGTGCCTTGCAGGCTGGCGACAATAGTCTCTGTGGCCGGGTGGCTATAAGTCATGCTCATTGTCGAGATGGCTGCATCGACATTATCTACGCCTGCTTCAGCGGCTTTAATCAAAGTGGCTGTGCTTAACCCCGTCGTAGCATGACTGTGCAAATGGATGGGAATTCCGGTGCTTTTTTTCAGGCGGCTGATCAGTTCGAAGGCCTCGTAAGGTTTAAGCAAGCCTGCCATATCTTTGATACAGATGGAATGCGCTCCCATCTCCTCAATTTGTTTGCCCAGATTAACCCAGGTATCCAGAGTATGCACGGGGCTGGTGGTATAGGAGATGGCGCCTTGAGCATGAGCATCGGTAGAAAGGACTGCTTTTACCGCATGTTCAATATTACGCACATCGTTCATTGCATCGAAGATACGGAACACATCAATGCCATTGATCGCGCAGCGCTCGACAAATTTATCAACGACATCATCGGCATAATGACGATAGCCTAAAATATTCTGGCCGCGCAGCAGCATTTGCTGTGGGGTTTTAGGCATTGCAGCTTTCAGCAGACGCAGTCTTTCCCAGGGATCTTCACCCAGAAAACGGATACAAGCATCAAAAGTGGCTCCGCCCCAGGACTCGATAGACCAGTAACCGATTCGGTCGAGTTTGTCGCATATCGGCAGCATATCTTCAATGCGTAAACGAGTGGCTAAGATTGATTGGTGTGCATCACGCAAGACCACTTCCGTAATTGCTAAGGGCTTTTTTTTATCTTTGGCCATTCTTAATTTTTCTCCAGGAACCTTTAAAAGGCTTTTCATCATGTGCTTTATTTAAAATACAAAGCTTGAATGGAACCAACACCCAAGCGGAAATTCTTAATCTTGTCTATGTTTGCTTCGGTATTGATGCACCGCCGCTGTAATCGCGGCCACCATGCTTTTATCAATACCGCTTGATACCGGAGCGGTAATAACCAGCGCCTGGGCGTCCGGAAAAAAACGCTGCACCATCGAAGACATAATATTGATTGCAACGACCAGCATTGCCAGAAACAGAAACACGATGCCCATTCCTGCCAACATTAATTCGACTCCGCTACTCATCAGTTCTGTCATATTATCAAACCTTGTTGAAACTTTTGAAATCATTGAAAATCTTGAATTGATAGAGCCATTATCCATAAAACTGTATAGCTAAACAAACTAAAGATAAGCAGCATGGTTGTGTTTTTAGATTGCCCTCTGGTATTAATGCTGATATTTCAGCGGCGATTTGCAAGCGATCCTTTTATATTAACAGACGTGGTTGTGCTTGCGTGACGTTTTTGGACCGGGAATAGGGAAGGCTTCTTGCAAAACGCCATCCCTGGCGTTTCATTATCAAGACAAAAGGGCTGCAATAATCCCGGTCATAAAAATACCATCAAAGGTTCCGGCGCCGCCGATTGATGCGACCGGGGTGCCGAGCTCGGCAATCGTCTTCAGCCGAAGAATATCCGCGCCGATCAACACACCGAATACGCCGCTGATATAGGCAAGATGAGCTGCGTGTTCAGAATCAAGAACCCAAGCCACTAGAGACGAAGCAAAGGGAGCCAGAAAAACAGGCATACCCACCCCCAAGCCGGGAACCAGACGGCTGAATTTATAACTCAGCGCAGTGATTGCCAGAATACCGGCCGCAATCTTGATGGGGTCCAGCAATTGCAGCGATATGAAATAAAGACATAATCCTACCGGTATTAAACAGCCGCCGACGTTAATGGCGACAATAATTTTTCCTTCTCTTGCAGGTTGAAATATTTCCCATACCGGTTTTCGGTCTGGCGTCATCACAAGATGACCGGTTGTTTTGGTATGCAAGCTATAAAGCGGCAGATTAATGCCGCCGCCCAGCAAAGTCCCGAGCAATAAAAATGAAGCGAATTCAGGCGTTAAACCGAGTTTTACAAAGGCAATCTCAAAGATATGAATCTGCAGCATTGCCACGAAAAACAACGCAATAATAAAAAATAGCATCAAAGAATTGACCGGCATGGCTGCGCCCTAAATTAAGTAAAAGTTATTGCTACTATTGGCTTTCTGCAAAGTTATTCAACCATTTTTCATGCAATCGGAGCTATTGTCTGTATTATCCTATAAACATCGTTCCGAGCAATGAAAAAGCGACGGCGTCCCCAGGGCAATCGCGCTATCTACCCATTGAACCCTGAAATTTGTTAAAGTCTGTTTTTTGACAAAAAGCTGTATGTTGCCTGATCCACGCCCTTATTTTGCCGATCTTACCGATCCGCGCCGCGAAA
>JAQURG010000100.1 GCA_028715725.1 Methylococcales bacterium
AAACTGTCTTGGACAATTGACCGAGCGCTTTCATATGGAGAAAGTTCGGGCACGAGATAGCCAGCATTTGACCCATCGCTTTATTCGCAAATTACTCGCACATACGGTCGGTGTCTTTTTGAATCAGGGCCTCGGTAATCCACCCCTTGCATCTTGAATATGGGTTGCCGTGTAAAAGTTGAACATCGCGTAAGGCAAGTTAAATACGGTTTAAATCTAAACATAATCCGGAGCGCTAATTGAAGCGTTTGGTAAACGCTGATTTCAAAGCGCAGCTTATTTTAATACTTTCTGGCTCCTCAATAGCTCCAGATTCATGCTTTAAAGTCTGGCTGAACGCAATTATTAATATGTCGATGAAAATTTTACCAGGTGCAGGATGCCAGGCTCCTCGGTGACTACTGCACTGACTTCCAGCTTTACAACATTCCGTTTGGTTACAGGAAGAAAGCATCAAATTGCTTCGAAGTTAAGCTTATCGAGTTCCCTTTAAAAATATTTGGCTTGTTGGCAAAGGGTTGCCCATCTTTATGGCTTTGAACTTGATATTTCTAATTCTTTTGCGATTTAACCATTCGCTGTGACTTACAGTATGGCAAGTAGCTTTTTCGAGAAATTTAAGATTTAGATTCGGCTGTAAGCCAATGGTACCGAGAAGAGGACTTGAACCTCCACGAGCTTGCGCTCACTAGCACCTGAAGCTAGCGTGTCTACCAATTTCACCATCTCGGCAATGGAATGCTATAAAAACAAATTGAGGCGGAACTATACCCATCAAGCCAATTTTTGTCAATTAAAAATGTACCCAATGTGTAATAAAACGGTCCGGTTAACTGGTTAAAAAATGTCTTCATCAAATAAGGAGAATTTTGGGTTTAACCTTGTTAAATTTAAATCTTCAAGTCATAAAACTCTTAATCTACATGTGCAGATCCCTGAAAGATAGCCTATTCCAGGCTTTTTGCAATCTTCAATATGTGTTAAATGCCAGTCATGCTTACATCTTGAAGCAGCATGACTGAAGGATTATTTAACTGGCTTTGCCTGCTTTGGAGGCTTCAGGAACCTCGATTAATCGACCTGAGGCACAATCATAGATATAACCGTATACAGGAATGTTGGAGGGAACCAGTGGATGGTTCTTGATGCGAACGACATCTTCCAGAACGCTTTCTTGTTGATCTTTGATGGTTAGCCAATCGATATATTTCCCTTCGGCAGAGCCAGGGCCTTCGCAGCAATCATGCCAGCCATCGGCATCGACAGAAGCAGTTTTTAAGCTGCTGCCTAACAAGTTGCGCATGATGTCATCGGTAAATGTTTCCATGCCACAATCGGTATGATGAATGACAAACCATTCTCTTGTTCCCAATAATTTATAGGAGATAACCAAAGAGCGGATGGCGTCGTCACTGGCGCGGCCGCCGGCATTACGAATCACGTGCGCATCACCTTCGGATAAGCCGGCATATTTGGCTGGGTCCAAACGGGCATCCATACAGGTCAGGATGGCAAAATGTCTTCCTGGAGGCATAGGCAATGAGCCTTTATCACCAAAATCGTTCACATAATCCCTGTTTGCTGCTAAAACTTCATTAAGAATTTTACTCATAAACACCTCTTATTATTATTGGGCAATAAAAAACCGTTTGGCTATAACATTTAATCATGAAATAACCAAACGGCATATAACTATCTCCGTGTAAAAGAATACCTTAATAAACTCATATTTAAAATAGTGAATTAAATTTATAGAATGTAAACTTATAGTTTATGATAAGAAAATGGATAAATTAAATAACATACAGGTGTTTTGCCGCATCGTTGAGCTCGGCACTTTTGCGGCTGTAGCCCGTGAAATGCACCTTTCAGCGATGATGATAAGCAAATATATGGCGCAGCTGGAAGAAGCGCTGGGCGTTACTCTACTGAACAGGACGACCCGTCAAATCAGTCTGACTGAAGCAGGAGAAATTTATTATTACCGCAGCAAGCAGCTAATGGATGATTTCTCGGAACTGGATGAAACTACTTCGCAGTTGGGCCGGCATATAAAAGGTAAATTAAAAATCAGCGCTCCAATAGATTTTGGCGGGCTTTATATGGTGCCCGCTATTGAGGCATATCAATGCCAATATCCGGACGTTAAAATCCTGATGACTCTTCATAATAGCCATATAGATTTGAGCAAAGGCAGTTTTGATTTATCGATTTTAGTGACCAACAGTCTTGATTTAGGCATTGTTGCCAGAAAAATTTCTAAAACCCGTTTATGTACCTATGCTTCGCCTGCTTATCTGGCCGAATACGGCGAACCTGAACATCTTGATCAATTAAGCTCGCATCGTTGTCTGCATTATATCGATACGCCGCATCAGGATTATTGGCTGTTCAATGCCGGTTCGGAAGAAATAAAAATCAAACCGGACTGGCACTTTGCTTCAAATAACGGCAGAGCCTTATGTGAGGCTGCCGCTTTGGGAATGGGAATAGCGCAGGCTCCGGAGATATCGGCGGCAAACTTTGTCGCTCAAGGAAAACTGACAGAGATTTTGCAGGATTTTTGTATCCCGTCATTACCCATTTATGCGACTTACCTGCAAAGACGCTTTCTGCCCGCCAAATTAACGACTTTTGTTGATTTTATGGTTAAATACTTCGCAGAGTTGAAGCATGGCTGACCCAACCTTCAGCGTAATGTAAAAGCCCTTAAATGGAAGTGATTAAACATGGCGAGACGAAGTGAACACAGCCTGGAAGAATTAAAGGCCATGGTTCTGGACGCGGCAGAAACCATTGTGATCGAGGAAGGGTTTTCGTCATTAAAAGCGCGTAGAGTGGCTGTAGAAATTGGTTATACCGTAGGCAGTATCTATATGGTATATAAAAATATGGCCGATCTGATCACGCATATTAATGCAAAAACCCTGGATGCCGTTGCCGCGCAATTAGAGCAAGTTCAAGACGGTGATCCCGCTCAGTATATCGAAGCGATAGCACAAGCTTATCTAGTTTACGCCAGCCGGAACTTTAACCGCTGGATTATGATATTTGAATATGGGTTTTCGCGAAATACCGATATTCCAGACTGGTATCAGGAGAAGCGGGACGTTGTTTTTGATCGCTTAGAAGAGTCGGTTGCACAACTGGCGCCCGAGTGCGCTGAAAGCGATAGAAAGCAAGCTGCAAAGGCTTTATGGAATAGTATTCATGGAATTTGCATCCTCTCGCTATCCGGGAAAACGGATACGATTGACCTTAATGAGTCAGCGGAAACTATGAATCTGTTGATCAGGAGTTTTATTCATGGCTGGCTTGCACAATCTGCCAAAGCTACTGATTGAAGGGTATCGATTGCGAACCTTGCCATAACCTACAATTATCATCTCAGCGATATTGCAGGAATTACCAAGCTCAGGCTACTTGCACCACTGCCGGATTGAATCTAACCTTTATAAAAGATATTTTTGAGGAATTCAGATGAAAATAATCAACTCATTGTTGTTGGCTTTTGCGGTCAGTTTTATATCGCCGGCATTTGCCCAGCCGCCGGAAGTAAAAGCGGATGTATCTGATTACCTGATTGACGTAGTATTGCGGCCATTGGGATTTGTAGAACTGATTGCCGGAACCGCCACCTTTATCGTACTAAGCCCGCTGACCGCAATTGCATCAATACCTGCGCCAGAGGAGAATGCCTTTGCAGAGCTTGCAGATACTCTGGTTGTAAATCCGGCCAGATTTACCTTTACAAGACCCGTAGGAGACTACAACTATAAGGGCGGACTGGGGAAATAATTTACCCAAGTCTGGACTTGACTGACAGCTTGCAAAACGGGTTCAAACCCATTCTTGCTCTGGCAGGCCGATTTCGAGCCAGATGCCGTCGCTTGAGTAGAAGTGCACGTAGGCATCAATAATCCTCAAAGCTTCGCACTTGCATTTTTCCGATCAACGCCGTGCATAATTTTCCAGAGTCTTAGATTCTGTTGATGTTTCATCAAGAAAAATATCAACGGGTTATCGTCATGCCGGCATGACGTGATAAAAACGGGGAAAAACTTTAAGTAACTGAAAGTAAAATATTAATTTTAAGTTGAAACGTTAACAGAAACTAGGAAAATGAGCGTTGAAAAGCTTCTATTTTTATGCGGTACTGTCCATAATATTCGTTAAGTCCTCATGCAGTTCGGGATTTTGGGGCCTGAACGTTGGTGAGTTCTCCGTCGATTTTGGAAGCCATCATAGGGCAAACATGATTTACTGTTGGCCTGATGCATTTGAAAAAGTTTATCTTTTTCGGGATCGGTTAAATAGCTAAAAGGCTTAGACGATATGCTCCCAGTCCATTTTGCCAGTCATAGGCTTTTCTGCTTCCGGCCCAATGTTTGGACTCTTTAATTCCTCAGGACATTGCTTAATATTTTTCGTCTCGTTGACCAGGTAATTTTTAACCTCTTCGGCAAACGCTACGCCTTTCTTCATGGCATTAAGTGTATGTTTTAAAAGTAGCTATTGAGTTCCAAAGCCTGCAAAATTTTAAATTTGCAATGGCCAAAAGGAAACACCGCAAGCGCTACCCGACTGATTTAAACGCCAGAAAATGGAGTCTGATCCGA
>JAQURG010000101.1 GCA_028715725.1 Methylococcales bacterium
CTTTGACTTCAAGGTAGATGGTGCCAGGGGTGGTATATGCAGTTTGGGTGACACCACTGGAGTTAACGAAGTTCTCATAGTCTGACGTGTGCTTGATCTTGCCTGTGGTGCGGGTGACTAGACCGGCGTTGGCATAAACTGCCGGGGCATAAAAGATCTTGTCGGCTACGGCGAGTGTGCCACTTGTCAGGAGAAAGTTAGTGGTTGACACATTACCGGTTAAGGTGGCAACTCCAGCTAATTTATTGACTCCAAAATTATAGAAGTTAGCTTCTGTGCCAATTGACTGGGCGCCGCCGCCGTTAAACTTCACGCCTCCGCCAACCGGCGTCAGGGTGCCGGTATCAGTCCAGTTACCTCCCACATTAAGGGTCTCCCCGTTTAACCTAATCGTTCCGGAACTTGTTATCGAACCAGTTGAAGTGGATTCAGCACCTAATCCAAGCGTGCCTGAATTTGTCAGCGAAGTCATTGTGATGGGACCTGAACTCGAGCCTAGAGAGCCCGCATTATTCACGGCTGCGAAGGCTAGGGTGCCGGAAGTCGAAGTCACTGTAGTGCTGGCGCGAATAGTGGTGCCACCTGATACAGTGAAGTTGACTAAGCCTGCCGAAAGAGTGCCTCCGACATAGGTGTCAAACACATTGGCAACGGTCACGTTGGCCGTGTTAAAAGTGGCGGTACCGGCTGATTTCCTGTTTTCCAAATTATAGAATGCCATGCCGCGGATGGATTGGTCGGCAGCGCCATAAAAGGTGACCGTGCAGATATTCGCATTAAACGTACCTGGGGCCGGGCTGATGAAATCAGCAGCAAGTACAAACTTTCCTGTATTACAATTGATGGTACCCCCCGAATTATTAAACGTACCAGTTGTCGTTGCCACGCCTGAGCCGATATTCAGGATACCGCTGTTGGCTAGGGTCGCGCTGAAGAGCTTGTTACCAGAGACTGAACCGATAGATCCAGCGTTGGTCACGGCGAGAGTGAAAGTTAGGCTGCCGTCGGTTGAGGTCACGGTCGTGCCTGTGCCAATGGTAGAAAGGCCAGAGACTAATAAGGCATTAGCCTGTAGATCCAACGTACCGGCTCCTTCTGTGGTCAGAGTGCCTCCCACTGTGGCATCATTCGTAATGATGGTGGCAGTATTGGCTGATTTCTTGACATCAAGATTGTAGAAAGTCGCGCCAGTAATATCCTGCGCTCCGCTTCCATACAACCTTAACGTACCTGTCCCCGCATTAAACGTGGTAAAGGCCAAAGTAGACGAGGCTACCAAAGTGCCGGTGTTGCCGTTAATGATGCCTGCTCCGGAGACAGCATCTGTGGTAGTAACAGTACCAGAACCAACATCCAAATTACCTGAATTCAACAAAGCTCCCTCGAACAATATGTCGCCCTCTGATGAACCAACACTGCCTCCATTGCCGACTGCGCTGAAGAAATCCAAATTACCAGTAGTTGAAGTCACCGTTCCTGAGAATATTGTCGTGTTGTTTATCACCAATAAATTGACCGCCCCTGCCGAAAGTGTGCCTCCAGTCACAAATAATGTACCTCCGAATACTGCATTAGCATTAGTTAACGTGGCTATGCCGCCTGTTTTATAAACCTCTACATTATTATAATTATATCCCCTAATGCTCTGATCAGCTCCTCCATTCAATCTGATTGTGCCTGTCCCGGAATTAAATGTGCCTGGAGCTGGAGTGACAAAGTCGGCTAAGAATATAAGCGTGCCCGTATCACCATTGATGGTACCCCCTGAATTATCCAGCGTACCCGTAGATGTAGCCACGCCTGAACCAATATTTAGGATACCGCTGTTAGCCAGAGTCGACCCGAACATTTTGCTGCCATCAACTGAGCCAATGGCACCAGAGTTGGTTACGGCTCCATTGAAAGTCAAGGTGCCGGAAGTGGAGGTGGTCGTTCCCAGATTGTTTGTTGTGCCTGCGACTGTCAATGAATTAACATCTGCATCTAGCGTGCTCGATGTCCCTACCTTTAACGTTCCATTAACTGTGCAATCGGCCCCCAAGGTAGCATTGCCGCTCTCGGTTTCAATATCCAGGTTGTTATAGGTATAGGAACAATTTACAGCTTGAGCTCCGCTTGTTCTTGCATATTTCACTGTTCCAGCCTGAGCGTTAAAAGTGGCACCATCTTGCCACGTAGCCATAGCAGTCGGTCCTCCCATAAGAACAATAGTTCCAGAATTTCCATTGATGGTTCCATCGCTAGGAAATGATATTGTTGAAGTGGCTGTTCCTGACCCGATATTCAAGACTCCCCCGGCATTAGCGAATGACAACGAGGGGAAAAGCATGTTTCCCCTCGAGCTTCCAATGAATCCTGCATTAGCAATACCTGCAAGAGTTAGCGTTCCCGTGGTCGAAGTGACTGTTGATCCAACAATCGAGATGCCATGCAGTGCCGTAAAAGCCCTGTCACCCGCGTTAAGCGTGCCGGCACCTTCCAGGGCCAAGGTACCATCAAGCGTTGCATCAGCAGTTACTATGGTGGCAGTACCAGCAGATTTCCTGACTTCTAAATTATAGAATGTGACTCCGCGGATGGACTGGTCTGCTGTGCCATAGAACCAAGTAGTGCCTGACTGACCATTGAATGCCCCGGCTCCTGAGTAGTCAGCCAGTAATGCCAATTTACCGGATTCTTGATTTATAGTTCCCGTATTTGTCAGAGAACCCGTGGAAGTCGCCGTACCCGCACCAAGGCTCAGCGTACCGCTGTTATCCAAGGTTGAAGTGAATAGTTCACTGCCCGAAACCGTTCCTATATTACCCGCATTAGTTACAGCCCCAGTGAAGGTGATGAGACCAGAGGTGGAAGTGACTGTTGTCAGGGCGCCGATACTTGTAGTTAAAGCCACAGATAAAGCATTGCCCTGCATGTCCAAAGTCCCGCCCCCCGTTGTTGCCAACGTACCATCAATCGTGACGGCGGCCCCAGCTGTGACAGTGCCTGAAGCTTTAGTCACAGTAACATTGTTGAAGGTTGTAGCGCTGTTAATGGTTTGCGCGGCAGTACCCGTAAAATCAATCGTGCTCGTACCGGCCGTAAATGTTCCGGCTTTCGTCCAAT
Organism: Methylococcales bacterium; assembly: GCA_028715725.1. Taxonomy (GTDB): domain Bacteria; phylum Pseudomonadota; class Gammaproteobacteria; order Methylococcales; family Methylomonadaceae; genus JAGXGJ01. The sequence goes on from JAQURG010000101.1 coordinate 3,106, forward strand.
CACCATTAACGCTTAAAGTACTGCCCCAGGGTTTAAGCGTGCCGGTAATTGTAACCGAACCAGCTGTAGCCGCAGTGTCAGCCAAAATATACGTCGTGGTGGCCGCCGGAATAACGACGGGTGACGTACTGGTCGGGACTCCGCCGCAACCCCAGTTGGCGGCTACATGCCAGCTATTAGTTGGTTCTGTACTGGCAAAAGTACAGGTGCCGGCAGAAGCCGAATGACCTTGTATTAACCCGTAGGCTAATACGACAAAGCAGCCTATCAGTATCTTGCTGGATATACTGACAAGCCTATTATTGAAAAGAAAGTTCATAAAATATAGAAAAGAAATAAATTCTTTAGATTTATGGTTATAGAATAGCACCTTTTGCCCCTCTCATAAATAATGAGGCTGTGTATAAAAAAATTGAACTCAAACAAAAGACTACCCATGGCTCTGGGGCGTTTCAGCGCAAGTCAGACTTTAAAAGTGGGCAGCACTCACTCCAAGCATCATCGCGAACAAGGCTCCAAGGCTCAAGGCTCCGGCCATGATCACAAAAACACTGGTCTTATGCTGCACAAAATCCTGCAACATGCTTTCCGAAATCTTTTTGTGTTTCGGCTTGGGGCACTTTATGCACTTTGGCGTATGTTTTTTTGCTGTTGGCATATTTTTGTTAAGTAAGGTTCATTGGTTATTAGGCTGTTTCTTTGACTTTTTTCTTAGTGCCTTGTTCCAGTATGTCCTGCAGGGCTGCCTGGTTCCAGCCCACTACGATCTGGCCGTTAATTTCTATCACCGGGACTCCCATCTGACCTGACTTTTTAACCATGTCATTGGCAGCCGTTGGGTCAGAGGCCACATCTATCTCTGTAAAGGTAATCCCTTTTTCTTTGAAAAAATCCTTGGCTAATTTACAGTAAGGGCAGGTCGGCGTTGTATAAATCGTTACATGCATAAAAGGAGTGCGCTCATAGTATAGCACACCCCCTTAGCTCACTTATCCACAAAAAATTACTTAGCTTGGCGCAAGTAGTTCAAAAGTAGCCTAACTCCCCAACCTGTTCCGCCTTGGACCCACTCAGGCTTTGATTCTTTTTCAGCATAAGCCGTACCAGCAATATCCAAATGCGCCCATGGCAGGTCGTGCACGAACTTTTCCAAGAACAAGGCTGAAGTTATGACTCCACCGGCCCTGCCGCCGACATTTTTAACGTCAGCTATCTTTGACTTGATGAGTTCTTTGTATGGTTGGTAAAGCGGGAGTTCCCACATCTGTTCACCGGAGGCTGTTGCCGCTTCTAACAAGGATGCTTTGAGTTCCTT
>JAQURG010000102.1 GCA_028715725.1 Methylococcales bacterium
AAATCGTGATGCGGTATGAAAAAATGGACAGAAGCTATCTGGGGTTAGTGATGCTGGCTGCGTCCATCAAAGTGCTTCGAAAAATTAACCGGAAAGATTTGCCTAATATTATTTATGGATAAGCTCTAAGTTTTTTTATTAATTTTGATGTTCAAAAATAACCTTCGTCAGTAGAGTAGGACGACCCCAAACAGGGCAGTTGCTATCAGGAATCCAGTACCCGCTTTTGCGTTTTTTCAATCTGCTGCACAAAAGGCAGGTTGAGTCACGAAGAAAGCCGCATCGCGTGACTTTATTTGCGCACGCTGGCTTATCATCAGCGTCGATGTACGCTAAAAACCTCCTCGTTTTAGGTATTTCTGCTATCGTAACCATCAGTAAGTCCTAGTTTTTTATCGGTATTCTACGACAATTCATTGCGGAAAAACAAGCGTGGGACCTGATTTTCCAACCGCTCAACAAGCGGTAAATCAGCGGGCAAAACTTATCAGGATTATGGGGAAAACAGCGTTAACTCTCCTATCCTCGTTTGACGTAAAATAGCGAAGAGGTCTGGCTTATTTTATGCTTACAGAGGTGGCCCCAAACCTTTGAGCAGTGCTCATCGATTTTAAAGTGAAATCCCCGCCGATAATTACGCTGCCATTTTGACCGGTGGCAACAGGCTGGTATAAGCTTGATAAGGCGTTTTTCTATCCAGGCTTGAATGTGGCCTGGAGCGATTATACCCATCTATATATTGCATGATCGAGGTTCTCGCCTGAGCGACCGAATCATAAGCGTACAGATAAACACACTCGTATTTCACTGACCGCCATACACATTCGACGAAGACATTATCCCGCCACGAACCCCGACCGTCCATGCTCAGTTGGCAACCGCTTTCCAGCACCGGATCGACAAATGCTTTGGCGGTAACCGGTGAATGCTTTCTTCTCGTTTTGATAGACATGTTCTGCTCCGTTTTAACATCCTTCTGGACATTCAAAAGTAACAGGTGTTCCACTTAACCGGCTGTTCAATTTTTCGGCACCATCTCTTTTTTAACTAATGACTCTAACTTTTTCATAACGGCCCCCCACCAATAAAATACTTCGTCTGTCGAGCTTGAAAAAAACATTTTAAACAGCAAGTAGCTATTCTTTTCGATATCGGTAAGGATTTAGCTAAAGGTAATATTTCACTTCAACACTGACCATTATTCATTTTATTGAAGTTAACATTGTGTAATAACATGTTGGAAGTTGACTTTCAAAGTTAGCGTATTAATTTAATTGAAACTAACAGTAACCGGAGAGTTTTTATGTGCCTACAGCAGAGCGCGATCCGTCCTTACCAGAAATGGCGCTGGGCCGGTGATGAAATCGTCCATAGTCCCATTATTCCTGCTGCACGCCGTATTGCAGGAAGTCGGCGCAAAGGCTATGACATCGATATTCGCGAATACCTATCTATTGAAAGTAACTCAGTAATAAGTCATTGGTTGCATGATTACATAGCCAGCCTTCCAAGCGAGGAACAATTGCGGTTTTTCCGCCGTGACGCTGGTTGTTTTGATTTTCGAGCCAATATTGTTGTACAGGCGATGAAGAGCTTGCGGCACTATCGCTCGAACCGCACATTTGATCAATGGCTGTTTCCAGACGAAACTCTTACACTGGGCGGCGGCGATTGCGAAGATCTGGCCTTTGTCCTGGCGGCCTTGCTGAGCGCTTCCGGCATCAGCTCCGACTGCATACGGGTAGCGCTGGGCGATATCATCGATTATTCTCAAACCGATAGTCCAAAACGCTGGGCTCATGCGTGGGTGGTTTACCAACGGGAAAATAGCGCTTGGGAAATATTAGAACCCTTAACCAAGATTCACCAGCCTAAATCTGCAGTTCAGAGTAAAGCAAAGGCAAAATTTGATGTTTTGGACGTAGAGTATACTCCTCACTTTGTCTTCAACGCTCAACACCTTTGGCGGGTACGAACACCGCAGTTAGCGGCGGCTAAGCCGTTTGTTGAGTATCTGGATGATCGTAAAGATAAGTTTTGGGATGGATTCGATCCCAGCTTCGCAGCAGGAGTACATGCTGATGTTTATGACTATGCCTTGTCGGGCATGCCCGTGAGTGACCTCCTTGTTGTCAAAGGGGCGAGTCTCGGTGTGGATGCCAACGTTCTGAAATACGATCCGCGCGATCACTTTGATTTCGCTTATATCGACGCGGGATGGGATCGAGTTAACCAACGGCTTCGCTCCAAATCGCTGGTTGACTTTGGTTTGGCCACTCACGCCATGGCCGATTTCTATGCCCACAGTGTCTATGGTTACTTTATGCGCGACAAGCTGAAAAACGGCCAAATTCCCCCCTATGATAATTCAACTCTACCTCCGGCTTCTGAATTCACTTATGGATTTTTAGCCCAAGAATACAGGCCTGGATGTCAGGCCGGTGCGCCTGACTTCGAAAGGCAGTGGCAGGGTAAAATACTTTCAGGTCAGTGGTGGCGCTGGTACACGACCTATCCGGAAGAATTACGCGCAGACCTCAGTCACCGGCGCTGCTTGCCAGATCATGACCGTTTAGCGGTCGATAGCCCGTCCTATCCTGAGAAAGGTAATGCGCTCTTCCCAAACAAATCCAGTTACCGAGCTCAGTTTTTGCTCAGGCGGCAAGCGGCGATTCAACATATCGCCATGGTCTATGAAGATTGGAAACAAGCATAGTGCCGAAATCCCTTGCAATACCTATCTCCGTCGGGTTGGGAACACATCAATCTAACCGGCGATTACATTTGGAGGCAGAACCGGAAGATTGAAGATGGGTAATTTCGGACACTACGCACCACTGAAAAGCCTTAGCGTACTATTTTTTCCGAGTTCTGCGGTTACCCCAAATAGCCCATAATTAGGTATCGTTTTCATCACAATACTGTATGTATGGAATCGGCGGCCTTGTGCATAGCTCTATAGTCTGCGCTTTCAAGCAATACGCTTTGCTCATGTTGATGGCTATGTGCCCTATCTAGTGAAAGTAAATCCTCAAGAATAAGATTCATGTTTAAATTTTCATCAAAATCTGCAAGTCGGGCGCTGGCTAAGTCCTCACGTAATTCTGAAATAATATTAGCGACCGTTGCAAATTTTAGTTTACAGAAAACGTCATTGTTAAAATCATTTTCCATGCCTTTATAATGCATTAGCATCCATTCTTTCCAGGCAATTTTCTTCTCGTCCATTAATTGGTCAAAATGGTCGGCATCAAACTTGATTAATTGGATCGCATACTCGTAAATAATTCTAATGACCCCGGGTCTACATACCAAGGATAGTTTCATACCCCATTCAATAAATTCTTTAATTTCATCGTCATTAAACTTTCTGGACTTCCTAATACTGTTCAAGAACTCAATATACTGTTGATATAAATCCATCTTTTGTTTAAATATATCGGCTAATTGATCTTTAGTTACCTCGTTTTCCAATTGTGATTTAAGCAATACAGCTGTGGCCATAATAGTAATAACAGCACCTAAACAGCTGGCGGTAAATTCTTTGGCATATTCGGATACGTTAGCCACAAATAATATCCGGTAGCCATAAAACATAAAGAGGCCTAAACACAAAAAAGTTACTATTTGAGTCAACCCTTTTACGGTATATTTATTTTTAAAGACGCTCATCATGCAATTCCTGGTATTGAAAAGGTTAAAATCCGATCATTTATTAAAGTATATACAAAAAAACCTTGAGCCTGAAGTGTGATCCCTTTAGGCTACTCACCCGCATATAACTTGCAAAAATGACCGATTATCCGCTTCAATTTCATCACGCCAGTTTAACGATCTGCTTTCATTTCGCTTATACTGCTGCACAATCCCATTAATTAAGGAAGGTACACCTTGCCGACCTAGGCCGTGTAAAAACATCAAAAGATTAGAGAGTTGGCGTTTTGGGCGTCATTTTTTCTCATTTTGAGCTGCCTACTGATCAGTTAAGGCTTATTCAGATTTTATTCATTTATTGAGTCCTGGTTTCGGTAAAAGCCCTTACTCGCTCTAAAAACCTGCTAATACGGCCAATAAAGGCCATCAGGCCAGCATTGCCTCTTTCACAGCATGGGTTCCCAGCAGATTCATCACTCGCTTGAGATTATAGGCCAGCACAT
>JAQURG010000103.1 GCA_028715725.1 Methylococcales bacterium
ATAAAGCCACCGTCTCGGCCCTGGCGTTGATCATGCTATAGCCAATTTTCATATCCTTCACCCAATGCGGGATCAATCCCCAGCGAGTCAGAAATACGTCTCCTTTCATCTTCCATCCGCACAATGGAAGATCGACTAGCGGGAGCATTTGAACAGAAACTTACGGTTTCAACAAAATCCGGCTATGCAAAATTTCTCTAAAGCGGCCGCTGTAAATTATTCATTTCGAACTGGCTGGCTATCGGGTTACGACACAAAGAAGACATTCAATAATACCGTGTGGTTTAACACTTTCCACTCAACTACGCAAAATACATACCTCACTAGGAGAGGGGCATGTTAAAATGACGACATAATCGGCTTTTTAGGTGATGGAATACGAATGATTATTCGACCAAATAATTAAAATTGCCTCCTCCGGGTTCAATGCTCTTTAAGTTACTCAGAATAGGTGTTTACTATATTCTTAATATAGTAATACTTGCCCATCTTGCGCTTCTTCGCGATGATGAAGTTGTGTGTTGACGTGAATATCTAATCGCAGACGCTCAAGAGACCTATCAATCCGTAACATGACAATCCTTGGTGAGCTGTATCCGTAGTTGGTTCTAGTACTAAAACAGTTACTATTTGGAGAACGCTATGAATATAAAATTACTGCTGCTCCTCGTATATCTACTGATGCCGCTTGGGGCTTTCGCCGCTGATAAGCCAATCAGAGATGTCTTTGTTTTTGGTGATAGCCTGTCGGACACTGGCAATCTTGCCTCCCTTCCTCAGTACAGTTACCTAAATACCCCCCCTTTTAATCATGGTTTTACCAATGGCCTGTTTGCGGTGGAAGTCCTTGCCAAAAATCTTCGTTTGAAAGTCAAACCTTCACTGCATTTAATTGGCCCTCCAAAGGGAACGAATTATGCCGTTGCAGGAGCCACTGCAGGAAGCACCGGTGACCCTCAAATTAACTTGACCAGCCAGGTGGATACTTTCCTTTCATACCATGGAAATTCAGCGCCTGGAAATGCGCTATATATCATTTTTGTTGGGGGCAATGACGTGGGTGATGCGCTCAAAAATCCTGGTGCCCCGGTCATTACAAATGCTGTCCAAGCAGTCGATGACAATATTCGTGCCCTGGTTTTTGCAGGCGCAAGAGCTATTTTGGTGGTTAATGTTCCTGATCTTGGCCTCACCCCAAGAATCAGGTCACTTGGTATGAACGCTGTGAATCTAGCTTCTACCCTAACTAATGAATTTAACAATGATCTTTTGGCACACCTGAATACTATTGGAAAAGACCTTCATGTCGATATCGTCGACTTCGACCTTTTTCAATTATCGCATATTGTTTCTGACCACAGTATTGGTATGGGCTATACCAACAGTACTGAGGCATGTTTCGACTCAACCCAATTCGTTTACGTCAACGGTTGCCATTCTAGCGCCAGTTTTGAAGATTATTTTTACTTTGATGATTTTCACCCTACACAAGTCACCCATGAACGCATAGGTAGGGCTTTGTATTCAGTTGTGCCCGAACTGCCAGAAGTATCCGTGCGCCAGTAATAGGTTTTATCCATAAATCGACGGAATTTTCAATCGGTGCGGGTGGTCTATTTTCAATAGGGGCCCACAGGGTATTTATTTTTAATTCAGTAAAATCACTCTCAGTTTTCCGGGGCGTTTTCTTTTTTATTATCAAAATAAGGTAAAGATTCTACAAGAAAACTTAGAAAACCAAGCAATGTTGAGTTGAAGCCAATTCTTGCCCGTTTTTCAAATAACACGACTTCAAATTTTAAGAGGCGAATTAATAATCAAATAAAAAAGTTTGTAGTTATAGTTAAATGAGGACTTAATAAGATACGTTTAGTTAGTCAAATAGGGCCAAACTGAACATAAAACCAACTCTCCCATTAATCTAGGAGGTAGTCCATGAATGCACATAAAGGCACTGTAGCTACAGTTTTAGTCTCAATCCTGTTTTTTTTGTTTTCAAGCAAGGGTGTGGCTGCAGATAGCTTATCCTTGCCGATAAACACAACACTTACCTACAAAAACCCAAGATTTACTCGCCATCTGACTCCTGCTGAACGCCATGGGAGGGACATATGGTTCCAAAGTACGTTCGGTGGTGAAAAATTTTTTAGTTTAATATTGCCCAATTCTCCTTTTAACTTGGTCATCGGATTCGATAAACTGCTGACTTCTAACCGGGATACGCGCTTTCAGGAGTATGGTGTCCTTAATGATCCGGATTGTCAGCCGGGGGATGCATCAACCGAATTTTTCGATCGCTGCCGTGATCCCAACTCGGCTGGTGTTGTGGGAATTCGCAAGTCTACAGGCCCCAATGGCGAAACGCTCATTGGCGTTACTTGCGCAGCCTGCCATGCGGGACTGGATCCGACGCGCCCTCCCGCTAACCCCAATCATCCAACATGGGCCAATATTCATCCAACGATTGGTAATCAATATCTGAATGTTGGGAAGCTATTCAGAGCCAACCTTTCGCCACACGACCCGCGCTATCAGGTATTTCAAACTTGGACAGCGGGAACGGTAGATACAACGGCTATTGAAAATGATCACATTAATAATCCTGGAATCATCACCCAGTTCTTTAACTTTCCTGATCGGCCTTTTTTTGACTTGACACAGAACGGCGCGTCGATTCGGGTACATCGTTCAGGTCAGGGTGGTGAAGACGATACCGGCTGTGAAAATGCAGGGCTCCGGGTCTTTTTTAATATCGGCATGTGCGCCCAAGAATGCGTGGTCGGCCATCTGAACAATGGGCCGGGCGGCACTCAAACCCCTATTGACAAGGATCAATGCCGGACTGCCTGCCCGGAATTCAAGCAAGCCGAGAACTCGGTGGGAGATATGTGTGCTTTTATGCAAACCACTAAGCCGCCCCGTTTAGTTAACGCACCGGGTGGCTTCGATTTAATAGACAAACGAGCTGTGAAAACGGGTAAACACGTGTTTGAAGAAGAATGCGCTTCCTGTCATTCTAACGGACGACATGGCCAACACAATGTGTTGTCAGACGACCTAATTCATCCGGCGAGTGAGATCGGAACAAATCCCTGCCGTGCATTAACCACCAACTGGGCAACCGGCCACATCTGGGAGGAATTTTCTTCTGACCAATATAAAGCCAGGCCGACCGGGGGACCAGGATTTTACCGGGACGTACTCCTGTTGGGTATCTGGGCGACAGCACCGTTTTTACATAATAACCGGCTCGGGCTTTATTCTGGTGATTATTCAGTAAAAGGTCGCGTTGCAGCCTACGAAAATGCGTTTGATCTTCTATTGAACCCAGAGAAACGTTCGCCCTTAATCCTCACAACTACCGATAATATTGTTATCGGGCCCAATACTCTGCCTGTAGGAACTCCTGTTGGGCTATTTTCGAATGTTAATCCATTAAATCCAACAGAAAATTTATGTTCGGATTTGGACGAAACTAAAGGGCATACTTTTGGCGAAAGTCTCTCAGACTTCGATAAATACGCATTAAAGGAATATTTAAAGACCCAATAACTGTGAAACAGCGTCTAAGTTTTGCCAGTTTGACAGCAAAAGAGCGTTTAAACTTTCCGGTAGCCAGCCCCTATGATATTGACATTATTACTAAGGCAAATCTTTTTACTGGAAAGCTCAACGCCGAGGAGTGGCAAATTTTGGACGCTGTTTTCAACTTTTGATCAAAAAAACCCAATTCGTTCTTTAACTGAGCCAAATAATGACATCACACTCCCGACAAATAAACCTCATTGTCATTGCCATAGTTATAACAGCCGCGATATCACTTGTAGCTTGTACTGAAAAGGCAGCAGACAGTAATCAGGCAGAAAAAGCCGTATCCACTGTGATGGAAGACAAGATCGCCCAATTGCAAAGAGAAGCGCAAGAGGGGGGATCCTGATACACAATACGAACTCGCTTATCACTATGAAAATGGGCTAGGGGTAGTTAAGAACGAAGCC
>JAQURG010000104.1 GCA_028715725.1 Methylococcales bacterium
GGAGAGGTGTGTTCACCTGGAATGCGGAGCAGATGGCAAGTGGGATGTATTTGTGCAGGCTGTCGTGTGGGAAGAGGGTTGCTACGAGGACGATGGTGTTGATGAGGTGACCTCATTTGATCAAAAAGAGCGGAATGTTAAATTTAGGAGAATGGCATGTTTAAAAGATGTGGCTTAATACAAAAACGAAAAGCGTTACGCCGATTTTATTGTTTAGTGGGAATCATCTTCTTTTTTCTAATATCGGCCCAAGGTGTTTTTGGTTCGCAAGCATCAATTAAATGTATTAATTGCGGCGATAAAAGGAAAGAATTGCCAAGCCCAGATGCAAATGAAATATTGATTAAATATAAAAACCATATTAGGATAAAGAATAAATACAAAATAACTTCCCATTATTCGCATATAAGAGATATCCCAGGGTTAAATATCGATAGAATTAAAGTGGATTCCGGTGCTAATATTTCTGAAGCAATTAAATTAATAAGAAATGAAAATAACATCGATTATGTTGAACCTAATTATCGGACTTCATGTTTTTCAGTAAAACCCAATGATAGTCTTTTTGCTGATAATTGGGTAGTTAAAAGATTAGCATTACAAAGAGCGTGGGAGATAACAAAAGGGGATAGCAATGTTAAAATAGGTTTTTTGGATACGGGGCTCGACACGAACAATATAGAGTTTGCTGGTAGAATTGTGCCCGGTTATGATTTTATTCACAATAATGTTTATTCTTTTGATGACCACGGACACGGAACGACTATTGCTGGAATTGCATGTGCAACGGGGAACAATACATATGGTATCGCTGGTATTAATTGGTATTCGAAGATTATGCCCATAAAGGTGCTTGATTCGTCAGGAGTGGGTACTGTTGCGGATATGGTCGATGGTATATTATTTGCCATAGCTCATAATGTAGATATATTATGTATTAGCGCAGGCACTCTGAATTATTCACAGACATTAAAAGACGCAATAGATTCTGCATATAAGGCTGGTGCCCGATCCCACCTATTTGACCGTCCAATCCCACTTTTACTTGACCGATTTGACCCTCTCTCGAAAGCAAGCTAAGGGATAATATAATTTCTGACCGCGTGAGCGGTCATTTGTTTTGGGATTTTTGCTTTCTCATAGAATCTCCGTCAAGATGGAATTTGTACGCAGCATGAACAAGCCTGTCGCATATTGCATCGGCGATAGTGGGATCAGGCACTCTAGCGTGCCATTTGTTAATGGGGAGTTGTGTAGTGGCAATGATGGATCCTGTCTGTTGTTTTTCGTCAATCACTTCCAGCAATACAGCCGCGTCTTGCGCATTAAGAGTTTGCATCAAAAAATCATCGAGAATAAGGACGGGGGTTCGCGCCAGTTTTTTAAGGAACTTAAGGTAGGTTCCCGTCCCCTTGGCGCTGTGAACCTCCTCAAACAGTATAGGGCAGCGATACTTGACGGCGGCAAAGCCTTGTTTACATGCTGCAAAGCCGATGGCTTCAGCCAAGTAGGATTTCCCGGTACCGGTTGCTCCTGTGAGAATAATATTTCTGGCATCGCTGATCCAATTTGATGTTGTAAAGACAATCAGATCTTTTTTCGCAAAGCCCCGCGCCGCGTCATAAATGATGTTTTCCATACAAGCCTGTTGCGGCTTGAAGTTGGCGCGTCCAAGCATTCTTGAGAGTTTTCGGCTCTGACGGGCGTTGAATTCATCCTGAACCAGAAGAGCGACAAACTCCTCCGGGGCCAAGTCTCTTGTGTCTCCGTTTTTCAATCGGGACAAAAGAGAATCCGCCATGTTGGCCAGTCGCATGGCTCTGAGTTGAGTGACCACTTGTTCAATGTGCATAAGAGTTCCTTTCTGCCGGATTATCCGGCGAAGTAGATGTTGCCGCGGATATTTTCGTGCGGCTCTGAGGTTTTAGATTCGGTTTCCAATAGTGGCATTTCGATTTGTTTGTCAAGGCCTTTCTCCAGTATAGACTTGATATTTTGATAGGACGCGCTATTGTAATGAAGCGCCCGGCGACACGCGTTCAACAACCTTTCAGGGGGATAAACTTTGGCCAACTGAAGCACGCCTTTGGCGGCGTTGAACGCTTGCTGCGGATGCGCCTTCCGCTTCATGAGTGCCTCCATGGCTGCACGCACCTCTGCGCCTATGGCTTCCGCCTGATTCAGAAAGTATTCTTCTGTCCAGCCGCCTTGCACATATCGGTGGTTCTGAGGCATATGTTCTGCGATGGTGGTGTAGGTGAAGTTTTGCGCGCCTACTTTGTGACGGTAAATGTGGACGCCATCATGGTAAAGCTCCAGAATCTGTCCCATTTGGTAAATGTCAACCGTCTTTCCAACGAGAGCAAACGGCACACTGTAATAATGGTCATCGTAGCGCACATGGTAATTCGGCGCCACACGCGCATCCAGTTTCAGGCTCGTTATCTTGAACTCCTCCGCGGGAAGCGGTTGCATATAGGGTTTGTCAAGAAGCTCAAACCGCTCTTTCCGTGACTGATTGCCATAATCCTTCATCGGGCGGGTATTCAATAACTCCAATTCCTCACTGAGCGCCACATTAATTTCATCAAGGGAAAAGAATTGCCGGTCTCTCAACCGCGCCAAAATAAAGCGTTGTGTCTGCAAAACAGCGCTCTCAACGACGGCCTTATCCTTGGGCTTACGAACCCGCGCCGGCAGAACAGCAACACCGTAATGACTCGCCATTGCTTCATAGAGCTGTTGTATGCGCGGCTCGTATCTGTCCGGCTTGACAACGCCGCTCTTGAGATTGTCCGGTACCAGCCCGCGGGAGCAACCTCCGAAATATTTCCATGCCCGCACATGTGAGCGCACGAAATCCCCGCTTTTCTCCGTCATGGTAGCGTCTGCATAGGTATAGCTCGACGCGCCCCAACAAGCCACAAACAACTTCGTTTCCACAATCTCGCCAGTCGATTTATCCGTATACGACGGTCCATCACCCGAATAATCCACAAACACATTTTCCCCGCCCTTGTGAATAATCTTCAAGCTGATAGATGCCGGTTTATGTCCATCCCAATAACGGTAAAATGCCGAACGACTTAACCCTTCAGGATGCGCTTCGTGATAGTCCTCCCATAACCGCTGAAGCGTTACATGCGGACGTCGAAGTTGCGTCTCTATCCATGTCAAGTCCGGTAGAGAGGCCGCTGAAATGGCCGCGGCTGCCAGTGCATCCACAACCGGATAAAGCGCCTCCTCAAGCTTCGTATCGCTCATCTCCGCTGGAGGAGGCCACCCAAGACCAGAACGCTCGAACCTCTGTAGCGTGTTGACAACTGTCCCCTTCGCCACCGACAGAGCTAAACCGACTTGCTCGATACTCAGCTTCCGTCCTAACCGATACTCCAAAATCTTTCGTACCTGACGCATCGTTTTCCTCCTGAAGCTCATATTGTCCTTTCTCCCATTGCTGGGGTTAAAAGGACAAAAGATAATGCTTGTTATGAAGCTTTCTTGAGAGGAATGAAATCGGTCAGATAGCTTGGGATTGGTCGGTCAAATTAACTGGGATTGACCGGTCAAGTACCCTGGGATTTGGCGGTCAAGTTGAGTGGGATCGGACGGTCAGCTTGGCTGGGATCGGGCACAGGGATGGCGTAGGACGGCTCTTTGGCTTTTACGTCTTTGAATTTTATAAAAATCATGGCTATCTTATGAATTCTGTGTTTTAGGCTATTTCGATTTGCGTCTCCAATAAAATCTTTCTTATAGTTGAATTTAGGCTTTCTATCTACCTGAATTCCACCATGTTTTTATACACCACACAGGATAACTATCAG
>JAQURG010000105.1 GCA_028715725.1 Methylococcales bacterium
ATCGCAAACTAATTGTGTTAATTTCATGATAGGCCGGGGCTTGTAGGAAAAAGATGGAGGTCGGAATCACTATTTTCCTGGCTTTACAAAAACCTGCCACTTTTCTTATCCCGAACTGAGGTTAATTTATATAAATCCCCGCCTCTTACAGTCAGAGCAAACGCACTGGTATTGCTTCAACGGGTAACTGGCAATATTGATTATTAGCAACCTGCTCACTCTGCAACAATAAACACTCCGCATAGCTGTTTCGTTTCAGCGCTATTCGGTTTGATTAAGTATAAACGCCTGACAATTTTCTTATCGGTGATTGTGACTGATCCACAATTCAACTTTCTGGTGCTGATAGGGAAGGGTCACTGTTCCACATAATTTATAATCAGCCGGGAATGTGGCTAATTGTTTCGGAATGCCGGGATCGTAGCTTCCGGAATCGCGGTCGATTCCACTACGGCCGACCTTAAGGTTTCAGCCGCCATATGATCCAGGATCGGTTCAGTAGAAAGACGGTCCTGTAAAATCGGAAAGCCGAGCGGTACAACCTGAAGAATGAGCGCGACGCTGGGAATATTATACAAGCCGAGGAATCCTTCTCTCTGATGAATCCCGCAAGAATCCGCCACTTGAATCAGTCTGACAAAGCTGTTACGGGTTTCTCGATCCACCCGGAATGTTCCGATAGGGGATATTGTTATAGCCTCGAGCTGTTCCTGCAAAGGTCGATATAGCCGGTAGGGCGTACGGAAACCGTTGGTCAAGACCTGTAAAGTCGTTATCGTGATGAACAGAACACAAACCAGCATGGCAACTTGCCGTCGTCGGAAATATCAGAAGTGCTGAGCCAGCAAACCGATTAATACTCTCCAGGGTGCGAGAGAAAATAGAATTTGCGTATGAAGAGCGTTATAAGTACCGATTGCGGTACAGAAAGGAAGTATCGCAAATGCCCCGAGAAGATAAACAGCGTTTCGATTATGCACCCATAAACGAGCCGTAGCGAGCATAGACAGGATCACTGCCACGACGAGAGGCGCCGTTTGCCGCCCATATCGATCCATTCCTCCCAGCAGATAGCCCTGGGTCACTACGACATAGCTGAAGGCAATAAGGCCGATCAGTGCGACCCAGGTACGAGGTCTGACTGCATAAAATCCAAATAAGACCAATGGAATTGTGAATCTGGTGATAATGAGTCTGAGGAAATAGCCGGTTTCATTAAAGTAACGGGCCAGTCGCTCTGAAAAGGTTTCGTTGGCTCCGAGCATATATACCAATGCGCCAAGCCGGAACTGAGCCAATGATTCTCTGAATGTCGCGTGCAAGATAACGGCCAATATGATGAGCCGCCATACTACCTGTTATTAAGCAAATTCCCATAATACGATGGCGAGATGATCCGTTTAATACAGCTATAGTACTGCACACAATGATCCAGACGATCACACCGGAGGAAAATTTGGCAAGAAAGGCGACTCCCAGAGCCATCCCCGACAGGAGTTGAAGGCAATAGAAGTACCCGCGCCAGGGCATGTTCGCTGTAAGACATACCAGTCCAAAGGCCATATAGGCTACTGAAACTGTCAGCAAATTGTAGGAGGGAGTGAAAGGCACAAAAGCATGATAAAGAAAAGCTCCAACCAGACTGCACGCTATGATTAATAAAGTCGGAATACTTCTTGGCGCGATGCCGGTCATCTGAAAAGCACGAGCCGTTCCTACAGCCAGAACCACTGACGAGACGCCCAAAATAATAAGGCCCGTGCCGCGAAATCCAGCCAAGCTTCCGCTCAATCGCCATAGTCCTGAGGTCACCCAGTGCATGGCCGTAATTCCCAGAGTCACTGCCTCCGGATTAATCGCCGCTGTCAGATAATAAGATTCGTCGGTCAGATCAATGCCTCGATCCAGCGACCACAGGCAGTAGACCAACAGAATAGCAAAACAGCCTGATATCCATATTCTTACCGTTACATCAAACAAGCGGGTGAAATTTACCATGCTATTTTGTCTCCATTGACTTTAAGTAACTACAAGTGAGGTTATGTTAGTACTATCTAGGATGGTTTTAATGGCGGAAATTCCGAATGCCGATTTGGATTTTGTTCCAGGGTGGGGAGTACTGATCCCCGTTAAGAGTAATATCGGAACTTATACTAAACTACTCGCCGAGCCAGATTGAAGTATGCATAATCCGACAGCTATTTCACTATAGTGGAATGAGGGTAAAAAGAGATCAATCAGGAAAAATTTTTTTCACAGGCCTTTAAATCAGCTTGGGAAAGGCGCCTTATTTTATAGTTGATGAGGCGCCTATGCTTATTCAATAGTCGCTGAAGCAACTTTGCTCAATACGTAGTCATGGCCGAAATTATTGTTCCAAAATAATTCTCCAGTATCAAGATCCTTATAATAGATGGCGAATCGGAAATTGAGCGAGCTTTCGTCAAGATTGAATTCCGGAGTCCTGAAACTCCAGATTTCTACTTCTGAAGTTCCCGTAGCCACAGAGACTGTTTCACTGAATGATGCATCTGTATCCTCTGATGCTATCCAGTTATTAGCCGTCAACCGGATACCAACACATTTGTTAAATGACAGGTTTTGAACATAAATTTCACCCTCCACCCATGAGGTCGTGAATACAAATCCAACACCGGCTTCCGATCCACGTCTGGCAACAGCTTTATTAAGGACAATGGTGCGGTCAGCCACTACATTGGGTTGTCCACTATTAATATGGTAATTGGCAAAGTTATTGTTATCCCAAAATATTCGCCCATCGACTGTATAGTGGATCACAAACTGAGTCGTGACATTATTGTTGAAATTCCCGCTAAAGAGATCGTAATCGCCGAAATTTTTCTGCCAGTCTAAATTTCGCTCAACCCATGAGCCGTCCGGCTGCTGAAAATGCAAAGCCACATCCTTATGAAAGGCGATATTTGCGACTTTAGCGCTGGCTTTGGTAATTTCGACGCCGGTGACACCTCCTCCTGGTGAAAAAGTTTCAGACTCATCGTATTTTAATCTAACGAGTTGCGCCACGTAAGAACTCCATAGATATAGATAGAAGATGCAATAAGCTCAGAAGCCCATTCCAATTGAATAATACGCTTGGGGTTATATAGCATCAAGCGATGAAATGCATGAAAACGAGCTTTTGGATTGACGCGGTTCTGGCAAACCAAATGTGGAAGACCAGGATTTAAAATAATAATGTCTAATTAAACAAATAATCATTCCAACTTTTCGCGTCAGATCTTGATTAATATATCCCAATGTTTAAATTTAGTTGTAATGAACCATATCTGTGTGCGTTATAACCCATGTTAAACAATTCACGGCATACAATACTGGTTTTAAAAGCTGGATACGCGCTGGCCCAGCTTTGGATAGGCAAGGACGACCCAGCACAGAGGTTCCAGACTGGCGTTCCACCGGCACCAAGCCCAGATAAGCCGTCAGTTGTTCGGCGGATTGGAAATGATGATTATGCATGACTGACAACAGGTGATTGCCGACTTGAGACCCAACCGCAGGAATGCTTGTTAACAAATCTCGATCGGCTTTGAGAGTGGGATGTTTGTTGATGTGATCGTCGATGTCGTGTTGCAACTTAGTGAGTTGTTTTTCCAGAAAGCCAATCGAATCAATAATGGACTGCTGAATC
>JAQURG010000106.1 GCA_028715725.1 Methylococcales bacterium
CGTTATGGGCCTGTGATGGCAGTGGCCTGGTGGGGGCGAAAGTATGAGGAGCCGATTTATCGGGTCAGCCATTTTACGCTGCCTGAAGAGGCCTGTCGAGGTACTGAAAACGTTTCCGCATTGAAACGATGTTTTCGGATTTTAAGGGTCGTGGGTTTCAATTGCAAAGGTCGGGATTAGTTGACCCCCTGCGGGTTTCACGACTGCTGATTGCCCTCTCGCTGGCTTATGTGTGGATGATTTATTCGGGCGTTTATGCCCTGAAAACGGGATGGCATAAGACAATTCTCAGAACAGACCGCTGCGATTTAAGTGTGTTTGAATTGGCTAAGCGCTTATTGAAACGGTTTTTAACTAAGGGTGTACCGCTTCCCCCGTTTTGTTCGTTTTCCATTATGAAGTTGTAACACATCGATTAAATATATATATTTATACGGTAAAAGTGTACGGTAGTGAAAAATTCATCCGACACTTTCCAGCTTGCCAGTCTTTTCAATTGTTTGAGAATATTTTATGAGTTAATTTTTCCAACTATTCCACAATGAACTTAATTTTATTCACTTATTTATGGATAAGCTCTAAGTCTCCCTTGATTCCGACCAGTTGTGCAAATCGTCCGGCACCACGGCCGAAGAATGAACACTCCCGCGGTGCGCCAATTGGTATGCCGGTTTAATCGTTTTTCCTCAAGTGCAGTTACTAAACGAATTGAATTTTTGCCCTGCCCAATCCCACCGCTGTAGTACAGCCCGCCCGGGCCATCAGAAGTCATCGCCTCACGATCCCATCCAAACATAAGCTCAAACCGGCTATTGGCGAAATACACGTTCTGGGAATACGTACTATTACCCCGATTAATCCCACCACTAGTCGACATTAACTCCGCCAGTAATCTGATTATTTTCAAAGATCACCCCATCTCCACCGCTAATCGAGTACCAGCCAAATCGTCCATTATAAAAATGGTTATTGGCAACATAGGCATCATGCGGATTACTCAGGGCCAATGGTCGCCCTGACCTATAGATATCACTATCAGTAATCCGGATATTGTCACCACCCACCCTGATTGCATCGTCGAGGCGAATAGGGGGCCTGGCCAATGGCTATCGAGCGAGGACAGCAACAGGTCATTGCGGGCTTCGAAAGCGGTGGCCTTCAATTTTCATCGGGCCTGGCTCACGGCACTTTTAGTGACGGCACGCTCGGCGCGTCCGGTGAGGGTTTCAAACAACTCATCCAGGAGCGTCTGGAGGCCGCCTTTCCAGGCACACAGCAGAAAAGCCACAAGGACAGGAAAGGTGAGCACGCGCCGGCCGGAAAAGTCCTTAAGATCCGTGCGGTGGGTGGCGATAAAGTCAGGGTCGTACAGGGTAGTGGCAACACGAGACAGGATGTTGGCATGGACATCGCCCGAGTTGATTTCATGATTTTTCATGGGAATTAATAATTTAAATGGCACATGATAACTGGTTACAAGGTTTGGCGCTTAAGTTAACGGCATTGGATACAGAATAGGATACCCCATAGCCAGTGGCTTTGTCTGCCATTCGACCCCCTTTTCCAGGACCGCATCGGTTACCTGGGAAACCCGCGTAGGCGAAAGGTCGGCACCGTAGAGTTCGGCAAAGGTTTCGACGCTGTCCCGTGTGGTCATGCCCTTGGCGTAGAGCAACAGGATTTGATCATCGAACCTGGTCAGCCGCGTTTGATTTTTTGCAACAAAAACAGGCTCGAAGCTGCCGTTACAAGCGCGGGGTTTCAATCTCAATCGCACCAGGCTCGCCTTTTAGTGTTTTGCGGTGGTAGCCATGGCGGCTGTGGCCGGTGTTATAACCGTCTAGCGAAGGTTTCTCATCACCTATATGCCCATCCATTTCAGCATTCAGTGAGGCTTCCACGGTGATCTTTAACAACTCTCGGCTCAGCTTGGCCAAGTCGCTGGGGGATTTCAAGCCGCACCTTAATGCTTGCATGGCTGAAATTAATTCAGGGTCTTTAATCAGGCGCTCATTTTCTCTCCTTACATGGCCGTATTCTACAGCTCTGAAAATAAGCGGTTACACGAATTTATTTATACCCCCATCTACTCAAGTCTTTTGATCGCAAAGCCTTTGCCGCACAACATGACCGGCAAAGGCCGATTGAGCAGTATCACCATGCCATTAAGCAAGTAGGCAACATCGAGCCTTTTCAAGTGCGCAGCAAAGGGCTATAAAAAACCCTCTGTTTGCCGCGATTTGCGGCTTTGTCCAGCTACAGGAAACTCAGCGCCATGGCGTTAATCAACAATTGCTATAGCTTGCAGCGCAATTTGTTCAAGGACGTTATGGCTTCGTTTTATCGGTACTTTTATGCCAGGCATGGCTCATTTAAACCCAGAATTTCAGCCAGTCGTCAGTGCGTAAGTTCTATAATATTATTTACTCGCATTGATTTTAATAAAGAACACCCGGAATAGGGTGTTCTTTATTGCTATAACAAGATTATACAAGTTGATGAATAATAGTATCGGATTGAGTGCTGTTATCTTTGACAACCGGTAATTGCTTGTTTGTATGCGTTAAATGCTGGCTTTGGCGAAGTGGTATTGTACATCAAGCCCATATGTGCTTCAAAGCCTCCAGCACCCGGTTCATCAAGCATTTCGTAAACAATATACGCGCTAACGTCGGGATTGTTGCACATTGCTGTTGCGGTTTGTGAAATGTAAGTTGCCTGCGCAGCTTCAACCCCGCCATCACTACCGGCCCATTTATTCCCTTCCATCACAAAAAGAGGCTTGTTGAATTGTGTTTTTATGTAGGAAGACAGGTTGAATGTGCCGTGAACCTTGGCAACATCCTCCCAGTACCAATCTAATCCGACGATGTCGAACTTGATACCGTCGTTTATCAGGCGCTGGATGAAGCCGTAGTGAAGCCAAGTAAAGTTGACAATGGTTTTGGCGTTCGGGTCGCCAGCTCTGACTCCGTCAAGCAATCCCTGTATTTTAGTCTTTATTCCATTATACAACGCTGTGTCATAATCGGTCGTTCGAGCGCCATCGCCCTGCACGCCGGTAACATTATCACCTTCATTCGACAGTTGATAATACTGTATTCTGCCGGCATATTTAGTTGCGAATGCTTTTGCTTCGTTATAAGACGAAGCGTATGATGCATCAGGCCCTTCTAGTATAGCTATTAATTTAATACCCTTTGGTTCAGCTGCCGCGAGCAATTGATCAGTCAACGCGTACTGACCCGTTCTAAGATCAACTCGGTACAAACCGCCACCCGATTGTTGGACAATGCCGATAGTAGCAGCAGCGTTGTTATAATACGGTCCCCAGAAATGGCCTGAAAATCCAAAGAATGGATTGGAAGTAGTAGCAGTAGATATTCCTCCTACTGTAACCGACTGAGAAAGCTTGTTGTTGGTTTCGTTCGACTCAGCAAAGCGGTTGACGTCATCCGCGTAAGCCGTAATTGTATGGGTGCCGTTAGGAACGGTATAGGGCCCCCCATCGCTGCCGATAGTGACGGAGGCTCCTGCGGCCAGAG
>JAQURG010000107.1 GCA_028715725.1 Methylococcales bacterium
GCCATTACCGCCTTATTCGCCAGAACTCAATCCTGTTGAACAAATCTGGCAGCAGCTACCACAATCGCATTGGGCAAATCGCTGCTTTAAGAACTATGACGACATTGTTGAGGCGTGTTGCCAAGCAGGGAATGCATTCGCTAGCCAACCCGACACTATCAGAAATCTTTGTACTCGAAAGTGGGCTTTAATAGCATAAGAAGTTATTGGGATTGGTATAACACCAGCCAGTGGACGATTTGCCCCGACCTGCTTCGGCAAACGTCCGGTGCCGTGGGAGGCGGATGTTCTTGCCAACACAGAGCGAAGTCGAGTCGATAAAAGCAATGCCCTGCGAGGCGGCGCTCCGGCTTTTCATAAAGGCGGTCACGGGCACGGTCACTTCAGGCAGCAGTTCAATAAACCGATGGTAGCTCAACAAGTTAGGAAACTCTGGCCGCCAATATTTTTGGACAGGCTGCCGGTAAAACCCCTTGAAAGTCCGGTAACCTTTTTGATGGTAGGCCACCAAAATCGCGATCATCTCGCTAATGCTCATCAGGTAGAGCCGGTTACGTTTCTTTTCACCCTGACTCAGCAGGCTCTTTTGCCAAGCGGGGACAAAAGCTTGGCAAAAATCGTCTAGATCGCAAAATAATTGTGTTAAATTCATTGTCGGCAGGTGCTTGTGGAAAATGTGTTGTTGAAAACATTATTTTTTCTGATTTACAAAAACCTGCCCAACTTTTTTAACCCGAACTGAGGTTAACTTCAGCGCTTCTGGCTACAACACAACCGTCATTGTTGCTCAATACGATTACCGGCTTGCCGACCAGGTCGGGCCGGAAGACGCGCTCGCAGCTTACGTAGAAATTGTTGCAATCGACCAGGGCCAGTAGGGGTTGCATTACACGGCATGAATCACGCAGGTCACGACGCCCCAAATGATCATATCCAGGTCTTCATGAACCAGAATATCCGGATAAGCCGGGTTTTCAGCTTTGAGCCGCCATTGCTCATTTTCGCGCTCCAGGCGCTTAACGGTCAGCTCGCCGTTCAACGCACAAATGACGATCTTCCCAGGCACCGGCTCGATCGAGCGGTCCACGACCAGGATATCGTTGGGATGAATGCCGGCGCCCAGCATGGATTGACCTTGCGCCCGTACAAAAAAAGTCGCTGAGGGCTTGTGTATCAGCAGTTCATTTAAATCCAGGGTTTTCTCAATGTAATCATCGGCAGGCGACGGAAACCCGGCCGCGACCTTGCTGTTGAATAACGGTAACGGCATGACGCAAGGCGCTGGAGGCAACCTCAACAGTTCACCCACCGTTATGCGCATCATGGCTGAGTACGGCTGAAGCCGGGTGAAGAGACTAAATAGCGGGTGACTGTTTTCATTTTGTTTTCCCCTTGTTCTCATTTTGTTCTTATTTTGCTTGCATTGTAGTTTTTTTTTGTTAAGCTGACAAAAAATTTAAACGCATCAAGGGCAACAGCGATGACCAGACTAACCCGGCGGCAACGGGAGATTTTCAATTTTCTCCGCGACAACCATCACAGCTTTACTCGCCCGCCCAGTCTGGATGAACTGTGCAGGGCGCTGGGGATGGCTTCGCGCGGTTCGCTGTACAGGCAAATCATGGCGCTGATTGCGGCCGGCCTGGTTGAGCCGTTCACCTGCCACAAGCACGGCGGTATCCGGCTGACCGGCCAGGCGCAAGGCCCTGATGCCATTGGCGAACAGGGCTTGCCGTTCATCGGCAAGATTGCCGCCGGCAAGCCCATTGAGGCCCTGGAAAACGTCAACTACATGGCGGTGCCGGACGTGCTGAAAACCGATAAATCCTGTTATGTGTTGCAGGTTAAAGGCGACTCCATGATCGAGGCGGGCATTTTTGACGGCGACTGGGTAGTGATCGAACAGCGCGATTATGCAAGTAACGGCGAGATCGTGGTCGCCTTAATCGAGAATTCAGAAGCCACGCTGAAATATATCGAGCAGACACCCGGGCAGATTTTACTGCTGCCTGCCAATGCCGGCATGACGGCGCTGTCCTACTGTCCTGAACAGGTCGAAATCCAGGGCGTGCTCGTCGGGCAAATGCGCAGTTACCGTTCTCATCATCCATTGTAATTTAAAGCGGGGAGAGTCATCATGATAAGAAAAATTCACATGCAGGACCAGGCAGGACACCACAAAGTTGAAGCGATCATGCGTCATTACCAGGGGACTTCCCTGGCCATGCTAAGCTTGAAGGTCTTAATCATGGCGCTGTTTCTGTTGGCGATGGTGTATGGGGTGACAGGCAGCTCATCAGTGTAATGAGCCGGAATTGACATTTTTCAGCTTGAGTAAAAATACCCATGCATGGCCATTTGAAGCCAAAACAGTCCGGAGGTTATCGTGCTATTAAGGGTGGTCGGAGTTAAGCGTTAGCTAATAAAGGCCGAATAAAATCAAAAGTGTGTCCGGAGACTAACGCTCAAATTTAACGTTTTTACTCAACTTACTATGAACCGTTGATGAATTTAATGTATTAAATAAGGAAACAATCTATCTATTCCTAGTATTGTTGTCAACAATAGAGTCCTCTTCTATAGTTGAGTTGCAGTTTAAATAAATCTTTTCAATTGATACGAGAACTGACTCATGAACGACCTTTACCAAGATATTTTAATCGGAACCCTGTTTCTTATCGGCATCATTGGTTTTATTTCAGGCGAATTTATTCTCTCATCCATGCTATTCGCCTTAGCAACTATTGCCAGTAAAGTTCACCTGAATCGTAAACGGAGTGATACTGGACGCCAGGCATGAAATTGATTTTTTATCCGGATTATCTAACTTAAAGACTTCCAGGGCTTAACGACTCTGGAAGTCTTTGGTATTTTGCTTCCTTTGCTTCACAATTGGCTTACTCCAGGGTTACGCATTTAAAATAGCCTTCCTCTAAGCGATAATCTTTCATTTTTAAAACAGTGGAGGAAAGAAAGATAGTGGATAGAATTGTAAAGTCTTTTTTGATGATCAACATCATTGTGCGGCCATTGCGCGACCCCAACGATGCCGATGCTTAACCGGGTCTTACGTTCCATGGTTTCCTAATCCCCCTAATTCAATTTCCAGCTGCATAGGTTTAATCCCTCGGTCCCTACGTTGCTGTGCGTTATCCGCCGAAATTTAAAGCTTATCCATAAATAAGTGAATAAAATTAAGTTCATTGTGAAATAGTTGGAAAAATTAACTCATAAAATATTCTCAACAATTGAAAAGACTGGCAAGCTGGAAAGTGTCGGATGAGTTTTAGGCTCGAGTAGAACCGTTAATACCCAAGAAACAAAGGGAGGGCAATGTGAATTACAAGCGCAAAGCCGGTGGCGGCAGGAAACCGCAGGCAGCGGGGAAAGTATTTGAAGGGAGGGTTTATG
>JAQURG010000108.1 GCA_028715725.1 Methylococcales bacterium
CAAAAATCATCGGAAACTTTCCAGCTGGCTAATTTTTTCAAACTATTACGGTACTTAAGGAGTTAAAAAACCGTTATTCTTCCATATACAAATTCCTTTTAGCAATTTATTTACGGATAAGCTCTTAATGGAAGAACTACCCAATTTTATTTTCAGGAAGTCTCTTGAAGTAATGTCTTAATTATTTGGAAGTTCTGCGCTTCAATAGCGCCCTGTTCCTTTTTGTAAGATTATTTAGCCCATATTTTAGTGTTTGCGGCTATCTCTATCTGGAATGATGCTAAAATAAAACATGACAAAGCGTCTGGATAGGCCCTATCATTTTATACTTTCAGCTTGGATTGGCCGTTATAACTTACGGCACAAGGTTAATGGATGTCGATTAGTTACAGCTCTTCTTTGAAATTTGGTTTATTTGCTGGCTTAATTTTAGCCGGCTGCGCGCCCACCCGACAACTAGCCATTGATTATCCGTCGGCTCAGACTGGCGACTCCAAGTCCGAACAGTCAACAAAAACATATCAAATTCAAGCTCTGCCTGGTTTTCAAAGCATTGATGGCGACGATTATTATATACGCCTGATTTCGGAGTTTGATTTTAAAGGTGACAATATATTAAAAAGCGGATGTACTAATATGACACCGTCTTATGAGAAAGGCGATTTGTCTTCCGCACTTATTTTCAGCGTCCGTAATGATGTCCTCAAATTCAACAATGAAGCGGCCGGTTTTTTATATCAGTCCACAACCGGAAAATGTAACTTTAAATTTGATGCAAAAAAAGTCATCTTAACTCCGTGGATGCGCCTGGATTCCGGCAAGGGAACGGTGGTTGACTACAGTTTCTATTCCAGCGCCAATAGTGATGTGGATGTGTCGGGCCTGGTCAGTCATGTTACCGCTGCCGGCAATTTACTTGCACTCACAGGCGTGGGCATGGGTGTTGCTGTTATGGGGCAGCTAGCCAATCAATGGGTGCAAAATAAACCGGCCGCGGCCGCTGCCGCCCCGCAGACGTCAGTAAAGAATAGCTCCGAATCACATACATTACCTCCTGCTGTTACTTTTTCAGGTAAAACGGGCGCACTTAATCAATATATATTTAAAGTATACGCAGTAGCCGAAGGCGGTATTAATATTCTTGGTTCGAATACTCAACCGTTAGGAGAGCTAAGAATTTATCCGGAAATCCTGCCTTCTTTATTACTGAAAACCACTGCTGAGGGCGTACCTGATGCACGGGATTTATCATTGGAAGAAATAAGCTATTTACCTATTAAATCCGCAAATGGAGAAATAAAGTTACAACAATTGATTGAGCAATCAAAACATCCGGCAAAACCCGATTTAAAACCTGACTGGAATAGTTATGAAGAAGTGGAAACTAATTGCCGGAAACTGAAGCTGGTCATGAAAGATTTGGGGTTTAATAAATTCGATCGCAATGCCTTCATTTATTATTTTTTAACTAAAAGCAGTGATTGGAAAAACTATAATATAGCCCTGCAAAAAGCTATAAGTGATGAAATCCAGCCCAAGGTCATGAAAACATATCGCAGCAAGGATTTTGGCAATTGTTTGGCTGTTGATGATTATGCCGTCATGAAAACGATGGGGCTGCCGGTTAATTTGCCATCTGACTGGGTTCAGATTGGGGAGTCCAGCCAAAAAAAGGAGCAATTTTTTACTCCACTGAAATCGATCGAACGGCAACTGGTTTCAGTATTAAAAAGCCCGGATAAATCAGAAATGGAGCAGCAGATATTTCCTTTGTTAGTAACCGCACAGAATGGCGACGGCACTGTCTTGTTGCAGAATCATCTGGGCGATTTCGGATTAGAAAATATATTAAATACACCACCTGTTCCAACTTCTTCTGCGCCAGAAATCACCCCAACCACAACGACTGCACCAACTGAAACCAAATCGGCTCCCGTAGCTCCAGCACATGCTGCTATTCCGGGGGCAGGTATTATTATTAATGCCCATCAACTGGTCCAGGTTTTTTCCGGCTTATCTATTGATCAGTTAAGCTGCGCACGCATTCTTCCCAGTCAAATAGGAAAAACGTTTGCTAATGCGGGTATTCTGTTATTTACCACCAAGGGCAATCCCCATATTAAAGGCGGAGCAATGGAATTTGAATTTTCTGATGGAAAAATTCATCGCATTGCATTTCAATTACCTACTTATCGGGATTTTGAACAGGACCTGCTGGATCACCCCGAGGTTGGCGGCTGTCGAATTGATTCGTCTTTTTTAACAAAGCTGTACTGAGAAGTTCAGCTGGCAATATTACGCAACAACCAAAAGATTATCATTTATTCACTTATCCCCTGCCCCAGCCATGAGCAATGGATACGGATTAATGGCGCCCTCGCGGTAGGTATAGATACCATAATGCAGATGCGGAGGTGTACCTTTGGCGTTACCGGTATTGCCCACATAGCCGAGCACCTCGCCGCGCCGGACGAAATCGTATTTTTTAACAGCCCCGAAACGATCCAGATGCGCAAAGTAATGAACCTGGAGCCCCGGACCTAATAATTTGATGATGTTGCCGCCAAGACGGTTCTGCCCGATGCCGATAACCAAACCATGAACTGGCGCAAGTACCGGCGTACCGCGCCTGGCAAAAATATCAATGCCTTGATGCTCGCGATTTCTGCCGCGAGGACTGCCCCAGGTATCAACGATTGCCCGGCGAGATATGCCCTACGGGAATCGGCAATACCGACGGCGCGTCCGCTGTTATCAGCGAAAATACCTCCCTGAACTGAGGGACTCTCATCAAAACAACAGCTAAGCCTGACAGCACCAGCAAGGCAAAAAGCTTTTTCATAATGGCCTAAAGCTGGAGCTTTGCCGAATGCAGCATGTCTTTTCTATAACATTCATAGCCTTTAATCCAAACAATGCATCAAGTATTTCTACATATTTGAGACATCCTTACCACTGGGTTAGAAAACTATAATAAAAGCCTGCCATTTAAGTCAGTAGCTGGCCTTCGTTCTTCCGCTTATTTTCGATTGTACTTTATCAATTGAATGTAAGACTTATAAATGGTAGCTGCTTGTTAAAGTTATTAAACCTACTTGCTTAACCCATATTGAACACAACTTTCCTTGAGCCCGTAATATCATACCCGCCTATTTCCTGGCACGCTCAACAAAAGCGACTGTTTCAACAGATGCCAAAATTTTTGAATAGGCGGCTCAAAGTAATCATATCGACGCATAACCAGATCGAATCTTTCTTTTCACTACCGTACACTTTTTGAAAGAGTACTTGTGCACTTCACAAAGATGAGTTGTATCGAGTAGGATGCTGGATTTTGTTAATTCATAGACTAGCCAATGAGACTGTATAAACAAATTCACACC
>JAQURG010000109.1 GCA_028715725.1 Methylococcales bacterium
ATGGGGCACTACATTCTGTTTTTAAAGAACTGCATGTAATAATATCAACATGTTACGCATGCACGATCACTTAAAATACCCTTATTTTGTTGCTTTTTATGAAAATAGGGTTAAAGTTGGGCTAAAACCGAAAAACCGTCAAGCGACCCCAATAAGGATCCGGCTATTACGAATGAATTTCAACAACTTCAGAAAAATTTTGCCGGAAGGCACCGCCTGAGCATCGATGAACTGAACACCTTAAAAAGCGATCTGATCGCTTTTTCGAATAAGATATCTGCCCAAAAATTAGAAGACAACTTCGCGGAGGAATTTACACTGGCTAATGACATGAGCTTCCATGTCAATAACCTGCTGATTATCAAAAAAAGGCAGCGATGAATACTTTATAGCATTCATCACATTCGCCTCCATGATACTTTAACAAAAGGTCTTCCGCCCGGCGGGTTGATAGATGCTGCGGCATAATTAATATTTGTATTACCGCCACCGGACGTATCAAAGGTCGGTGTTCCCAACACAGTATCAGAAGTAGCACCATTCGTATTGGCGACCAATATGCCGCCGTTTACCGTGCCATTACCGCCACCGTTTCTCAATAGACGTCCCTCACCGATACAAATAATTACGCCGTCGTAATTAAAATTTCCGCTCAGTGTTAATTGACCGGTAACAACAAGAATACCTGCGCCATTAAGGGCGCTTAGGGTGGCGGCACCCTCAACGACCACAATTTTTCGATTGGTAGTGGTTCCGACTTGTGCCGCATTGAGCGTTTGAGGGCCTGTTAAAACATGGTCCGCCACGGATTTAATGGTGTTGTAGAGATTATTAATACCGCTAACCGTAGAATAGGCGGGATCAAATTCCGCCGGTTCATTATTGATACAGGCAGCTCCAGTCATGGTATTGCAGCCATAATTATCAAGTCGACCAATGCCGCTCAGATAGGTTTCTATGGAGGATTCTGCTGCCGCGGAATTAATGGAAATTGCTGATTCTGAAGCACCCGAAACACCTGACGCATTGGAATTTGCGCCATTAAAATTGACATTGGGACCGGGCAGGACAATCGCTCCGGGAAAACTCGGCAATTTGAAAGGCTGAACAATTATCTGTGTGACAGCCAGAGAGTTATCATTGGTCACACGGCCAATGGATGTCAGCGTTACACGATCATCAGCATCCGTCGCTGAGGTCACGGATTCCGACGCTGTCGCTGCATTCGTCAGGTAAACACGATACGTGCCGGCTCCAAACGTCGTATCTGAAATATAAGGAGTGTCATCTGAAACAAACACGCCACCGGAATAAAAATTTGTAAAATTATCGCTGTTCGAAAGCACACCATTAGAACCTACACGGGCGGCCAATAATTGGCTCATTGTAGAACCACCGGCGATGTTAATACGCAGTTGGTCTCTGGCATTTTCGAGACCAGCTTCGGCAATGTAAAAAGCCTGTGAGCCACTCCGGTAGTTACTGCTAATTTTCATATCGGTGGTCGTCATATTTAGAGCGGTAAAGCCAACCAAAACCAATACGGCAAGCAGCATGACGGCGATAATCAGAACCATGCCTTTTTCATTATTTATTTTTTTCAGCGATTGCGAATATTTCATATAATGACCTCGCCGGATTTTTTTACTGTCCATGTTTTTTTACTATAAGGAGCTTCATTATTGCGCTTGTTCTTTACTCTTATAAGCCCAGATTTCGAGGCGTTACGTTGGATTTTAACGTAATGTAGCGATAATTGCCCGTATTCTGATCCACGTTTGCCGTCCTGGCTGTGATAACAATCTGAATGCTGCGAATAAGAGACAGGTCCGTTGTGGACGATCCATCAGCTTTAAGATAAGTAAAAGCAAGAGCGGGTTCGGTGCCGGATGGATATATATTTTCCACAACGGGTTGGTGTGTTCCTCCGTTAGATGAGCGGCCCAGCACCTGTACCCCACTAGCTGCGGATGTATATAAATCATAGGTTATATTTTCATTTGATCCCGATGATGTGATAGAGCCGCTGTTATCCAAGTCTGCAGAAAAACTGATGGTATTAGCGTTGGCCGCAGTAATACCGACGCAAGGCGTATTGGTTGCCATTGTTGTGCCAACACATCTGGGAAGAGAGCTTGTTGCGCCATATCCGGCCATCATGATTTCCCTGGTCATCATCTCCATGGCCATTTTTGCGTTATCCTGCATGACCGCTATCTGCTCCTGCTTACTTAATTCTTTGTTTTGCAAATTAAACACCGAATAGACGGCAGCCAGCAATACAAGCCCCACGACCATCGCAATCATCAACTCGATCAGCGTAAAACCTTTTGGCGAAAATTTCCTGCAATTCATAATCATATCTTCGCTCTTCCATTTATCATTTAGTAATGATTGTATCTAACGTGACATAATGGTAATTACCCTGCCATTGCCAGCGGACTTGCATAGCGATATTCTTTTTTTTATCCGGGCAGTCACCAGTCCCACTGCCGGTACAGCAGGGTAATGGCGCCGCTGATCCCGTGCAAAAACTGTTACCGGTAATCGTGGTTACCGTCTGTTGTCTTTCATAGCCGGGAAAACCTGTGATGCTTGTCTCCGTTAAATTAACGATATTGTCGAAGTTAGTCTGGGCTTGATTTTTCACAGCCTCCATTTGGTCCTTTGCCAGTGTCGTAGCCGTGTTCCTCATCTTATTTAAAGAATTTCCTTTAATAACCATGACCGTGACGGATACCAGGGACAAAATCGCAACCGTCAGAATCAACATGGCGATCAGAATTTCAAGAAGGGTAAAACCCTTATCCTGATTGATATTCATGATACTATTTTTTGTTTTTTTCATATCTTTCCCGTCATTCTATCCTTACATGGCCATTCATGCTGATATCGATGGTTTTGGTCTTTGACAACGACGAACTGGTTACAATGATTTTTCCCATAGTGCCGTTCCCATTGGGGGTAAAAATGGGATTAAATCCAGAGGGTGCCGGTGCAAACGTCACATCAGCATAGTCAGGATGAATGCTTTTAGTCGGACCTGTTTCACCTGTATCAACGTCGCTGTTTCCATTTAAACCACGAATAATACTATAGGAATTGTTGGTTAATAATTTAACGATCACTTTGTTGTTCTGACTGACGGCCTGCTGTCTGGCATTCATCAAATCAACATACAACTGCATGGTTGCCCCGCTCAGCCTTCGGGACTTCAAATAGTCCATAAAATTGGGCGCGGCAATACCGACCATGATACCGATAATGGCTATGACAATCATGATCTCAATGATCGTAAAACCGCCGACCGAGCTTTTTTTCATTACAACACCTG
>JAQURG010000110.1 GCA_028715725.1 Methylococcales bacterium
AAAGGTCCCATTCAAAGTGAAATTATTCAAGCTAGTTGCTCCAAACGGCGACATTGACTTAGCTTTACCAATGAGCTGGATGACCACCTGACCGTGCAGGTCGCTCAACAAGCGAACGACGTGCGCTAGCAAAAAAGAAGAATTTCACCGCTAACTGAAACAATTGACCGGTTCGGAGAAGTGCCAATGCCGCAAAGCCCGCTCGCAACGCAATCACCTCGCGCGCTGTTACCATGTATGGATCACATTGAAAGTCAAAGCAACCGCCCTGCAAAAGACCCTCTATCAGGTCAGAGCGGACTTGTTTTCCGACTATTTACGGGCTGAGCTGTGTAATCCCAGAATTCAGGCCTATTCCACTAGCTAGCGAAAGTCCTAAATATTATTAATGCATCTAAACACTAGCAAAATACCTTTCCTTAATAAAACAGACAATTGCTCTAGTTGTTTCACTTGAAGTTACAATATCTTCTACTATTCTTTGAAAAGGAACTGAAAGAAGCTATAGCAAAAATCATTCCTTGCCTTGTATAGGCAAATTAATCTGAAAAAGGCAAAACCATCGAAAGGTGGTGACGCAAAATTACCAGTCTAAAGGAATTTTCCTATGACAGTGGGATCGCCAGAATCAAAGTGTAGATTAGAAGCTTCTAAAAGTTCAGTTGTTCATGAATTTTTAGAGTCTCTTTATTACTTCAAATTGATACCGTTCACCCAATGTAGGAACTCCTCGGACCTAAATCATTTTTAGGAGAAGAGTTGTGAAAACTAACATTCAAGGTAGTAAAACCAACAGAAAAGATTTACTAAATCTAAAGCAAACTCGTCATTCGAGAGCTTTAAAACAATACCAATCTATCGATTCCTCGTACAGTTCAATTACCGGCTTAAAGGGGGCTGCTTTATTTGCAGTTTTAACTTTGGGTTTAATATGCAAACCTTATCTTGCCTATGCAGACAAAAATTCTGTTACTTCAAGTTTAGAGACAGTTGCTGAATCATATGCTCAGGAACTTGGCGACGTGCTTGCACAAGACCACTGGGGCAGAGTCGAATTTAGCACAATTTATACTGATCCAGTCGTAGTAGTCGAAGGTTTAACAGCCAATGCAGATAACCTCTATGTGGTAGGTATTCGTAATGTAGATGAGATGGGTTTTGAAATCAGGTTTAAAACCTGCGACAATTCCAACGGCATCTCCGTTCAGGAAAAAGTTAATTATAGCGTTATTGAGAAAAGTAAGTTACCGTTAACAGAAGACGCTAATGCTAAAGTTAGACAGCAATTTTCATGGGGCCAATGTGCAGCACCCGTTGGAACTCAAGATATAACCACCGGGAGAGTATCATGAGAACGCTGCGCTTTTTAGCTCTCACCCTGACTCTTTTAACAGTCAACGTCGCGTTTGCAGCTAACGAAATTCACTGGACCGTTACCGGCCCGAATTCGGTCACTTTTGACTGGCGTGGAACTACTGCAGAAAAAACGATTGGCTATGGACTTACCTCCGGAGCTTATACTACGGTAACTGCAACGACGCCCAATCCAGTTCCTGTTTCCTCCAAGGGCCCTTTCTGGGAAGCAAAGTTAACAGGTCTAACAGCAAATACCCGTTATTATTATAAAATAGGCACAATGCCTGAGCGTAGCTTTCGCACTCCACCTACTCCGGGCAGTTCCAATTTTAATATTTATGCGCAGGGCAATATTGGCAGTAGTTCGACTTATTTCAATACTGGTGCAGTTCAGGATCTTATCGCTAATGATCTGCCTTCCTTTGTCGTCGGATTAGGTGATCTTACTCTCGGAACCCTAGATGGAAGAGCAGCTGTTGATCAACATTTTAACGATATTATGGTTTGGTCTAAAGAAGCCGCGTATATGCCGGTCTGGGGTGATATGGATACGGTTTCATCCACTAATGATAATTTTAAAAACTACAAAGGCCGTTTCGCTGTTCCTAATCCACAAACATCCCCGGGCTCTCCATTAGCGGGAGGTGAAGACTGGTACTGGTTTGATTACGGCAACGTCCGCTTTATCACTCTTCCTGAACCCTGGACGGGCGCTTGGGCGGACTGGAAAACAAAAGCCGATGCCCTTATGGCTGAGGCACAAACTAACCCAAATATCAAATTTATTGTCACCTTCGTGCATAGAGCCGCCTATTCATCTGCACATTATGCTGGGTTGTCTTCGCTTAAAGATATCCTGGATTCTTTTGGGGATACTTATAGCAAGTACAAGTTAAATGTCAATGCACATAGCAATAATTACGAACGCACTATACCACTGCATGGCGTTACTCATGTTACTGCCGGAACGGGGGGGGCTGATCTTGATCAAGATGGGACTTGCTTGTGGTTAACCTGCACAAAACCTGACTGGTCCGCTTTCCGTGCCATGCATCATGGCGCGTTGAAATTACATTTCACCAGTTCCAGCATAGAAGGATCGTTTATCTGTGGCTCTGCTACGGATGATGCGATCAATGAGGTTAATTGCACAGAAGGCAGTGTCGTTGATAAATTCGTAATTGGTGGTCCAGTGATCAGCGCAGTCTCAGCATTGAGCATTACTCAAGACGGCGCGAAAATCTCCTGGACACTTGACCAACCTGCTACGGGTCAGGTCGAGTATGGAACAACGGCATCGTACGGGCAGATGTCGACGAAGGCGACATCATTTAATTACACCACACATATACACCAACTGTCGGGATTGGCTCCAGCCACGCTGTATCACTTCCGTGTTCGCTCTGCCAATCAGGCTGGCCTTGAATCTGTATCTGGAGATTTCACTT
Source organism: Methylococcales bacterium (assembly GCA_028715725.1). Classification (GTDB taxonomy): domain Bacteria; phylum Pseudomonadota; class Gammaproteobacteria; order Methylococcales; family Methylomonadaceae; genus JAGXGJ01. Next base: position 2,805 of record JAQURG010000110.1, read on the forward strand.
TTGCTACCACGGCTGCCATGGACACCACTGCTCCGTCAGTGCCCGCTTATCTTACAGCAACGGCTATTTCATCAACTCAAATCAATCTTTCATGGGGGGCAAGTACAGATAATGTTGGAGTCACCGGGTATAAAGTATTCAGAAATGGCACCCAAATAGCCACAGTAACGGGGACTTCTTACTCTGACACTGGACTTGCAGCGTCCACTGTCTACTCATACACGGTTTTATCCTATGATGCCGCAGGGAACAGCAGTTCAAACAGCGTGAGTGTAAGTGCAAAGACTGCTCCAATAACAGCGGCTCTATTACCCGATGTCATCGTCACCTCGGTCTCATATGCTAACGGCATCTTCACCAGTACGGTGAAAAATCAGGGTACCGTCGCGACCTCAACAGGCGTAGCTATCGGCGTAGCCTACTCGGTGGATGGCGTCCAGCACACCTGGGGCGGCGTAAACGGACCTCTGGCCGCAGGAGCCTCCGTCACTATCGGCAGCGATGGGGGGCCCTATACCATTCC
>JAQURG010000111.1 GCA_028715725.1 Methylococcales bacterium
ATGCCGGGATAAGCCGCTTCGAGCGTGCTCACCAGGTCAGCTGATTCAGAATTGGAAAGTTTATCGACTTTATTCAGGATCATGACCAGGGGAGTGTGGCTGGAATTTAAATAATTGAGCATGTCGCGATCTTGGTCAGTCGGGCCAATGCGCGCGTCGATGATAAGAAAAACCAGTTTCAGTTGTTTGGAAAGGCAAAGGTAATCATTCACCATGTCAAAGAAATCTTGGCGTTTGGCCAGTGAGGCCTTGGCATAACCATAGCCCGGCAAGTCTACCAACAAAACACGGCCGTCAAACTCAAAAAGATTGATAGTCTGCGTCCTGCCCGGTTCCGCACTCACGCGGGCCAGGTTCTTTTGGCCGGTTATATGATTGATCAGCGAAGACTTGCCAACATTGGAACGTCCAACAAAAGCCACCTGTGGCTTATTGCCCTCGGGTAGGTCTTCGAGCCTGGTCAGGCTCTTGAGGAATTTAACTTGCATGGGTGGATGATAGCTTTAATATAGGGTAAACACAACCGTGTGAGATGTGCCTTGAACAAAGTTGGACTTATTGCTATTATCTCACAGCTGGAAAAACCAAATAGGGGCGTCGTATAATGGTAGTACGGGGGTCTCCAAAACCTCTAGCGCGGGTTCGATTCCTGCCGCCCCTGCCATTGAAAAAGCTTCGACATTAGTCGGGGCTTTTTCAATAATAGAGTGAAGGCAGGAATCGAATGGGAAAGGGTGAAAACGGGAGTTTTCACTTGTTGAGGAAAGTACACGAAAACCCGCCGTGCCCGCAATGCTACGTATAGCGTTGCAGGCGGGAAGGTTTTCGTGAGAGCGAAGCGAGTGAGATATCCTGCCGCCCCTGCCAGTCTTCGCCAAGGCTACGTCTGGAGCAGTCAGTAATTTAACCGCTCATCCGCACGGTTATTTTGTAATAGAAAGTTCGTGATGTATAATTATTTTATATGAAAAACCACAACCATTTACTTGGAATGATTTTGGCAATTGTTTTTATTGTGGGTTTTGTCTGTCTCCTTGCATGTCAGCAGATGCAAATCTCGGTAATTTCAAAAGCATTGGCATTGCACGCTTCTCAATCTACAAAGATTAGCTCCGCATCGCAGCAATTGCCAACACAGCAAGAAACGACTGCGCCAACACCGGCGTCTCAAGATAAACTTGACGAGTTTATCTTATGGTACGACCTAACCAGCAGTCCGCCAAATGATCGAATGTGGACGCTCGACTCTGCATACTCAACTTCCTCATTGCCTGGCGTGACTTTATATTTTGCTTTGCCTAAAAATGCCAGACCTGCGGACGTGGTTTATTACAATAACAACGCTTTCGGTTATGACGTTTCGCCCTCAAGCAATCGTACGGCCGAATTCGGTCTTTCGATTTTGCCTCAAACCGCAAAATTTGCGGCTGATTATAAAATTTGCCAATCAGGAGGTCGCGACAGGACCAACGGAGAACCGCCATTAAAAATGCTTAAAATAAATGGGACGAATTTTTGTGAAAAATCATACGAAGACTGCGGGGCTGGCACATGTGGTGCAACCAATCAATTTTTCGCGCCACTAAATGGAATGATTATTGTTTTCGAAACGGAAACTCACGGTTCAACGTGCGCGGCATATGACAATCCGGAAGAGTGCCCACGTTTTAACGACAAAATTCTATCCGCTATAATCGATTCATTGCAAATTAGGAAGCAATAGTTCTAATATCTTCCACAATGCCCTGCCAGCACAAAAGTCGTAGAAAGACGGCTTTTGTGTTAGCTTATTGGGAACAGTTGAACGTTATAGAATCCTGTCTATCAGGCCGATAGACTTTACGAAAATATGAAATTTGAGAGCCACTCTACTCCTGATGCATGGCAACAAGCGATCACAAAAAAATTTAACACTAAACTTGCTATATCTGAGCAGGAAATCGCCAAATTACGCGGACTGCCACCTCGCGAGATTTTTGAAACTCTGACGGGCAAGACTCCGAACAATACAACTTCAGCGCTCCATTATCTTACGAACTTTGCTTCTCCGCAGATGGTAGATTTCTTAGCGGAGTTGTCAGCAGATTCGACTTATAGACAATATAAGTCGGACTTTGCCTATGTCTTAGAAGGATTGTCACATCAACAGCAATCTTCAGCGAAAAGCATCCGGCTTTTGAAAAAACTTGGCGACAGACGAGCCATCGAACCATTTGACGGCGGAGTCATAGAGCGAGCTCTATCGGATAGTGCTGCTGAAATTTTAAAAATTTGTCCTACTATCGATCCCGCATTCCTCAAGGAGTGTTTACAGCAAGGGCTGGTACATCTATTGGAAACAAAGAAGCATGAACTTGCTACCTTTGCAATCGCACATCCACGACCACAATTCTCTCTCTATATTGATTATATCTTCACCTCGCCTCAAGAACGAGGGAAGGGGTATGGTGAAAAACTTATGGCCTATCTCATTAAACAACACGCGCCATTAAAGGCGACTCTCTTGCGCGGAAACATGTTGAGTCAAAAAAGTCTGGAGCGGTTGGGCTTTAAGAGAACAGATGGTGAACACTGGGAATATGATGCTGCCGCGCACCTTCCATCGGAGCTAGGCAAGACATGAAACCCTGGTTCGTCTACATTGTTCGCTGTCGTGACAATTCGCTCTACACCGGCATTGCTCTTGATGTCCAACAAAGAATTGAGAAACATAACTCAGGAGACGGCGCAAAATATACCCGCTCACGTCGTCCTGTTAAGTTGGTGAGAAAAGAGAAATATGCGACCGAGAGCCAGGCTAGAAAAAGGGAAGCGGAGATTAAGGGTTTGACACGAATCGAAAAAGAGAATCTATTCTGATAGAATATGTTAAATTTTCTATGAAAAGCAACCAATTTGAGCAAGCCGAGGCTAAAGAGCAGCCCAAAGAGCTGCAGGAGCTGTTTGACGAGTATTTTATCCATTGCATTTCTGGTTTGAATTGTTATGGCGATTATCAGGCGGACGAGATTGCGGCCAATGAAGCTCAGAAAAAGTTAATAAACTATTTATGCGCGCAAAAAGGCTTGCCGGCTGATAAGCTTGAAGAAGATCGTGGGGGATATGTCATATATTTATCCGAAGATAGAAGGCGAGAAAAGTCCGTGACGGTTGATTTTGAGGTGTGGGATCAGAATGAGGATTCGGGCGAGATGGATTTTGATCTAGAGACGCGAAACAGTC
>JAQURG010000112.1 GCA_028715725.1 Methylococcales bacterium
GAACTTATGTGTTATGAAGGCTAACGGGCTTAATGAAATAGCTACCAACGATAGCGATTTCGAGAGAGTGGACTGGGTTAAGGTCTGGAAGCCGTGACGATTAGCTTATCTCCGCATCCGCCCTGTTCTCCGTGATGTGGAGGTAGCTGAGGTTGCCTGTGTAGTTGATGAGCATGGAGGAGCCAGAGTTAGGAGGATTATCACCGCATTGGTTGAAATAAATATCCCCATATTGCGTCATTTTCCAGATGTAATGCTGGGTAATGTTGTAGAGGGATTGCGTATTATTATAAACACCCTCTTTTATAACAATATAATCCCATGAAAAATCAGTAGTATTAAACTTATCTTTATCAATTTGTCTATCAGATGGGAGGCCGCAGGATGAATCCCAAGAACCTACATTATCGTCATTATCGTATGTCAAGTTAATACTCTTATTCAACAAATCTACATACACGTATCCATCAGATTGTACGGTAAATTTGTTACTACCAAACCAAATCTCAGCAGGGTCGATGAAACCCAAATCGTCATCTTGATAACCAATGTACAGATCAACTGGATCATTTGGATTCTGAGCATCTCCTTTAAGATAAAATATCAATTTCTTGTTTCCAGACTTGGCATTTAGTATATCCCAATCATGAAAATGTGTTTTTAACTTGAAACTAAAATTACCCAGCGGCGTGGTATTGCCCGGGTCAAGCCACCTGAAACCGATGGGATTAACTATTGACGTATTTCTTTCCAGAGTAACGGGTCTAACCGTAAACTCCACACTTGTTGTTTTTGTTGTTGAATTCTTGCTGACCTTCGTATATGGGAGAGTTCTGGCATAATAATACCACGCATCATAAAAATCGCTCGTAATATTCACATAAACCTTCCCCGCAATGTTATAATTTATCGGGTTCGTCCTGTTCACGATGCTCGTGTTAGGATACTGCACTATCGTTGCAGTTTTCTTAAAAGAAACCGACGCAGTCCCCTTCCCCCCCACAGAAGCATTGCCGCTGATATTGGTTACCGGAAGCGTCAGCGTTACCCCGTTGTAATGAAAAGCGGGCGGCGAAAGCATCACAGAGCCCGAAGGGTATTTTGACCACACGCCTCCGCCCTCGTATGCTATTATCCTGTCGTCAAACTGGTATTCTATCTTACCCATTGGTATCATAAAATTAAAACTGCTGCTATTTATCCAAATATAGCTATTGCTGGCGCCACTGTTGGGTTTAACCGCAAGTGCGCCGCCTCCGAGATTGACGTTGGTTATCTTCAGCGGCGACCCGTCAAGCGTTGCCATGCCTGCCCGTGAGCCCAGCAGCGTAAAAGTCTGCTCGGCATTCTTGATATTCGCCATGTCCTCTAAGCTTAAGATTGCAGGCACGCCGTACAGCAAAATCATGCTTACCCCGGTAACTGTAATACCCAGTAGGATTGCATGACCTATGGCTTCAGAAGCCGCGGTTTCAGACCTCAGGAAATTCATACGACCTCTGCGTCAATCTGGACATTGAGTATATATACATCGATATTATCGGGCGTTTCAAGGTTTGATATGCAATCGGCTTTATTGGTGCATATTGTCCAACCCATAATGGATTTGAAAAACCGATTCTGCCAGCCATCAGCATAACTGCTGTTGATTCTCACTATTACATCGCTCACGTTATTATAATAAGTAGCACGCGGCGTCCCTTTCACCGTAACCCTGCTCATGCCGCTGCCTCCAGTGGATGATGAGCCGTTTATACTAACAACAGGGATAACAAGCACATTGCTCTGGTTGGTAATAAGCGGCTTATAGACAAGGAACGTATTGCCGTCAGGATACTTTATCCATACACCTGTACCCTCGTATGCTATTACGGTCTCGCCTACCACGCTTTCAATGCTGCGCATCGTGCTGTTGACCAGTGGTATTCTTTGACCGCTTGAATTCGCTGTTATATTAATCGTGCTGCTCCCTGTAATGCTCAGCGAGCCGCCGTACATCTTAAGCTCCACGCTCTGCGAAGGCGCCTGTCCCAGCACCACTTTATTGATGTTCGCCGCAAGCACGGTAAAACTCTGCTTTGTGGTCTCTATGTTATTTACCTCCTGCGCAGTCTTAACCAGTGGGTAGCCTGTAACTCCTATGATACCAATAGAAATCACTAAGATTGAAAGGACTGTGATAAAATCCAGTACTTCTGAGACTGCATCTTCCGAAAAAAGAAACTTTATTATTTTCATTGCCCTTCGATGTTAATAATATTGTTAGTCTGGTTATATGTCAATTTATAATCCCCGGCGCTGCTGTATATTGTTTTCCCCATCAGGTTTGATGAAGCATTCAATGGAATCCACGCCTTTGCGCCGATATCCGATTGTAGTATTATCTGTCTGGTGGTGTTGGCTATTTCAATTGAATATCCCTCATTTGCTATGGTTAAAGGAAGCGAGAATTCGTATTCAAGCGAATTAACAGTGCCGCCATAATAACTTGTAATATTTACCAGCGTATCAACCGTGGTAATTCTGGAAGCAAGTCCGCCTCCGAGGATGTCAAAGCTTTCACGCATGGCTGTATTTTTCGATTGCTGCATGAGTGTGTAAAACGAGAGAATAATCGCTATAAAAACAATCACGGTTATTGTTGCCATCATAATAAAGCCGATAGTGACGGATGTTGCCTCTTCATTTTTCAGGAAGTTTTTCGAATTCATATAATCACCACGGCACTGATACCGGGATAGTTATGTTGGCGCGAACCCTGCTTGTGGAGAGCGTGAGCGTGGCGTTCAGGATGTAATCGCGGGCGCGGGTGAAGCTCCTGCCTGAGGCTGTGCCGTTGATGCTGTAGTTGCCGGATGTGGTGTTGCCGTTCCTGAAAACAACTGAATACGGGTCTGCTGTGGTAGCATTTCTGAGTCTGATAGGCGTAGTTGTGGGAGTGGTTATATTTATCCAACTTGGTTTTGATATATTTATCAGTCCTATTTGAAGCATGCCGCTGCTGATGCTGGATATATTCACCGTGATGTTACTGCTGCTCACGTTTTCAATCACAGTCCAGTTACTTGCACCGCTTGCAGTCCCGTTATCCGTGAAATTAGCATATCCTTTATTAGTCCAATTTTCGAAATTCACATTAACTCCCTCTCCGCGCAGCGCATAAATCTTTGAAACATTCCCGTTAAAATTTCGCATCTGTCTGTTGAAGTTGTCAATAGCA
>JAQURG010000113.1 GCA_028715725.1 Methylococcales bacterium
AAACTGTCTTGGACAATTGACCGAGCGCTTTCATATGGAGAAAGTTCGGGCACGAGATAGCCAGCATTTGACCCATCGCTTTATTCGCAAATTACTCGCACATACGGTCGGTGTCTTTTTGAATCAGAGCCTCGGTAATCCACCCCTTGCATCTTGAATATGGGTTGCCGTGTAAAAGTTGAACATGGCGTAACTTAATTAAGTTTATATATCGTTTTGAACTTTAACAGGACTTACGCAAGTTTCATTCGGAGGGATGGATTTTTGAGCTGTTGGCAGAGCTAATCATCGCGTAAGCCCTGTTTCAATTGATACACCGTCCGCCCCGTGGCGCAAGCGAATTGCTTTAGCCGTTCCCAGACCAAAAACCACAGGCAATATGACTGCGCTGAATTCGGGCGAGCCGGCATTGGCAGCGTTCCAGCCCCGTCACTTATTTGCCGTCGGGGTGAGCTGAGTACGGTCGTTCGTCACGACCCAAGCCGTGCGGTGAGTAGACACCTCGACCCGGAACAATTGCACCTTGTGGTTTTTGGCAAAGCCTTTGATCTTAATGCGTTTGCCGTGTCCCTGTTCAGCCCGGCTCCATAGCACCCTGTCGACGCGTTGATAAGGCCGCGCACCGCCGGAATCATCCACGTGGCGGTTCGCCTTCAGGGGGCAATAATAGACCTTCTGTAACGACTCGATAAACAGCATCAGGTCTTTCGTGGCGTACCCGGTATCCATCAGCACACGTGCAACGGCAAACGCTTGGGGCAGACCGCATTGCTGAGCCTGTCATGGACATGATCGCGCCTGGCTTTGCCGTCGCCGTCGGGCTCGTAGAGCCGGAGTCGAGCAACCGGAACTGATCCCGTTCTTGATTCACATAGACGCAGGTCACGACGCCGAGCCCTGGCATCAAACCCTGAGCATTGCCGCTGTATTGGCGCGCACGAGCGCGATTGGCCGGGAGAAATCCTTATCCGGCACGGAGTCATCGAAGAGCAGGTAAGCGCTCGGGGTGGCGACGATCTTGTCACGGACGTTGTCCCGCATCAGCCGCCCCGTTATCCGCTCACGCCGCAGGTAGCGGTTGACGGCGTCATGGCTGAAAGCGTAATCGTGATCGGCAAAATAGGTCAACGTGTAATTGATCCGGCTGACCGGCAGAAATTGGCAATAATCAAGACCGGTCATAGAAGGTTTTAATCGCTATTTTTAACCGCTTTGTCCATAATCGGTAAAGCCCGTGCCCTAAGCCATACGATGTTTATGCGTAAGTCCTGTTAAGTAAATATTGATACAATAGCCTCAGACATTCCACTTGAATTTTATACTATGAGCAAGAAAAGGTATTTGTTATTTTTTATTTTACTTTTTATCTACACAACACTTTATGCCAAGGAAGCTTCAAGCCAGCGTTTTCTAGTCATCAGCTATCATGATATTGTCGATAATGATGTAAATCCTAAATCGCTAAATCCTCCTGACAAACAAGCCGTATCCCAAAAAAACTTCATTGCACATCTGGCTTGGCTTAAAAGCCATCATTATCAAATAATGACTGTTCAAGATCTGGTCGACGCCGCAGCCGGACAGAAAAATTTGCCTGATAAAGCGGTAATGCTGACTTTTGATGACGGCTATCAAAGCTTTTACACCCATGTTTTTTCTCAGCTAAAAAAGCACCACTATCCGGCAACGCTGGCTTTGATGGGCTCATGGATGGGAGAACAGCGTGTTGAAGGTCAGCCGAAAATACCTTTAATGACTTGGCCGGAAGTACGCGAAGTCGCCGCTTCCGGTCTGGTTGAAATAGCTTCACACAGTTATGATCTACATCATGGAATAGTCTCCAATCCTCAAGGCAATCAGCAAAGTGCGGTCACTAGTCGACTTTACGATCAGGAATACGAAGAATATGAAAAAGATGAAGCATACCGGCAACGGATTTTCGAACATATAGGAAAAAGTGCGGACTTTATCTTCCAAAACCTCGGGTTGCGCCCGCGTGTGATGGTCTGGCCCTATGGAGAATATAATACAATTGCTATTGATGCTGCAAAAATAGCAGGGTTGTCTATAACTATGGGCTTGTAGGACTGCCATAATACCTTGGCCGATTTATCTGCATGGACGCGGTGGTTCAACGTGTTCTTGATATCCGCGCCAATACTGTTTATTTACAGCTTATTCGGATCCCGACGGTGACGGCAATGCCGACGAAGTGTATTTCCCCAATCGTCATCTGCCGGGGGGCAGAGACTTGTTCAACCGGGTCGCCTGGCAACTAAAAACCCGTGCCAAAGCAGATGTGTATGCATGGATGCCGATTATGGCCTATAAAGCCGATGTACCTATCAAATGGTACGTCAAGGAGTGGCGCGAAGGTAAACCTAAACCGCAACTTTCCCGGCATATCTACACCCGCTTGTCACCGTTTAATCCTGAAGCAGGACAATACATCAGCGAAATTTATGAAGATCTGGTCAAATATTGTAGCTTTGATGGCCTGCTATTCCACGATGACGGCATTTTATCCGATTACGAAGATGTTTCTGAACAGGCTATGGAATTTAGCCATCAGGTCTGGGGGCTCCCGATAGACTTTGAAGAAATTCATCAATCCAGCGATATGCGTTTAAAATGGGCGCAACATAAAACCCAGTTATTAGCTCAATTTACCGATGAGTTGGCTGACAGGGTCAGGTATTATCGGCCTTTCACTACCGTACACTTTTACCGTATAAATATATATATATTTAATCGATGTGTTACAACTTCATAATGGAAAACGAACAAAACGGGGGAAGTGGTACACCCTTAGTTAAAAACCGTTTCAATAAGCGCTTAGCCAATTCAAACACACTTAAATCGCAGCGGTCTGTTCTGAGAATTGTCTTATGCCATCCCGTTTTCAGGGCATAAACGCCCGAATAAATCATCCACACATAAGCCAGCGAGAGGGCAATCAGCAGTCGTGAAACCCGCAGGGGGTCAACTAATCCCGACCTTTGCAATTGAAACCCACGACCCTTAAAATCCGAAAACATGGTTTCAATGCGGAAACGTTTTCGGTACCATCGACAGGCCTCTTCAGGCAGCGTAAAATGGCTGACCCGCTAAATCGGCTCCTCATA
>JAQURG010000114.1 GCA_028715725.1 Methylococcales bacterium
CAGGAAAGGTGAGCACGCGCTGGCGGGAAAAGTCCTTAGGATCTGTGCGGTGGGTGGCGATAAAGTCAGGGTCGTGCAGGGTAGTGGCAACACGAGACAGGATGTTGGCATCGACATCGCCCGAGTTGATTTCATGATTTTTCATGGCAATTAATAATTTAAATGGCACATGATTACTGGTTACAAGGTTTGGCGCTTAAGTTAACGGGCATTGAGTGCCGGGCCCTATCGTGCGAAACAGCGGCCCCTTCGGATCAGCACGGAGGCCTGCGCCGTCCAGGTAAGCGACAAGATAGTCCTCAAGGTTATGATGGCAGGTCATTTCATGGCGTTTGCCGCCTTTCTCGATCAGGCGCACCCAGAGGCGGCGGTTCTGTGTGTACACGTCCTCTACCTTCATGCCCAGGGCCGCGCCGATGCGGGCGAAGGAATAGACCATGAGTGCTATCAAGGCCCAGTCGCGGAGGACTACAGGGGTCGCCGTGGCGATGCTGTCCAGCAAGCGGCGGGCTTCTCGGCGTCCAGTACCGGCGTCTTGCCGGTTTTGACGCTATAGGATGGCCCGCGCACTGAAACGGCGGGGTTCACCGGCACGATCTGGCCGGTCACCAGCCAGTCGAACAGATGCCGGATCGCCGCCAGAGGCTGCTTGACGGTCGATGTCGTTTCTATCCATGCGGCGACATGCAGCGGCTCCACGTCGACGATCGAGGCCACGCCAGCCGCCGCGCACCAGTCCAGAAACTCGGCCGCAGCCCGGACATAGGCGCGCCGTATGTGCGGGTTGCGGATGTTGGAGGAGAAATTCCAGAAAGCGGAGCTGCGCCAGTCACCGGCGGCTGTGATCAGGGTCGGCAAGGTTTGTGATGACAGAGTGATAATTTGGCTCATTGCCTATAAATTTAGCATGATTCCTATCTGTGATAAAGGACATTATCACAGATAGGAGAGGCAACAAAAGGGATGCGGCCGAGTCCTTGGCTGAAGTTTAGAACAGGCCCCACCTTTTTACCTATGAGCCATGGCCACTCTGACGCATTGATTGTTGGTACCAAAATTGACCCATGATTTTTCGGCAGTCATTGCGGTGATTGTCAGCATTTTATATAAATTCAACGGTTCATTTATGGCTGAATAATTACCTGATTATTTTGTTGTTTTTGTGCAAAATAGCAGACAATGCTTTGCCAATTTATTTTTGGTTTGATGTCGTCAAATACAAAAACAAGCGCTTTCTTAGCACCTAAGGTCAATCCTAAGCAGATCGTTGCGAAATAACAACCGGCTATCCTAATACCTGACCAAGAGTCAAAAATGGTAACGGCCCTTAATTTAATTGCGAATTAAATCACTTGTTTTGCTTAGTTAACAAGGGGATTATTCACCTCTAAAATAACCAGTTTTTTGAAAAGGTATGATGAAAATTGTAAAGGCGATGATTTTACTAGCCTCTCTTTTTGCGATAGCGGGTGCTGCTATTTTCCAGCTTTTAGTTTTGCTGATAAGCATACTATTTGCTCAGCAATTTTATAATCACCCTAACTCACAGCTAGGTTAATGAATCGCAGTCAGCAAGCGCTCAACATTGCACGCGAGGAGATCCACCGACTTAATTTTATTTGGCATTATGATTCCCGAAATAGGGGTTTATAAAGTCTGCCTCTAACTTAAGAACAACAGCGCTACCTGTTCAGTTAACTGGTAACTGCCCAAATTGAAGTGACAGATGAAACTTTAGGACTGAAACTTAAGCGCTTTTGTTTATATCATCAAGCCCATAAATACTTGATTTACAGGCAGGCGTCAGCGAACCCCATTAGTCGTAAAGCAAACACAGGATTTTCTGCACAATCAAAATTAATTTCTGGAAACCGAGGTGCAAAAAGTACCTTCAAAGCCCAAACCCTTCAGGAGGTAAACTATGAACAGTCCAGCGACTACCGATTACCTGTCGGCCTACGCGTTTTTCGTCGAGATCAGTGAGGATGATCTGGCATTTATGTGCGAGTGTTCGAGCACACATGAGATCAAAAAGGAGCGAATTCTGTTTCGACAAGGGGACTCTGCGGACAAATTCTATGTGGTTCGCAAGGGCCGCATTTCTTTACAAATACCGGCGATAATGGGTCCGACCCTTGATATCCAGACGCTGGGCAAGGATCAAGTCCTGGGATGGTCCTGGCTGATATCGGCTTATAAATGGAACTTTCAAACCAAAGCCGAAGAAGATTCCGAATTGCTCCAGTTTGAGGGCCCCCATACGGGTACGATGCGAGCAGGAGCCCCAATTTGGCTATGAACTCTTTAAAAAATTTGCAGAATTGATGCCCGGTCTCAATGCAGCACGCCGGAAAATGATGGATGAATGGAGCCCGAGCGAGTTTGCTTGAGATTTTTGTAAGATTCTCGAAATTGAGGAAAAAATCATGAACTTAGTACAGGTATTAAAAACACAACGTCATTCAATCTCTGAAAGGGTCGTACAGGCGTGGCAGCAAGGAGGGCTCGAGCCTAAACCTAAACCCTTAGAGAGTGCATTACTCTTAAAGCGCATTGCTGAGGGTGACCGCAGTGGCCAATTTCTAGCGGATGCCTTCTTAAGCGCATACCGAGGCGATACCTTTGATCATTCACTGAAAGAACTGCTTAAGCTGGATGCTGAAGCTATCCGTCTTTTTCATGAAATTCTGCACATCCCGCACGTAAACGGGTGGGCCGATAACAGCCTTTACGCTGTTGAAAAACAGATTAAAGAGATACTCGCTTCTGAATTTTAGGTTGCTAAGTGTTGGCGCCGGTTGAAAATTGACTCTACCGGCCAGGATTTATTCAATGAAGCCAAGTTGACTTTGAAGCTGAAGGGAGGCACGTTGAGAGTGGACGATAGTGTATTGGACAAGCCCTATAGCCAGTACAGGGCGCTGGTCGGCTATTTTTGGTCGGGCAAGCCTCATCGCACTGTTAAAGGTATTAACCTGATCACTCTGTATTACACCGATAGCCACGGCCCACACTCGCCTGTCAACTTCCGGGTTTACGACAAGGCGGAAGGCAAAACCAAAAACGATTATTTTCACGACATGCTGACCGAGGTATTGGCCTGGGGCTCA
>JAQURG010000115.1 GCA_028715725.1 Methylococcales bacterium
GCTGCGCCCAGCCCTGGACAGTGATCTTGGGGACGCGTAAGGCCGTCGCTATCTCATGGTACTCGCGACCCTCTTGCAGGTGCGCCATACTCAGAAATCGAACGCGTGTTCGTGGATGCGGCTCCGTACACCCCGGCACTGTCGATGACAGAAAACCCGTGCCCAGACTGGTGAAGTCCTTGGTCGGCAAGTGGTTCGGGGACAGAGGCACTATTTCAAAAAAATTAGCCCAACTGCGGGCCAGCCGGGATATTCAATTGATGACCACCTTGAAAAAGAACATGAAAGCTCAGCTATTGATGGCTTTGATAAATGGATGCTGCGTAAGCGCAGTATTATTGAAACCATCCATGATCAGCTGAAAAACACTTTTGACCTGGAGCATTCCCGACCTCGCTCTTTACTCAATTATCTCGCCAATATCGTGGCGTGCTTGGCGGCTTACTCTTATCAAGATAAAAAGCCGGCTCTTCAATTACGCGAAACTGATCTGCTGCCTTTTCTTCTGAAGGCTTAAACCGAACTGAGTTTAATTTAATAGCGGTTTAAAGGGGACTTTTTATAGTCTTTAATAATGCAGGCCATAGCTTTCTTCTAAAATTACTTCCTTCCACTGCCCGATGAGCTTTTTATAAGCCCGGCCTACCGGCGTTATTTTACGATCAAGATCGAATAAGCCTAACTCATTGACGCGGCCTGCATCTTCACGTAAGGCGGAATCCCAATCCACTTGGTGCAGCAAACTGTACCAAGTAAACCCGATAATCGGAATATCATCCTGTTTAAGGCGGTGTACATTCGCCCACTCTTTATAAAACCAACTGACTGCATCAGGCATTTTCATATTGGTTTCGGTATGCATAATCGGCAATTTATAACGATTATAATATTGATTGGTTATCACATAGTAGCCAAAAATTTCCCCTGATGGTTCAGTGCTTCCGTCAGGATGTACGAGATGCTCATTGGTTACGTAATAATCATTCCCCATAATGCAGCGCGCTATAACCTGGTGCTCTTCAAACCAATGGTATTCCTTGCGCGTCATGCCGTTATCCAAAAGGTATTCATACATTCTTACATTCAAGGGATAACCGTAAACCAGATCGAGTGACAGGAACCGTTTTTCATTATAAAAGTTGGCGATATGTTGCGCATCGGGGTTTACCGGGTGGAAGTACTCTGACGATTCGCTTTGAATAAAAATAGCTTGCGGCTGCACTGCCAGAATGGCATGCATGGCTAAAATATTGGCTTGGCAAAGATGCTTGATAGCGGTTACAAAAGCTTTATCGGAACTAAGCCTTTCATTCCACCACCCATACTGGGCAGAGAAAGTTGCGGCGATAAATATTTCATTAACGGGAGTATAGTATTTAATATAAGGAAAGCGTTCTGCAAAGGCTTTTGCATACTCAGCAAAATAATGCGGAAAAGCCGGATTTTGAAAATTTTCGATCCAGTCAGGCACTCCAAAATGGCAAAGATCAACAATGGGCGTGATGTTCAATTGTTGTAAAAGATTAAAAGTTTGATCCGTAAACGACCAATCATATTTACCCGGAGCCCGATGTGTTCTGTAATAAGGCGGTCCATATCTTAAATAGCAAATATTTAATTCTTTGACCAATTCAAGATCTCGTTGCCAATTCTCATAATGCCGGGTTTTTTCCATTTCATCAACACGCTTGATTGACTGGTCAGGCAAAACAATGGTCGGGTAACTGTTTTCAATTCCCGTCGCAAACATGAATTTATGCGTAAACATGCCCATACTTGTCGTTATAAAATATCGAGTCGTCCGCCATCAACCACAAGGGTCGTTCCATTTATATAGCTCGCTTCGTCGGATGCAAGAAAGCAAATAGCCGCTGCCAATTCCTCAGGTTTGCCCACTTCCCCTGTGGTCTTCTCTTTGCCGTCTTTAACATTGGGATTATTCCAAAGCATGGGCGTGTCCACTGCGCCGGGAGCTACGCAATTTATTCTGACACGGGTATGCGGATATTCCAGACTGACGCCTCTGGTAAAGGCTTCCATTGCCCCTTTACTGCTGGCGTAAGGAATTACATTCGCAGTGCTTTCGTGGGCATGAACAGAGCTGATATTTACAATAGCGCCCTTCTTCATATGCGGTATGGAATATTTGCAAAAAAGAAACACTGAACGAAGATTAACAGCCATTACCTGATCCCATTCCGCAGCGGTAAGATCAAGGATTTTTTTAAACGTCATCATTGCGGCATTGTTTACCAGAACATCCACTTTTCCCCACTGCCGCAAAGCCAGATCCACAGCAGCTTTTATTTCATCTTCCTTTCCTACATCAGCTTGACTAAACAATGCTGTGCCATGGGCTTTTACAATCTCATCAACCGTTTGTTGGCCTTTTTCAGGATTGCGGTCAATTACCATAATCCGCCCGCCTTCCAAAGCCATTTGCACTGCAGTGGCTTTACCAATACCCGATGCTGCGCCGGTAATAAGGCAAACTTTTTTATCAAAACGCATGTATAACTCCTTATAGTGTGATTTTCGTTATACAAATATATACATTATAGTCAGAGCATAGTCTTACCTCTGTTATTAAAAGTTCCCGAGATATACTGTAAAAATTTCTTCCTTACTATAAACACTACTATCGGTAACGGCTCGCTTTTGAAAATTGTCGGGCTCGCATTCATCGCCATTTTGGGCTCGAATTAATTGCAAATGAAAGCCGGGCTCCAGATTTGACCCAATGCCGTAAGCGGATCGGCTCTTACCACTGTGGCTTGAACGGCTGAGTATGTCGGATGACAGACAGTCATGAAAATAAGAAGAAACCCTGTATCACCCGACCCTGAAAGATGTACCGTTAGCGTTTTAAAGGAACCCGCTGAATTTATTGCCTGGAGTGTGCCAATGAGTGATGATAGCCCGAACCTCTCCTTAATCACTTGTATAATGATTATTCCCAAAAACTGAAGGCACGCGACAGGTGTTCAGCCGACTGCCCAACCTGGACTGGTGAGGCCCACTGCTTATGCGCTCGGAGACTGTGGAGATGGATGGACGCGCAACGGATTGTGGCAATTTTGGCCTCGTAA
>JAQURG010000116.1 GCA_028715725.1 Methylococcales bacterium
GTTTCGCGGCGCGGATCGGTAAGATCGGCAAAATAAGGGCGTGGATCAGGCAACATACAGCTTTTTGTCAAAAAACAGACTTTAACAAATTTCAGGGTTCAATGGGTAGATAGCGCGATTGCCCTGTCATAGTGTTGTCTTCTTCTTGTCAGAGGTTTATTTTTTATGGTAGAGCTATTTGGGTGAGATGCTACGTCGATTATGCGCATTGCATAAGCCCATACTTACACTGCATTATTGGATACCCTTTACAAGCACAGGGTGTCAGTTTTTTGCTATCGGCTTCCTTAGTTAAAGTAGTATAGAATAAGAACTCCTATTACACATAAAGAGTGAACAAAGCTCTCCTTATTAAGTCGACATGCATTGTTTATCTTCATCAAACGAACGGTTGATGTTAGTATTGCCGGTCAGCTAGCGGTGACTCCAGAACTGATTATTCTATTAAGATGGGCGTATGTGGTATGCAGTTAAGTATGTGGGCAAATTGGATATACAGGCCTGATTCAAAAAAATCCTGCTTTTCGCAAAATAACAATTTGAAAAATCGGATAAAGCTTAAAACATTTAAAAAAGCTGCTTTTTATATCGTAACCCGATTGATGCTATTTTTTATCCTGAGTCTGCCGGCTCAAGCTCTACATGCTGAAGGTATACTCAATAAAATAACCGAACTGGTTACTGACGATATTGCCAACCCAAAAGCGGGTTTAAGTAGCCATCCAGCAACGATAGCCACTGAAATCATTGCTAATGAAAACCTCAATAACGCTAACGAAATCAATGCGATAGTCGCTTCAAAACATCATCCCTATCTGTCGCTGCCGAATATTCAAAACCGCACTGAAGATCTTGCAACGCTTTATAAAATGGCAGGTTACCAGTTGCTCTGGCTAGGCAGTCCTCAGGCAAGAATAAATATTACAGAGGTACTCAATTTATTAAATGGCGCATCAGCCAGTGGCCTGAATGCTAAAAATTATGACGGTGATACCCTCTATCAAAAACTACCGTCCGCTTTAAAACTTGCGAACGATAATTACCGGCAACTGGCGCTTTACGACACCGCTATCAGTCTGTCCTTGCTGCGCTTTCTGCATGATTTGCATTATGGCCGCGTAAATCCGCAGGGGATAAATTATAACCTCAAGTTACGAGAAAAACGGATCGATTTGCCTGCGCTGATTAAGTCACATCTGGCGCAAAGAACGATTAGTCAGTTACCTCTCGCCGTAGAGCCGAAACTGCACCAATATCAAAAGTTGAAATTGGCGTTAGCGACCTATCGCCAGCTTGCACAAAAATTACCGCCTTTCGTGCTGTTTACATCAAAATCCATAAACCCGGAAGACAATATTCCGCAAATAGAAGAGCTACGCAGATTTTTAATTGCGGTAGGTGATTTACCTGAAGAAAATGCTGTTACTGAGGCTAATAAGTCCCTGCGTTATACGGGCAATATCGTAACAGCCGTTAAAAGGTTTCAGCAACGGCATGGGCTGAATCCTGACGGATCTATAGGAAAAGGAACTGTTGCCGCCCTCAATGTACCCCTAAGCCAACGCATTGTTCAAATCGAACTGGCTATGGAAAGATTGCGCTGGCTACCTGAACTTAGCCCTGGACCATTAATAATTGTTAACATACCTGCCTTTGAATTATGGGCTTTTGAGAACATCGGCAACGCCAGCTCTAACATAACCGACATGAAAGTAGTTGTGGGCAAGGCAATGAAAAATGAAACGCCTGTATTGATGGCGGAATTGAGCTTTATTGATTTTATGCCCTACTGGAATCTGCCTCACAGTATTGTAAAAAAAGAAATACTGCCCAAGTTAATGGCCAATCCCAATTACCTGAATACTGAAGATATGGAGCTGGTTACCGCTTTTGGCAATGAGACCAAAGCCGTCGCTTTTACTGGCTCATCCATTGCCGCCCTTAAACAGGGAGCGTTAAAGGTCAGGCAGCGTCCTGGCAAAAAGAATGCATTAGGCAAGGTGAAGTTTATTTTTCCAAACAAGGAAGATGTCTATTTGCATGACACACCGGCTCAAACCCTGTTTGACAAGTCAAGAAGGGATTTTAGCCATGGTTGTGTACGAGTGGATAATCCCAAAAGCTTGGCTGAATTTGCGCTAAAGGACCAATGGAGCGAAGAGATGATAGAGCGTGCGCTGCAGAATCCAAAAACACAACGGGTTATCTTGAAAAAACCAATCCCAGTATTGTTCTTTTATGTCACGGCCTTTTTTGACCGATATAATAATCTGGCGTTTTATCCTGATATCTACGGTCAAGATCATGTTTTGCTGGAGGCTCTTAGAAAGCCGGAGAGTTTACCGGATCAGTCAATTTCCGTTAGCTCCCGTATAGCGCCGACTATAAAAAATAATTGACCGTTAGTTTTACTTTGCCAGATTAAAACACAAGCCGTCATACCCGGCGGGAAACCGGTATTCAGCGCCATGGATGGTAGGCTCTAACCTATCCATGGGACCTGGATTCGCTACGCGCTCTAATCGGGTCCGGCAGTCCATGCCGGAATGACTCTCTCGGAAAAGATAGATCATGTAATCTCACAAAGTAGAATTAAGCTGTACTGTTTAACTGAGTTTTACGGGCTATGCTACGCACCTTGTTTCACGCGGCAGAGAATGTACTTCTGAACTTAAATAGGTGCGATATGGCGCGTTAATGTATGTTATATGGCTTAATAGTTTTAGCCAATTTAGCCCTCTGCGGTGCTCTTTAAAATCATCACTTAGCAAATGCTCGCCAATGAAATCCATCCGCTATAAAAATACCCGCTATATCAATAATAAAGGCTCTATGTGAAATACAATGGGTAATCGAATTGGCATTGTTAAATTGGTATAGTTACACCTATAATTACTCGCTTTATCTTGAGTACCTGTTATATGAATTGCCCGGAATGTGGATCAACCGACTGCGCTAAAGATGGCATAGTCAAGGAAAAGCAGCGCTA
>JAQURG010000117.1 GCA_028715725.1 Methylococcales bacterium
TTTGCCTGGCTGGAAAAATGCCGGCGGCTTTGGAAGAATACCGAGCGCTTGCTTAACACCAGCTTACAATTCGTTAATTTGGCTTTCTGGGCGTTATTACTGAGAAGATATTGAACAGATTCTAAGACGATCCAGAGCATAGTGTTCAATAACCGGCGCTGGCGGCGGTGCTGGATTTTCAAGCTTTTGTACAGGTTGTTGTTCTACCTTGGTTGTAGCTTGAGCTTGCATATTGACAGGCGTCTTCTCCTGGTATGCACAGCCTTGTACAGAAACCGCGAGAGTGGTCACAGGTAACAGGATCAGTGCAGACGACATTCTTCTGAAATTGTTTTGTTCATTTTGCATGTTCGTTACCTTCTAAGAAATAATAGTGATTATTGGTTATCCAAAGACACTCCTTTGGCATGTACCTACCGCCCAGCGATGTTAATACAGCGCCGGTACCACCTGATAATAGGCTCCTTTGCTGCCAAATTAGGGTTTAAACTAGTTTGCGCCGCATTCATAACATTGACCCGAACTGAGACTTATACTCACGCAGTTTCCCGGCAGATAAGTCATACTCGTGCCGAGCATCAGTGGTGGGGGCGCCATTGGCTGCTGTACCACCACTGCGGTGGAGCGGGATACGGTCTGGAGGCTGCAGCGGCGCCAATCATAGCGCCTGCCGCCAGACCGGCTATGCCCGCGCCGCGACTTGGCCGGAACTGTAACCACCATAATAAACGGGTGGATGGTAGCCATAGATGGTGGCTCCAGACTGCTGCACCTCGATGAGCGCCGTGAGCGTAGCCAGAACCACCACTCCAGGCAGCTGAGCCGCCATGAGGCCCATAGGCGACCCCGGACCATAACTCCAGGCAGCCGAGCCGCCATGAGCACCAGATGCGAACTCGCTTCCACCGCGGTACCACGCATGTGTTGGAAATGAATGATAAGGCAGCCATGCAAATAGCAACGGACAGCAGACAGAAATTTTTATTTCGAATAATCATAACGTTCACATCTACTAATGATTTAACTCATATTAACCAAAGACTTGTAAAACCACCAAAAAACACGAAGTTTTAGAAAAATACTGAATACTGTTTTCAGAATTTACCTAATTAAAATTTATTACTTCGTGTCCTCCGTGTTTTTCATAGCGAGATTTTCTGACTATTGGATAACACCCGCAATTTAATAACGGGCTCCGTTATTGCAGGTTTTGAATAGTCTGCCCGTTCCCTGCAAAGGCATTAAAGGCATTGCAATTATCCTAATTACGGCACATCGTTTCATAAACCGCACTTTTTCCGCAACCTCTGACGCCGATAGTATATTCCGTCCACTCATATCCCCGCCGCCTCCCATGCCTACGCCAAGCCATTAATGTAAGTAACCTTCTGAGAGAGTACCGCCCCGTTCGCCTGAGGGCAGTTCAGTTCGAATAGGCCTCTGGCTAGCGCAGTATTCAGAGCCCATGGCGCACTCTGCGCAATAAACTGGGCTTCGGTCGCGCAAGAGCTGAGAATCAATGGCAATGGGAGCGCGGGCAAGCCAATCCGGATAGGATGACTTATGCCAGACAGCTTTAGCACTTGACTGTATCTATCGAATTTTTCATGGTTTATTTCTCCCCCTATAAGTAAGCCGCCACTTTCGACATTCATTAACCGGCTGCAATTAATAACTACCTTGTAGCGGAATTTCCTTAAACCCGACAGCTGCCATCAAGCCAGCCAGAGAGGATACAAATTTTTTATCGTCTTGGCTTATTAAAATTCTTAAAGGCTCTTTACCAATAACCCGTCAGACCTAGGAGGGTCCGTGCATGATTATATCGGCAGTAAGGATAGGCTTATCCACTTTCACACTCAAAGCTTTGTAACCCGCTTCCACTGATGCAGGTACACCAAACAATCTCGTACGATAACCGACCATCCCGAGCGCGGAGCCGGTGAAGCTCACATTATCCACGCTGAAGCCGCCGACGCTGCCGTCCAGCGAGGCGTACCACTTGAGTGTGAACGCTATCATGATCCGGCCGCCGACATAGATATCGAGGATGTTGGAAGACGATTTTATGTCCCAGTGGGCGACGCGCTCCGAGGCTGATGGACCAAACAGGCGGTAAGTCGCACCATACTCCATAATACCCAACCGAGTTGACAAGTCTTTGCTGTAACCTTGATCTTTGAAAGGCTTAAAATCCATGCCAAAGTAATTGCCATCCAGGTAGAACCCCAGCCGCTCGTAATGCGCTTCAAAATGCCCATTGAAAGCCATCGAGAAATTGCGCATCTTCCCAGCGATATCGATGAAACTGGGATTGGACGAGTATTGAACGGCCCAGCAGAGAAATTGCCGTCAAGGCTTGGAACCACAAATAGGCTGTGAGATTGAAAGCCTAGGGAGTTTGGATGGCGTTGCCTTTGTTAGTTTCTGCACCTTGTGCGCTAGAGGCTGTCGCCAATGCGACTGCAAGGGCTAAGGGTTTGAAAACCATTAAAAAGCGGTTCTTTACGGTCATCCAAGGTCTCCTTAATTTTTGAGTCGGATAGGCAAACACTGTACGCTTTCTACTACCAGCGCTTAAGGTGATGAAATATTAAGAGCTTGTCCATAAATAATATTAGGCAAATCTTTCCGGTTAATCAATATTCCTTGCTGGTCTTAGACCTCGGCCTTCAGGCCGAAAGGAGCGCCCCGCAACAAGCGAAGCGAAGTTGCTTTCTCGGGCGCGGATTGGGGAGGGGATGCAGACCCCTTCCCAATCATTGGCTTCATCCCGCAGGGATGTTTCCTTATTGTTTTTTCGAAGCACGATGATGGACGCAGCCAGCATCACTAACCCCAGATAGCTTCTGTCCATTTTTTCATACCGCATCACGATTTTCTTGAACCGATTAAACCAGGAATGACAGACTTCTAGGACCCA
>JAQURG010000118.1 GCA_028715725.1 Methylococcales bacterium
GAGTACAATTATTTGATCGGAGATGATGCCGTTGGCATTGTCTGACGGATTCGAGTGTACCCGGCGATACTGACTGTTCGATTTTAGGCGTGTCACAAAAAATGCGTGGGCTATAGTTATTTTGTAACGGATGTTCCACCCCCTGTTTTGACATAACTTAATAAATCATAATGCATTATGCCTGTTTTTGGCGAAATTATGTTGCCACTAATAATAAGAGATTATGCTTGACATGTATTCTGTAATATGCTATATTATGTACTCAATGTTTATCGATATATCCAGAGTCAAAGCTAAATCCGGTAAAACTTACACTCGTGCCTTGCTCCGTATTGGCTATCGAGAAGGCGGCCAAGTAAAGCATCGCACAGTGGGTAATCTTTCCAAATGTTCAGATAAGGAAATTGACGCCATCCGTTTTGCTCTCAAGAATAAAGACCAGCTTCCCGATATTCTCGCCCATGGCGGGAAATCTGATTATTCTTCACGTCAAGGCGCTTCCGTTGGCTCGGTCTATACGGTCTATGAAATTGCTAAGCGGCTGGGGATTGTTCATGCGCTGGGTTCGGATCGCAATGGCAAGCTTGCTCTATGGCAGGTGCTTGCCCGGGTCATTGATCAGGGGTCACGCTTATCTGCCGTTCGATTGGCCACAAGCCATGCCGCCTGTGATGTTCTTGGAATTGATACCCCGTTTACAGAAGATCATTTGTACAATAATCTTGACTGGCTATACGAAAATCAAAATCGAATTGAAGACCGATTGTTCAAACGGCGCTATCCGGAAAACAAGCCTCAGTTGTTCCTCTATGATGTCACCAGCAGTTACCTTGAAGGGCTGTACAATGAATTGGCGGCTTTCGGGTATAACCGGGATGGGAAGAAAGGTAAAAAGCAGATTGTGATTGGACTGTTGTGCGACGAAAAAGGTATTCCGTTATCAACGGAAGTCTTTAAGGGTAACACGGTGGATGTCAAAACCATGCCCGAGCAAATCAAAAAAGTATCGCAGCGGTTCGGAGGTACGGAAGTCACCTTTGTCGGTGACCGAGGAATGATTAAGACCAGGGTAATAGATGATCTGGGGAAACAAGAGGGCTTCCACTATATCACAGCATTGACAGCGCCACAAATCAAGACGCTAATGAAGAATGATATTATTCAGCTATCACTCTTTGACCAACATCTGGTAGAGGTCTGTGACCAGGAGGAGAAGCTTCGTTATATCCTGCGCCGCAATCCTGTTCGTGCAAAGGAAATTGCACTGTCACGGCAAGGGAAGCACTTCACCGTAAAGACGATGGTAGAGAATAAAAACCTTTATTTACAGCAGCACACCAAAGCCAAAGTGGATATTTCGGCGAGAGACGTTACCGTGAAAATCAAGCAGCTTAAACTTGACACATGGCTTTCTGTAAGTAGCCAAGACAGAACATTGACGTTGATAACCTCTGAGGATTTATTGGCTGAAGCCTCGAAACTGGATGGGTGCTATGTGATAAAGACTGATTTGAAAAAGGAAATTGCAGATACGCAAACAGTACATGACCGATATAAAGACCTCGCACAGGTTGAATGGGCGTTTCGCACAAGCAAAACCTTTGAGCTTGAAATGCGGCCGATTAATGTTCGAAAAGAAAAGAGAACACGAGGCCATATATTGGTTGTCATGCTGGCGTATATGATCGTGAAAGAACTGGGCCGTTTATGGACAATGGTTGACTTGACGGTTGAAGAGGCCATTAACGAACTCTCTACATTGTGCTTGACAGAAATGTGTGATAATAGTGTTGCCGTATGCAATCTTATTCCCGCCCCCCGCGAATCCGTTAGGCGGCTGCTGGATGATGCTAAAGTTGTTTTGCCGCCAATATTGCCCAGTAATGGAGTAATTGTTGCCACGAGGAAAAAACTGCCAGAAAACCGCCAACAATAATAGAATCAAATCGTTACACGGAAAACTATCACTTCAATATTCTGGAACATCCGTTGTAAAATTATAATTCAGTCCGGAAGCATTAAAACCATTTGTGTATGCAGTATTCCCTGATTTAGGAATCAATAAGATGGTATATGGTCGAACAATATAATCGGCAGGGACGTGATCTACGGCATCCTGAATAGAATGGTAGGGATTTGAAAATGTTCCAGTTGGTGTTGTTCCGGAATTTCCTTCTTGAACATAAATCTTATCTTCCTGTTCCATGCCAGCGCATGTGGCCTGAATATCCCACAATGCGCCATTATTGCCACTATTAACGCTGTTATAAGCAACAATCGATACAGATCCTCCCATGTCTTTGATATCCGCGTCGAGGATCATGAACTTACCACTCCCCGACCAGACACGCTGTGCGCCGGAGGTTGTGGAACGGATTAAGATTGACTGTGCATCACCGCAATTAGCGCCATTGCTGTTAATGACAAAACCTCCATCATTAACCACACTCCCGCCCAGAGTTAAGCCCCCAACGCCGATATTCACAAGCGTTCCGGTATTGCCTATTGTTAATTGCCCGTTGATACACAGGTTATAAGAAGCGCCTTGTGAAAGAATACCTGAATTAACGGACAAGGCCCCTGGAAAAGTAATGTTGCTGCCAAGAACCACGGCGCCGGAGGGTTTGTTGACCACCCATGAACCCGAAGGCATAGAGGAGCCGGAATACGACAAAGTCTGGACGCTTGCGGGACCGGTAAAGACAAATGACGCATTTCCACCTGCAGACCCCGCATTTATAGCAACATCCCCCTGGGCTTCAATAATACCGCCATTGACTATTGTATTGGCTCCCCCTGGTGTGGTGCTGCTCTGAAGATAACTACCGGAAACAACAATGGTGTCTCCGGAAGCAATGGAATACGTCTGTTGAAAAGGACCGCCGGCGTATGGCTGAGTGTTATAAAACCATAGGGAGC
>JAQURG010000119.1 GCA_028715725.1 Methylococcales bacterium
AGCACCTCCTGAACCAATGCCGGCAAATCAATATCTACAGTTTGTTTTTTTGAAGGTTTGGCATATTCAGAAAAATCATCAACCATTAATTTCATCGCTTCAACCTGCTGCACAATGGTTTTTGTCGAACTTTGTAGTATAGCAGCGGAATCCGGATCTAACTTACAGGCCAATTTATGTTGTAATCTTTCTGCCGATAGCTGAATCGGGGTCAGCGGATTTTTGATCTCATGAGCCAGCCTTCTTGCCACCTCGCCCCAGGCTGCATTTTTCTGGGCCTGTATCAAATCGGTCACGTCATCAAAAACCACAACTGCTCCCACGCGCTGCCCCTCCTGGGAAAACAGCGGCGTTCCTCTGCACAGCAATTCCTGGCGGCCATTCGGGCCTAAAAAAGCAATGCGCTGCTGCCAGATATCATCCGCTTGCCCCAGTAAGCGCTGAATTGATTTTAGCGGCTCTGCCAGTTCAGTATAGCTCTGGACAAGCTCCAATAAAGTCCGCCCCATAAACTGATTAACGTGAATATGAAAAATACGGTATGCCGCTTGATTAGCGGTACGAATTTTATACATGGCGTCAAAGCTTATTACCCCCGCCGTTAAATTCGCCAGAATCGTTTCAAGGTATGCCCGTTGATTTTCCACCTCAATTCCAGCCATTCTTGTTTCATCGCTGGCACGGGCAATACGAAGCGTCATTTCATTAAAGGACTCAACCAGAAAACCCAGATCATCCTGGGCGATCACCGGCACAAGCCGGTCATAATGGCCCGAAGCCACGGCTTGCGTGCCTTTAACAAGCTCTTTCACCGGCGCAATAATATTACGGATGCTAATAAAAGCCACCCATATCGCGGCCAGTAAACTCATGAATAAAACCAGGGACAGCACCAGCGAGAAACTCATTTTTAATGAATTTCTTAAGTAATTCATTTCCTGATAACGCACAAAGGCAAATTCCACCGAATCGGCCAAATCGGCAATTCTTACCGGAACAGGATATAAAGCCTGTAAATATTGCGGCTCCTGAGCCTTAACAGTCACAATAACCCGAATCATCAATTCTTCTTCATAGAGGGGCGCCAAAGCGACATATTCTCCACTCTGCCGTAACTGCAACCATATGTTCTCATTCGGCAAACTTGGTAAAATCTCGCTCGGATTAATGCTGCTTGAGGCGATAATTCTGCCCTGACGGGAAAAAAGAGTCATTTCTGATGCCCCCGAGGTTTCCCGCAAATTTTCTATTTCAATGGTTACCAGATTTTCAGAAGAATCTTCCAGCTTTTGCGTCAATTGCTTGGTTTGCTTCAAATGCCAGCGCATACGCTGATCAAGTGAAGCCTGACTTAGTTCCAGCGCATCTTCCATAGCGCGGTCTATTTCGACATTAAACCAGCTATCGATGCCCTGATGTAAAAATTGCATGGAAAAGTAAAACACGATAACTGCCGGCGCTAAAGCCAATACCACAAACAGCGACACCATGCGGGTTGTTAACCGTGAACCGGCTTCACGCCTTTTTGTGTGCTGGATCAGGGAATAGATATTAGCCCCGACCAATACCAGCAACACGACAGAACCCAAGGCATTGACCAGCAGCAGCCATGAATACATCGCACTTAATTCTGAAGATTCCTGCGTTGCTGAACTCATCAACTGCAACGACAGCAGAACCAGGCCAAACAGAATTAAAACAGACAGGTTAACAGGAAGTTTTATTTTTTCAGGGGCCATAGTGTCCAGTCACTGGATAAATACCATTGCGGATCAATATAGGAAATCGGACGCAATGGCAATGGCAGTGCTTCACGATCAAAATTAACCTTAACGGCGCACAGATACTCTCCTTCACGGGCAATATCAGCCTTATCTATTAAACGGAAATTGCGTACTGCCGACATCTGCCCCAATGCTGAGGACAGCGTGGAAAAATTATAAGTTTCACCGTTAACCTCATTTATGACCCGGTACATGTTCAATAAGGCATGATATTGAAGGCGATAATATATGACTAAGTCCGCCAAAGTCTGGTCCCACAAAATATTCCGACGCCGCTGAACTTTAACTTGAATATCCCAGAATAAGGACACACCATTCTGCAACGCTTCCATTGCCTCATCGCTGAGTCGATAGTCGATGTCTGCGGACAACACATAAATGTCACCTTGCAGCGTTATCTCGGCTTGCCTCACTTGCGCAGCAAAACTATCGGCATAACCGGACGATGGCAGCAGCCAAAACAAAGCACTGGACAAATAAGCAGACACAAAAAATGTTTTTAACAAAACCAGGACTTATATTTATCAAAAAGAGCTCAAGAATTTACCATAAAAGCATTATAAAAAGGCATAAAACTTGACTGAGCCTGATACGCAAGAGTTCTTCGCTCTGGCGAGCCGTTTTAAGAAACCGTAGTTTATCGAATAAAGGCGATGCGGCAATCCTGAATAACTTTTTGACGCAGTCCAATGATAAAGTTTTCAATAAATCATACCAGAAAGTCCGGCAATCCCTATTGGAAGATATTTTAAAAATCTTAAAAGACAAATAGTTAAATCCGAGACAGGTCATAATCACTGATACAGGAAATGTCTTAGAACCTGTTCAATATCTTCTGAGTATGATAGATAACAGGGGCATGAGAAAAGTTTATCCCAGCGACATCAATCGAGAGCCATTTGAACAGATCAGGCCATTGCTGGAGGGTTCCGGCAAGAAAATGCGTCCCCGGACAGTAGACTTGTACGAGGTATTCTGTGCCGTCCTGTACTTGTTGATAGAGCGGCTGCCCGTGGCGCATGCTGCCGAGCGATTTTCCAAAATGGCGTACCGTGCCTCATCATTTTTCAAAATGGAGCGTAAAGCCTGAGCACGATTTAAG
>JAQURG010000120.1 GCA_028715725.1 Methylococcales bacterium
TTGTTCGCGTCGTCTCAGTAAGGCCTACGAACGACTGACTCGCACCGACGAAACTTGGATTTACATTGCTATGACCCGCATTATGCTGAATCGTTTGGCTTGACGCGATAATTTCCAAACAGCTTCTCAGCATAAAGCCCATTCTGTTTCACGTATTTAACCCCGGACTCTACCTTGCCTTTGCTTTCAGGATCATACCCCTCACAGGCTCGGATATGGAAACTCGCGCCAGTGGCGTATTGATGGAAGCGTTGGTTTAACTCCAGTTCGCGGAAGATTTCATGAATGACAACCAGTTTGGTTTGATCGTAAACGCATTCTTGCGGCATGCCGCCAAAATAACGAAAAGCGGCATCATGCTGATAAATCAGGGTTTGCGTGTCGATTGGCTGAGATGATACTGATACATGCATCAGCCTGGAATAAGACAGCACAAACACCATGAAATACACAGTTGTCTCTTTGCCGCCAATCATCACCCCTCGCAATTCACCGCCATCAACCTGACATTGCACACCCGGCATCATACCAATGACGGGCTCGTAATAACGCGGCTGCTTGAAGCTGATCTCATTCTTTAAGGCTTGAATATAGCGGCGTACTGAACGATCGGAAACGTCCAATGGGTCAACCTTTGCCTTTAGCTTTCGCAACACTTTTACCGCCGATAGCCCGGGATAAGTTTGTAATAGATGAATAATATAGTTGCGGTATTCATCCAGTTTTTTAGTTCTGTCAGTTTCTGATAACTGCTCAGCAATGACGGGTTCAGGCATTTTTAAATACTTACTGACCGTATTACGGGATAGTCCCAATTCTTTGGCAATCTTGCGCTCTGTTAAGCCGTTGCCACTGTCGTATAACGATTTGATCTTATGGATCACAAGCCACTCCTTCATGCCACTCCCAGAAAAAATTCTGGGACTGTCTCAGATTAATTCATAAAAAGAAAGTCTGAAAAAGTGGCTCAAAATTAATGGCCATTTTTGGCTCAGTTTAATTGGCCATTAACAACTACTCTGTTATCAGGCGAATAGCCTTAAATATAAAGCTTGAACTATGCGTGAATTTTTTGATTTATAGCAAATTCGTAGCAGATTCTACGACAATAAATGATCGATAATTCTTACAGAATTTTGGATTTCTTGACCCTAAAGTAATGCTTAATTGTGATAAATATTATTACAGTTATTACTAACTCTTTTTAAATTAATATTTAATAACTGTATATAATTGTGTAGAATTAAAAATAAATAACTGTTTAGATTATTATGACTATTGTTCTCACAAACTGTACAAATCGAAAAAAAGGATTAGTCGCGTTAGAACTATCGTCGGACAGTCTTGATTCCGGACCCATCGACATTGTTGCAAGACAATGGCTTGATCGCCTGAAAAATGCTCCAGCCGAAAATCTCGCTCGCGAAACTTATTGTGGCAGAAGTTTTCGAGAGGCTGAAGCAAGCGCAGCTTCTCTAAACTGTCCGTTATATGTGGTATCTGCCGGATTAGGCATCGTCAACTCGGAACAATCGGCCCGGTCTATAGCTTAACGGTTAGTTCCGGAACAACCAATTCAATTTGTAACAAAGTTTCTGACCATACTTCCACTAACGCGTGGGCCAGCTTTTAACCCCGTCTTTAGCATCTTGCCGGGTTCGTGAGTCTTTAATCAACAGCACACCTGAAGCCGCATCGTAAACATCGAACCGTTTAGCTTCTTTATCGCCGCGTTGCACGATAAAGTAAGGCAGGTCCTCGTGACCTTCCAACGTATGCAGCGTGCCGCGCTTCATGTCGATAGCGCCGGCATCATCACGAATGTAAAGCCGCCGGTCTTTCGATGAGTAGCTGTTGCGCGCAGACAATGGAATAGACATATCGCAGAACACCAATTGCGTGCCTTTGTCGCCAGCCCACTGGTGGTAGATCTTCACCATATTGTCCACGGCCAGGTTGATCTTGGAGCCCGCGAAGTCTTCAGCCTCTGGATCTATCAAACGGTAATCCAAACCGGCCTTGTTCGCCTCGCCGGTCAACGACAAGGCATTCACCTTGCCCTTGGTTGTTCGGGTCAATTCGCGCAGGCGTTCAAAGCGTCCCAGGATGGAAGCAGGATGGACTTTCACGCGAGGCCATACCGCTAACTCAACCAGTTTGAGGTTGGCGTCCTGCTCGGTCTCTGCCCAGGCAGAATGGCTGTCGCCTATTTTGAGGAGATACTTGTCGTTATCGGCATTTTGGGTGATAGTGATGGTCTTGGATAAATCCGCCAAAAACAGGATATTGCCGCTCTCGTCTGTTTCCGCTTTCGGCACGCCCATTAGGCCGGCGACCGACGGAGAACGCTGAGCCACGACAAGCACAGGCTTTCCCCCGGCCAGTTTAGGCACAGGGAAGCGCTTTCCTTGCGCTTCTTCTTGAGCCTTTAAATCGTCCAGGGTAATAGTATCGGCAAATGAGTTGTACAGACTCATCAACGAAGGCAAGTTGGTAAACTTGGCGAAACGGGTTGACTGGCGGTAACCGCTACCAGAGGGCGCAACCTCGTAAACATTCTCCACGCTGCCATACTGTTTGGCCCAGGCATCAAATACATGCAGACCTTCATTTTTAAGGGTCGGGTATTGCATGTAGCGTTGCATGTTGTACATTTCAACGAGTGAGTTGGAGACCGGCGTGCCGGTTGCGGTAATGAAAGGTGTCTTGTCTCCGAAGGTATCGAACAGCCAGCGCGTCTTAGAAGCTGTTTGGAAATTATCGCGTCAAGCCAAACGATTCAGCATAATGCGGGTCATAGCAATGTAAATCCAAGTTTCGTCGGTGCGAGTCAGTCGTTCGTAGGCCTTACTGAGACGACGCGAA
>JAQURG010000121.1 GCA_028715725.1 Methylococcales bacterium
TGGGTCCTAGAAGTCTGTCATTCCTGGTTTAATCGGTTCAAGAAAATCGTGATGCGGTATGAAAAAATGGACAGAAGCTATCTGGGGTTAGTGATGCTGGCTGCGTCCATCATCGTGCTTCGAAAAATTAACCGGAAAGATTTGCCTAATATTATTTATGGATAAGCTCTTAGTAACGCTTGATCGAAAATGGGCTGTGCAGTCGGATGGATCATCGGTTATTACGATTACTTCAATGCAACAGAATTATTTGTTCATCAATAATGTGTTTTCTGATACAGGGGTTGCAATTCAGTATTACGGCACATCGGTGAACCACGTTGCTTCTGGCAACCGGTCAGAGCGGACAAGTGGTTTTATTGCAAGTGGCAGGTGGTACCATCACTATCAGCCTCTTGGTATTGTCAGTTTTTAGATAATGAAATAGCAGATGGCAATGTTTATTGCGGTGGATCGAATAACGCAACATTTTCAGGTGAATCCATTCTTGACGTTGAAGATAGACAGAAAGCGCCTAATAGTGCGCCATTAGCAAGAGGAATGGTGCTGCGACGCAATAAACTGCTCAGTAATGCGCATATTCAATTGACGGGGGGAAATGATGTCACTGCGGCAGGAGTGAGCGACGTGATTGTTGAAAATAATGTGGTAGAAAACTCAGACTATGGAATAGAAATGGATAAAGCTTTGCTGAATGTTTATCTGAAGGGAAACCAGCTTCCTGCGAGCAAAAAGAAATGAAAATTTTAGGAAACTTCTAAAAGCGGCATTTCGACAAGCTCAGCGCGAGTCATTAATCGCAACGTGGCGTCGCTCGCACTGCCGAGATTAAATTCGGTCTTTTCGCATAGCCAGGTAAAACAGGTATTGGATATTGATATGACCAAGGCGAGGTCAGAACCAGGATTTGATGGACGCGGAGAACCTTGGACAGAATCAAAGCTACTGGCTATGCAAGAAATGCAGAATCTGCAAAAGCGAGTCGACAACTCGCAGAGCAATTTTTATCCAGTCGCTTATATCGAGTAAGGAAGATAGACCGGAATACTTCAAGATATTCCAAAGCCTGACGGGGTCAGTTAACCCGTCGGCAGGCTTCTTATATGTATCGGCAACTTCAAAACGTTCAGGACGAGGTTGCAAACCTCGTCCTGCATGAAGTTCAGGGATAATAGGGAGACAGACCACATTTTTTTATTAAAGTCGCGATTTGTCTCCTATTTTGCCTTCCAGGATTGATACATGACTTTCGTTTGGACTTTCCCATACGGGGGCATTGCAATGAAAATGAAGCGCCTATGATTAATGTGCAGCGTCATTATCGAAGACAGCATCCAAGGTCGGCGCAATGAGAATAGCCTCAGCCCAGGATTCCAAATCCTGTTCTGTAGCGTTATTTAACTTGTCTGATGCCCATGCAGGTAATATACCAAAGCGACGTTCCAGTTGTTTTCTAAGGAGCTTGGATTCACCTTCCAATCGTCCTTTAGCAATGCCTATTCTTTCTACGCTAGTGATGTATTGCATTTTTTCACTCTCCTCAAACGTTTCAATTTCGTGCCAGACCTGCTGATCTAACCATTCCGGCAGTTTCATCAACCAATCCACAATAATAAATAAATTGATGACGCGTTGTTTATCCCAGTGTCGCTGATACAGTATTCGTACCAGACGTAATTTAGCTTCGAAGCGCGCCTGATTTTTCTTGCGGGTTTGCCGGGTCAGAATATGCGCCGCGGTAATCAAGGCAAAAGCGTTGTCCAATGTCAGCAGTTCCTCCACTTGGTCGTGATAGTCGGTCAGCTTTGCGACTGGAAACTCCAGCGTATGTTTGCAGCCAGCACTTCAAATCCATAAGAAATTGGTTTCCACCGTTCATACTCATCCGCCAGTACCGCCATACTTGCTACAGGTCTATCATATCGGTCGTAAATCCGGTAGTTATAGACAAACATCCGCCTGGCAAATTCAGCCTGCTTTGTTCCTTGCACTTCAACGTGGATGTATATCCAGTTTTCATCGCCATTCAGCACTGTAACTCTGACCAGTTTATCTACAAAGCGTTTACCTAGCTCAGCATCCTGGACGACTGCCCGTAGCTCCTGATCCAGAAAAACAGGCTCTTTTGACCAATCGATCCCGGCGTACGCACACGGAAAATAAAATGCCATAAACTCGGAGAAATAATGCTCAATAGCGTCTTTCCGCGGGCTGTCGTAATCGTCGTTTAAGGTTTGGGTGCCGGTTATGCGCTCATCATCCTGTTCAGTCATACCACCCTCATGGATTCTTTTTGATGATTATACTTAAAGATAAGTTGCGTGCGCAGGAATAAACAATGATAGGGTATAGACTGACTTTGTTTGCCGGAAAAAAGGAATCAGACCGGGCAGTTCCCCTTATAATAACAAAGGCATGGGCAATGGATGGATCACCGCAATTCTTACAGTGAATTTGAAGCGCAGCAAATTATCCAAAATTATAAAACGGAGAAAATTTCAGTCTGTTTAAGGCATCAAATTTTCACGAATACTGCTATCAAAAGAACAGTTTTAGCGGTTGCCATTTGGACCCGTAGTAATGGCAACTGAAAAACTTGGGCATAGGACCTTATCGTGGGAGCGGCTTTAGCCGCGCTCATCGCGGCTAAAGCCGCCCCTACAGAAAAGTAAATGTTCAAGTTATTATATTTACGCGATATTCGACTTTTAATTGAGTGGAAAGCATGACTGAACCCCTGTATGGTTGTTTTAGCGAAAAGCAACGTAACATTTGGAGAACAGCCATTTCTATCGAAGACTTTATCATTAATGGGTATTGTTGTGTGGAAGA
>JAQURG010000122.1 GCA_028715725.1 Methylococcales bacterium
AGAAAAAACGCTTGCTGAAAGACGATGACGAGAGCGATATCATCTTATTGAAATTGCTGGATGAAGCGTACGCCCGTTTTACGGCTCGCGGAGGATGAGGCGTTACCTTCAGCACTGTGGCTACCGCATCAATCGCAAGCGGGTTCAGCGCCGCTCATACTGGCCCTTAATTTGCGCCACCTCGGCCTTGATGTCCCCCCATGCCGACTAGGTCGTCGATGGACCCATGCACCTGGGCCGGCTCGATGAACTTGAGCGACTTGTGTTGACCCATGAGCTGGAAGTACAGGAAGCCAAGTACGCCGAGCGTAAGCACAACCGACAACACACCGCTGATGTCGGCTTTCCATCTATCCTTCTCGGATTGTGGCCGGGCATTGGCGAAGCGCTGATCCAGGCGCTCGAACAATTCCCTGCTACTGGCGCTGAGCTCACCGCGCGCTGGACAATATTTTTGTCGAGACTGTGGCGGACCGTGAAATATGAAAATGTCTATTTGAAAAAATACGACGGCATGCAGGACTTGTTGCTGGGGTTAACGCAGTACTTCCTGTTCTACAACGAAGACCGTCGGCACCAGTCGCTGAGTTACGAAACACCCGATGAGGTGTATCAAACGGCGATGGACGGCGGCGCTAAGATTATTGATAAATATAATGATGCGGGGACGACATTAGAACTCGTAAAGCAGGATTGGGACAGCGCCATTCAGCTGGAATGTGAACAGGGCTCTATCTTAAACCAGGCGATTATTCGTCTGGACAATGGGGTCCACTTTAAACTTAAACTTCAAATCATCTAACTGGTTTTATAATGAAAATAAGCTTCACTTTAATAAGAAATGGAATTCTGATACACACTTTGAGTCTTTTAACAGCTGGTATGGCGTTCGCCGCTAATTGTCCTGAAATTCCTCTCGATCTTTCCGATGGATGGAGTGATGGAGGCTATAGTTTCCGAGTCAATGGTACGAATGGAGTACCCGCTGACAATGTAAACAACCTGACACAATCAACTCTTCGATTGTTTGAGGATGGTGTGGAATTGAGACCTGCGCACTCTCACCATGTTGATATCAGAAATTCTGGTCAGGGAAGATTCAGTCATTGGAGCAATCCTGATGGAACAGGAGAGGCACTTCGTTTTTCTTCTTCAGACGATACCTATCCAGGAACTAACGGAAAGCGTTATAGCATATGTTTAACTTCTACCGATAGTTCTGCTGCACCTACAACTACCGATAGTCCTGCTGCACTTACAACTTCGTCTTCTTTCCATGCTCCCGCACCAACTTCATCGTTTGTCGTTAATGTAAGGGATAAAGGCGCAAGTGGTAATGGTGTTACCGACGATACAATGGCAATTCAAAATGCAATCAATCAGGTAGGAGGAACTGGGGGCACAGTTTTTGTTCCAGCCGGAACTTATCTGGTGACGTCAGGCGATTTTTGGCCTCGGTCGGCTCTTAATCTTAAAAGCAATATGACCTTTAAAATGGACGCTGGTGCAGTCATTAAACTTAGACCAAATGCTTTTGGTAATTATGCAATTTTATATATTGGACATAATAGCAATGTTAATGTTGTCGGCGGAAAATTACTTGGGGAAAGACATTCACATTTAACTTCTGGTGATAACGCATTTACCACCCCGGTTGATTCACAATGCCCTAACTCTGATAATTGTAATGGTCAATGGGGTTTTGGAATTTATATCTATGGTTCAAGCAATGTTTATATAGACGCAGTTGAATCAAGAGAAATGTGGGGTGATGGTTTTGTTCTTGATGGACATTCTACTAATGTAAATTTCTATTCAGTAGTGGCGGATGATAACAGGAGACAAGGGATGACTTTGTATGTTTGTGACCATGTGGTTATTAGAGATTCTATATTTAAGAATACTTACGGACACAAACCGCAAGATGGTATCGATATAGAACCCGATAAAAATGGGGATTACGTATCTTCTGTACAAATACTTAATAATCAGTTTTTAAATAATCATGGAAGTGGTGTACATGTTGTTATGCCGCTGTTCCGAGACACTAGTGCCTATGTGAATAATATTTTAATTCAAGGCAATACAATCACCAATAACGGCACACTAAGCGTTTGGGGAGCTGGTGTTCTAATTGAAGATCCTAATGTAACCAGTGTAACTGCTACGGGGAACATTATTAGTGGAAGCAAGGGGTATGCGGGAATATTGTTAAATCAAACTAGAGGCAATACAATTACCAATAATAGTTTATTGAACAATACCCAGACTAAGTTTGGAGCTATTCGCGATTTCACTGGTGGTAATACTATCAGCGGTAATACAGTAAATTAGCAAGCGCGCCAGGATTTTCGCGAAAGCTCAAACGGGATCCATCCGGTTTTAATAGCAGCGAAAAATCCTGGCATTTATTGCCTTCGGCGGTTCACATTCGTCCTGCCGACCACCAAATCGCTTATTTCGCTTCACTCGCACACGACGTCGCTTCAGCAAGGACTTAACGCCGTGTCAGAGTCTTGTATTTTAACTACCCTTTCGCTAACGCTACAACTTTTTCAAAATGGTGAAAAAACTATTTTTAAAGATCAGGGCAATCGCGCTATCTACCCATTGAACCCTGAAATTTGTTAAAGTCTGTTTTTTGACAAAAAGCTGTATGTTGCCTGATCCACGCCCTTATTTTGCCGATCTTACCGATCCGCGCCGCGAAAC
>JAQURG010000123.1 GCA_028715725.1 Methylococcales bacterium
CCTGCTTGATGTCTGCTTTACAAGCCGCCGTTATGGGCCTGTGATGGCAGTGGCCTGGTGGGGGCGAAAGTATGAGGAGCCGATTTAGCGGGTCAGCCATTTTACGCTGCCTGAAGAGGCCTGTCGAGGTACTGAAAACGTTTCCGCATTGAAACCATGTTTTCGGATTTTAAGGGTCGTGGGTTTCAATTGCAAAAGTCGGGATTAGTTGACCCCCTGCGGGTTTCACGACTGCTGATTGCCCTCTCGCTGGCTTATGTGTGGATGATTTATTCGGGCGTTTATGCCCTGAAAACGGGATGGCATAAGACAATTCTCAGAACAGACCGCTGCGATTTAAGTGTGTTTGAATTGGCTAAGCGCTTATTGAAACGGTTTTTAACTAAGGGTGTACCGCTTCCCCCGTTTTGTTCGTTTTCCATTATGAAGTTGTAACACATCGATTAAATATATATATATTTATACGGTAAAAGTGTACGGTAGTGAAATATTATTTACGGATAAGCTCTAAGTCAATGTCGCCGTTTGGAGCAACTAGCTTGAATAATTTCACTTTGAATGGGACCTTTTTCAGTTTGACGATGACGCCGAATTGCAGCCGTTCCGGTGTCGTCCAATCAATGGCCTCCAGACGGACATAGCCCTCTTCTTTACTCGGACTCACCAAACGATTGCTTTTCAGCGTGGTGAAGAAGGTCTTCTTCAACGCATGGACGAGTTTTAAGTTTCCCCACGCGCTATACCAACTATCAAACAACACGGTTTTCGCCAGGATATGTTTATCGGCAAAAGCATGGATGAGCATCTCTCGGAAAGGGTCGTTTTTCGTCTTGCCGTCGGCCTCAGCGTCATAAATCCGATCATCGATCGGGTAATGTTCCCGACCGTCGCTATGCACCATGTTCACGACGCTAATGCCGCGCACCAAGCCACCTTCCGCACCGCTATACTGTTTTTTCACTAACTCGATCGACTTGGAATAGCGCTTGTCTTGCACGCTGTCATCAATGATCAGGAACGCCTCGGCAATGTTACGGATCAGACCTTTTACCATCTCCCACACCTGCCGGGCGGTAATCCGGTTGCGTTTTAGGAAATTGCTGACCATGTCGTGACTGACGTTATCCAAATGCTCCGCTAGGTTAAAGCAGGTGTAGTTGATCGGCGTGCTGATCAGGTATTCAACATATTTTTGCTTGGTGATCGTGCCCGCTACAATACTCTATTAGCCTTGGGAAGCGAAAGTCCTAATACTAAATCTGAAGCACTACTTTAACAAATATTCCTGAGTCATACAGGGCAATCGCGCTATCTCTCCATTGACAAGGGAAAGAGTATAAAATAGGTCATTTGCAGAGAGAATAAAGATGCTGCCGAATCCGATGCCCTACTTAGAAGACCTGAAAGACCCACGCCGGGAAACGAAAAACAAATTGCACAAGCTGAGTGTGTGTTTTAAAAGTTTGATACCTTCCCCAAGGAAAGCCTGACCAGCATCCAATTAATCATCGCGATATGAACAAATGCTTTGCTGGATTCAAGGCTTACTTCGTAATCTTTGCTCAAACGGCGATCGTGATAAAGCCATGCAAACGTGCGCTCAACAACCCACCGATGCGGCAGTAACTCAAAGCCCCGAGCTCCGTCGGAACGGAGCCTAACTGTCCAGATAATCCGGAAGCGCTCAGCCACCCGAAGGGTAAAGGCCATGCCGCGGTAACCGCCGTCCACCCAAACGCGCCGCAGTTTTTTGCAACTTCCTGCGAGGGTTGCCAGTATCAATTTTGCCCCTTCCTTTTCTTGCCCATTGGCGGCCGTCACCACGATCACCCTAAGTAGTCCCAAGGTATCAACCCGTATGTGGCGTTTACGCCCTTGTTTTGATTTGGCAGCATCCAATCCTTTGACGCCAGCCAAGGCTGTTGTTTTGACGCTCTGCCTATCCCTACTGCCCGCTGTCGGATGCTTATGCCGTCCCGCTTTTTGTCTGCCTTTTGCACGGAGGGTATCGTGCATACGTTCCCACCTCGTGTCCTTAACCCAGCACCAAAAATAGCCGCATACTGTTTGATACGGTGGAACGTGGGTTATCGGGAGTAATCGCCATGCACAGCCACTACCGACTCTATAAAAAATAGCGTTCACTACCTTTCGTAAATTGACTTGCCTTGGCCGACACCCGGCAAAGCTGCCGGCAACAGGGCTCGGATCAGACTCCATTTTCTGGCGTTTAAATCAGTTGCCTAGCGCTTGCGGCGTTTCCTTTTGGCCATTGCAAAATTTAAAATATTGCAGGCTTTGGAACTCAATAGCTACTTTTAAAACACACATTAGCGCAAATAGTAAGGCCAGACTTGTTTTCTTGCGTTGGCATTATGCCTTGCTAGGTCATAGAACTTTCAGTCAGTATGCGAAATCTGATCCACGCATCGCCCTTACCGCACTCGAAAAATTACATGGCTCTCATCTTCCTAATGATCCAAATGCGGGGAGTCGCTATTTTTGCGAAAGCTTTTATGGGCATCCCTGTCCAGCAAGCGGCAAAAACTACGCGACTGCTTATGCCTTCGGCGGCCCCAGTCGTCCTGCTTCACTGGTTGCATACCCAGCAAGGGGTATGCAACATCGTTATCGCAATGATGATATGGACTCCTCCTTACCCACACGGTGTCATAAAATGCACCCCATGATTTAACGGAGCAAAGCGG
>JAQURG010000124.1 GCA_028715725.1 Methylococcales bacterium
TACCACCTTGAAAAAGAACATGAAAGCTCAAGCTATTGATGCTTTTGATAAAGTGCTTCTGCGCAAGCGCAGCATCATTGAAACGATCAATGACCAGCTCAAGAATCTTGGGGATCTCGAGCACTCGAGACATCGCTCATTGACTAATTATATGTCCAATATCATCATGTCCAATATCATCGCGAGTTTGCTTGCTTATTCCTATCAAGATAAAAAGCCGGCTCTGCAATTACGTGAGGCTGATTTACTGCCTCTTCTACGGAATGCTTAAACCGAACTCAGGTTATTTAAACTGGAACGCCTGAATATAAAATGCACCCCATCATTTTGCCTAAACTCTTTATCAAAGCAATCCGGAAGATCAGGATGGGCCAGCTGAAGTACCAATAACAAAATAGTCAAGGACATGGCCTGACTGGCAAGACACATCATTAACGCCGCCCCCCTCAGGGCCACAGATAAACGAACCCTCTATACCGGAAAGGCTGAAATGTAACTTCAAGATGCCAAGATGCATGGCTCGGAAAGCAGACCAGGCAGGTTTTGTGCAGGTTAGCCACAAGCAGTCACCATCCTGGGCGAGATGGGCGCCCCCGGTTCCGGCAGTCACATGAGTTACACCGTGCTGAGGGAAGCTGCGCAGCTGCGCTCGTAATTATTACTATGCGCATTGATATTGAGTTGGTACTTGCTATACGTGTCACCTAAAGTATCCAGCATGCCTTTCAGCTCGGTAGACCCGGCCTTATGGCCGGATGAGTACGCAGCTCTATGCACGAAAGTGACAATGAAGTTGATGTTAGGATCGCTTTGGGCTTGAAGCATCAGCATACCGGCTTTTGTCATCCAGTCAATCCAGGCGCCCGTCCAGGGTTCCGGCAGGGTGATAAACCGGACATTACCATAATCAAACCAGTACCAGTCTTCTCCTCCCGCGAGCGGAGAGTTAGGCGATGTCTGTGAATTAGGAACCGCAAAGCGGCCTTTATAGTTTTTAAAACTGGCGGAACCGAAGGTAACCAACTCGCTTGCTCCCCATACCGGCATTAAGCGAGTTGAGTTGACCAGGCCATGACATCATTAAAATGCTGATCGACTTCAGCTTTTCCATTGATATTGCCGAGCGTCAGATCGCCCAAGCCTACCACAAAGGCTGGCTGCGGGTCACTAACGATCAGATCCTGAACGCCACCCATATCAAAATAAGTAGACGTGCTGCCTATATTACCCTGCGCATAGCCATTAAAATCAGAACGACCCGAAACCGGTCCAGTGAAAAAACTACGCTCAGGCTTATTGCCAATTTTGTAGTAATAGCGCCTGTTTTCTCTGAGACCGGTTAGCGTTGCTTCCCAGAAAGGGCCACTGGATGAAACCGGATTGGGATTCGGAGTAGTTGCCACGACCTGGGTATATGCTCCCGAAAGGAGCCCATAACC
Source organism: Methylococcales bacterium (assembly GCA_028715725.1). Taxonomy (GTDB): domain Bacteria; phylum Pseudomonadota; class Gammaproteobacteria; order Methylococcales; family Methylomonadaceae; genus JAGXGJ01. Next base: position 1,440 of record JAQURG010000124.1, read on the forward strand.
GATCGAATTCTCTGCCGCACTACCCCGCCAGTTAAAAGTGACCGAATCTTTACCGGTAATGGTCCAATGAATTTCGTCAGCCGCCCATGCAACCTGTGTGGAGATCAGAGGCACGGCCAGCGCGAACAGGCACAAGGGTTTCATAACCGGCGCTTTAACAGAACTTGCGCTGACTTGAGAAGGGCTGAACTAGATATCATTAGTTGCTATATCAACCTGGGTTGGAGTTGCTGTTGTACATTCACCCCACAAAAATTTCTGTCCGATGTCAGCATTAACACCTTCTGTGGCAGGTAACTGGCTTCTCTCGATAACGGCGTAACTCACATCTTCCTGAACCGGACTATTGGTGGCGTTAGTGCAATTTTTGAGACTGATTTCGAAACCCATCGCATCTACATTACGAATACCCACTACATAAGAATTATTTTCGTTGGCGCTTGAGCCGTTAACTATAACGACTGGGTCACTATACGTACCACTAAATTCAATACGAGTCCAGTGATCTTGCGCGAGCACCGCATTGCTTTCTTGAGCATAGGATACCGCAAGTGCCTGTAAATTTGAAGTCACAGGGTTTTGCTCTGCGTGAGCAAGATAAGGCATAGCGATAAGGCTCAAAGCCAGGGCTGCACCTAAGGTTTTGGTTTGATTGTATGTTTTCACAACTCTTCTCCTAAAAATGATTTAGGTCCGAGGAGTTCCTACATTGGGTGAACGGTATCAATTTGAAGTAATAAAGAGACTCTCTAAAATTCATGAACAGTCGAATTTTAGAAGAAGCTTCTAAACTACACTTTGATTCTGGCGATCCCACTGTCATAGGAAAATTCCTTTAGACTGGTAATTTTGCGTCACCACCTTTCGATGGTTTTGCCTTTTTCAGATTAAAAATGCCTATATTATTAGGCCAAACACTGGAATAACTTGCTGATGCTTTATTTGCTCCAGTTGCCTTTAAAGATAGTACAAAATCTTATAATTACAAATAAATCAATTTTATTATTCTTGATAAAGAGCTTGGAATAGCTTTGCCTGAACGTCTTAAAAACACCCGACCATTGCTGGCTCGCACTCATCAAGTAACCAGTAAAAGTTATGAAAAAATGTCTGCTTGGAATATAGCTGAAGCAATCTAATTCCATTTCTACTTCATAGATGAAATAATAAGCCGTGCTTTATCATGGGAGCGGCGATGGCGAGAACGGCTAGCGGGAGTGAATTTCTGGAGCAAGGCAAGGCTTGTTTAGCAAAGGCGAAGAC
>JAQURG010000125.1 GCA_028715725.1 Methylococcales bacterium
AGTTTCCGCCCCCGGAAATACGTAATTTCTTCCCGATTTTGGAAGCGTGGTCAAGAACAAGGACAGAGCGCCCTCTTTTTCCGCATTCAATGGCGCACATCATGCCTGATGCGCCCGCTCCAATGATAATAACGTCTTTTTTAATCATATTTTTCTTGGGTTTCACTTACGTTGCTTTTATTTGTATTATCCTTGTCTGTTGAATTATGTATAGCCTGATTATTCTGTATAAACAAAATTCACGTGCACCCAAAGAACATTAGCAACACCGATGCGAAGCAGCGGCGCAGTTAAGAAAGAATTTCGATGACCTCATTGAACCAGAACCATCGCGCATCTGCTCGATGCGCCGTGCAAATCATGCGCAATCCTTTTTTAGTAACCACGTATTGCCTTAATCTATCAAATAGGCATCCACAGCCTCAGTTTCTCGCTAAATTATCCATATTAGAATGAATGCTCCAATAGCAAAATCAAAGAATATGCAACCATAAATGTACCATTCTGGAACTCTCGTGTGGACAAGTTTAATTTTTTCATGGTGAATAGCATCCCACACACCATGCCAGAAATATCCTGCTACGAGAAAATAGGGCGTTACCCAGAGACTGAGAAGGACAAGAACCAAATACATACTGATATTTGCCATTTCAATAATGAGATCTTGTGTTCGGCTTCTATCAGCAAACGTAAAACCTGCATAAGCTGCTGCAATACTCGCCAGCAGTATCGTGAAGAACTCCAAAGCTTTTGGTTTTGGCAACAATAAAGCAATTACTATTGCCACTACCAACAGAATAGTCCCAACGGACAGTCCAAGATTTTTATTATTCATATATCTTTACCACTCAATTCTCTTTATTAATGTAATATCACAGTTCTACTCCATAATGAATTTTATGATATTGTTTTCTATCTAAACATACGCCTGAATAAAAGGATTTCAATCAAGCCGATAGATAAAAGTCATAAGCATAGCGGCGATAGAAACCCTTATGCGCCAGCGCCGTGATGCCCTGCCGATTCATAGTGGGTCCGTGACGCATCCGCGTTCGTTCCCGCTCCTCCATAAGGCGATAGGTGCCACCGATGCGAAGCAGCGGCGCGGTTGCAGGTTGAAAGCGGGGCGTTTTTTGCTGATTTTTTGTTCTTGAAATCCGTTTCAAAAGCTTTTTATTGCCATACCCTGTCTTCTGGGCAATATGAGGGCTGTCATCCCGTTTAAGAAAAACAACGCAAAGTCAAGATTATCCGCGCTCCTCATGGAAAATGAGCGCGAAGAGCTTGCGATGGCGATGCTTTGCGATGTGGTTGAAACCTTACAGGCTTGCGGATGTTTTGATGCGATTGATGTGCTGTCCACATCCATAATCGAAACCGGGAGTGCGAATCTCGTATTGACCGAAAAGGGCTTGAATGAGGCTCTCAACGAATACCTGAAAAAAATGACCTCGCACTCGATAGACGAGCCAGTTCTGATTATAATGGCTGATATACCTCTTGTCTCAGTAAAAAATATAATTGATATTGCCGCCGTGTCATCAGATATCGTAATCGTGCCCGGGAGGATGGGCGGCACCAATGCTTTGTTTATCCGGACCCCTTCAAGATTCCATGTGGATTACTACGGCGCAAGTTTCCTGAAACACTGCGAAATCGCAAAGAAAAACTGTCTTAAGCTCGGGGTTTTTGACTCTTTTAACCTCAGCACGGATATCGATGAAGTTGCAGACCTTGCGGAAATCCTGATACATGGGACAGGGCAGGCGGCGCGGTATCTTAAAAAACTCGGGTTTGCTCTTTCTGATAAAGGGGGAAGGGTTGGGGTGAAGAGGAGCTAGAGCCTTCTTATCAACATAACATGCCCCGGCGCACGCGACAGCAGGGATAAAGATAAATGGCACAAAGTATAATATCTCACATTCTAAGAAAGAATAACATTTTATGCAGCTTGAAAAATTAAGACACGGCACAGAACTTCTAAAGCGCGGCTTTGCGAAGATGCAAAAAGGCGGGGTTATAATGGACGTCACCACGCCGCAGGAGGCGCTGATAGCAGAGCATGCCGGCGCTGTGGCTGTGATGGCGCTTCACCAGGTGCCAGCGGATATAAGGAAAGCAGGCGGGGTCGCAAGAATGGCTGACCCGCAGGTAATCGCGGCTATCATCGACGCCGTCACAATACCTGTTATGGCTAAAGCGCGTATCGGGCATTTTGTGGAGGCTGAAATCCTTGAAGCACTCGGCGTTGACATGGTGGACGAATCCGAGGTGCTCACGCCTGCGGATGAGAGCTTCCATATCGACAAGACAGTATTCACCATACCATTCGTTTGCGGCGCACGCGACCTTGGCGAGGCGCTTCGCAGGATTAACGAGGGCGCGGCGATGATAAGGACAAAGGGAGAAGCAGGAACCGGCGATGTGAAAGAGGCTGTTAGGCACATGCGCGCAATAATGGGCGCGATAAGGGAACTCAAGGGCAAAGGTAATGAGGAACTCATAGCCGTGGCGCGAAAGATTGAGGCGCCCATCGAGCTTGTGAAAGAGACAGCAGAGCTGCAGAGGCTTCCTGTAGTAAACTTCGCAGCAGGAGGCATTGCCACGCCGGCGGATGCTGCGCTCATGATGCGCCTT
>JAQURG010000126.1 GCA_028715725.1 Methylococcales bacterium
ATCAAATAATTCAAATTAACAAATCAACAAATTCCTGGCGGGAATACTTAGGGACGAAACACTGCTCTGAAACGGTAGCTATAGTAGACATAACTATAAGTGAAGTACGAGCAGGCGTAATTGCCGGCTATGCGCGCACTACTGTAATTGTGCTGCTCAGAAAGCCACTCCCAAGAACCGCTATTAGCCAAATCCAAAAACTCATCCGTTCTACCGATTTGTCCGCCGTAATTGCCGTAGGTCTTATCAGCCGTAGATGTCCCGGTCGTGCTTTCATAATTAGATCCGCCGTCCTTATAACCGCAAAATCCGAAAAAATCGCTAGCCGTTGGCAGTTTGGTTCCTTTCCAATTATTCAAAACTTCCTGCGTCAGCGGACCGTTGTTGCCGTTCAATTGGTCATCATCATTTCCGTCAACATCAGTGTTGGGGTTATAGGTTGCGTGCGGAATAAGATAGACGATGGCAAATGTAGATCCCACATCTGGATCACCGCCTGTCCAACTATCTACCGTAATTGCAGTTGCCGTATTGCTTTCAATTCTTCCGTAACCACCATAACCAGTCCCGCCGGTAATAAGCACCTTTTGCCCAACCCATGCATTGGCGTCCAAAGAAAGCGAAGAGTCAGTGATGGATGTAGTTGAAGTTGCCGTGGCTGTGCCGGTTCTGACTGCACGGCTTGCTTCAGTAGGAAGCAAATCTCTTGTGCCGTCATAACAATCAGCCGAAGCCAAAGCAATGGCGCCAGCGCCAACCTGCGCTGAGGTTGGATAAGATCCCCAGCTAGGCGCGCCGTTTGGAAAACTGCCAGTGCATGTCCAGTCGCCTATCCAGGAATTATCATAAAGAGCAAAACCGTCATCTTCAACAGCGAAAACCGATGTGGCATCCGGCGTGCCGCAATTTGAAGCATAGGCGGAAGAAAGCCATGAGCCATACACATTAATAGTATCGGCAGTATTTGACTTGACAATGCCCCAACAGTTGATAGCGGTACCGGCAGTAATTTTAACAACCATGTCCGCGTAAGCGTTCGCCGTCCAAACCGCGCCCGTCTTAATAATGGAATTTGCCGAACCGCCAGTCGCCGCCTGAGCGGTAATAGGCGTTGAGCCAATCTGTTCTGAGCCGTTCCAAGACAAAGAAGTGACAGTTGATGCTCGAACGCAAACACCGTCTTCGGGATCAGTGGTGTCGCCGTCACCGTTGCCATCTTCAAACCAATACCAAGTCGGATTTTGAGCATCGCAGGCGGCTTGAGTTATGACGGTGCCAGTCCAGCCTGTACCAGGATAGCCGGAATAGGCGCCAGTGGAAGAAACATCGAACACTGTGCCTTTTTTAACTGTCGCCGTCGATAAATTAGCGGCGTTGTACGTGCCGGCGGTTGCGGCAGTCGTTAATACTTTTGAAGCATCATTATCACCGAAGAGATAAGCAACCAATGTGCCCAATATTCCAAAAATCGTTGTTCCGCTCTTGATATTGCCTACGGCCAAATCCGCATCCACCGCCGACAAAGTCGCTGCATCATAATAGCCGGCGCTAACTGTTTCGCTTGCGGCGGATAAAGTTTGAGCAGGCATTGTGCCGGTAATATGAGCGCCTGTTTTGTTCCAAGCATCAAGGCCATTGCGAATATCTCCGGCTGCCGCATCAATTCCTATAGCACCTGACAAAGGATAGGATGCCGAAGGATATTCTCCGGTTAAACCGTTACCAAAAGTTGTTCCGGTTTTAACAGTGCCGACAGAAAGATTCAATGTATTGTAACTGGAAGTGCAAGTGGCAACATCATAAGTTCCCGGATTACTGGCGGTGTTTAAAACTTGAGCTGCATTATTATCGCCATAAGCAGGATTAGGAATGACTGTACCGGCAACGCCGCAAATAGTAGTGCCGTTCAAAATAGTGCCGGCTGCGGGATTCAAGCTGCCGGTTTGCAGATTCCAATCAGCCTGAGCAGCGCCGTAAAACGTTAAACCATTGCAAGTATCGGCAGGCGCGGCTGTGCCGCCAGAAGGAACAAGCGTGCCGGCCACTCCGAGATAACTCGTGCCTAGTTTAACAGTATTGGCAACAATAGTGGGAATAGCATTATAAATTTCCGTCAAAGTTCGGCCGGTACTGGCTAAGCTGTCGGAAAAAGTAAAATCGTGGCTGCCTTCAGTTGCTGCGGCATTAGTAGTTAACCGCGTATAAATTTCTGAAATAGTATAGAATTTCGCGCTTGGCTCTCCTCCGCCGGAAGGCGGCGTAATAGTGCCGGCTTTGACAACCGTAAAAATGATCAAAACCGAGATCAAAACAGTCAGCCCCATTTGAAAAATCGAACGGATTTTTAATAAAAGTTTTTCTGATTTCTTGCTATTTGCGGTTTTTATGGCAGACAAAGAAAATTTATTTTCTAACGGAATCGATCCGCTCCATCCGGCGCGATAAAAATTGCGCCTTTTCTTCGCGCAGAAAAACACGATTTTCTCTTCAGCCATAAAGTTTTCGAGCTTACAGGAAGGAAACCGACTCCGTCAATTGCAATCCGCTTATTTTTTTTGCCCCGCAAATCCGCTATTTGATAAATACTGTGAGGCCAATAATTTTTATTTAGCA
>JAQURG010000127.1 GCA_028715725.1 Methylococcales bacterium
AACACGAGACAGGATGTTGGCATCGACATCGCCCGAGTTGATTTCATGATTTTTCATGGCAATTAATAATTTAAATGGCACATGATAACTTGTTACAAGGTTGGGCGCTTAAGTTAACGGCATTGGTTGCATACCTCCAGTGATGGGCAAAAAGTCGGTGTGTCTGTTGATTCACTGAACGCCAACTATTCCTTCAAATATTTGGGGAAAGACAAAGGCGCAAGCGTAATCAGTTTCATCGATATGCGCCAGATGATGTGGCATTCAATGGTTATCAGTTCTGCTGAGCGCAAAGCCCCCTATGTGATTGATGGCTTGATGCACAACGATGTTATAAAAAGCGATATTCATTCAACGGATACGCATAGTTATTCAGAAGTGATATTTGCCGCCACTTTTTTCCTGAACTTCACGTTTGCACCTCGCATCAAAGGACTGGGTCGCCAGAAACTGTATGCATTCAGAAACGGAAAAATAAAAACTACGGCGCAAGACACCCAGGGCTTTCAACCTGATCGGTATATCAATGAAGAAATTGCTAGCGTCCAGTGGGATGAAATGTGCGGTTTATAGTAACAATTAAGCTAAAAAGAACGACAGCTTCGCAGCTTTTCAGGCGATTGAATTCCTACTCTAATCAGCACCTGCTTTATAAGGCGTTGAAAGAATTTGGCAAGATTCCTAAGAATCTGTTCAATATCTTCTCAGTAATAACGCCCAGAAAGCCAAATTAACGAATTGTAAGCTGGTGTTAAGCAAGCGCTCGGTATTCTTCCAAAGCCGCCGGCATTTTTCCAGCCAGGCAAAGGATCGCTCGACCAGCCAACGTTGCGGAAGCACAGCAAAGGTATGAAGCTCACGGCGTTTGGCGACTGGTACGGTGGCCCCTGGCGAACGCTGGACGGCGTCAGCAAAAGGTTGCCCTGTATAGCCGCCATCGACCCACAGCCAAGTAACCGTCGATAAGCCGGTCACGTTCTGGGCAATGGCGTCCAGCGCGCCTTGGCGATCGGTGATATTGGCGGTAGTGACGGCTATCGCATGCGCTAAACCCTGGCTATCAACAAAAATATGACGCTTGATGCCCGAGACCTTTTTGCCGGCATCATAACCTTTATCTCTGGCGCTATCCGTGTTGTTGACGCTGTGAGCATCAACGCTGCAGAAGCTCGTCCTGGCGTTGCGCCCCTGTTTGAGTCGGGGCGCGCCCACCTGATTTTTTTAACGCCTGCTCCAGCAGGCTTAAATCGTGCTCAGGCTTTACGCTCCATTTTGAAAAATAATGAGGCACGGTACGCCATTTCGGAAAATCGCTCGGCAGCGTGCGCCACGGGCAGCCGCTCTTCAACAAGTACAGGACGGCACAGCATACCTCGTACAAGTCTACTGTCCGGGGACGCGTTTTCTTGCCGGCACCCTCCAGCAATGGCCTGATCTGTTCAAATTGCTCTCGATTGATGTCGCTGGGATAAACTTTTCTCATGCCCCTATTATCTATCCTACTCAGAAGATATTGAACAAGTTCTTAGACGCTGTTTATCTTGAAATATGCAGACGACCTTGAATTCAGGCAGGCGCGATTGAGAAACAGCTTAATAAAGTCGAGGGGGCGAATAAATTGTCCAAGGCGATTTCACTAGGTAATGATCATGCGTTCTCTCAAGGTGAAAAAGAAGACCAGGATATTGCGGAAGGCTGTCGCCGGCTAAACAATAAGGAAACATCCCTGCGGGATGAAGCCAATGATTGGGAAGGGGTCTGCATCCCCTCCCCAATCCGCGCCCGAGAAAGCAACTTCGCTTCGCTTGTTGCGGGGAGCTCCTTTCGGCCTGAAGGCCGAGGTCTAAGACTAGCAAGGAATATTGATCAAAAATACCCTTATTTGTTGGAACTACCTTTACCTTGCAAAGGAACTCGGTAAGGATAATAACGAAGAGCGTAAAAAAGAACTCATGGAAGCCATCCGAAACGATTCCGTCATGCGGCGGAGCCATTTTAACTTGCAGGGGGAGTATGATTTCTCGGATGAAAAAATGATTGATTCCGTCGGGTTGTAAGCTCCCAAAAAACAGCTTCTAAAAGCAGCTAAAATATGAGAGGTCGAAAATTGTCCGCAGGCCATTTTGCGCAAGAGGTTAGCCAAAATCCCGTGAAACTTTAGAGCCTTTTGTTGATTACACCCATCCATATCCAACAGGCTTTTCAAGCGCTTGAAAACCAGTTCGACTTGCCGACGGGTTCGATACAAATTGAGGGCTGTCGAAGCCTCCAGAACGTCTTCGGACACCGTTGTGAATACCCTAACCCAACCGGCCAAGTATAAAGTATCCTGCGCCGGAGTCCGTCCTTTCCGGTTGCCGTCCTGCCGACAACGGCGTCACGCTGTTTCTGCCGCCTCTGGCGGCAAGCGTTGTGCAGAACTCTACCCGAACAACGGCGTCCTTACTACGTAACCACACCGCTATGCTGACTTTCACTACCGTACACTTTTTGAAAGAGTACTTGTGCACTTCACAAAGATGAGTTGTATCGAGTAGGATGCTGGATTTTGTTAATTCATAGACTAGCCAATGAGACTGTATAAACAAATTCACACCC
>JAQURG010000128.1 GCA_028715725.1 Methylococcales bacterium
CAGATGTAGCGTTTTTACACGGCCTGGACCCTAAGCCGCCATTCAAGAATTAATCTCGGCGGTCCGCAATTGGTACAACTTGCTATTCGTTAGCCTCAAAAATCCAATTCTTAATGCCAGCCATTCAATTTTGTAAAATTCTTAACGAGATCACAGTCGCTACCGACTCATAAGAAACATTCGGCAATACTGCATCATTTCGGCTTGGCTTATTTTTCTTGTTCTGCTGTTTCCTGTAAATTTTGTCGAGTTTGTTCCGACAGTGCGGTTAATCCTGGGCAGGTGTTTGGGGTGTCTAGGGCTTTGAGTAAGGCTGCTGCCAGGCCAAAATCCGGATCATTGTTCGTGGATTTATTGGAACCACGTCTTGCAATGCCTGTAGCAATTGCCGCATCCGAACAAGCCAGTTCAATCAGTTTCGGGTGTAGCACGTCAGTACGGTAAGCACCCAGTTGCAACGGGCCACGGTATTCGCATTCCAGTAAGGTTGGATTATCGCTGTAACAATTTGCTTGACTGATCGGTTTTCCCGACGGTAATCCCGTATTGGCAAAACTCATACGTGTCTGAAATGTACTGAATTTTTCACTATCCAGTATCGGCTTGAGTGTTGATTCCAGTTTGCGCCGTTGGTGCTCATTCCAATCCGACATCAAACTTTCGGCAATAAATATAACGTCGAGATTGGCTTGTGACCAGTCAACCCCCAGCAGCTCCGCCTCACGTAGTTCTGCACCCTGTAGTTGGGCCAAGGCCAAGTCCGAGCCCAGCAGATTGGCATAGACCAAATTTGCACCTTGAAAATTAGTCTCGCGCAAGTTCGCACCCTGCAATTTCGCTCCGCGTAGGTCAGCGCCCTGAAGTTTCGCCCCATTCAGATCTGCACCCTGCAAATCCGCCCCGCGTAGATCCGCGCTCTGCAGTTTTGCCCAGCCTAGGGCAGCTCCCTGCAGATTTGCCCCGCGCAAATCCGCGCCCTGTAGATTCGCCTCGGTCAGACCCGCACTCTGTAGCTGAGTCCCACCCAAAATTGCGCCTTGCAATTGGGTTTTGTCCCAACCGACCACGCCCTGCAGCTTCGCTTTTAATAGAACCGCGCCCTGCAACTGGACATGGCGAAGATCGGCTTTGGGTAACACGGCCCCGAGCAAATTGGCAAAGCGCAGATCGCGGTTTTTTAAATTGAGTCCGTCAAATTCCTTGAAGGCAGCGTCACGCACCTTCTTATCAGAGTCTATTGCTCGGGTCAATAGCGACAAGGGCACCTCTTTAGGTACCAGCCTAGCTTCTCTAAGGTCTAGATTGCGTGAAAAAAAGCCCAAATTGAACCATGAGCAGGGACCGAGCATGACCTGAAGAATAGATGCTTCCGACTTTTCAGCCGCTGCTAGCGAGGTACAAGAAATAACATCATATTTATGAACGACAACACTCAGCCATGCCTCAGGCACTCTACGGATCAACCAATCCTCGAAGTAGGTGGGAGTCTCCTCAGGCATGTCATATTGAAGCTTGTCTTGCTTCGGAGTATAATAAGTTTGTACGGTAATACTGCCAGGTATGACTGCGATGATACTGATCAGAACAATTACCGGCACAGAGACTAGTAAGAAAATCATCCCCTTAGGTTCTGTTCCGGGCCGCAATACAGGCCGAATGGCGATTTCGCTCAAAGGCAGGTCCGGCCAGCGATGCTGAAGCGATCGTATTAGCCGGTTCCATCCGAGGGTACTCAGATACCGGAGCCGAGCAGGCCAGTAACCAAACAGCTGAAAGCCAAAGTTCCGCCACCATTCCCGTGCTCGGTCTTGAGGCGAGGCGATCAATGGCCACAAGGTAATCAGCATGGCTGCATCGATCCAAACCGCGAGGCGCTGCGACCAAGTGATGGCTTCGTCGTGAAACGGCAGGAAGCGAATTTGTGCCGCCAGCAACATTAATAAGGGTAAAGCGATGACAGTGATACCAACTACCAGGGATAACAGCCAGCGGATCAACCAGACTCCGGAACGCCCTACGATGAGGTGGGTGAACGGGAAGATGAACAAGCGATCGCGCACTTGTTGCCCGGCTGGCGTATCAGGAAGATCGTGGTCCAGATTCCAAAGTTTGCAAGAGAGCAACTCCAGTTGCATGAGCAAGTTGAAATGCAGCAGGACCACCATCCACGGCACGAAGCCGTAAAAAGTGGTCAGTGGCAGTTCCACATCCAGAATCGGCAGTTTGACCGGGCTGATAAGCAGCAGGTCTTTGTGCGTAGTGCCCCATACGATGACGCCGAGATATACGACAAACGCCATAAATGCCACATGCAGTGCCGCCACTGTCTGAGATGCAGAGTTAGCTGCTTCCAGAAGTTTCTCTATATGCGATGAAGGTTGGTCGTTGATTTGTGATAACGGATCAGGCATGGCGGTTGAGCTAGTGTCTAGTTGCCCTAATAATATATTTTATAGGCTATACTTGGCGCATGTCCAAAAAAGCCTCGGAAATCATACTAACAGAAGAACAGAAAGCCCGGCTTGAAAAAGTAACGCGAAGCCATAG